>JACPTQ010000040.1:54935-116547 GCA_016192705.1 Deltaproteobacteria bacterium | reverse complement strand
TTGCGCGCGGGATTCTAACGGAGTCGAGCTCGGAGCTTTGCTTGGGCGGCGACCTGACCGGCGAAGGCGACCTCATTAAGGATGTTCTGTCGGTCGGCGGGAGCACGGCGATTGGTGGATGTGGCGGTTTCGTTATCGGCAAAGATGGAAAGATCACGTTTTCGGTTGCGCTCAAAGGCGAGCTTTCGGGAGAGCTCGGCGTCACCATCCAGAAGCTGCTGTCGCTCAAGGGGCGCGTCGCTGTTGGGGGTGGTGCCGCCGGAAAGATTACGGTCGACTGCGGGATCGACGCGTCTGAGAATTGGGGTAACTTGAAAATGGCGACGTCGGGGCTAAAGAAGTGCCTCAACGCCGATCGGCCGTACAAGTTGGGCGTCGAAGTGAGCGGGTCAGGGGCGGTCGAGGTTGGGGCTGGGGTCAAGGGGACGACCGAAGGCGGGGCTGGGATTTCTGGTGGGCTCGCCGCGGTTGGAACCGTTGCGTTCAAGGGGAGCGTTGAGAGCGGTGTTTCGACGGGCGGGCTGAAGTCGGTCATCAAGTCGCTAAGTCCATCAAAGTTCTTTGCCGCTGGCGGTTGGACGGGCGCGGGGAGTTGGTCGATCGACGTCACGATGGGGGCGCAAGCGAGCGTTGGGCTCAAGGCCGCAAAGGAGGGCCAGGGCATCAAGGTGGGCGGCAAAGCGACCGCGACGGCGACGTGCTTGTCGTACTGTTCGGGAACGCTGCAGGTCGAAAACGTAAAGAGCTGGCTTGCGGGGCGCCCGGTGTCGCTGTCGGGGAGTTGCCGCGGCGGAATTATCGACGTCATCTCAAAGTGCGCGAAGACTTCTGCGGTTAAGCCCGCGGAGCCACCCGTTGTCGAGCCGGTGGACCCCGTCGAGCCGGTTGAACCAGTTCAGCCAGTTCAGCCAATACCGCCCGTTGTAACGCCGGTTCGACCGATTATCCGACCGGGGCCGCCTGGCGCATGCCTCGGGAAGATGAATCCAAACGTGATGGCGGCGCTCGAGTGCACGGCGACCGGTTGGGGAAAGAGCGTCTGTACGCGGCTCGTGAAGGAGCGCGAGCGCGGCGCGCGGTATCGTGACCTCGACGACATGACGAAGGTTGTGCGGAAAGCGTTTGGCGCGGACGTTGAAAAGTGCGCGATTAAGAAGGGGCGGACGTTTATGAATTGGGCGTGGCCCGCCGCGCGATGCGAAAAGGGAAGGGGCCAGCCGAGTTGCAAGAAGCCGGTTGTTCACCTTTGCCAGAACCAGATGTCGCGCGCGGCCCAGAGTTGCACGGCGCCGAGGCCACTGACGATTCGGCCGAGCGGTGGCGGTCAAACGGGAGCGGGAACCAAAACGACTGAGGAGCCGCCCGGAACGCCGAGCGGAACCGAGTCGGGTGGGACCGAGAGCGGTGGTGCGACTGAGACCGCCGGCGAGATCGGTTACCTTACGGGCGATGGGATCTACATGCGCAAAGAACCTTCAAAGACGGCTGGAATCCACGTGATGCTTTTCAAACGTCCGTGCAAAGAGTTCAAGGTGCTTGAGAAGAGCGTCACGGGCGGCGGTCTCACGTGGACGAAGATCGAGTGGCAAGGGAAAGTCGGCTACATCGCGGCACAGCACGTCGCGCTCGGGAGTTGCCCAGCGCGTTAGATTTCGGCACCACGCTCTCGCTGGTTCCCGTCGTCGCGTTCGTCGTGCGGTGGCGGGAGCGGGGGCGGGAGGGGGAGCGGTTGCGGGAGCGGTAGCGGTCGCGGGTTCTTCTTTCTTCGGTTCGCCTCACTTTCGGCCCCCTTCGCGCTCCTCGCTTCGGTTAAGGGCCGAAAGATTCGGCTCACCACTTCGAAAGGAGAACCCGATGCCGCTTCCCGTTATCGCAACCCCTACCGCTACCGTTTCCGCGTCCTCGTCCCTCGAACGCCTCGACTGCTTCCGTGTCGCCCGCGACTTCGCCCGGATCGCTCAGCGACTTCCGATCGCGAATCAAGTGCTTCGTGATCAGTTTCGTCGGGCGTCGCTCTCAGTCCTTACGAATACCGCGGAAGGCGCGGGGCGAGTCGCAAAGGCCGACAAACGTCGGTGTTACGCCATCGCGCGCGGCGAAGCGTGCGAGAGTGCGGCGCTGCTGGACTTGATCGACGATGCACCGAAAGAGATCGGTCACTTGTTGTCCCGGGTTATCGCGATGCTGACGAAGCTCGTGCGATAAGGCGCGACAGCAGCGCGCATACTCGATCGCCGAGCGCGTCGAGTGCGGCGACTGTCGCGTCGTCGGCGTAGCCCCACAGCGCTGCGAGTCGAAGCGCGGCTCGTGCCTCGCGACATGACCCACGCGCGATTTCGAAGAAGCGGGCTTGATCGCGAAGTGACGATTTGCCGTCGCCCTCTGAGATATTCAAAACCACCGAAGCAACCGCGCGCCGAAGCTGATCTTCGAGTGCGCGGTTTTTGCGACGAAGCGAATCAAGCACTGGACGAATGCGATTGGCGAACTCCAGCGCAACGTCGAAGGCGATGAACCGATGAGACATGAGGGACTCCTTTCGAAGCCGCCGAATGCGGCCCTCACCAACCGGATGGGGTCGCATGAGGCGGCGAGAAAGGAGGCACGAACGAAGGGAAAGCGGATGCGGATGCGGGTGCGGGCGCGGGAGCGGGAGCGGGTGCGGGAGCGGGAGCGGGCGCGGGAGCGGGAGCGGGCGCGGGAGCGGGAGCGGGTGCGGGTGCGGTAGCGGGAGCGGTTGCTCTTACCGCGGTCCCGTGTTGGTCGCCGTTGTCCCCGTCGGCCCGGCCGCTTGCTCCCGCGTCGAATCGGTCGCGAGATAGTCGCTCACGAACCGAAACGCCTTCGCGACACGCGGGTCTTCAAGCGCCACATCGTTCGCCCGACGATACACCTTAAGCATCGCCCGCCACGCATCGCTCGCCGCTTTCGCGCGCGTCTCCCGTACCATTTCAAGCGCCTTTTCAAGCCACGCTTCGTATGGCGCGAGCTCCGCGATCCGCGCGATCGGGTTATTGATCGCCGTCGCCGGATCGAACTTGCCAAGGCCCAGTTGGTCGGCCACCTGCGGGTACACCGCAGCCACCTGCTCAGCGACCTCGATCCAGTTCGATCGCGGCCGCGCCAGCGCTTTCATCTCGTCGCGGGTCAGGTCGACAAGCTCGATACCTCTCAAATCGATGGCGGTGTCGCCCGGCTTGGGCGCGGTCACCCGGTTTGTACTGTCAGTAACGTGTTTTTCGCTCATGATCTTCTCCTCCGTTTTTCGTTTGGTTGCCCCTTTATTTTATTGGGAATTTGTATCCGCCGCGGACGATTTCCTCCTCGTCGGGGACGATGCCGTCCTGCCACGATACGACGTCGTCGACTCGCAAGATGACGTCGGCTCCGACGAGGGAGCGGCCACCCACGGCGCGGACGACATCGGCTCATCAGCATTCATTGTCTCCCCATCAACCGCGAACGAGCGATTCTCTACCACCCACGGCCGCGCGCGTACAGCGAACACGGACCGCGACCTGCGCGTTGCAGTCTCGAGGCTTAAGCCTCACACTTGGTTTGAAGAGTTCGTAAAGTTCCTCGGATGAAGCCAAGGAGGGGAACATGTTCAATTCCAGGCGGCGGCTGTTGCACTTCACCGTGGTCCTGCTTGCGCCGCTTGGCTGCGCGACGAACACGGGGACGGAGGGCAAGATCGTCGCGACGATCAACCTCGGCTCGGGATTCGACGCAACCCTCATCACAGGTCTCGTTCTCTTTCTCGATGCTCCGGGCGATGCCGGGCTCAACTGGACGGCGCAGAGCGCATCAACGAAGTCGACGGGCGGCCGGGTTTATACGTCTGAAGTCAAAGATTGCGACGGCGACACGCGAAACGAATTCTGCGTAACGTTCGCCGAGAACCCGTTTGCGGGCGGCACGTTTACCTTCACGTTTTCTGGGTCGCTGCCGGAATCGGTCGTGATGAGTCTCGGCGTCGTCGTGAATATGCAGGGCGGGAAGAGCGAGCGTGCCGCGAAGGAAGCGTTTGACGACGGAACCAGCCTTCGATTTGTGTCGGGGCAGCCGAAAACGGTGACTTTCAGCATCCCGTGCCGCGTCGGATATTCGTGCGCGGGAACGATCGACACGACGCCCCCCGCGGCGCCCGTCGGGACGGGAGTTATTCCGCAAGGCCCCGCGAACAACAACGCGCCGATCGTCGCCGGCACCGCCGAGGCGAACACGACGATTCGAATCTACGCGGGCGACGCGACTTGCACGGCGACACCGACAACCGGCACCGTAAACGACGCCGGCCAATTCGCGGTCACCGTCGCGGTTCCAGACAACACATCGACGGTTTTCTATGGGCGGATTGTCGATCTCGGCGAGAACGTCGGGCTTTGCACGGCACTCAACGCGGCGATCCCTTACATCGAAGACAGCACGGCACCAGCCGCACCGGGCGCGCCGGATCTTTCCGCGGCGAGCGATACCGGGGCGTCGAGCGCGGACAACATCACATACAACGCGACTCCAACCTTCACGGGAACGGTCGAGGGGTTCGCGATGGTGAGCCTCTATCATGACGGCGGCACGCTCGTTGGAACGGCGAGCACAACCGGCACGGGCGCCTATTCGGTGACATCGTCGGTGCTCACGGACGGCGTCTACACGTTCACCGTCAAGGCGCAAGACGACGCGGGAAACGTGAGCGATGCGTCGGCCGCGCTCAGCATCACGATCGACACGACGCCGCTCTCGACGCCGGGCGCTCCCGATCTCATCGCGTCGAGCGACACCGGGGCATCGAGCACCGACAACATCACGGGCGCCACAACGCCCACTTTCAACGGGAGCGGTGCACCAGCAAGCGCGACGGTGCGGCTCTACGCGAGTGGCGCGCCCGTCGCGACGACGACAGCGGATGGCACGGGCGCGTACACCGTGACGTCGTCGGCTCTCGCGGAGGGGGACTACCTTTTCACCGCACGCGCCGTCGACACTGCGGGGAACGAGAGCGCTGACTCACCTGTCCTCGCGGTCACGATTGACTCGCTCGTCGACTGTCCCCCCGTGAGCGCGATCGCGAGGTGGGTCCCGAACGGCATCGTCTACGCGATGGCGCGCAGAGGTTGCACGATCTACTTGGGCGGCTGGTTCACGCGGATGGGGCGGTTCACGGGTCCCGGCGCGGTGCTCAACAACACAACCGGTGAGCTCGCGTTTGCGGATCCGCTCACGATCGACGACGGCCAAATCAACGCGGCGATACCCGACGACGCGGGCGGATGGTACATCGCGGGTTATTTCACGAGCGTGGGGGGCGTTCCGCGAAATCGCCTTGCCAGAATCAACGCGGATGGCACGCTCCACGCCTGGAACCCAAATTCGGACAACGGAGTTCATGCGCTCGCGGTCAGCGATGGGGTGGTTTACGCAGGCGGCTATTTCACCTCGATGGGAGGCCAGCCGCGGAACCGGCTCGCGGCAATCGATTTCGACGGCGGTCTCCTCGCCTGGAACCCAAACGCGGCCGGCAGCGTTTATGCGCTTGCGGTGAGCGATGGGGTGATCTACGCGGGGGGCAATTTCTCCTCGATCAGTATCCAGCCGCGAAACCGCCTCGCAGCGATCGACACCGACGGTGGGCTTTTGCCGTGGAACCCGAACGCTGCCGACGAGGTCAAGGCGCTCGCGGTAAGCGGTGGAGCGGTTTACGTTGGAGGGGCATTCTTGACGATCGGAGGCCAGCCGCGAAACCGCCTCGCGGCGATCGACACCGACGGCGGGATTCTCCAGTGGAACCCGAACGCGAACTTCTTCGTTTATTCGCTCGCGGTGAGCGATGGGGTGATCTACGCGGGGGGGCAGTTCTCGACGATCGGCGGAGCCTCGCGGACCGGCCTCGCGGCAATCGACACCGATGGCGGGCTCCTACCGTGGAATCTGAATCTGGGTTCGTTCCCGACTGTCTATGCACTCGCGGTGGCCGGATCGACAGTTTACCTGGGCGGCAGCTTTTCCTCGGTCGGCGGCAGCAACCGTTCCAGCCTGGCCGCAGTGGACACCGATGGCGGGATTCTCTCGTGGAACCCGAGCGCAAGTGGCGGCAGCATCTTTGCGCTCGCGGTAAGCGGTGGGGCGGTCTACGCGGGCGGCCAGTTCACCGCGGTCGGCGGCCAGACGCGGAGCTACCTCGCGGCGATTGATCTCGATGCCGGACTCCTACCTTGGAACCCGAACGCGGATAGCGTCGTTCGCGCGCTCGCGGTGACCGGGTCGACGGTTTACGCAGGTGGCGACTTCACCGCGATCGATGGCGGAACGCGAACCCGCCTTGCGGCGATCGGGACGGAGGGCATCCTCTTGCCGTGGAACCCGAACGCGAACGCCGGTGTCAATGCGCTCGCAGTGTCTGGTGGGGTGGTCTACGCGGGCGGCGATTTCACCGCGGTCGGCGGCGAGACGCGAAACTACGTCGCCGCGATCGACACCGGCGGCGGGCTCCTCCCGTGGAACCCGAGCGCGAATAGCAGCGTAAATTCGCTCGCCGTGAGCGGGTCAAGGGTCTACGTCGGAGGGACTTACACCTCGATCAGCGGCTTAACGAGGAACAAACTCGCGGCAATCGACGCCGACGGCGGGCTTCTGGCATGGGATCCCGACGTCACTGCCCTCTCGGGGTACGGTGTCAAAGCCCTCGCGGTGAGCGGAGGGACACTCTACGCGGGCGGCGAGTTCAGCGCGGTCGGCGGCGAGACGCGAAACTACCTCGCCGCGATCGACACCGACGGCGGGCTCCTCCCCTGGAACCCGAACGCGGGCAATTACGTTTACGCGCTTACGGTCTCAGGTGGGGTGGTTTACGCGGGCGGTACGTTCACGACCATGGGCGGCGCTACGACGCGAAACCGACTCGCGGCGTTCGCGACCGACGGTGGCCAGCTCCTGTCGTGGAACCCGAACGCGAGTAGCAACGTCTATGCGCTTCTCGGAAGCACGGTGACGGTCTACGCCGGCGGCGGCTTTTTGACAATCGGCGGCGTTAGCCAAACCAACCTCGCCCCGATCGACGCGATCACCGGACTCTTGGAGTAAGAAGAGTGAACCGCCGTCCGCTCGACGGCGACGCGATGGTTCGTTCGCTCACCGCACGGCGGATATTCGAAAAGTCGGTAAGCCAACCTTACGGATTCACGAGGATGAGCACGGCGATGTGCGGCATCGGCATGCCGAAGTTCGAGTACATCACCTGGAAATTGACGTCGTTCGTCGGCATGAGGAACGAGAAATCGTCCATCGGGCGTTCATAGTCGCTTGCCATGAGCGTGCCGTCGGGCCACAAGAAATTCACGTCGCGCGCTTCTGTGACCGTGTCTTCCCAATCCTCGAAGTCGACGTACGCTGGATTGCCTGTTCGCCCCGCGTGCGCGTACGCGACGCGCTTTTGTTGGTTGCCGCCATCGCGGTCGTCGGTGAAGTACATCTTGTAGGTTGCGGCTCCCAGGTGAACGGGGTTGGGCACGCGAACGTTTCTAAAGAGCTTCGGGCACGTCCCGCCGTCGTACTGCACGTCCCACTTTATGCCGTCGTAAACGGCGTACCCCGACGTGAAGTCGGACCCAACGATGCCACACGGGCCTTCGTTGATGAGGTCAACGGTGAAGACCATGAACGTCCCCGGCTCGCCGTTCCATCGCCAATCGGTCATCGTCGGGTATCCGATCTTGAATTGGCGCGCGTCGCGCAAGTTTGTGTTGCCGGCGTCGTCGGCTTCGACCTTGATGACGCGGGTCAGCGCGCAGCCGCCATCGCCCGAGTAATCGGCGTTCGTGAGGCAAACCGTCGCCGAGCCGCCATGAAAATCTTTCCCTTCGTAGCCGTCCGTGCTGTCGAGCGAAAGAATGCGCGATCGACCGTCAGAGCCGGTTCCTTCTAAGAAGAGCCGAATCTTTGCGCCGAGTGTGCCGCCGAGTGGCACCGGCATTCCGATGGCGTTATACGCGGCTACGTCGGATGTGCCGCCGGCGTCTGGGTTTGAAAGCATGTACGAACCGCCGAACGGCGTGAATGGGTAGAGCGAGCCGGCGTCGGCTGCCGTCGGAATCGTCGCGAGCCGCGCGCCCCAAAGCCCTTTGCCGTAACCACCGATGGCCGGGTCGACGTTGTAAGCCATCTGAAGCTTCCCTTCGAGCGACGCGCCCGCGTCGGCGCCATACCGAAAGACGTGCGAGAGCGTCATGCCGTCTGGCACGGCCCAAACGCCTGCGTCCCAGCCGCTCATGGTGTTGCCCGAGCCGACCATTCTGTAAAACTCCTGTTCCGTCGTCGCTGAAGCGTCGGCGCCAGTGGCGGCGAGCATCGTGGTGCATCCAGCGTTCACGCACGCGGCGACCGCAATGGCGTACGTCGTTCCCGATTTAAGCCCCATGAGCGTGGCGTTCATGACGCCCGCATCGGCGCTCGCTGTCGTGACGGTGCCGCCGATCGATTCGCTCGCGGTGATGGCGAAGTGGTCGATCGCTTGTGACGTCGCGCTCCATCCGATGAGCAGCTTCGTCGACGAATAAATCGCGCCGCCGTCGATGATGGTGCCACCCGTTTTCGCCGCCGTGACGCTCGCGGTCCATGAGCCGGCGTCCGAACCCGTGCCCGCATCCGCAACGGTACCCGCGTCAACTCCCGCGTCGGTTTTCGTTCCCGCATCTGCGGGTGGCGTTGTGGAGGCTGTTTCTGACGAGCAAGTGGTGGCAAAGCCGAACGCGATAATAAGAAACGGTCGTAAAGATGTGCGCATCAAAACCTCGTGTGATTGAAGGGCCTTGTCAGCCGCCGTCGGTCACGCAGGCGACGCCCGGCGCGCAGTCGTAAAGAACAGTAACATTCTTTAGGCCGCCGCCAAATTGAATCGTCTTGTAATCGTCGGTCGTTGTCGCAACGCCCGTCGCGACGGTTTCCATCACGCCGCCGTCGGGGCGCCGCAGCTTCGCGCGAATCACGAACCCGTTTCCGAGCGCGCTCCCCGCCTTGTCAAACGTCCACGCCGTGCGCGATGCGAAGACGCTCCCGAGCACGACGATGCGCATCTCGACGCGCCCGTCGCCATCGGCGTCTTCGGTGATGATGTTAAGCGGGTAGCCGTCGTCGGTCGTCGTGACCATCGTCGCGGCGGTGCTCGCGAAAAGCGCGCCCGCGTCGGCCGGTTCGTCGAGCAGCATCTCGACTTCGTTCACCGTGCTCCGAAACGCAAACCCATTCGGCAGTTGGTGCCGCACGCTGACCGTGTTGCTTGTATCTATCGTTGCGGTGCTGCACGCGCACGCCATCGCAAGAACCGCCAGCGCCGCCCATGTCCGCACGTTCATTGACATTGGTTCACCCAAATGTTGTCGCGCGTTCCATCGTTTTGCGACCAAACGATCCTTGCGCGGCCTAATGAGTCAACGGCGAGTCCGCTCACCCACACGGTCCCCGCGTCGCTCGTCTCGACGGGATATGCCGGGCTCCACCCGGTCGCGGCCGTGAATCGATTCGAGAGCAAGTTGAACTGCCCGTTGACGGAGTAGCGCCAGGTAACCCAGGCTGTCCCCGCCGCGTTAGACGAGAGTGAGTCGAGGATCGAACCAACCGAATTGTCGACCGCGCCCGCGTCGCCCCAGCCAGCGCCGGGGACAAACCGATTCGCGTATATGACGGAGTTCGCAAACGCGAGGGTCACGACCCCCGTATCATCAACGACCACCTGGGGTGCGTAGGAGCCGCTCCCGGCCACGGTTTCGGCGAGCGCGGGTGCCGACCACGAGCCGCCGGGCGACGCGCGGCTGTACCAAATCGCTTGAAACGCCCCGCTTTGTTGCCGCCAAACAGCGGTCGCGGTTCCGGCCGGGTCGATGGCGACCCACGGGGCTTCCGCCGAATTCGACGATGCCTCAAGGGCTTCGGGTGCAAGCCATCCGGCGTCGACAAAGCGCGCGGCCCAGACGTCGTAACCTGCGTCGTTATACTGCTCCCAGACGGCGACACCGGAGCCGGTCGCGCTAAGCGCGAGCTGCGTCAGGTTCACGAAGCCGGTCGACGGTGTCGCAAGCGCGCCCTCGCCGCCCCATCCGGCGTCGGCGACGTAACGATTCTCAAAAAGATGAAACAGTCCCCCGCCCATGGCTCGCGCCCAGATGGCGATAGCGTTTCCGGTCGAGTCGGCTCGAACGCGCGGGGTGTAGACGGCTTGCGCGCCGATCTCGATCACGCCAGCATCGCCCCATCCGATTCCTGGTACGTAGCGATTTGCCCAGATCGACGGCTGCCTCCATACGGCGATTGCGGTACCGTTATTGGCCATGGCCAGGGCGGGGGAATCAGAATTCCCGCCATCTAAGAAGTCGATCACTTCGGGCGTGGACCAGCCGCTGCCGGATGGTTGGACGGCCGCCCAAATCGCTACTCTCCCCGCGTTGGTATACTGGGCCCAGACGATGAGGGCATTGCCCGCGGTATCCTGCGCGATGGATGGGGTGCCACTGTTCCCGTCGAGGGATTCGAGGAGAGCCGCGGCGCCGCAGCCGGGTGGTCCTGCGTCCGCGCCCGCATCTTCACCCGCGTCCGCGCCCGCATCCGCTGCCGCTCCCGCGTCGGCACCCGCATCCGCGCCCGCATCGGCGTCCGTTCCCGCGTCCGCACCTGCATCCGCCCCCGCATCTGCTCCCGCGCCCGCCCCGGCGTCCGCTGCCGCTCCCGCATCCGCGCTTGCACCGCCATCGCTCACGCACGCGACGCCGCTCGCACAGGCATAAACGAGCGACACTTTCTTCAGCCCGCCGCCAAATTGGATCGTCTTTAAATCGTCGGTCGACGTCGCCATGGCCGTTGCGATGGTCTCCTTCGCGCCGCCGTCCGCCCGATACAACTTCGCGCGAATCCAAAACCCATTCCCGAGCGCCGACCCAGCTTTCGAAAACGTCCAAAGCTTTCGCGACGCAAACGGATTCCCGAGCACCTGGAGTCGCATCTCGACGCGCCCGTCTTGGTCGACATCCTCCGTATAGATGTTGAGGTTGTAGCCGTCGTCGGTTCGCGCGACCATCGTAGCGGTCGGCGCCGCGAACAGAGCGCCCGCATCGGTCGGCTCATCGAGCACCATCTCGACTTCGCTTACAACCGCCGAGAGCGCGAAGTTGTTCGGGAGCACGTGGCTGACGCTCACGGTCGAATCGGTGCTTTGCGTAACGGTCGTGCACGCGCTGGCTGTGAGAATCAGCAATCCGCATGAAGGTCGAAAGAGTTTCTTCAACGGCGTCCCCTTCGTGAATGGGCTTATGGACAATTCTGGCCGATGAAGTCGGTCAAATCAAATCGCGTGTGTGAGCGATGTCGAGCGCGTGCCGACGTTCGCGAAGAAATTCCGCACGCTCGCGAGATGATCGCCCAGAATAAACGAGCGGTTCGTGAGCGACGCCATGTAGTACGGCACCACACACCCGCAGCGCGTGCAGTCGGCTTTTTCGCCCAGCATGCACTTTGGTTTCGCCTCGCCGTTCGGCGCGAACGACGTCGCCTTTTTCTCGAAGAGGCAGTTCTCGGTCACCTGCGCCGCATTTTCCGACTTCATCATCCGAAACGTGCGCGCGGGCGTCACGAGAAAATCGCCGTACAGCCTCTTCATTTCGAGCAAGACGTCGATCGTGCGGTCGCGCATTTCCCAGCCGGGCCAAAGGTCGTCGTCGATCGATTCGATCGGCGTGTAGAAATCGAAAACCATGTGCTTGACGCCCGGCACTTGGCTCCACTCGATCACAAGTTCTTCGATGTCGCCGCAGTTTTGCTTCGTCAAGCAGCACGCGATCGTCACGCCGCGGTCGGCCGTCATGTTCATGATGTTGCGCTTAATCTTCTTGTAGATGCCCTTCGCCTTGCGGATGTACTCGTGGTGCTCTTCGAGGCCATCGATCGACACATACCAATTGACGTCGGGCCAGTTGGGGAGCGGCATCGTACCGTTCGTGACGACGGTGTTGTACATAAAAAAGCTTCGTCCGCGCTCGATGAGTTCCTTACGCAAGAGCGGCTCGCCGCCGACCCACGTGCACTGAAAAAATGGGAATCGCCACGGCTCGGCCTTCTTCAGCGCCTCGAACTTCGCGAACCACTCGTCGAGCGTCAGCTCCGGTTTTTCCTCGTAATCTTGCTCAAAGAAATAGCAGTGTCGGCACCGCAAGTTGCACCGGTTCGTCGTATCGACCGACACGAATCCGTTTTTTGGAAATCCGAACGCGAAAAAACCGACCTTGATCAAGTCGTACAGCGTCGGCCCTTTCCACTCGCGCGGCGGCGGCATGTGCGTGCGTTTCAAGACGGTCGAAGTCCCGAACATGACACCCACCTTTACCAGATCTGGCCTAGAAATGTCGATCGTGATTTCGGGTCGGAGGGAGCCAAGCGCTGTTCGTATCGACGAGAGGTCGTGTCGCCCCCAAGCCGGATCGTGGCGTTCTGCGACGGTGCGGAGTCTCGGTGAGACGGTGCGGAGTCTCGGTGAATCGGTGGGGCATAGGCGAGCGCAGGCTCGCATCCGCAGGGTCTGGGGTGTCATGGCGTCGGAAGACATCGGATGCTCGCATGACCTCATGACGTCCATTCACCATGATGTTTGTGCAGACCCGAGGACGTTTGCGAGTCGGAGCGAGCCAATGCCCCGCCGATCCGTAGGATAGCAGCCCGTCGCGGAACGAATTCCACAATCCTTTGCAATCGTGGCGGGAATAGAACTACAATTCGCGCAGATTTCGCCCGGTTGATTGTTGACGTGGGCAGGAAGACGCGAAGGTGACGAGACTGGCGACCGTAGAAAAGCCCGCCCTCGATGGCTTGAACAGCGTTTTTGACAAAATCCCAACGGCGTTGGCAAGGAACCTCGCGGCCGAGGTGCGCCGGCTCGCGAAGGAACGCGGGCTCGTTTACGTCGACGCGGGCGGTAAAGAGCGGATCATCGACGTGAAGCTGCGGCCGCGGCCCCTCACGGCCGAGCAGCTCGCTTACGCGCGGCGCGTGACGCGCGTCACGATGGCGGCGATGGCGAAGGTCGCGACGCGGTATGTGAAAGACGAGGCGCTGCAAGAAGTGCTTCCGCTTACGGATGACGAGGCGTCGTGGGCACGGTCGATCGCGCGGCACGGCGCGCCGTTTGGCGGGCTCATCGTCGGGCGGCTCGACTCCAACGCCGCGTTGTCGCGCTCGGATTGGCGTGAGACGCTCAAGTTTTTCGAGCTGAACGGCGTTGGCATCGGTGGCCTCGATTATGTTCCGACCGTCGAGGGAATCGTGTCTGAGGTTGTGCTGCCGTGCCTACAGAAATTTCGCGGTGGCATTCGATTGCGGCCGCCGCCCGACTTGCGCCAGCAACTTGTTCGGACGCTTCAAGCGCACGCGCTCGGGCTTGGCGTCAAGGGCGCGCCGACGATCGGTTTCCTCGAGGACAAGCGCGACAAAGGCGGGACGCGCGAGCTCGCTCAAATGACCGAGCGTTTTCGCGCCGAGGGTGTGCGCGTCGTGCACGTCGATCCGCGGTCGATTTCGGTCAAGGACGGCAAGGTTTCGTATCGCGGCGGGACGCTCGATGTCATCTATAGAGACACGGAGTTTTGCGACCTCGTCGCGATGAAGCGCAAGGGCGCCGACTTGAAGGCGCTCGAAAAAGGGTTTCGCGAGGGGCGGATTATTTCGTCACTCGCCGGGGAGCTCGACCACAAGAGCCTTTGGGAAGTTTTTACGGATGCGCGCTTCCAAGCGATCTTTACGTCGGCTGAGCGCGAAGTTTTTAAGAAGCACATGCTTTGGACGCGGCTTTTGCGGCCGACGAAGACGGTGAATCCCGAAGGGAAAAAGATCGACCTCGTCGATTTCGCCAAGAAGAACGCGAGTGACTTGGTACTGAAGCCGAATCGATCGTACGGCGGGGAGGGCGTCGTCATTGGCCGCGATGCGACGAAGGCCGAGTGGGACAAGGCGCTGGGCGAGGCGATCGCCGAGCCGGGGTCGTGCGTCGTGCAGGTTTATGGCGAAGTCAGCCGCGAGTTTTTCCCGGAGCTTGACGCTTCTGGGAAGCTGCGGCCGAAGGAACATTTTGTCGATTGTGGGTTCATCCAGGTCGGGTCGGGGTTTGGCGTTTTGTCGCGGGCCTCGACGAAGAAGATTGTGAACATCGCGGCGGGCGGCGGTATCGCGGCTGTGCTTTGGCGCGAATGAACCCTGATCCCACGATAAGGGCTCGTCTGCGGCGTTGCCTTCGTCGCTCGCGGCCTCGACGTATACGGAATACGACTCGGCCACTCGCTCCTTGGCGCCTTGCATCCGAACCCTTCTCGCGGTCCAGGGTTGAGGCGCTGGAATGACCGCCGCTGAGGTCGTGGCGCTTCGGAAGGCGGTCAAGTGCACACAAAAAGATTTTGCCGCGCGGCTCAAGGTTGAGGTGGCGGTGGTGCAGGGGTGGGAAGCGGGGACGCTGTTCCCGACATTAAAGCATGTGAAGATGTTGGGAGCGTTAAAGTCGGTTGCGGAATCGGTTGCGGTAGCGGGAGCGGGCACGAATACGAGCACGGGCACGACAACGAGTACGAGTAGGAGTACGGGGACGGATGCGGCGTTCATCGCGGCGCTGCGAAAGGCGCTTGCGAACCCTGAGCTGCAGGCGGAACTCATCCGGGCTGCCGCGCGATATAAGGACCCGCTCGATCATTGAATAAAATGAGCTCACCGCGCGTCTAACAATCGTCAACCGAGTAAAGGAGGAACGATGGACAAGATCGTTTTGGCGGTTACGATTTTGATGACGCCGGCGCTGAACGCGTTCGCGTCCCACACGCTTCCATTCGCGACGCTCAAGTGGAGCGGTGGCTATTCGCCGGTCAAATCGGCGATGCTCGAGATGTTCGCGGCCGGGACGGGCGTTCACACGACAACGTGGCATAACTCATCGAAACCTGGGAAGATTTCGGTCGAGCACCGGTGGCGTTTTGGCGACGCGGACGTTAAGTCACTAAAAGGCGGCATCAAGTCGAGCGGCATCTGTAGCGTTGCCGACGGGACGGTCTTTGGTGCGGGCAGGGGCGTCATCATCATGGATGCGGGGACCGTTGAGATTAAGATCAACATGGTCGGCTGCAAGAAAACCGTGTCGTACAACCCCGCGAGCGGAAAGGACAAGATGCCCGAGGGCTTGAAGACGCTGCAGCAGGCGCTGGATAAGCTCTCGACGACGGCGACCGGCAAGGTCATCGGGATGCCGGGGTGTAAGTAAGAGGAAGTTGACAGTTAACAGTTCACAGGAAGAAGGGGGATTCGCTGTTAGCTCGTTTTTCTTTCCTCCTAACTGTCAACTGTTGACTGTCAGCGGTCGACTCTTCTTATTAGCACTCTCCCATCCTGAGTGCTAAATCGCCCTTGACAGATTCGTTCGGCGAACCTATCTTCCCGACGCCCAGTTGAGGCGCCAGGGGGCGTTTCAAGGCTCAGGTAGAGGTTGCCGCGCTGGTTTCAGCGTGGTTTTCAGGAGGTGGAAACATGAAGATTAGACCGCTTTATGACCGGCTCGTGGTCAAGCGCGTAGAAGGCGAAGAGAAATCAAAGGGTGGCATCATCATCCCCGATACGGCGAAGGAAAAGCCGATCGAAGGGAAAGTGGTCGCCGTCGGCAGCGGAAAAATCCTCGAGGACGGCAAGGTTCGTCCTCTCGACTTGAAGGCGGGAGACCGAATCCTGTTTTCGAAGTACAGCGGGACCGAGGTCAAGATTGAGGGCGAAGAGCACCTCATCTTGCGTGAAGAAGAAGTTTTGGGCGTTATCGAAGGGTAAGGGAGGAACGAACAATGGCTGCAAAAGAAATTCTGTTTGATCAAAAGGCGCGGGACCTCATCCTGCACGGTGTGAACACGCTTGCGAACGCGGTGAAGGTGACGCTCGGGCCACGCGGCCGGAACGTCCTCATCGAGAAGTCGTTCGGATCGCCGATCGTGACGAAGGACGGTGTGACGGTGGCGAAAGAGATCGAGCTTGGCGACAAGTTCGCGAACATGGGCGCGCAGATGGTGAAGGAAGTCGCGTCGAAGACGTCGGATGTGGCCGGTGACGGCACGACGACGGCGACGGTGCTCGCGCAGGCGATTTATCGCGAGGGCGCGAAGCTGGTTGCGGCGGGCGTGAACGCGATGGACTTGAAGCGCGGGATCGACGCGGCGGTTTCGACGGTCATCGAGGAGCTGAAGAAGCTTTCGAAGACGACAAAGGACCACAAGGAGATCGCGCAGGTCGGGACGATCAGCGCAAACGGCGATGAGACGATCGGCAACATCCTCGCGGAAGCGATGGAGAAGGTCGGCAAGGAAGGCGTCATTACGGTTGAAGAGGCGAAGTCGATGGAGACGACGCTTGAAGTGGTCGAGGGGATGCAGTTCGACCGCGGCTATCTGTCGCCGTACTTCGTGACGGACCCCGAGCGCATGGAAGCGGTGCTCGAGGATGCGTATGTGCTCATCCACGAGAAGAAAGTCTCGAACATGAAGGATTTGCTCCCGCTTCTCGAGCAGGTTGCGAAGGGCGGGAAGCCGCTTCTCGTGATTGCGGAAGAGGTTGAGGGCGAGGCGCTTGCGACGCTCGTCGTGAACAAGCTTCGCGGCACGCTCCATGTGTGCGCGGTGAAGGCGCCTGGGTTTGGGGATCGTCGGAAGGCGATGCTCGAAGACATCGCGACCTTGACGGGTGGTCGAGCGATCACGGAAGACCTCGGGCTCAAGCTCGAGAATTTGACGCTCAAGGACCTTGGGCGCGTGAAGAAGGCGGTCATCGACAAGGAAAACACGACGCTGGTCGATGGCGCTGGGAAGCGCGCGGACATCGAGGGGCGTGTGAAGCAGATTCGCACGCAGGTCGAGGAGACGACGTCGGACTACGATCGCGAGAAGCTCCAGGAGCGGCTTGCGAAGCTCGTTGGCGGCGTGGCCGTTGTCAAAGTTGGCGCGGCGACCGAGACCGAGATGAAAGAGAAGAAGGCGCGTGTTGAGGACGCGCTTCATGCGACGCGCGCGGCGGTCGAGGAAGGGATCGTGCCGGGCGGCGGCGTGGCGCTTCTTCGGGCGTTGCCGGCGCTTGAGAAGCTGAAGGTCGACGGCGATCAGCAGTTCGGCGTCAACATCGTGAAGAAGTCGGTCGAAGAGCCGCTTCGCTGGATCGCGCAGAACGCCGGGCTGGATGGCTCGATCGTGCTGCAGCGCGTGAAGGAGGAGAAGGGTTCGTTCGGCTACGACGCGGCGGCGGCCGAGTATGTCGACCTGTTCAAGGCCGGCGTCATCGACCCGACGAAGGTCGTGCGGTGCGCGATCCAAAACGCGGCGTCGGTCGCGGGGCTCCTCATCACGACGGACGCGGCGGTTGCCGAGCGCCCGAAGGACGAGAAGCCGGCGGGCGGCGGCCATGGTCACCCAGGGATGGGCGGAATGGGCGGCATGGGCGACGACTTCTAGGTCTCCCTAACCCATGGGCTCGCTTCATCGGCGGGCCTACCTTGAAAGCGAAGGCGGGTGGTTGCGAAAGTGGTCACCCGCTTTTTATTACAACAGTTCAACGCGGTGCCGTCGTTTTCCAGAGCGGTTCCCCCTTAGGTACGAGATGTGTATACTCTGTGTGTGTTGGTGGGCCCAGTTGGGGGAACGCGGAGGAAGAATGCAGGTGAAACGCTTCAAGTCCGGCGTCTTGACGCATCGCATGGGGATTCTTGCGATGGGTCTTTCGACCTCAGTGGTGGGCGCCTGTGGCTCAAAGGCCCCTGACAATGGGGGATCGGTGTACCCGCAAGCGCAAACGCTCGTGCAGTTTGAAGTGCCGCGTGGCGATGGGTTTAGTGAGTTTTTGTCGGTGCCGTTCCCGTCGCATTTTAGGCAGAAGGCGGACGGTACGCTCGACCTTTCGAAGTTTCCGAACGACTCAAACAACGCGCTCGTTACAAACTACTTGTCGATCATTGCGGAGAACACGAAGGGTTTTGGCACGAATGCGGGCGTTTTCTTTCGTTTGAGCGGGGCGATCGATCCAGCATCTCTTCCGCAAGGTGCCGCCGCATCAATGGCCGACGACGCGTCGGTTTTCTTGGTCGACGTCGATCCGGCGTCGCCCGCGCGCGGCCGCCGATTCCCGCTGCGCCTCAAGTTCTCCGCCGAGAAAACGACGTTCCTCCCGGCGAACACGCTGACGGCGCTCCCGGTGTATGGCTTTCCGCTTCGTCCGAGCACGCTCTACGCCGGCGTTGTGACGCGAAACGTTCTCGACGCATCGGGTGTGAACATCGGGCCCTCGCCTGAATTTCAGTTGTTGAAGTCCCCGTCGCCCGTCGGTGACGAATCGCTCGAGGCGCACCGTGGCACCTACGCGCCGGTTTTTGATTTCCTAGAGGGGATTGGCGTGTCGCGCGATTCGGTCGCTGCGATTGCGCTCTATCGCACACAAGACGCGCTCGGCGAGATGGAGCGGATTTATCAGTACGTGATGGAAAAGGAAAACGCGCCGGTTGTGAGTGGGCTTGAGTTCAAGGGCGAGTATCGGTTGCCGAATTCGACTGAGCCGCCGTACCACCTCTATAAGGGTGTCTACACGACGCCGAACTATCAGACGGGCGATAAGCCGTATTCGACGGGTGGCGCCATCCTTTTCAACGAAGCCGGCGAGCCGATTCGTCAAAAGGTCGAAGGGATTCCGTTTGAGTTGTCGGTGCCGCGCACCGTGCCGCCGCCGGGCGGGTTTCCGATCGTGCTTTACGCACACGGAACGGGCGGCAGTGAGCGGACGTTCCGCAGCGAAGGGATTGCGGCACGGCTTGCGGGCGTGGGAATCGCGGCGATTGGAATTCCGCAGCCGCTCCACGGTTCGCGGTACAGCGTGCCGCAAGGGCAGACGATGCCGACGGGCCGCGAGCTGGACAGTGCGATCGAGCTGGCGTTCTTCAATTACCTGAACCCGATTGCGGGGCTCAACAACGTGCGGCAGTCGGCGATCGATGAGTTTCAGCGCGTTAGGATGGTTCGAGCCCTCAAGATCGACGCGCCGATTTCAAACGTGGGCGTAAGAATATCGTTTAACCCGGACAAGCTGTTCTTCATGGGCCACTCGCAGGGTGGTTTTACAGGACCGCTTTTCCTCGCGCTCGAGCCGTCGATCAAGGGCGCCGTGCTCTCAGGCGCGGGTGCAGCGATTGCAGTCGGCGCGCTCACGAAGCGCGAGCCCGTCGATGTGAAGTCGCTCATCACGCTCGGGCTTGGAATTCCAGCGACCGAGTCGTTTGACGAATTCAACATTCTCATCAATTTGGTCCAGACCTATTTTGAGCGGTCCGATGCGATGAACTACGCGCCGCGAATCGTCGAGTCGCCGCCGTCGGGGGTGTCGAAGAACATTCTCATGACGGAAGGGCTGAAGGATGATTACGCGTCGCCGGCGTCGGTCGAGGCGCTTGCGATTTCGATTGGCGTCACGCCTGTGATTCCGGTGTCAAAGCCGATCGAGGGGCTTCTGCTCAAGGGACGGCGAGAGATCGCGAAGCCGGTGCGTGGCAACGTCAAAGGCGCGGCAACCGCGGCTCTCATTCAGTATCCCGACGGCAACCATTGGGTCGCGCTCAACGACTCGGGTGCCATCGCGATCTGGAAGCGCTTCTTTGAGACGCTCGCGGCCGACGGCGTCGCGACCATCGAATAATTTTGCGAGCAATCTGGCAACAAGCCGGTGGCTTGTTGGCGCGAGCAAAATGGGGAGCCCGACGGAACGGAGGGCGAACCCGACCTTATCGAACCCGAACGAGGACGGCGGTGATGTTGTCGACGCCGCCGTGGGCGTTGGCGCGATCGATGAGCTCGGCGCACGCCTTGTCGAGATCGCTCGCGGTCGACAGCGTGTCGGTGATTTCGCGATCGCTGACCATTCCGGAGAGACCGTCCGAGCACAGCAAGTAGATGTCACCTGGTTTTGTTTCGTGTTGCGCGACGGCGACGTCGACCTCGTCCCGCATGCCGAGCGCGCGCACGATGACGTTTTTGTATGGAAACACCTCGACCTCTTCCGGCGAGAGCGGTTTCAACTTTTGGTAGTCCGCGAGAAGCGTGTGGTCCTCGGTGATTTGGCTGAGCGACCCCTCGCGAAACCGGTATGCGCGCGAGTCGCCGGCATGCGCAACGCTCGCTTCATTGTCCGCGAATGAGATCGCGACGACCGTCGTCGACATTCCATCAAGCGCGGGGTCTCTGGCAGCCGCTTCGCGGACGCGAAGATTCGCGAGTTGCACACCGACGACCAGTCGATTCTCGTTAAAACTTCGCGCTGGATTGAGTTTGAATGGCCACGTCACCTCGGGATCGAGCGATGTCACGCGAAAGAAATTGCCGACCGCTTCGACCGTGAGGCGCGATGCGACTTCGCCCGAACGACCGCCGCCAACGCCGTCTGCCACCACGACCAAACCGTCTTCGACGTGAACCGCGAACGCGTCCTCATTGTGCCCGCGTTTTTGTCCGACGTCTGTGCGCCCCGCGGCCTCGATCGCCACGGTCACGCCCCTATCCGAATGAGCACAACCGAAATGTTATCGTTGCCGCCGGCCGCGTTCGCGGCGTCGATAAGTTCCTGCGTTGCAACGCCGAGATCGGGCTGACGCTTAACGATTTCTTCCATCTTTGGATCGGGAACCATCCCGGAAAGCCCGTCTGAGCAGAGCAGAAACAGGTCGTCCTTTTCAGCTTTTACCGTGCTCAGGTCGACCTGCACGGTTTCCTTCATCCCGAGGGCGCGCACGATCACGTTTTTATGAGGGAACTGCTCGATCTCTTGGGCGGTGAGCTTCTTCATGCGGATGTAATCGTTGAGAAGCGAATGATCCTCCGTGAGTTGAACGAATTCGTTGGCGTGATGACGATAAATCCGCGAGTCGCCCACGTGTGCGATGAGCGCACGATCGTCAAGGAGCAACAAACTCACGATGGTCGTGCCCATGCCGTGCAGTTGCGACTCACGCTCGGCCGACTCAAAGATGCGGAGATTTGCGAGTCGCACCGCGGCGAGCAGTCGGTTCTCAACGTAGTCGCGCGTTTTATCGAGCTTGAAAGGCCACGTCACCTCTTCGTCGCGCTTGGTTGCGTTAAAAAAACCGGCGATGGTGTCGACCGCCATGCGCGCCGCGACTTCACCGGAGCGGTGGCCTCCCATTCCATCGGCCACCATGAACAGGCCTTCGGTCTCGAGGATATGAAAGCAATCCTCGTTGTGACCTCGCTTGAGGCCGACGTCCGTTCGTCCATACGATTCGATGCGCACGCGTCGGGTGTCCCGATCAAACTGTAACACTGCGCTTTCGAGAGTCAAACAAAGCGCCGATGCGCCACGCGTCAACGCGAGCGTTCGGGCTTGTAACGCAGAGGGCGCCGACACAGAATGCGCGCGTGCGCGTTGGGATCGACACGTCGTTCGTTGTGCCGCGGGCAACGGGAATTGGGGTGTACGCGCGACTCCTCGTCGAGAGCTTTGGTCGATGCACGCCGCAGAAAGGCTTCTATTGTTACGGCGGCGAGATTAGCGCATCAGCACCAAACGTCACGCACCGGTCGACCCACCCGTGGAAACCGTGGCGCTACGCAGCCCGATTGGCCACGCAACTGTACGCGGACCGCGTCGATGTCTTTCACGCAGTCGCAAATTTTCTCGCGCCCGTTTGGTTGCCGTGCCCCTTCGTCGTGACCCTTCACGATCTCATCCCTTTCACGCACCCCGAAACGGTGTCGCGGAAGCACCGGTTGCTCGCTCGCACCTGGACGCCCTTTACGCTTCGCCGCGCGCGCCGGATCATTTGCGTGTCGCCCGCGACCGCTCGCGATGTGGTCGCACAGTTTCCGCGCGTCCAGCCGAAGGTGCGCGTCGTCTTGAACGGCGTGCGAACGCTCGCGGCGCCGCTGGACGCCATCGCGCGTGTGCGGGCGGCGTTCGAACTGCCGCGTGATTACATCGTCGCGGTGTCGGCGATTGAGCCGCGAAAGAACTTCGCACTGCTCGCAGAGGTTTGGCGATCATCGCAGGGCGAGCTTCCGCCGCTTGTTGTTGCGGGGCAGCGGTGGCACGCGGCCGAGTCGATCGAGCGCGAGGCCGACGGGAAGGTCCGCTTTCTTGGTTTCGTGCCGGACGCCGACCTCGGTCCCCTCATCGCGGGCGCAACGCTTTTTGTGTTTCCTTCGCGCGCCGAGGGTTTTGGATACCCGCCTCTCGAGGCGATGCGGCTCGGTGTTCCCGTTGTTGCGGCTGGCGCGGGCGCGCTGCCCGAGCTGCTTGACGATGGCGCGCGGCTTCTTTCGCCCGACGACGCCCCGGCGTGGCGGTCTGAAATCGTGCGCCTTTTGCGTGACGGCACGGCGCGTCGCGAGCTCGCCCTGCGCGGCCTCGGGGTCGCGGGTCGGTTTGACATGGAGCGGTGCGCGCGCGAAACGGTCGCGGTCTACGAGGAGGCGATGCGTGACGCACGTCCTTTTTGACCTGCGTGTCGTCGGTCCGCGGTGGCACGGGATTTCACGACACGCCGCCCAGCTCTTCGCGGCGCTTCAGCGGCGCTCGTTCAACGTGCGCTTCACGGCGATTGCGCGTCCCAGCTGCCCACGCGCGCTGTTGCCACCGGGTGATTACGAAGTTTTGCCCGCCGAGATTCGCCCCTACGGACTCGGCGAGCAGACGCTTCTCCCAGCGATGCTCGGGCGCGCCAACGCTGACCTTTATTATTCGCCGACGTACGTTGTCCCGTTTGCGTGCCCCATCCCATTCGTTTTCACCGTTCACGATCTCATCGACGTTCAAGCGCCCAACGCCAAACTCAAGCACCGCCTGTACTTCCGGCGCATCCTCCCGTCGCTTGTCGACAGGGCTCGCGCCGTTGTGACCGTGTCTGAGTTTTCGCGACGCACGCTCCTCGACTTCGGCTTGCCCGCACGAAAGGTGGTCGTCGTCCCCAATGGACATGCGCTCAATCCTTTTCCAAACGCTGTCCGTTTGCCGCGCCTCCTCCATATGACGAATGGCCGCCCGCACAAAAACACCTCGCTTGTTTTCCGCCTCGCTCATCGCCTTCTGCCACGGTTTCCCGAGTTGCGACTTCTTTGCGTAGGGCTTTCCGCGTTGCCTCCCGAGGGACGTGGCCTCGGTGATCGCGTTGACCTTCGTCCGGTCGTCGACCCCGGCGAGCTCGCGCGCGTTTACAGCGAATCGGTTGCAACGCTTGTCCCTTCTTATGCCGAGGGTTTTGGTCTTCCAGCGCTCGAGTCGATGGCGTGCGGAACGCCGGTCGTCGTGTCCAACCGCGCGTCGCTTCCCGAGGTCGTCGGCGACGCCGCCCCAGCGCTCGATCCCGACGATCTCGACGCGTGGGAGCGCACCGTTTCGCGCATCCTCACCGACAACGCTTTTGCAGCCGACCTTGCATCGCGAGGACTGGCGCGCGCACAAACGATGACGTGGGATCGGTCGGCCGCGATCTGGGCTGATGTCGTCACGCGAATCTGCGGACGCTAACCATCATTACGCCCGGCTACTTTGTCCAAAGCCCGTCGCGCGGGTTTCCCGCGTTTCGTCGCCCGAAGTCTTCGATTAGGCGGCGCGACTCGCCATCGAGTAGGCGCGGAAGAACGATCTGCACGGTCGCGAAAATATCGCCGCGCTCGTGACCACCGGGTGCCGAATAGCCGCCCTTCCCGCGTAGGCGCAGTTTTTGTCCCGACTGTGCGCCCGCGGGCAACGTCAACGTCACGGTTCCGTCGAGCGTCGGCAGCTCGATCTTTGCGCCGAGTGCAGCTTCAGCGACCGTCACCGGAACATCGATCGCGAGGTCCGCGCCGTTTCGCCGAAAGTACGGGTGGTCATCGACGATGGCCGCGAAGTAAAGGTCGCCCGACGGCGCGCCGCGAACCCCCGGTTCTCCTTTTCCCGCGAGTCGGATCCGCTTTCCCGTTTCGATCCCTGCAGGAATCTTGACCGTCAATCGCTCCTCGCCCGCGACAGCGCCACGCCCCGCGCACGCCGAGCACTCTTCGCGCACGATTCGCCCTTCGCCTCGACATGCGCGACACGGTTGCGACTGCCCGAACAATCCACGGCCCGTTTTCCGCCGCCCGCTTCCGCCGCACGTCGCGCACGTAACGAACGTACCGCCCGCCCCATCGCATCGCCGACAGCGAATGTGCTTCGCAATCGCGATTTTGAGTTCGCCGCCGAGGAGCGCGTCGCGAAATGGAATTCGGATCTGCTGGACGAGGTCAGCCGCCCGCCGATTCCGCGCCGCCTCTCGCCCGAAGTACGCCGCGTCGCCACCAAACGCGTCGCTGCCGAATCCCGCTTGCCGAAAAAACTCCCCGAAATCGCCGTATTCAAAATGAACGCCCGGGCCCGCAGCCCCTCCAGCCCCCGCGAAATCGCCCGACGCACCCGCCCGAAACGCGTCGTGCCCCATCGTGTCGTACTCCGCGCGCTTCTCGCCGTCCGACAGGACCGCATGCGCTTCCGACACTTCCTTAAATCGTTCTTCGGCGCGCTTATCGCCCGCGTTCAGATCGGGGTGGTATTTTTTCGCGAGGCGGCGATACGCGGCGCGAATCTCCTTGTCGGACGCCCCGCGCGAAACGCCAAGGATTTCGTAGTAATCGCGCATCCTACGGCGTGGGTCTTTGAGTCCGTCCGTTTCGCGTGAGCGCGTCGTAAACGTCAGCGAGCTTCACGCCCTTCGCGATGAGCGCGTCAGCGTCGTGTGTCGCTTTTTTCACGTGCTCCGCGAAACGGTCGTACGGTTGCGCACCGACCAACACTTTTCCGTTGACGAAAAACGTCGGCGTTCCCATTCGACCAAACCGCGTCGCCTCAGCGATCTGCTCGTCGACGGCCTTTTTCGCTGCCGCGCTTTCCATATCTTGCTTCCAGCGCGCGACATCGAGCCCCAGCGAGCCCGCGTAGCGTTCGAGATCAACGGGGTCGAGCGCGCGGAAATTCGCGAACAAAAGATCGTGCATCTCCCAAAACTTCCCTTGCTGCCAAGCGGCCCACGCGGCGCGCGCCGCCGGTTTCGCTTGCACGTGAAACGGAAGCGGTAGGTGGCGAAACACGAATTTTACCGACGGAAAGTCACGCAGAACTTGGTCGATCGTTTGGTTAACCCGCGCGCAAAACGGGCACTGAAAATCGCTGTACACGACAATCGTGACCTTCGCGTCCTTGGGACCGCGCCACGGCGCATCCGTCGTTGGAACGCGGTAAACCGAGTTGTCGTCGACCGCAGCGCGGAAAGGACGCCGCGGCGTTTCGATCCCTGTTTTTCCTTTGGCCGTGAGTGTGTCGTAGAGGTCGAGCGCGCTGACGCCGGTCTTAAGAAGTTGGTTCGCCCGTGCGCGTTCCTCTTCGACGACTTGCTTAAGAGTCTCGAACGGTTGCGCTCCCGACAGGTGGCGGCCGTTCACAAACGACGCGGGAACGCCGCGCGCACCCAACGTTGTGGCCGCGCGCTGGTCGTCCTTTACACGCGTCGCAAGATCGGCGCGAATGAGGTCGGCCCGAAACTGGTCCTCAGATAAGCCCACATTTTTTGCGTAATCGATGAGGTCAGCGTCCTCGAGCGCCCGCTGGTTGTCGAAAAGCAGGTCGTACATTTCCCAAAACTTCCCCTGCTCGCCGGCCGCGAGCGCCGCAATGGCCGCGGGAAACGCGCGCGCGTGAAACGCAAGCGGATTGTGGCGAAACACGATCCGCACGTCGCCCGGAAACTCGTCGCGAATCCGTTTCAGCGTCGCGCGATGCCGCGCGCAAAATGGGCACTGAAACTCACTAAACACAACGATCGTGACCTTCGCATCGCGCGGGCCGAGCACGGGCGCGGTCGCGGGCACAGCGACGCGGTAGATGCTGGGTGTCGCGAACCCGATACGACCCCCGGGCGGCTTCTTTTCTTCCTTCGACAAATCAGCCAGCACGTCACGTGATTCCTCCTTTTTCGCGGCGGCGCATCCCAGTGCGACCAGAACAACGTAAACGGCTGGTTGGCTCAATCGATTCATTCTTTATCCCCTCGCGCCTTTCGTGCCTTGCATTGTAGTCGCGTTCCTGATTAGAGTCGCGCCTCCATTCTTTTAATAACGGATAGGTCGGTCGGGAGGTCTAACAATGAAGTCGATATCGGGAATTGCGGTGCTCGCGTTTCTTTTTGCTGCCTGCAAGGCGAGCCCCGAAGCGAACCGCGATGGGCGTAATTCGGACGGGGCGCGCGGTGCCCGGGCGCGGGTTGGCAGCGCGTCGGACGAGCCGGCCGGCGACTCCGCGGTTGCGAAAGTTGGCGACACGTCGATCACCTTCGCGACGTTGCTCGATAAGAGTAAGAACCAGCTCGGTCCGGTGAAGACGGAGTATTTGACGAAGCGCCATGAAATCCTGAAAGGCGCGCTCGACGAAATGGTCGAGCAAAAGCTTCTCGACCTTGAGGCGAAGGCGCGGAGCATCGATCGCGGCGCGCTTCTCAAGGCGGAGGTCGATTCGAAAGTTCCGGCGCCATCGGACGACGAAATCAAGAAGTTCTATGAGATGGTGAAAGACCGCCTCGAGGAACCGTTTGACAAGGTGAAGCCCGAAATCACGAAGTACCTGCAAAAGACGGGGGTCGTGAAGATTCGCGGCGAGTTTTTGAAGACGCTGCGCGCGAAATACAAAGTGGAGCTCAATTTGCCGGCGCCCGAAGTGCCGCGCGTCGAAGTGTCAGAAGCCGGTGCGCCGTCGATGGGGCCTCCGAATGCGCCCGTGAAGATCATCGAGTTCAGTGATTTCGAATGTCCATTCTGTTCGCGTGGTGCAAAGACCATCAAGGAAGTCGTGCAAAAGTATGGTGCGAAAGTGCGCCTCGCCTTCCGCGATTACCCGTTGCCGTTCCATCAAAACGCGAAGAAAGCGCATGAGGCGGCGCTTTGCGCGCACGACCAGGGGAAGTTTTGGGAGATGCACGATAAGTTGTTCGACAACCAAAAGGCGCTCGGCGTTGACGCTCTCAAGGGTTATGCGAAGGAGTTGGCCATCGACACCGCGAAGTTCAACGAGTGCCTCGATTCGGGGAAGAAGGGGGCGATTGTTGAGAAAGGGCTCGAGGACGGGCAAAAGGCGGGCGTGAATGGGACGCCGGCCTTCTTTATCAATGGGCGTGTGGTTTCGGGGGCGCAGCCGCTTGAGGCTTTCTCGGAGATTATCGACGCGGAGCTCGCGCGTAAGCCGAAGTAGTTCTTGGGCGCCGGCCAGACGCCGGTCGCGGGACATCGACTCATCTTGTCTGGTATTATTTCGTTGATGGATTCGAGCTCCATAGGCCAAGGACTCGCGGCGCCGCTCGCCGATCGGTTTGGGCGCACCATCCGTTACCTGCGGCTGTCCGTCACCGATCGCTGCGACATGAAGTGCGGGTACTGCATGCCGGAGGAAGGCGGGCCGCACGCTGAAAAATCCGAGGTTTGCACCCTCGAGGAGCTCGCGCGCGTCGTCGCCGTTTTTCGAACGCTGGGCATCGCGACGGTTCGCGTGACGGGTGGCGAGCCGCTCTTGCGTCGCGGCGTGATTGACCTCATCACGGCGATTCGTCGGGACGTGGGGATCGACGACATCGCACTCACAACAAATGCGACGCTCCTCGCTGAGAACGCGCGCGCGCTCAAGGCGGCGGGCGTTCGGCGCGTCACGGTGAGTCTCGATTCGCTCGATCGCGAGCGGTTTCGAGCGGTGACCCGTGGCGGCGATCTCAATCGCGTGCTTCGTGGGATCGAGGCGGCGCTTGCCGCTGGCTTTGACGAAGTGAAGACGAACACGGTTTGCATTCGCGGCATCAACGACGGCGAGTTCGGGGCGATATGCGACTACGCTTGGGCGCACGCGATAACGCCGCGATTTATCGAGCTCATGCCGATCGGGGCAGGCGCGGCGCTTTATGCGACGAGCTTTTTGTCGGCAACCGAAGCGATTCGGCGGCTCGGCGGTCGGCTCGTGCGCGAAGAGGGGCAACGCGCGCGGGGGCGCGGACCCGCATGGTATGTGGCCGCCGCAGACGGAACCGCTCGAAAGGCGGGGTTCATCAGCGCGACGAGCCACAACTTTTGCGAAGATTGCAATCGCGTGCGCGTCAACGCGATGGGCGAATTGCGACCCTGCCTCGCGTCGCCCAACGGGATTTCGATTCGCGATTTGATGCGCGCGGGCCGGTCGGACGTCGAGATTGCGGACGCGCTTCGTGGCGCACTTTTGATGAAGGACGTGGGGCATCATTTCAACGACGGTGCCCCGGATCTCACGCATTTGCGCGTTGCGATGAGTGGAGTGGGCGGATGAAAACATTTGGCGTTGTGCACGTGGCCGTAGTCGCCGCGGGGCTTTTCGCGTGTACCAAGAAGAACAGCTCGGAGGGACCGCGGGGCGACATGCCGAACGACGCGATTCATCGCGGTGGTCTCGAAGGGGCGAGCCGCGAAAGCCGAATGGGTCTCGCTGCGGCGCCGGGTACGATGCCGCCGGGTCATCCGTCGATTGCGCGCAGCGCGAAGGCGATGCCGCCCGGTCATCCGCCCATCACGGGGACGGCGCGTGCGATGGGGGACTCGCCCGCGAGCGACGAAGTCCATGAGGGCAATGAGCACGATGCGCCCAACGAGAAGTTGCCGCCGGTCATCATCGACGGGAAAAAGGGCGACGCCGCCGAGGGTGCGCAGTTGTTTGCACAGCTTTGCGCCACGTGCCATGGTAAAGGCGGAGCGGGCGGAGGCATCATGGCGTCTGGCAACTTGACCGACGGAGCATGGCAAGCGAGCCGCACGGATCAGCAGATTGGCGTCGTTATTTCGCACGGCAAGCCGAAAACGAAGATGCCGAGCTTCATGGATAAGATGGATTTACAAAAACTGAACGACCTCGTCGCGCACATTCGAACCCTCAACAAGAAATGAGCAGCGCCGGCGCGCGCGGGGCTCGGATTTGGGCGTACGTGGTGCTCGCCTTCGGCCTCGTCGCGCACCTCGTCAAACGGATTTTTCATCGCGGCGACGGCGGACTCGCGAAGTTTAACGCGCACTACTCGGCGGATCGTTTGCTCCCGTCGTCGCCCGAGGACTTGGTGCTCTATGCGACGGCGTCACGCTGCATCAACTGTGGGATCTGCGACGCGCTTTGCCCCGTGACGTCGACCGCGCCGCGCCACGAATTCGCCGGACCGTCAATGGCGCCGCTGCTCCTCTCGCGATCAGCGTCGCTGGCCGCGTTCGCAGCCCCGTTCCTCAAGCATTCCGCGCGCTGCGAATCGTGTGGCGAGTGCCAGCACGTCTGCCCGACGAGCGTTCCCATCGCGTCGGTTATTCGTCTTGTCCGTCGTCGCGCGGAGCGGCTCGGCCGGGCCGTCAACAAGTAGCGGACGCTCGATTCTTTATCGTGATGGGGAGGCGCGACTGGGGTCTCGTGACCCCATCGTCGCTGGACGTCCGTGGAACCGCTGACGAATTAAGGCCGACAGGTTGGCACCCCGGTTGCTCAACAGGGGCCCGGAGAATCGCAAAAATGAAAACCAATCATCGCAAGACGCGCGTCTCGGTCGTTGTCTCGTTCGCCGTCGTTGGCGCCGCGTGTGGTGGCGTCGAAGGCGATGAGCCCGAGGTCGCCGCCGTCATGGAAGAGCCGCTCTCAAGCCCGAACGCGACGCTCATGAACTTCGAATACAACGGTGAGCTCGTGACGACTTCTGGAGCGTCGTCGGTCGCGGCCGCAAAGAGCCAAGCGTTTTATCTCGTCGGCCATTTCAACGAGATTGGCGGCGTTGCGCGCGTGGGACGCACGTCGGTGAGCAACGTCAAAACGTACGCGCTCGCGGGTGGTCTCAAGCGCGCGACATTCCGTGTCAAGATTCCCGTTGTGTGGCCGGGCAAAACAAATTTGCCGTCGTCGTATTCGATCACGCTTCCGAAGCGCGTCGATTTGCCGGGTCAAACGGCTTTTCACGCGCGCTACTCCTTAACGTGTAATGATGCTTACGAGCCAGACCAGATCAAGGTCGCGAACTACTGGTACCACTACCGCACGAAAGCATCGGGCTGCACGCTCGCCGCCGCGGACGTCACGACGACGACGGCGTCGGCTGTGGTGAGCACGGAAAACACCGTCGCGAAGTTTCCCGAGTACCACCGCATTTGGGAAGACAACCAGTTCAACGTCGTCACCGTGTGGGGCAAGTACGAACAGGGCGCGACCGCCAACGACGACGCGGGAATCGCCGCGTACAACCGATTTCTTCGCGAGATGAAGATTTATTTGCCGGGTGCGACGATCTCACCGGCCAATTTGCCCGACGACCCCGGAGATTCGGCGCGCGAAGTGGTGTTCACGAAGGAGCTCGCAAATGGACGCCGCATCAGCGTCGTCGCAATCCTGACCGATGAGCTTAAGTCGGAGGGCGCGGCCTTCGATAAGCGTTATAACGAAGTTTCAACGGGCGCCGATCTCATTGCGTACAGCGGCCACGCGGGGCTTGGCTCGAACATCGCGGCGCTCACGCAGAAAGGGCGCTGGTTTCCGGGCAAGTACCAAGTCTTCTTCATGAACGGGTGCGACACGTTTGCGTACGACAACGACGCCATGTTCAACGTTCGGAAAGCGCTTGACCCCGCGCGCGACCCGACGGGAACGAAAAACGCCGACGTCATCATGAACGCGATGCCTGCGTATTTCCAAGACATGGCGCAAGGGACGATGGCGATTTTGCGGGCGCTCGCCGACGACGCGAATCCGCGCCACTACGGGCAGTTCCTCGCGGACATTGCGGGGGTTCAGGTGCCGCTCGTCATCGGCGAAACGGACAACGTTTTCTCGCCGGTCAATCGCCCGGTCATCAAATGGAAGGGGCTCGCGAAGTCGGATTCGGTCGGGAAGAGCCAGCGCATCGACTACACGACGGAAAGCCTCGCCCCCGGAACGTATGTCTTTGAGCTCACGCCGGACTTCGCGACGCCAGCCGGGGACGCCGACCTTTACATTCGCGTGGGAAGGGCGCCGTCGATCTCGAGCACGTACAAATGTCAGTCGTACAAATGGAACACGAACGAGCGTTGCCGCATCACGCTGAACGCGAGCTCAATCGTTTACGCGTCGGTGGTCGGTGATTCACAAAAAGTCGCGCCTTTTTTCGTGCGTGGGTTTAGCAACTAGCATCGCGCGCGACGGTTGCCTGGCGCCTCAGACTTGAAATCCGGTCTCTTTTTCTGGGAATCGGGGAATCTCGTATGGTTGGCCGTGGACCGATGTGGTAATATTCCGAACTTTTGTTACGGAGGAACTGCGGTGCGTCGACGACATCACTTGCCTCGTGTCCTCTTCCTGTCGGCCATTTCCGCTGCAAGTTGCGACGACGCGCCGATGATGTTCAGCGCGCAGGGCCATGCGGACGCCGGTGGATGGACGCCGCCCGCGGACGCACCCGTCGTCGATGCGGCTGTGGATCTGCCCGCGCCATTGCCGCTGGATGCGGGGGCGGCCGTCGATGCGGGGCCGGTCGACGCGGGGCCCGTCGACGCTGGGCTCGGGCTTGCGCTCCACGCGGGCGCCGCGGCGATCGAGCTTGTGCCGTACGCGGGCTCGCCGCTCGCCGGTTTTGGGGCCGCGCCGCGACGCGTGATCGACGCGGTCACAATTCCGCTTCACCTCGTTGCGCTCGGCGGCCCGTGTGTCGATCCCGACCCGACCAACGCGGCGACGCTTTTCGCTCGGAACACCGGGACGCGCGATCCGATCATGGCCAAAGCGGTCGTGCTGTCGAACGGCGCGACAAAATTCGCACTGGTCAAGCTCGATGCGATTGGCGTGACGCGTGAACTTCACGACGACCTCTTGCCGCTCGCCGCGTCGCTGGGAATACCGGCTGAGAATTTGATCGTCGCCGCAACCCACACCCACTCTGGACCGGGGGCGCTCTCGAAAAAGAAGTTGTGGCAGCTTGTTGCGGCCGACTGTTTCAGTCAACGTGCGTACGACGTCGCGCTCGCAACGGCCAAGCGCGTTCTGACCGACGCTCACGGGGCGCTTCAGCCGGCCGCGCTTGGTTTCGCCGCCGTGCGCGAATTGGGCGCGTCTCAGAATCGAAGTGGGCGCCCGGGAATTTTCGACCCGGAACTCGGCGTCATTAAAATCGTGCACGCGACGAGCGGCGCGCCGATTGCCGCGGTCCTCAACTTCGCGGTTCACGGAACGGTCCTCGGCGCAAGCAACATGCAGTTTTCGGGGGATGTGATGGGCGTGACCGAGCGCGTCATTGAGCGCGATGTCGACGGCGGTGTCGTGGCTATTTTCACGAACGGCGCGGAAGGGGACGTGTCGCCCGTGGGCGGGTTCGCTGCGGGGACGCTTCTCGCGCGGCGATACGTCGAGGCGTGGCCGTCGGTCGCGACGCGACGCGAGATCGAAATCGCGGGGGCGTTTGAAGACGTCACGCTCCCGGCGCCTCGATTCAACACGGGCTGCTTCCCGATTCCAGGCGCGACGACCGACATCTGTCATCTCATTCCTGGGTTTTCGTTCACCATTCAGCTCACGCCCGATTGGCTCGCGTCGACGGCGCCGTTCAAAGCTGTGCGGCTCGACAAGACGGTTCTCGCGTCGATCCCGGGAGAGCCGATCACGGAGATTGGGCTCGAACTAAAAAAATGGGCGCTCACGAAGGGGTTCGATCGCGCGTTTGTGGTCGGCCTTGCGAACGAGCATCTCGGCTACATCACGACGCGCACCGAATATGAGCGCGGAGAATACGAGGCGCAAGGCACGCTCTATGGGCCGACAACCGGCGAAGTCACGGTCAGCGCCGCGGAGCGCGTCATGGAGCGCGTGCGGCCGCCGACACCGTAGTTTGTCGTGAAGCGTTCGCCTCAGTGCGAGGCCATGAAGTTGACGATGTCGGGCCAATACTCGGACCGCACCTTGTGGAACCACTGGTGGTCGCCCGGGTAGTCCGTTTTTGACGTCACCGTTTTTCCAAGCCGCTGCAAATCGCTGATGAACTTGTTCACGTTCGTCACGATTTCCGCGTTCGGCTCGTTGGCCCCGAGCGTCACGTGGACGGGCGCTATGATGCGCTGCAAGTTTGGATCGGTCGCCGTGTTCGACCACGAGTCGGCGCCGGTGAAGGGCGCTGGCGACATGAAGATGAACGCCGCGGGGCTCAGTCCAGCGTCAACGGCGATTCGCAAATTGAGAAGGCCGCCCTTTGAGAAGCCGATGACGAAGAGGCGCGAGACGCTCGCGTTGCGGTCGGTTGTCATGTGGCGAATGGAGCGTTCGTGGATCGCGTCGTATTCAGGAATCGAGCGGCCACCCGGGCGAAGCGGCCCGAGCGCCGCATAGCCGGCGTCCGCGAGCGCATCGACGAACGCAACGACGTCATACCCCCCATCGGCCGCGGCTTCGTAACCCAAGTCCTCAATCTCCTTTCCGTGAATGTAAATCGCAACTCCTTTTCCGGGGCCGACTGAATCGCGTGAGGCCGCGGAAAACGAGAGTCCGGCGGATGTTGTCAACGTCACCCAGCCAGAACCGGTCATGATGTTATCGGGCGGAGCGCCTGCGCCGCGCGAGTTTCGTCCGCATGCGACCGCACAGATTGAAGCGAGGGTCGTCAAGCGGATGAACGCCTTTACCGTTTTCGTATGCCATGGGGCCGATCGGACCATTCAGTTCAAGAGTCGCACGTCGGCACCGACGGCACAAGTTTTAACGCGTTGGTGTGCTCGACGCATCTTTGCCGCAGCGAATGCCACCCACATCTTGCGAATGTGCGGTCGCCCAGGGCTTCGGTTGTGCGTCGTGAGGAAAAACGGAAGGTTGTACATCCACGATCCCCCGCGCATGACGCGGCGACTGCCCGCGGTTGCTGGTCCGTTCGGCCCCTTTGGATTTCGTCGCGGCGCTTTGCGGTAATACTCCGCGTCGTAAAGGTCAGCGGTCCACTCCCACATGTTGCCGGCCATGTTGTGCGCGCCGTAGGGGCTGACGCTGCCCGCGAAACTCCCGACGGGCGCCGTGTGCGTGAAGCCATCTTTCGCCCACGCCATGTTCGCGCGGTCGTCGCGCCAATCGTTGCCCCACGGGAACGCACGTTCGTCGGTGCCGCGCGCCGCCTTCTCCCACTCGGCCTCGGTGAGAAGGCGTTTCCCGGCGAAGGCGCAGTAATTGGCCGCGTCTTGAAAACCGACCCCCGCGACGGGTTGGTTGGGCGCGTCCATTTTCTTTCGACTGCGCGCGGTCGAGCGTTTGCATTTCTTCGCGGCGACGCAGCGATCGTACTCGGCGTTTGTCGTTTCGTGGATGTCGATGAAATAGGCGTCGGTGTAAACGGCGTGGCGCGGCTCTTCGTCGACTTCACCGCGGTCCGAGCCCATGATGAATTCTCCCGCGGGGACGTACGCCATGCCTGTTTCTTTGGGCGCGTCGTCGGGCGCACGCAGGGGGGTTGGATTCGACATCGCGAGCGGCGCTGCGGCTGGGTCGTATGCGAGGATACGATCAACGAAGCTCGGCATGATCTCCGCGCCGTGCGCGCTTCCGAAGGCGGTCACGCGCTTGAAATTCCCGCGTAGCTTTCCGCTCGTGACGTCGATTTGCTCGACCTCAATCTCCCAGACATCGCCCTTCGCGTAGACCATCGGTTCAAGGCGGAGGTCGCCATGCAGAACGCGATCGGCGCCGACCGCACGTCCAACAGACACGAGTTGGTCGAGCGTCGGGCGCTGATTCGCTGCGATTCCAAGTCTCGTCATCTCGCCCGTCAGCTTGCGCGCCGGCACGACCGACATCTTTCGTTGACGAAGCAAGAGCTCGAGGCGCGACGAAAACGCTGACGCTGCCGCGCGCGCATGTGGGCTCCCAGGTTGAAGGGGCAAGACTCCAAACGTCAACTGTGTCGCCGCGCGAGGTTCAAGCGAGACAAAAAAATAGATCGGTGCGACAGCAGATAAAGAGACATACCGACGATTCACGGCGCGATGGGTACCGCAGCGCGCCACCATTTACAAGAAATGTTAGCGGCGGTTGGGCGATCTACTTCGCAAGCGCATCGGCGCTCGATTTAGCCTCAGCGAAGCTCGCGGCGCGCGTCGCGGGATTCGACTTCAGCTGATCACTCACGTAGACGTCACCTGTCGCCTTGATTTCGCTCGTGCTTCTGTACTTCGCTTCGCCTTTGAAGACGTCGCCCCGAAGGTTGCAAGTTGCCGGCTCGGAGCCCCAGCGGCCGAACATTGCCTTATGAACGGTGCATTTGCCCCCGGTAAGGACGAAAACGCCACCGCCGCCACATGCGACGACTGAGTTGCCCTGCTTGACGCCAGCGTCGCCGAGTCCCAAGTGCAGCGCATTGCCCAGGAACACAAACGTCGAAAAGCCGCTCTCCGTCGCCCCATCGGGCCGCGTCTCCGAAAGTTTGAGCGTGCAAGGCGATTCGACGACGAGATCCAATGTCCGCTCCTTGGGCCCCGTCGTCCGCTTGGGCTCGTAGACTGTCACTTTCGCGCCCTTGACTTCCCACGCCTGCACGTCGCCGAGTGAGCTGACGTGCCGCAGAACCCACGCACCTTGGAGCTTCGTTTGAATTGAAGCCGCGTCGAGCGTCCACGGCGTCCCCGACGAGCTTCGCGCTGACGGTGAATTTTGCAGCGCCGGTTTTCCAGAGCCGGTCGTTTCCCCCGAAGCGCTCCCCGTCTCATTTTTGCAGCCAACGGGAATCGCAGTGACGAGCGAGGCAAATAAGAAAATAGCGACCACATGTCTTGTTACACTTTTTAACATTGTTTCCTCCAGTGATTTTCGATTAACCATCCAATTCCTGAAGCCGTGCACATCGAAAGTGTCTAGCCGCCCAGACAACTCAAGATGTTGTCGCAGGTGGCGACGCTCCCACAATCTGCCACCATTTGACTCTGTGTTGGCGTCGCGCGATCGCACTGAGCGTTACAACCCGCGTATACTGTCGCCGTGATTTTTCCACACCCGAAAGCTTTTTGGCACGTTGCCTTGCATCCAGTCGGCACCGGTCTGGGTGTTGGTGGTGTTGGACTCGCCGTGACGTTGACGCACGTCGGGTTGACGGCGCCTGTATTGCACGTCTGGTTCGCGGCACAGTTTTGGTCGGTTAGACATCCGTCCCGACATATCGAAGCCTGCGGTGCCCAGCAGTACTGGCCTAGCTGACAGCTAACCGTTCCGCAGGTTGTGACTCCGCGCTGGGGTGGCGGATTGCCGTTCCCTCCGCTCGACGATGAATCGGATCCTCCGCATCCCGAGAAAACGAACGCGCTCCAAAGGAGAAGGGCGTTTGCGCGAACTCTTCGTACGTCTTTGATTCTCATGATTACCTCCTGGTTATTGGCACGATGTTCGGATGACCGACAAAAACGCGGATCTCCGAAGACACAAGAAATACGCTTTGCAAGTGTCACATGCGACTTAGATCGGGTTAGATGTGGTTATATGTTGCTCAGGGCTTTTTCGGCACGGGCAACCCACTGGGTTGCGCTTTAAGAAGGCCGCGAAGATTCTTCGTGATGCGACGTTTGTGGGGTTCGCCTTCCGTTCCGTCAGGCTCACCCATTTTTTTCGCGCCAAAGACCCACTGGGTCTTCGGCTGATTGCGAAAAAAATAGCTGGCGGTCGGAGTTGAACCGACGACCTGATGATTACAAATCAGCTGCTCTACCAACTGAGCTACGCCAGCAACGCGCCCGCAGCTTGTCAAGGCGACGCGAATCCGTCAAGGATCCCAGGTCGAAAAAACCTTGGCGTTCATTTCAGCAACCCGTTCGGACGTGCGAAGCGACGGGTCGAACCAATTGGTGACCTCGCGCCCGCGACGATAAGAACAGCGTGATCGTCTCCTGATTGTATGACGGTATCTTCAGGACCAAGTCGGGGTTCCCGTCGCCGTCGATGTCGCCCATAACCAGCACGGACGGGAGAACCATCGTTTCGCTGTCGGGCGGGCCTTCATAAATGACTTGTTGCTTCGCCCCTCGTCGCATACGGATGAGGTACGGCGTCGCGTCGATATTTCGCTTGCGATGGCGCGGTTGCTGGCGAATCACTTCCAGAACAGTCCCGTTGCTTAAGGCGTGTTGGTCGCCGATCTTCAGCGCTAATGGACCATGCACGAGACCCGGCTCGACCACGTTGAGTCGCGTTAGCCCGCGTATGAGCAACGCGGGCTCGGCGGGGAGCGCGGTCGAGACGCGTTTTCCGGATTTGATTGTCGGGTTATCGGCATCGACAAATTGGTGGTGAACTTTGGTGACGACCACCGACGTCTCGCGCCAACGGGCGCGGTTCCCGGTTCGTTCGAGCGCCATCCACCGGTCTCCGGTACGCGTTGCGACCTCGTCGCCGTGGTATTCTCCAGGCTCGATGATTTGAACACGTGACTTGGCTAAGGCCGGCGCGGCCAGGAAAACGATCGCGAGCATGGAGAACAATCGAACAGAATGATTCATGGTGACATACTATCTGTGTCGTGTTTGGAAATCCAATCGCGGATGTGTGGAAAAACTTCGCGCGGCGCGTCGCGGCCGAGAACGGGGTCGATGTGACCGTAGTCGTGAGCAAACCCGTTTTCGCGTGACAACACGAGAATTTCTTTGTCGTCCGTGCCGAGTGAATCAAGAATTGTTTTGAGGTCGGAGAGCGGCGCGAGCCGATCGCGGTTGCCGGCGACGAGCAGCATCGGAACATGAATTCGGTGCAGAAGCGCGCTGAAATCGGTCATGCCGTAGAGATCGGTGTACGCGCCGGTTCGATACCAGTAAAGAAACTCGGCTGCAAGTTTAGGTGAGAGGTCAGAAAGGGCAAGGCACGCCATCTTCTGGAGTAGCGCAGGGTCGATCGAGCCGGGCGTGAAAAAATAGTCGGCGAAAAATTCTGGTGTGCGCGAGGCGAGCGGCGAGAGCGCCTTGACGAAGAACCGCTGCGGAAGTTTTGGCATATGGCGAATGAAGGGTGCGAGGTGTGAAAGCGTGCGAAACAGCCGCTCTTGGCCGTTCACTTGACAGGGTGATCCGATCGTCACGGCGCTTCGCACGGGTCGTGGGTCGTACCGCGAAAGGAACGCGTACGCGAGCATGCCGCCCATGCTGTGGCCGATCCAATGAACTGATCGGCTTCCGGTTTCAGCGAGTATTTTCTTTATCGCGGCCGGTAAATCATGGTGGAGATAGTCGTCGAGCGACCAGTGCCGCTCCGCGCGCCAACGCCGGCGGCTCCAAATCGGTTTTGCGTGGCGCGATTTTCCAGCGCCGCGAAGTTCGATCACCCAGCAATCAAACCCTTCGCGCTGCAAATACCGGGCGACGCTGTTTTCGCCGGGAGCGTCGAGGTTGAACCGGTTGGCGCCAAGGCCGTGGCATAGGAGGACGGGGTGTTGGCGACGGCCCGCGCCCTGAAATCGCCAGAGCGCTATCTTCCAGTGGTCTTCCGTTTGAGCGAACAGGAGCGTCCCGTTTGTTTTTCGACCGAAGAGCCCCATGCGCGCAACATTATATATGCGCGTAACCGAGCTTAGCCAAATTAAGGAAATCTAAAGACTTGATCTCTCGACGCTCGTAAGTAACATGGCGCGGCACGGTGGGGTTCCCGAGTGGCCAAAGGGAGCAGACTGTAAATCTGCCGTCTCCGGACTACGGGGGTTCGAATCCCTCCCCCACCAATTTTTGCGCCGATTGGCAAAGCAGCCAGTGGCTGGTTTGCGGCGCAAAAATGGGTGAGACCGACGGAACGGAGGTCGAACCCCAAGGGCGCGTTAGCAAGCCAGTGGCTTGCGCGTGCCGCGAAAATGGGCGAGACCCCTTTAGGGAGGCGAGCCCCAGCGGCCCGCGTTACCAAGCCAGTGGCTTGTCAGCGCGAGAAAAATGGGTGAGCGCGACGGAAACGGAGCGCGAACCCTAATGACGCACGCGAAAGGAGAAAAAGCCTTATTTAGGGGTCACGCGGGAGTAGCTCAGTTGGTAGAGCTCCAGCCTTCCAAGCTGGACGTCGCGAGTTCGAACCTCGTCTCCCGCTATTTTTTCGCCGATTGGCAAAGCAGCCAGTGGCTGGTTTGCGGCGAAAAAATGGGTGAAGCCGACGGAGACGGAGGCTGAACCCCAAGGGCGTGGTTGGACGAGAATGGATTTGTGACCGCGTGACGGGCCCATGTAGCTCAGTCGGTAGAGCACGTCCTTGGTAAGGACGGGGTCTCCAGTTCAATTCTGGACATGGGCTTAGCTGAAGATCTTTTCCAAGTTGAAGAGTAGTGCTCGCCACTGCCTGTAATCTTCGGAAGCAGGGTGCCCTGCTTCCTCGGAACAGGCAGGGACTCGCACGGGTCTCCAGTTCAATTCTGGACATGGGCTTTTTTCATCGAAGAGTTGACAAACCCTGTTAGATGATGAGATATCCTCAGCGCTATTTTTGCCACAATGGCGCGAAGCCCAGTGGGCTGAGCGCGTGGCGAAAATGGGGAGCGCCTGCTTGCAGAGCGCGAACCCGACCTTTTTAAGATTTGGCGAAGAGGTGAGGTATGGCCGCAACACGCGTAATCATTTCAATGGAATGCAGTGACTGTAAGCGACGAAACTACTCCACGACAAAGAACAAGCGCACCATGCAGGAGAAGCTCCAACTTAAGAAGTATTGCCCTTGGTGCGGAAAGCACACGGCGCATAAGGAAGGGAAGTAGAAACACGATGAGGCGCAGGTGTCGCCTGGTAGGAAAGCGGAAGTTAGAGGTTGGGTTCGGGCTCCGTTCCGTCGCCCTCCCCATTTCCGCCGCGCCAACGACCCACTGGGTCGTCGGCCGATTGCGGCGGAAATAGCTGCTGGCTTGTGATCGATGCGCGGTTGGAGGTTGAGGGAATAGAGACGTTTAGGGTTCGCGCTCCCTAAAGGGGCGCTCACCCATTTTGTCGGCACGCACAAGCCACTGGCTTGTGCTCGAAGACGGCCGAAACGGAGGTTTGGGTAATAGAGGCGTTGGTGGGGTTCGCGCTCCCTAAAGGGGCGCTCACCCATTTTGTCGGCACGCACAAGCCACTGGCTTGTGCTCGAAGACGGCCGACAAAATAGGCCAGTAGCTCTAACGGTAGAGCAACGGACTCCAAATCCGTGGGTTGGGGGTTCGAGTCCCTCCTGGCCTGTATTTTTTTGGTGTTGACGCCCGTTAGGCGGGTGTCGTAGAGTACGCGACTTTTTGATTTCGCGGGTGTTTCCGCGGGCGAGGGGCGCATGGGTGTTGCGCGATACATAACTGTCGGTTACATGCTGGCCGGCCTTCTCCTTTGGCTCATTTTGTCCAAAGGGTTCGCGACGGTTTGGGATTGGCTCCGATGGCACGACTCTCACCTGATTGGTGAGAACGTAAAGCTGACCGATGTTATCGGCTTCGGTTTTGCGTTTCTGGGAACAGCGTTTCTGTGGCGCCACCATCGCGTTAATGAGTGGCTGAGCGATTGCGTCGGCGAACTTCGCAAGGTGACGTGGCCGACAAAAAAAGAGACGTACGCGGCGACGATGGTTGTCATCGCGACCTCCGTTATCGTGTCGCTTATTCTGGGCCTTTTTGACTTTGTGTTCGGAAAGCTGACTTTGGCGATTTACTGAGTGATGGAAGCGGCGATGACAGAGACGATAGCAAAGCGCTGGTACATCGTGCAGACGTACGCGGGGTTTGAGAACAAGGCGAAGAACTCGCTCCAGGAGCGGATCAAGCTGCACAAGATGGACGACAAGTTCGAGCAGATCTTCGTGCCGATCGAAAATGTCGTTGAGACGGTGCGCGGCGAGCGGAAGACGACGACGCGGAAACTTTATCCGAACTACATGTTCGTCAAGATGGAGATGAACAAAGAGACGTGGCACCTCGTCAAGAACACGCCGAAGATCATGGGTTTCGTCGGCGACGATCAGGCCAATCCGCCGCCGGTGCCCGAGGCGGAGATTGAAAAGATCACGAATCGGATTACGGAAGGTGCGCTCAAACCCAAGCCCCGCTTCGATTTTGAAGAGGGTGACGCGGTGAGAGTCATCGATGGGCCATTCCAAAACTTCAGTGGTTCGATCGAGGAAGTCAACCACGAAAAAGGGAAAGTTAAGGTTTCCGTGGCGATTTTTGGTCGCCCGACGCCGATTGAGCTCGATTTCGGCCAGGTCGAAAAGTCGTAGGTTAGGAGAAGGCGATGGCGAAGAAAGTTTCGGCATTTGTGAAGTTGCAGTGTCCCGCAGGGAAGGCGAATCCAGCGCCCCCGGTCGGCCCGGCGCTTGGTCAGCATGGCGTGAACATTGTGCAGTTTTGCAAAGAGTTCAACGCGAAAACCGCGTCGCAAGAGGGGCTTATCATCCCGGTCGTCATCACGGTTTACTCCGACAGGAGCTTCTCATTTATCTGCAAAACGCCGCCGACGTCGATCCTCCTCGCCAAAGCCGCGAAGGTTGAAAAGGGTTCGGGCGTTCCGAACAAGGACAAAGTTGGAAAAGTGACGAAGGCGCAGGTCAAAGAGATCGCGCAAATGAAGCTGCCGGATCTTAACTGCCACACGCTGGATTCAGCGGTGCGAACGGTCGAGGGGACAGCGCGCAGCATGGGAATCGAAGTCGTCGGATAGCGAGGGATGTGATGGCAAAGGCGGGAAAGAAATTTCGAGCAGCGGCCGAGAAGATCGGCGTCGATAAGAAATACACCGTGGATGAGGCGGTCAAATTGGTTCGTGAATCGGCGACCGCGAAGTACAACGAGACGATCGACGTCGCGATCCGGCTCGGTGTGAACCCGAAGTACGCGGATCAGATGGTGCGTGGGGCCGTGGTTTTACCACACGGAACGGGAAAGACGGTTCGGATTGCCGTGTTTGCGAAGGGCGACAAGGCGAAAGAGGCGGAGGCGGCCGGCGCCGATGTGATCGGAGCCGAGGATTTGGGCGAAAAGATTTCAAAGGGGTTTCTCGATTTCGACAAGGTGATCGCCGCGCCCGATATGATGGGTGTCGTCGGTAAACTTGGAAAAGTTCTCGGTCCGCGCGGGTTGATGCCGAATCCCAAGGTGGGAACGGTGACGCCCGACGTCGCGAAGGCGATTCGGGAGCTCAAGGCCGGTAAAGTCGAGTTTCGCGTTGAGAAGGCGGGGATCGTTCACGTTCCCATCGGGAAGAAGTCGTTTGAGGCTGAGAAACTTCGCGACAACTTGAACACGCTCATGGAAGTCATCTTAAAGGCGAGGCCAGCATCGGCAAAGGGAACGTACGTTCGAAGCGTGACGGTGTCGTCGACGCATGGCCCTGGGGTTAAGCTCGACGCGCTTCAGTTTGGCGTAGCGAAGGTCTGAAGAAGGACGTAGGCGATGAATAGAACTGAGAAAAAAGAAGAAATCGATAGGCTGAAGGCGGAGTTCGTGAATATTCAGGCGGCCGTCGTCGCTGATTTTCGCGGGTTGAAGGTCGAGGAGATCAACAGCCTTCGTGGGGCGCTTCGGAAAGAGGGCGTCAAGTTTAGAGTCGTCAAGAACACCCTCGCGCGAATCGCGGCGAAGGGGACGGGGCTTGAGGCGGCGGTTGATGAGTTTGTTGGGCCGACGGGGCTTGCGTATTCCGACTCGAGTCCGGTGGGACCGGCCAAGGCGATGACCGATGCCGCGAAGGCGAACGAGAAGTTGAAGCTTCGCGGCGGCTGTTTGCAGGGGAAAGCGCTCGATGTCGCTGGGTTGAAGGCGCTCGCGTCGATGCCGTCTCTCGATACGTTGCGCGCGCAGTTCCTTGGATTGTTGCAGACGCCGGCGAGCCAGTTTGTTCGTGTGCTTGCGGCGGCGCCGGGTGGGCTTGTCAACGTGTTAGACGCGCGAAAGCGCCAGCTCGAAAAGGGCGAGTAAGGGTTTTTGAAGAGGTTTCTGTTAAGGACTTTTAGTTAGGAGGATGCGGAGATGTCTGAGCTTACACAGGAAAAGGTTGTTGACTATCTGAGCAGCTTGTCTGTTCTCGATATCGCGAACCTGACGAAGGCGCTTGAGACGAAATGGGGCGTTTCGGCGGCGGCGCCAGTTGCGGTTGCGGCAGTTGCAGCGCCGGGCGGCGCGCCGGCAGCGGCGGCGGCCGAGGAGAAGACGGAGTTTGACGTCATTCTCGCCTCGATGGGCGCGAAGAAGATCGACGTCATCAAAGAGGTTCGCGCGCTCACGGGGCTCGGCCTCAAAGAGGCGAAAGACCTCGTTGAGGGTGCGCCGAAGCCGGTTAAGACGGGCGTCTCGAAGGATGAGGCGGCGTCGGTCAAGGCGAAGCTCGAAGCTGCGGGCGCCGTTGTCGAAGTGAAGTAAGCGAAGACGTCGTCGCGAATGCTCCTGACGGAGGCGTCGCTCGTCGCAGGATTTTTTGGAGCCGAAAAACGGTTCAGGGGGAAGATCTGCGCGGTTTGGGGCGGGGCGATTCGAGCGGGCGTGGTTTGAGATTTTTGATCGGACGGAGAGCGGGCGGTTGCGTCCGCTCTTTTTCGTCGATCGGGTACGGAGGTCATTGAATGGGTGCCGTAATCCAAGACAATTTTCGTGTTCGGAGGAGCTTTGGCCGAATCGGGAAGATCGTTGATATTCCGAATTTAATCGACATTCAGAAGCGCTCGTTCCAGCGGTTTCTCCAGGCGGATACGCCGCCGGAATCGCGCGAGCTGATTGGGCTCCAGGCGGTTTTCAAGAGCGTCTTTCCGATCCGCGATTTTAACGGCGTGTCGGAGCTCGATTTCGTCAGCTACCACCTCGAGAAACCGAAATACGACGTTGATGAGTGTCGCGCGCGCGGGATGACGTTCGCGGCGCCGGTCAAGGTGTTGATCCGGCTGGTCGTTTGGGACGTCAACGAAACGACGAGCGTGCGGTCGATTCGCGACGTCAAGGAGCAAGAGGTTTATTTTGGCGAAATCCCGCTCATGACGGAGACGGGAACGTTCATTATTAACGGCACCGAGCGCGTCGTGGTGAGCCAACTGCACCGTTCGCCGGGCGTATTCTTTGACCACGATCGTGGCAAGACGCATGCGTCGGGGAAACTGCTCTACAGCGCTCGGGTGATTCCGTACCGTGGGTCGTGGCTCGATTTCGAGTTTGACCCGAAGGACATTTTGTACGTGCGGATCGATCGCCGCCGCAAGATGCCCGCGACGGTTTTGTTGCGCGCGCTCGGTTTCTCGGTTGAGGAGCTTCTCAATTACTTCTATGCGACGGAAACGATTTACATCGAGGATCGAAAGAAATTCGCGAAAGATATCAACTTCGATCTGTTGCCAGGGCAACGCGCGACGCGCGACGTTGTCAATCCGAAGACGAAGGAAGTCCTCGTTAAGAAGGGCCGAAAGTTCACGAAGGGAGCGCTCAAGAAGCTCGAGCAGTCGGGGATTCATCGGATTCCCGTTGAGCCCGAGGATGTTTTTGGGAAGGTTTCGGCGCACGACATTGTCGACACTGTAACGGGCGAGATCTTTATCGAGTGCAATGAAGAAGTGACGGAGCAAAACCTCGAAGAGCTTCGCAAGCGAAAAGTTGAAACGATCGAGGTGTTGTTTATCGACGACCTGAACGTCGGGTCGTTTTTCCGAGACACGCTCATGTCGGACAAGATCAACACAGCCGAGGAGGCGATCCTCGAGATTTATCGACGCCTGCGACCGGGCGATCCGCCAACGAAAGAGACGGCGCTCAACGTGTTTAACGGGCTCTTCTTCAACCCCGAGCGGTACGACCTCTCGAAGGTTGGTCGTTTGAAGTTGAATTACAAGTTCAACTTTGACGAAGCACTCGAAAACACGGTCCTTACGAAGCGCGACATCCTCGAGGTGGTTCGATATCTCATCGATCTAAAAAACGGCAAGGGGCAAATCGACGACATCGATCACCTCGGGAATCGGCGCGTTCGCGCGGTCGGCGAGCTTCTCGAGAATCAGTACCGCATCGGGCTCGTGCGCATGGAGCGCGCCATCAAAGAGCGCATGACGATTCAAGAGGTCGAGACGCTGATGCCGCACGACCTCATCAACGCGAAGCCGGTCAGCGCGGTCGTGAAGGAGTTTTTTGGTTCGTCGCAGCTTTCGCAGTTTATGGACCAAACGAATCCGCTGTCCGAGGTGACGCATAAGCGGCGCTTGTCGGCGCTGGGGCCGGGCGGCCTCACGCGCGAGCGCGCCGGATTCGAGGTGCGCGACGTCCACCCAACGCACTATGGGCGCATTTGCCCGATCGAGACGCCGGAAGGTCCGAACATCGGTCTCATCGCGTCGCTGTCGACGTACGCGCGCGTCAACTCGTACGGCTTCATCGAAACGCCGTATCGGAAATGTGCGGGCGGACGGGCCACGACCGACGTCGAGTATTTCAGCGCGCTTGAAGAGGAGAAGCACGTCATCGCGCAGGCGAACTCGCTCATCGACAAGAAGGGGAGATTCAGCGAGGCGTTTGTGCAGTGTCGTCGCGGACCCGACTTCTTGTCGTCGAAACCGGAAGACGTGCAGCTCATGGACGTGTCGCCGAACCAGCTGGTGTCGGTCGCGGCGTCGCTCATTCCGTTCCTTGAGAACGACGACGCAAACCGCGCCCTCATGGGATCCAACATGCAGCGCCAGGCGGTTCCTCTCATTAAGACGGAGGCGCCGCTCGTCGGAACGGGCGTCGAGGCGATCGTGGCGCGGGATTCGGGCGTTGCGGTGGTGGCGCGGCGCGAGGGCGTTGTCGACGCCGTCGATGCAACGCGCATCGTTGTGAAGAGTGACGATACGTCGGGCGAGGTCCACAGCGAGGTCGACATTTACAACCTCGTGAAGTTCCAGCGCTCGAATCAAAACACGTGCCTCAACCCGTGGGGCGGTTACAACTTCGAGGATTCGATCCTTCTCAGCGAGCGCACGGTCAAGGAAGACGTCTTCACGTCGATCCACATCGAGGAGTTCGAGTGCGTTGCGCGCGACACGAAGCTCGGACGCGAAGAGATTACGCGCGATATTCCGAACGTCGGCGAAGAGGCCCTCAAGGACTTGGACGACAGCGGGATTATTCGCCTCGGCGCCGAGGTGCGTCCGGGCGACATCTTGGTTGGCAAGGTCACGCCGAAGGGTGAGACGCAGCTTTCGCCTGAAGAGAAGTTGCTGCGGGCGATCTTTGGCGAGAAGGCGGGCGATGTGCGCGACACGTCGCTTCGCGTGCCGCCGGGTGTTGTTGGAACCGTGATCAACGCGCGGCTTTTTAGTCGCAAGGGGATCGATAAAGACGAGCGTGCGAAGGAGATCGAAGACCAAGAAGAGGCGCGTCTCCTCGAAGACCAGAACGACACCATCAAGATCATTCGCGACTCGGCGTTCCGACGCGTTCGAAAGCTCTTCGCGGGGAAAGAGGTCGCGGGGCGTGTGTCGGATGACAAGGGGAAAGTCCTCCTTAAGAAAGGGGACGTCGTCACGGAGGAGATCCTCGACCAGATTCCGCAAAAGTTCTGGGGCGAGATTTCAGTTGGAGATGAGAAGACGGATAACAAGGCGCTCAAGGTTATCGAGAGTTTGAACGAGCAGATCGAGCTCGTGAAGCTCACATTTGCCGAGAAGATCGCGAAGCTCAAGAAGGGCGATGAGTTGCCGCCCGGCGTCATCAAGATGGTCAAGGTTTACGTCGCCATCAAGCGGAAGATTCAGGTCGGCGACAAGATGGCCGGTCGGCACGGCAATAAGGGCGTTGTGTCGCGCATTCTTCCCGAGGAAGAGATGCCGTACATGCCAGATGGGACGCCGGTCGACATCGTGCTTAATCCGCTCGGCGTTCCATCGCGTATGAACGTCGGGCAGATTCTCGAGACGCACATGGGTTGGGCGGCGCGGAAGATCGGCGAACGCCTGAACCAAATCGTCGAGGAGAAGTTTAGCGCCGAAGCGCTCCGCAAGGAGCTGAAGAAAGCGTACGACACGGCAGGCCTCGACGATTTCATCGATTCGTTGAAAGACAAGGACCTCGTGCGTTTCGCGAAACTCGTTAAGGACGGGATCCATGTGTCGACGCCGGTGTTTGACGGCGCGCCCGAGGCGGAGATTCGGCGGATGCTGGAGTCGGCGGGCGTTGAGTCGCTTGGGCAGATGTCGCTTCGCGATGGGCGGAGCGGTGAGGCGTTTGATCAGAAGGTGACGATTGGCGTCATGTATATGATGAAGCTTCACCATCTGGTCGACGACAAGATTCACGCGCGGTCGATTGGGCCTTACTCGCTTGTCACGCAGCAGCCGCTTGGGGGTAAGGCGCAGTTCGGCGGTCAGCGGCTCGGTGAGATGGAAGTGTGGGCGATGGAGGCGTACGGCGCGGCGTATTCGCTTCAGGAGTTCTTGACGGTCAAGAGCGACGACGTCGTTGGCCGCACGCGCATGTACGAGAACATCGTGAAGAATGAGCATGTGCTCGAGAGCGGGTTGCCCGAGAGCTTCAACGTGCTCGTGAAGGAGCTCCAGAGCCTCGCGCTCGATGTTGAGCTGATTGAAGAGACACAGTCGGTCGGAAGCTGAGTGAGAAGGAGCGTTCGATGAAAGATATTTTTAATTTCTTTGAGAAGCCGCAAGATCCTCTTTCGTTCAGCGCGATCCGGATTTCGCTCGCGTCGGCGGACAAGATTCGCGCCTGGTCGCATGGCGAAGTGAAGAAACCGGAGACGATCAACTACCGGACGTTTAAGCCGGAACGCGACGGGCTCTTTTGCGCGAAGATTTTTGGGCCGGTCAAGGACTACGAGTGCAACTGCGGGAAGTACAAACGCATGAAGCACCGTGGCGTCGTCTGCGAAAAGTGCGGCGTCGAGGTGATTCAGTCGAAGGTGCGCCGCGAGCGGATGGGCCACATCAATCTCGCGACGCCGGTTGCGCACATTTGGTTCCTCAAGAGCTTGCCGTCGCGCATCGGGAACATTCTCGATATGTCGCTCAAGGATCTTGAAAAGGTCCTTTATTGCGAGGCGTACGTCGTTATCGACTCCAAGGACACGAAGCTCAAGGAGTGCGAGCTGCTCACGGAAGACCGCTACCAAAAGGCGATTGAGGAGTGGGGCGACGGCGCGTTTGAGGCGCTGATGGGTGGCGACGCGGTCAAGAAGCTGCTCGAGAAGATCGACGTCAAATCGCTGTCGGAATCGCTTCGCAAGGAGATGCGTGAGGCGACGAGCGAGGCGAAGAGGAAAAAGATCGCGAAGCGTCTCAAGGTCGTTGATGCGTTCAAAGAGAGCGAGAACCAGCCGGCTTGGATGATGATCGACGTCGTCCCGGTGATTCCGCCGGATCTGCGGCCGCTCGTTCCGCTCGACGGGGGGCGGTTTGCGACGAGCGATTTGAACGACCTCTATCGGCGCGTCATCAATCGAAACAATCGGTTGAAGAAGCTTCAGGAGTTGAATGCGCCGGAAATCATCATCCGCAACGAGAAGCGGATGCTGCAGGAAGCGGTCGACGCGCTCTTTGATAATGGGCGTCGCGGCAAGACGATCACGGGGCCCAACAAGCGCCCACTCAAGTCGCTGTCTGACATGCTCAAGGGGAAGCAGGGGCGTTTTCGGCAAAACTTGCTCGGGAAGCGCGTCGATTATTCGGGGCGCTCGGTCATCGTGGTCGGACCCGAGCTCAAACTGCATCAGTGTGGGCTGCCGAAGAAAATGGCGCTTGAGCTCTTTAAGCCGTTCATTTATGCGAAGCTTGAGGAGCGTGGGCTCGTCACGACCATCAAGAGCGCGAAGAAGATGGTCGAGAAGGAAAAGCCAGAAGTTTTTGACATCCTCGACGAAGTGATTCGCGAGCATCCGGTTCTCTTGAACCGCGCACCGACGTTGCACCGCCTCGGCATTCAGGCGTTTGAGCCGGTGCTCATCGAGGGGAAAGCGATTCAGCTTCACCCGCTTGTCTGCACCGCGTTCAACGCCGACTTCGACGGCGACCAGATGGCGGTTCACATTCCGTTGTCACTCGAGGCGCAGATGGAAGCGCGCGTGCTCATGATGAGCACGAACAATATTCTTTCGCCCGCGCACGGTAAGCCGATCATCAACCCGAGCCAGGACATTGTTCTCGGCATCTATTACATGACGCGGGATCGGGCCTTTTCGAAGGGCGAAGGGATGACGTTCGCGAGTCCCGACGATGCGCGGGCCGCATACGATCACGGTGAAGTCGCCCTGCAGGCGTCGATCAAGTGTCGTCTCGGCGGGCGTCGGCACGACACGACGGTCGGGCGCGTTCTCCTTTACGAAATTTGCCCGCCGGAAATCCCGTTTTCGGTTGTGAATCGCATTGTCGACAAGAAGACGCTCGGGAACATCATCGACCTTTGCTACCGAACGTGTGGCGGCAAGGCGACGGTGCTTCTCGCGGACCGGCTTCGAACGCTGGGATTCTTCCACGCGACGGCCGCGGGTACGTCAATCAGCATCCAAGACATGATCATCCCGGCGAAGAAACAGGAGCTTTTGAAGGGCGCGGAGGATGAAGTCCACGACGTCGAGAATCAATACCTCGAAGGTCTTATCACCGATGGCGAGCGGTACAACAAAGTCATCGACATTTGGGCGAACGTCACGACGCAAATCACGGAAGAGATGAAGCGCGAGATCGGGACCGATGTTGTCAAGGGACCGGATGGGCGCGAGAAGAAAATTCCGTCGTTTAACCCGATTTACATCATGGCCGAGTCGGGCGCGCGCGGCAGCGAGCAGCAGACGCGGCAGCTCGCCGGGATGCGCGGTTTGATGGCGAAGCCGTCGGGTGAAATCATCGAGACGCCGATCACCGCCAACTTCCGCGAGGGGTTGACGGTTCTCCAGTACTTCATTTCGACGCACGGCGCGCGAAAGGGTCTCGCCGATACGGCACTCAAGACGGCAAACTCCGGTTACCTCACGCGGCGATTGGTCGACGTTGCGCAGGACTGCATCATCACCGAATACGACTGCGGCACGATGGACGGGATTTACGTCGGTGCCCTAGTCGAAGGCGGCGAAGTGATCGAGCGGCTCGGCGACCGCATCTTGGGGCGTGTGGCGCTCGAGGACGTTGTGCACCCGCACACGGGCGAAGTCATCGTGCGCGCGAACGAGGAGATCGACGAAGGGCTCGTCGCGAAAATCGAAAGCGTTTTGATCGAGAAGGTGAAGATTCGTTCGGTGTTGTCGTGCCAGACGAAGCGCGGCGTCTGCGTCGAGTGCTACGGGCGCGATCTCGCGCGTGGCCGCAAGGTGAATATCGGCGAGGCGACAGGGATTATCGCCGCTCAGTCGATTGGTGAACCGGGAACGCAGCTCACGATGCGAACCTTCCACATCGGCGGCGTCGGCACGGGAACGTCGGTACAGTCAACACTCGAGAGCCGGAACGACGGGCTCGTGAAGTATGACGGGTTGAACGCGGCAGCGCGGAAAGACGGCACGGCGGTGGTTTTGAACCGCAGCGGCGCCGTTGCCATTCTCGACGACAGCGGACGCGAAAAGGAACGTTACAGCGTCGTGTATGGTGCGCGCGTCATGGTCAAGGACAAGCAGCGCGTTGAGGCGGGGGCGCTTCTCGCCGAATGGGATCCGTTCGCGGTTCCGATTCTCACGGAAATTGGCGGTCTCGTGAAGTTCGGCGACCTTGTCGAAGGGCTCACGATGCGCGAGCAACTCGACGAAGCGACCGGCTTCTCGCGAAAGGTCGTGATCGAAACGAAGGACCCTGACCTCCGGCCGCGCATTACGCTCAAGGACGAAAAGGGACGCACGCTGAAGCTGCCGGATTCGCCGGCCGATGCGCGTTACCTGATGCCCGTTGGCGCGAACATCAACGTGCAGGAGGGCCAGCGGATCGAGCCGGGCGACGTCATCGCGAAGATTCCGCGCGAAACGACGAAGACGAAAGACATCACGGGTGGTCTCCCGCGCGTGGCGGAGCTGTTCGAGGCGCGCAAACCCAAGGAGCACGCGGTCATCAGCGAAATCGATGGCGTCGTCTCGTTTGGGAAAGACACGAAGGGGAAGCGCAAGCTCGTCATCACGCCCGAAGTGGGCGAGGCGAAGGAGTATCTCGTCAGCAAGGGCAAGCTCCTCACGGTTCGCGAGAACGATCGCGTGCGCGCGGGCGAGGTTCTGATGGACGGCGCGCCGAACCCGCACGACATCCTGCGCGTGCTCGGCGAGAAGGAGCTCGCGAAGTATTTGGTCGACGGGGTCCAAGAGGTTTATCGACTCCAGGGCGTCAAGATCAACGACAAGCACATCGAGGTGATCGTGCGCCAGATGTTGCGTCGCGTGCGGATCAAGGAGGTCGGTGACACGAGCTTCTTGGTCGACGAGCAGGTCGAGAAACAGGAGTTCGAAGGCGAGAACGAAAAGGTGATGGCGAAGGGTGGAACGCCGGCGATTGGCGAGCCCCTCCTTCTTGGAATCACGAAGGCGTCGCTGTCGACCGAGAGCTTTATCAGTGCATCGTCGTTCCAGGAAACCACAAAGGTTCTCACGGAGGCGGCGATTGGCGGGAAGGTCGACTATCTGCGTGGCCTCAAGGAAAACGTCATTATGGGACGCCTCATCCCGGCCGGTACGGGGCTCAAGGGGTACGCGACGCTCGATATCGAGGTCGATTACCCCGAGGGCGAGGCGATCATGTTGAACCCGCCTCAGGCCGCGACCGAAACGGGTGCGGCGCGGATGGCGGTCGCGGACGACGGCGCTTCGACCGTTCCGTAGCCTATTGACAGAAGGCGCGATTTCCATATAATGCGCGCCTTCCTTTTGGCGAGCGATCTTTAGCGGATTCGCCCGGCTTTTTGGAGGCTTGGCGCGAGACGAAGGGCGTTTGCGGCCATTGGTTTTTTGGGATTGGGCTGAACGATTTCGAAGGGTTAGGACGAATGCCGACGATTAATCAGCTGGTCAGGAGAGCGAGAGTGTCACTCAAGGCGCGCGACAAGGCGCCCGCGTTGCAGGAGTGCCCGCAACGACGTGGTGTTTGCGTTCGCGTCTACACCACGACGCCGAAGAAGCCGAACTCGGCGCTTCGTAAGGTCGCGCGTGTTCGCTTGACGAATCGCCACGAGGTGACGGCGTATATCCCGGGCGAAGGACACAACCTTCAGGAGCACTCGGTTGTGATGATCCGAGGCGGCCGCGTCAAGGACCTTCCGGGTGTTCGCTACCACATCATTCGAGGACAACTCGACTGCGCCGGTGTTCAAAACCCGAAGTCGCCGCGCAAACAAAGCCGCTCGAAGTACGGCGTGAAGCGGGCGAAGTAGGGGTAAGGAGGAACCATGCCGCGTCGCAGAGAAGTTCCGAAACGTAGGATTCTTCCGGATCCCAAATATCAGGATAAGCTCGTCCAGAAGTTCATCAACGGAATCATGGAGCAGGGCAAGAAGGCGATTGCCGAGCGGATCGTTTACCACGCGTTCGACGTGATTCATGAACGCACGAAGGACGATCCCGTCAAGATTTTCAAGAAAGCGCTCGACGCCGTGAAGCCGGCGGTGGAAGTCAAAAGCCGGCGCGTTGGTGGTTCGACGTATCAGGTTCCGGTCGAAGTGCGCCCCGATCGCCGTGTGTCACTCGGCATGCGGTGGATTGGGCTCTACGCACGTGAACGGCACGAGAAATCGATGGAAGAAAAGCTCGCGGGCGAAATCCTCGAGGCGTCGCAGGGGCGCGGGAACGCGGTCAAGAAGCGCGACGATACGCATAAGATGGCGGAGGCGAATAAGGCGTTTGCCCATTACCGCTGGTAGGCGATGGAAAGAACGAACGGAATAAGGTCGTGGCAAGGTCAACCCCACTTGAGAGGACCCGTAACATCGGGATCATGGCGCATATCGACGCCGGGAAAACCACGACCACCGAGCGGATCTTGTTCTACACGGGCGTGTCGCATCGAATCGGCGAAGTCGACGACGGCGCGGCCACCATGGACTGGATGGAGCAAGAGCAGGAGCGCGGGATTACCATTACGAGCGCCGCGACGACCTGCGACTGGCGAAATCACCGAATCAATATCATCGACACGCCGGGACACGTCGACTTTACGATTGAGGTCGAACGGTCCCTTCGCATTTTGGATGGGGCGGTAGCCGTGTTTTGCGCGGTCGGCGGTGTTCAACCTCAATCCGAGACCGTGTGGCGACAAGCCGATCGATACGGGGTTCCGCGCATCGCGTTCATCAACAAAATGGACCGCGTGGGTGCAGACCCGGCGCGCGTGCTCAATCAGATCCGCGAACGTTTGGGCGCCAACGCAGCGTTTGTTCAATTGCCCATTGGACGGGAAGACTCTTTCAGAGGCGTCGTCGACATCATTGAGCAGAAGGCGATCATTTACGACGAGGAGACGCTCGGTGCGCATTTCCATTTCGAAGGAGTTCCGGCTGACGCGGCCGACGAGACTCAGCGTGCGCGAGATGAGTTGGTTGAGCGCGCGGCCGAGTTCGACGAGACCGTTCTCGATAAATACGTCGGTGGCACGCTGACGCCCGAGGAGTTGCGCGCGGCGATTCGTAAGGGCTCGGCGCACGGGAAGCTCGTGCCGGTGCTTTGTGGCAGCGCCTTCAAGAACAAGGGCGTCCAGCCGCTTCTCGATGCGGTCGTTGATTATTTGCCGGCGCCGACGGACGTTGCGGCGGTCAAGGGCACAGCCCCCGTTCGCGTCGAGGGTGAAGCGACGACTGAGGTTGAGCGCAGGGCGAGCGACGATGCGCCGTTTGCAGGGTTGGCGTTCAAAATCATGAACGACCCGTTCGTTGGGAATTTGACGTTCTTCCGGGTTTACTCGGGCAAACTCGAGTCGGGGAGCTACGTCTTTAATGCGTCGAAAGACACGCGAGAGCGCGTAGGGCGCCTCTTGCGGATGCACGCGAACAAACGCGAAGAGATCAAGGAAGTTTACGCTGGAGACATAGCCGCGGCGGTCGGATTCCGGTCGACGTCGACGGGCGACACGCTTTGCGACGAGCGGTCTCCAGTTGTTCTCGAAAAGATGGAGTTCCCGGAGCCGGTAATTTCGGTCGCGATTGAGCCAAAGACGAAGGGCGACCTCGATCGGCTCGGTGTTTCGCTACAAAAGTTGGCTCTCGAAGACCCGTCGTTTCGGGTGCACGCTGACCATGAGACGGGGCAGACGATCATTTCTGGGATGGGCGAGCTCCACCTTGAGATCATCGTCGATCGTCTGCTGCGTGAGTTTAAGGTTTCGGCAAACGTTGGAAAGCCCGAGGTCGCTTTCAAAGAGACGATTCGCGCGAAAGCCGACGGCGTCGGTCGACACGTCAAGCAGTCGGGTGGGCGCGGACAGTACGGCCACGTCATTCTCACGGTTGAGCCGGGCGCGCCAGGGACCGGGTTTGTGTTTGAGGATGAAGTCGTCGGTGGAACCGTACCGCGCGAGTACATTGGGGCCGTCGAGAAGGGGATCCGGGAGGCGCTCGGGGTCGGAATCTTGGCCGGGTACCCGGTCGTTGACATCGTTGTCCGCCTTCTCGATGGGAGCTATCACGAGGTTGACTCCTCAGAAATCGCGTTTAAGATTGCCGGCTCGCTGGGCTTTAAGGACGCCGCGAAGAAGGCGCGTCCGGTTCTCCTCGAACCGATCATGGCGGTTGAGGTGGTTTGTCCGGACGATTATTTGGGAACGGTTGTGGGCGGGCTTAATTCGCGGCGCGGGAAGGTTGGCAATTTGGAGCCGCGCGGGACAGTCCAGATTATTACGGCCGCGGTGCCGCTTTCGGAGATGTTCGGTTATGCGACCGACCTTCGATCCGCGACGCAGGGGCGCGCAACATATACTATGCAGTTTTCGCAATATGCTCAGGTGCCCGCACACATAGCGGAGACAGTGATAGAGGGACGTAAGGGGTAGTTCGGCTGGTTTTATCGCCCGAGGGCGACGAAAGAGTGATGGAGGAGATACGAGATGGCCAAAGCGAAGTTTGAGCGAACCAAGCCTCACGTGAACGTTGGGACGATCGGTCACATCGACCACGGCAAGACAACGCTCACCAGCGCGATCACGAAGGTTCTGTCGAAGATCGGCAAGTCCGCGGCGCGCGAATACGCCGACATCGCGAAGGGCGGTACGGTCCGCGACAAGTCGAAGGTCGTCACGATCGCGGTCGCGCACGTCGAGTACGAAACCGACAAGCGACACTACGCGCACGTCGACTGCCCGGGGCACGCCGACTACATCAAGAACATGATCACCGGCGCCGCGCAGATGGACGGGGCGATCCTCGTTGTTGGCGCGGATGACGGTCCGATGCCGCAAACGCGTGAGCACGTGTTGCTCGCGAAGCAGGTTAACGTTCCGGCGCTCGTCGTGTTCTTGAACAAGGCGGACAAGGTCGACGATCCCGATCTGCTGCAACTTGTCGAAGAGGAAGTTCGCGACCTCCTCAAGAAATACGAATTCCCTGGGGACAAGATTCCGATCGTTCGCGGCAGCGCGCTCAAGGCGATGGAATGTGGCTGCGGGAAGCGCGATTGCGCGTCGTGCGGCCCGATTTACAACCTCATGGATGCGGTCGACGAGTCGATTCCAGCGCCGACGCGCGAAGTCGACAAGCCGTTCTTGATGCCGATCGAAGACGTGTTTTCGATCAAGGGCCGCGGGACCGTCGTGACGGGCCGTGTTGAGCGCGGGCAGATCAAGATCGGCGATGAAATTGAAATCGTCGGATACCGCGACACGAAAAAGTCGGTCGTAACGGGCGTCGAAATGTTTAAGAAGACGCTCGATTACGCGCAAGCGGGCGACAACGCGGGGGCGCTCTTGCGTGGTATCGACAAGGAAGAGGTCGAGCGTGGCCAGGTGCTCGCGAAGCCGGGTTCGGTGACACCGCACACGAACTTTAAGGCCGAAGTTTACATTCTCAACAAGGAAGAAGGCGGACGACACACGCCATTCTTTAAGGGGTATCGGCCGCAGTTTTACTTCCGAACGACCGACGTGACGGGCGCGGTGACGTTGCCCGAGGGCGTCGAGATGGTTATGCCTGGCGACAACATCACGTTCGTCGTCGAGCTCATAACGCCGATCGCGATGGAGCGAGAGCTTCGGTTTGCGGTGCGTGAGGGTGGAAAGACGGTTGGGGCGGGTGTTGTGACCGAGGTCGTTAAGTAAGGGCGAGTGCCGGGCGAGGTGGTGAGATGATGGCGACGCAGAAAATAAGAATTCGCTTGAAAGCGTACGATCATAGGTTGCTGGACCAGTCGGCGGCCGAGATCGTCGAGACGGCGAAAAGAACGGGAGCGCGAGTGGCCGGGCCGATCCCGCTTCCGACGCGGATCAACAAGTATTGCGTGCTGCGCTCGCCACACACCGACAAGAAATCGCGCGAGCAGTTCGAGATTCGGACGCATAAGCGGCTTCTCGACATTCTTGACCCGACTCAGCAGACGCTTGACGCGCTCATGAAGCTCGACCTTTCAGTTGGCGTCGACGTGAAGATTAGGGGGTAGGTCATGCCGAAGGTTGATGTCGTCGATTTGAATCGGAAGAAAGTGGGCGAGCTCGAGCTCGCCGACGGCGTTTTTGGTGCCGAGGTCAAGGAACACCTTCATTGGGAGGTGGTTGTTGCGCAGCGAGCGTCCAAGCGACGCGGGACGCATTCGACCAAGGTGCGTTCGGCGGTCTCTGGCGGTGGGAAAAAGCCGTGGAAGCAGAAGGGCACGGGGCGCGCGCGGGCGGGTTCGACGCGGGCGACGCAATGGGTTGGCGGCGGGAAGCCGTTTGGTCCGCATCCGCGCGATTATTCGTATCGGCCAACTCGGAAGACTCGGCGCGCGGCAATTTGCTCGGCGCTGTCGCTTCGCGCTCGCGACAAGAATCTCATCGTCGTCGACAAGTTTGCGCTCGATCGCGTGAAAACGAAGGAGGCACTTGCGGCCCTGGGGCGGCTCGGTGTTTCGAGTGCGCTTGTCATTGACTCGGCAGACAACCGAAACCTCTGGCTGTCCGCGCGGAATCTTAAAGGCGTGAAGATGTTGCCGGTTGCGGGGCTCAACGTTGAGGACATCTTGAAGTACGACAACTTGGTTCTCACGGTCGAGTCCGCCAAGAAGGTTGAGGAGGTGTTGCAGAAATGAGGAGTCCACACCTCGTGATTTTGAAACCGCTTGTGACGGAAAAGGGCACCGTCATCAAAGATGCGGCGAATCAGGTCTTGTTCCAAGTCGCGGACGATGCGACGAAGGCCGAGATTCGATTTGCGGTGCAGAAGCTTTTTAACGTTCGCGTTGATGCGGTGAACACGCTGACGGTTCGCGGCAAGCGAAAGAGGATTGCGCGACGCCGTTCGCCCGGGCATCGATCAAATTGGAAGAAGGCGATTGTCACTCTTCACGCGGGTGACAACATCGAATTTGTCGAGGCGCAGTAATGAAAACGTTTAACCCGACCTCCCCGGCACGACGCTATATGACGGTCGCTGACTTTTCGGACGTGACCAAGACGACGCCCGAAAAGGCGCTGCTCGACGTCAAGAAGAAAACGGGTGGAAGAAATTTCCGCGGCAAGATCACGATGCGGCATCGCGGCGGCGGTCACAAACGCCATTATCGAATGATCGATTTCCGACGCAACAAGGATGGCGTTCCCGCGAAGGTCGCGGCGATTGAATACGATCCCAATAGGTCGGCGCGCCTTGCGCTGCTTCATTACGTTGACGGCGAGAAGCGGTACATTCTCGCGCCGCTCAATCTCAAGGTGGGCGACACGGTTGTTTCTGGGACGAACGTCGATATTCAACCTGGGAATTGCCTGCGACTCATGGATATGCCGCTCGGAACGGTCGTCCACAACGTCGAGTTGAAGATTGGCAAAGGCGGACAGCTCGTTCGCACCGCGGGGACTTGGGCGCAGCTCATGGCCCGCGAAAACGGATATGCGCAGATCCGGTTGCCAAGCGGCGAGGTTCGGACGGTTCATGAGAAGTGCCGTGCGACCGTTGGGCAGCTTGGAAACGTCGACCACGAAAACGTCATTATTGGCAAGGCCGGGCGGCAGCGGTGGCTTGGTTGGAGGCCGTTTGTTCGTGGCGTCGCGATGAACCCTGTCGATCATCCTCTCGGTGGTGGTGAAGGGAAGTCGAGCGGTGGGCGGCATCCCGTGACCCCGTGGGGTAAGCCGACAAAGGGTTACAAGACGCGGAACAGCGCCAGGACCGATCGCTTCATCGTGAAGCACCGAAAAGGAAAGTAAGGAGGGTTGAGTGCCTAGGTCAGTAAAAAAAGGTCCGTTTGTTGATGATCATCTGATGAAGAAGGTGCAGGACAACCTCCGTGCAAAGGTAAAGAAAATCGTCAAGACGTGGTCACGGCGTTCGATGGTTGTGCCTGATATGGTTGGAATGACGTTCGCGGTTCACAACGGGCGAAAGCATATCCCGGTGTTCGTGACCGAAAATATGGTTGGCCACAAGCTCGGTGAGTTTGCGCCGACGCGGACGTTCCATGGACATTCGGGCGAGAAAAAGACGAAGGTCGCGGGCGCGGTTCCGGGAGCGCCGGGCGCACCAGGAGCGGCGACTCCGGGGGCGCCAGCGGGTGCGGCACCAGCGGCGCCTGCAGGTAAGCCAGGGGCATAAGGGAGAACGGTGATGGCACGGGCGATGGGAAGATTTTTGAAAGTCCAGCCGCGAAAGATCCGGATGCTGGTGGATATGGTGCGTGGCATGCCAGTTGAGCGGGCGCTTGCGACGCTGGCGTTCACGCCCAAGCGGGGCGCGAAAACGGTCGCGAAGGTCATTGAGACGGCGTTAACCGCCGAAGCTGAAAAGCCGAATGCCAACGTCGATCGCATGGTGGTGAAAGAGGCGTTTGTGAACGACGGGCCAACGGCCGGAAAGTGGCTGCCGCGCGCGCATGGGCGTGCGACGCCGCTCATCAAGAGGTCGGCTCATCTTACGGTCGTTGTGGAAGAGAAGGAGTAGGCGCTTTGGGACAAAAGACACATCCGATTGGGTTTAGGTTGGGCGTCATTCGGACTTGGAACTCCAAGTGGTACGAAGATAAGGCGTTCGCCCAGTGGCTCCACGAGGACCTTCGCGTCAAGCGGTACATCAAGAACGGCTTCCGCCCACAGGGAATGGATCAGGCGCTCGGGAAGTCGGCTGGGATTTCGAAAATTGAAATCGAGCGGGCGGCGAACAAGTGCAAGGTCAACATCTTTACGGCGCGACCGGGCATCGTGATTGGAAAACGCGGCGCGGGCGTTGACCAGTTGAAGCGCGAGCTGCAGCGGTTTACGCAGAGCGAAATCTTTGTGAATATTCACGAGGTTCGGCGCGCGGAGACCGATGCGCAGCTTGTGGCTGAGAGCGTTGCGACGCAGCTCGAGCGCCGGGTGACGTTTCGCCGTGCGATGAAGAAGGCGGTTGCTTCGGCGATCAAGAGCGGCGCGAAAGGCATTAAGATCATGTGCGCCGGGCGGTTGGGCGGCGCTGAAATGGCGCGCTGCGAGTGGTATCGCGAAGGGCGCGTTCCGCTTCACACGCTGCGTGCCGATATCGATTATGGCTTTGCCGAAGGGAACACGACGTACGGGCAGATCGGCGTCAAGACGTGGGTGTTTCGTGGCGAGGTTCAGGGGCAAGGCCCGAGCCCAAGCCCGAGGTAACGGAGGACAACGACCATGATGCAGCCTGCGAATTCGAAATGGAGAAAGTGCCAGAAGGGGCGCATGCGTGGCGTTGCCCAGCGCGGCAGCGACGTCAGCTACGGGCAGTATGGATTGCAGGCGCTGGGGCCGGGTTGGGTGACGGCTCGCCAGATTGAGGCGGGGCGTGTTGCACTCACGCGGTACATCAAACGCGGTGGGAAGATTTGGATTCGGATCTTTCCATGGAAGCCGCTGACAAAGAAACCGGCTGAGACGCGCATGGGGAAGGGGAAAGGTACGCCGGAAGAGTATGTTGCCGTCATCGAGCCGGGGCGCGTGCTTTTCGAGATGGAAGGGCCAGCCGAGGACGTGGCCCGTGAGGCATTTCGTTTGGCGGCGCACAAATTGCCAATTCCGACGAAGTTCATCGTCAGAAGTGAGTTGCGAGGATGAAAGCAAAAGCGATTCGAGAGTTACCGATGGATGAGTTGGCCGCCAAAGAGCGCAGCCTTGTCGAGGACCTTTTTCAGGCGAGGTTTCGAAAGTACACGGGGCAGTTGGAAAACACGTCGCGCTTTAAGGAGTTGAAGCGTGACCTTGCGCGCGTAAAGACCATTTCGCGGGAGAAACGGGAGAAGAAGAATGGCTGAGGGAATCGAAACGGCGGAGTCGGCGACGGGCGAGGCTGCTGCAGCGGCGTTGGTGGGTGATGAACGGCAGAAACGCCGGATGGTGGGTGTGGTCAGCTCGTCGAAGATGCAGAAGACCGTGAAGGTTGAGGTGCGCTCGACGACGGTGCATGGCCGGTTTCAGAAATACCTGAGCCGTCGGAAAGCTTACTTGGTTCATGATGAGAAGGGCGAGTGTCGCGAGGGCGACAAGGTCGTCATCGTCGAGACACGACCGACATCGAAGCGAAAGAGCTTTCGGATTCAAGAGATCCTAGAAAGAGCGAAGGTTTGAGGTCGTCATGATTCAAATGCGGTCATACCTCGATGTGGCAGATAACTCGGGGGCAAAAAAGGTCATGTGCGTAAAAGTCCTCGGTGGTTCGCGAAGGCGATACGCATCTGTGGGCGACATTATTGTTGTTTCCGTAAAGGAAGCGTTGCCGAACGCCAAAGTGAAAAAGGGCGAGGTGAAACAGGCTGTGATTGTGCGCACCGCGCGTGAGACGCGGCGTTCGGACGGGTCGTACATCCGATTTGACGAGAACAGCTGCGTTCTTATCGACGCGCAGAAAGAGCCGATCGGCGGCCGCGTATTTGGCCCGGTTGCGCGTGAGCTACGCGGGAAGAAGTTCATGAAGATTATTTCGCTGGCCCCGGAGGTGCTGTAATTATGCTCGCGCGAATTCGAAGAGGCGACACCGTTGAGGTTCGGAAAGGGAAGGAGCGAAGCGACCACGGCCGCGGCGAGGTGATCCGCATTGATCCGAAGCGGGGTTTGGTTTTTGTCGCGAAACTGCGGCTTGTGAAGCGACACACGCGGCCTTCGCAAAAGCAGAGGACGGGTGGAATTGTTGAGCGGGAGGCCGGAATTCCAGTCGCTAATGTGCTTCTCGTTTGTCCGAAATGTGCGCGCGGCCGTCGAACGCATATTAAGACGCTTGATGATGGGCGAAAGGTCCGTAGTTGCGCGAGCTGCGGCGAGCATTTGGCCACGAAAGGGAATGAATAGTCATGCCTGATAACGAAAAAGCCAAAGAAAAAGGCAAGGACAAAGAGAAGAGGAAGGCCAAGGGCGGCAAGGGCGAAGCTGGCGCGCAGGCGGCAGCAGCGGCCGCGCCGAAAAAGCCTGCTGAACCGGCGCCGCCAGCCCGGCTTCGCCTTCGTTTTGCGAGCGAGATTATTCCTAAGTTGATGTCGGAGTTTGGCTACAAAAACAAGATGCAGGTGCCGAGGCTGCAGAAAATTGTCCTCAATATGGGGCTTGGCGA
>JACPTQ010000040.1:0-54925 GCA_016192705.1 Deltaproteobacteria bacterium | reverse complement strand
CCATCCCCAAAATCATCGACGCGGGCGTCGAGCAATGGGGGGTGATATCGGGGCAGAGGCCACTTGTTACGAAGTCGAAGAAGGCCATCGCGAATTTTAAGCTGCGTGCCAACCTTGCGATTGGCTGCATGGTTACGCTTCGCGGCGAACGGATGTACGAGTTTTTTGACCGGCTGGTTAACGTCGCGTTGCCGCGCGTGCGCGACTTCAAGGGTGTGCCGACAAAGTCGTTTGATGGCGGCGGGAATTACACGCTCGGCGTGAAGGAACAGATCATTTTCCCGGAGATTAATTACGACAAGGTAGAGAAGGTGAAGGGGTTGAACGTTTCATTTGCGACAACCGCCGGAACCGACGCGGAAGCGAAGGCGCTGCTCGCGCACCTTGGGATGCCTTTTAGGAGCTAACAAAGATGGCGAAAACAAGTTTGAGAGCTAAGGCGATTCGGCCACCGAAGTTCAAGGTGCGTGGCTACACGCGGTGTCCGCTTTGCGGCCGCCCGCGCGCGTTCATTCGGAAGTTTCAAATGTGCCGGCTTTGCTTCCGTGATCTCGCGCTCAAGGGGGATATCCCGGGCGTGATTAAGTCGAGCTGGTAGGCGGAGAAAACGAAAATGATGACCGACCCCATAGCAGATTTTTTGGCGCGCGTTCGAAACGCGACGTTGGCGCGGCACGATACCGTGAGCGTTCCTTTTTCCAGAATCAAGGCGCGCATTGCGCACATTTTGGCGGAAGAGGGCTTCGTCAAGGGAGTCACCGAGGACGCGGGGCGCAAGCTGGTGATTGAGCTCAAGTACCAAAAGGGTGGGAAGCCGATCATCCACGGGATACGAAGGGTGAGCAAGCCGGGACGGCGGGTTTACCTTTCGCAGGAGAAGATTCCGAAGGTGCTGAATGGACTTGGTGTGGCGGTGCTGTCAACGTCGCGAGGTGTCGTGACCGACGCGGCCGCACGTGAGTTGAACGTAGGTGGCGAACATATCCTCAGCGTGTGGTGAGGCTAAGGTGAGGGAAACATGTCTCGAGTAGGACGAAAACCGATCGAATTGCCCGACAAGGTTTCGGGCGCTGTGAGTGGCCAGTCGTTGCGGATTAAAGGGCCCAAGGGCGAGCTGACGATTCAATTGCCTGACGGTCTTTCGGCGAAAGCTGAAGCGAAGACGATCGTGGTTGCGCGGGCGTCTGAGGACCGACTGGTCCGATCGGAGCACGGCCTGTTCCGCAATTTGATCGCGAACATGGTAACGGGGGTTCAGACGGGATTTCAGCGCGACCTCGAGATCAGCGGCGTTGGGTATAAGGCCGAAGTGGACGGCCGCACGCTCGTGTTGTCGCTTGGGTTTGCGAGGCCGGTTCGTTTTGAGATTCCGCAGGGGATCGATGTTGACGTCGATAAGGGGACGCGGTTGGCGGTGAAAGGGATCGACAAACACAAGGTGGGTCTTGTGGCGGCGCAAATCAGAGGGCTCCGGCCGCCGGATCCGTACAAGGCCAAAGGGATTAAGTATGTCGACGAGGTTGTTCGCCGGAAGGCGGGTAAGGCGGGCGCTACGGCGGCGGCCAGTTAAGCGAGGGAGTTTTTATCATGGCTATGAGCACTAAGGATTCTTCGAGGATTCGCCGGAAGCGGGCGATTCGTAAACGTCTGTCGGGGACTGCCGAGCGGCCAAGGTTGTCGGTTTTTCGAAGCGCGAAGCACGTGTACGCGCAGGTTGTCGACGACGTCGCGCGCAAGACGCTGCTCGAGGTGTCATCTCTCTCAAAGGCGCTTGCAGAGGCCGGCGGCAAGAAGCTCGCGGTGGCGGCAAAGGTCGGGGAGTTGGTGGCGAAGGTGTGCGCGGAGAAGAAGATCACCACGGTCGCGTTCGACCGAAACGGGTATCTCTTTCACGGGCGCATCAAGGCGATCGCGGACGGCGCGCGCAAGGCGGGGTTGAAGTTTTAGTTTTTTACGGACGGAAGTAGAGGAAAACGCATGGAGCCATCTCGGTCAAAAGATAACGCGGCGGACAATGAGGGGTTGCGCGACCGCGTGATTCACATCAACCGTGTTGCGAAGGTTGTTAAGGGCGGGCGGCGATTTAGTTTTAGCGCGATCGTCGTTGTCGGCGACGGCCAGGGGCAGGTGGGCGTCGGACTTGGGAAGGCGAACGAAGTTCCCGAGGCGATTCGAAAGGGTGGCGAGCAGGCGAAGAAGAACCTATTTCGAGTCCCGCTCGAGCGTGGAACAATTCCGCACGAGACGTATGGGCACTACGGGAGCGGCTACGTCTTCTTGCGTCCCGCGAGCGATGGAACGGGCGTCATTGCGGGCGGCGCGGTTCGCGCGCTCGTTGAGTCGGCTGGCGTTCAGAATATTCTGACGAAGTGTATCGGGACGAATAACCCGCATAACGTTGTGAAGGCAACCGTCGCGGCGTTGAGGTCGCTTCGGCATCCGAGCGAGGCGGCCGCGCTGCGAGGAAAGGGTGCGTGACATGGCGAAGAAGTGGATTCAGGTCACGCAGGTTCGAAGCGAGATTTCGACGCCGCGGAAAACGCATCGCGAGACGCTGCGCGCGCTAGGTCTAACGCGTCGTGGGAAATCGGTCGTGGTCGAGGATACGCCGACGAATCGTGGTCAGATTCGCGCGGTATGTCATTTGGTTAAAGCCGTCGAGTGCAGTGGTCCGCTCGGCAGATAGGACGGTTAAGAAATGTCAGGCGAACTTTCGAGGCTAGAGAGCCCTAAGAGAAAGGTGAATGGAAACATTCACCGTGCCAATAAGGCGAGAAAACGGGTCGGGCGTGGGACGGGATCGGGACACGGCAAGACGGCCGGGCGCGGCGGGAAGGGGCAGACCGCGCGGTCTGGAAAGTTTGGTTTCCGCGGGTTTGAAGGCGGTCAAATGCCGCTTCAGCGGCGATTGCCGAAGGGCGGATTTAAGGCTCCGTTTCGCAAGGAGTGGGCGGTCGTTAACCTGGCCGATCTGAATCGATTCGAGGCTGGGACCGTCGTCGACGAGGCTCTCCTTGCGGGCAGCGGACTTGTCACGAAGCGCTTAAGTGGGATCAAGATTTTGGGTGATGGCGCGCTTGAAAAGGCGCTGACCGTCAAGGCAAACCGGTTCAGCAAGACCGCGCGCGAAAAGATCGAAAAGGCGGGCGGCCGGGTCGAGGTGATTTAAGTGGCGGGCGGTTTCGTCAACATTCCCAAGATTCCAGAGCTCCGCAAGCGCCTCTTGTTTACGCTCGGCCTCTTGGCGGTTTACCGGGTCGGTATTTTTATTACGTCGCCGGGTTGCGACCGCGAAGTCATGTCCCGAATTGTCGGCACGGCGAACCAAGGGCTTCTTGGGCTCGTCAACATGTTTTCGGGTGGCGCCATCGAGCAGATGTCGATTTTCGCCCTCGGAATCATGCCGTACATCAGCTCGAGCATCATTCTTCAGTTGTTGACGGTCGTTGTGCCGACGCTCGAGCGCCTTAAGAAAGAGGGCGACGTCGGCCAAAAGAAGATCACGCAATATACGCGTTACGGCACAATTCTCTTGAGCATTGTTCAGGGATTTGGGATTGCCGCTTTCCTCGAGGGCCTGAGGGATGCGTCGCAAACGCCGGTGGTCGTCGATCCGGGAATCGGTTTCAAGCTGATGACGGTCATTTCGCTTACGACGGGGACCGCGTTCATCATGTGGCTTGGCGAACAGATTACGGAGCGCGGGATCGGCAATGGGATGTCGCTCATTATCTTCGCTGGAATCGTTGCGCGCATTCCGTCGGCGATTATCAGCACGACGCAGCTTATGCAACAGGACATCGTGAAGCCATTCACGCTGGCGCTCGTTGGAATCATTATGGTCGCGGTGATCGGGGTGGTTGTCTTTTTTGAAAGGGGGCAACGGCGGATACCCGTCCAGTACGCGAAACGCGTCGTTGGGCGACGCGTGATGGGCGGACAGGCGACGCACCTCCCGCTCAAGGTCAACATGGCGGGTGTTATTCCACCGATTTTCGCTTCGTCGATTCTGATGTTCCCAGCGACGATCGCGAACTACGTAGATTCGCCTTGGATGCGGGATTTCTCCGCCGTATTGGATCCGGGTGCGTGGCTGTACAACGTGGTTTACGTCGCCCTGATCATCTTCTTTTGTTACTTTTACACGGCCGTCACGTTTAATCCGGTCGATGTTGCGGACAACATGAAAAAATCGGGGGGGTACATCCCCGGAATTCGCCCTGGGCGCCGGACAGCCGATTACATAGAACGAGTTTTGTCGCGGATAACACTTGGTGGCGCGATTTACGTTTCGGCGATTTGTGTTATTCCAACGATTCTCGCGAAGAATTTTGATGTTCAGTTTTTCTTTGGTGGCACGGCGCTTCTCATCGTCGTAGGCGTTGCGCTCGACACAGTTCAGCAGATCGAGTCGCACCTCATTACGCGACACTATACCGGGTTCACGGGTCCCAAGGGTCCGCGGATTCGCGGGCGGCGAACGGCGTAAGGGCGGGACGATGGCGATTCGACTCGTTGTGATGGGGGCGCCGGGCGCGGGGAAGGGGACGCAGTGCGAGCGTCTTTGCCGCCGGTTTGGTGTTCCGCAAATCTCGACGGGCGATATTCTGCGCGAGGCGAAACGAAACAAGACGACGCTCGGCGTAAAGGCTGAAGAGTTTATGTCGAAGGGATTGCTTGTTCCTGACGACGTCGTTATCGGAATTGTCGAAGAGCGACTTTTGTCGCGCGATTGCGCGAACGGTTTTCTGCTCGACGGGTTTCCGCGAACGCTTGATCAGGCGGAGGCTCTCGATCGGATGTTGAAGCAACATTCGACGCGTCTGGATCTGGTCGTGAGCCTCGATGTTGCTGAAGATGAAGTTGTGAAGAGGATTTCTGGGCGTCGTACCTGTTCGGGCTGCGGCGAGATTCATCACGTCAGTTTTGGGCCAGCGGTCGGGACGGGTCGTTGCGATAAGTGCGGCGGTGCACTTGTGCTACGCGATGACGATCGAGAGGCGACCGTTCGAGAGCGGTTGCGCGTCTATCGCGATAAGACCGCGCCGCTCTTGGCGTTTTACGAAGCAAAGGGGCAACTCGTTCGCGTTGATGGCGTGGGTCCGGTCGACGAGGTGTCGACAAGGGTCCTTGCGGCGGTCGAGCGGGCCGCGCGGTCGTGAGGCGATGGTGACGCTGAAATCGAAAAACGAAATCGAGAAGATGCGGCGCGCAAACCTCATTGTTTTTGAGGTCCTAGAGGCGCTTGAGTCGGCTTGCAAACCGGGCGTTTCGACGCTCGACCTCGACCGAATCGCGGAAGAGGGCGCCAAGCGGCGCGGGGCTGCGCCGGTTTTCAAGGGGTACATGGGGTACCCGGCTCACCTTTGCACTTCCGTAAATAGTGTGGTAGTCCACGGGATCCCCCGCAAGGACGAAATCCTTAAGGAGGGCGATATCGTAGGCCTCGATTTTGGGGTGGTCTTCGATGGGTTCGTTGGGGATTCGGCGCGTACGGTCGCGATTGGCAAGGCGACCGCGGAATCCGAACGACTCATGAAGGTGACGCGGGAGTCGCTTGATTGCGGAATCGAGGCGTGCCGCGCGGGCGGTCGGGTGAGCGACATCGGCGGCGCCGTGCAGCGACACGTAGAGGCGAACGGATATTCCGTCGTTCGCGATTTTGTAGGGCACGGGATCGGGCGCAAAATGCACGAAGATCCGCAGGTGCCGAACTACTTTGATGCGCGGAACGGTTTGCGGCTGCGCGAAGGTTTGGTGGTTGCCATCGAGCCGATGGTAAATGCCGGCGGCTGGGAGGTCGATCGGCTGAATGACGGTTGGACGGTTGTGACGAAGGATGGAAGTTTGTCGGCCCATTTTGAGCACAGCGTCGCCATTACGGACAAGGGTCCGTACGTGCTGAGTCAACCGTGACGAGTGTTTTAGGGTGTAGAGGAAAGTAGGAATGCCAAAGGAAGATGCGATTGAGGTCGAGGGAACAGTGGTGGAGCCGCTACCGAACGCGATGTTTCGCGTCGAGCTCGCGAACGGCCACCGCGTCCTCGCGCACATTTCCGGGAAGATGCGAATGAACTTTATCAAGATTCTTCCCGGCGATCGTGTGACGGTTGAGTTGTCGCCTTACGATTTGACGCGCGGGCGGATTACCTTCAGAGCAAAGTGAGAGAACCATGAAAGTTCGAGCATCGGTTAAGAAGATTTGTGACAAATGCAAAGTGGTCAAGCGCAAGGGGACGGTGCGCGTGATTTGTGACAACCCTCGCCATAAGCAGCGCCAGGGGTAAGAGGATGTTAGAAGTGTTGATTTTTCAGGTTGCTCAAAAACGTCCAGATGCAAGGCAGGCGCGGAAAGCCGTGAGCCGACGCTGTACTCAGATGTACGCGGAGGCGAACGGCGGCGCGCCAACGCCGCAGATGGGCGTTTTTCAGCAGCCTGCGGTTTTAAGAGGAGACGATAATGGCACGTATTGCTGGCGTTGATTTGCCCCGAAAGAAGCGGCTGGAAGTTGCGCTGACTTATATTTACGGGATTGGACGGACGACGTCGAAAAAGATCCTGGCGAAGGCGGGCGTTGATCTCAACAAAAAAACCGATGCGCTGAGCGAGGACGAGGTGCGTCGGATCCGCGACGTCATCGATGCGGACCACAAGGTCGAAGGCGATGTTCGACGCGAGATGGCGATGAACATTAAGCGCCTGATGGACCTTGGTTGCTACCGTGGGCTTCGACATCGCCGCGGGTTGCCGGTGCGCGGGCAACGGACGCATACGAACGCACGAACACGGAAGGGTCCGCGGCGCGCGATTCTGGCTCGGAAGAAGAAGGAAGGCGAATAAGGAACGTAGGAGAGGTGACGAATCATGGCCGACGAACAGACTGAGAAACCAGCAGCGGCGCCAGCGACGGCGACCGACGGCGCGGCTGAGACCGTGGCCGCAGAGGGTGCGGGCGAGAAGACCGAGAAAAAGCGCGCGTCGAAGAAGTCTAAGAAGACAGTTGCGACGGGAAGCGTTTTTATTCAGGCCTCGTTTAACAACACGATCGTGACGGTGACCGACGCGCAGGGCAACGTCGTTGCGTGGTCGAGTGCTGGCGCAAAGGGGTTTAAGGGTTCGCGCAAGAGCACGCCGTTTGCCGCGCAGATTGCGGCAGAGGACGCGGCGCGCAAGGCGATGGAACACGGGATGCGCAGCGTTGCGATTTTTGTGAACGGACCTGGGGCGGGGCGAGAGGCGGCGCTGCGGGCGGTTCAGATTGCGGGATTGAAAGTAAACATGATTCGGGACGTCACGCCGATTCCACACAACGGGTGTCGTCCGCCGAAGCGTCGTAGAGTTTGAGGAGGAGGTTTTCGTGGCGCGTTATTGCGATTCAGTTTGTCGTCAGTGTCGAAGGGAAGGGATGAAACTCTTCCTCAAGGGCGATCGGTGCTATTCGGAGCGGTGCGCGTTTGAACGCCGCCAGTATCCACCCGGCCAGCACGGTCAGGGACGTGGAAAGTTTTCGGATTACGGGCTTCAGCTTCGTGAAAAGCAAAAGGTGAAGCGGATGTACGGTGTTTTGGAGCGCCAGTTCCGTCGATACTTTCGGAATGCCGATAAGGGGAAGGGGATCACCGGCGAGAACTTGCTTTTCATGCTCGAGCGGCGCCTCGATAACGCGACGTTTCGCATGGGATTTGCGAACACGCGAGCGGAGGCGCGACAGCTTGTTCGGCACGGGCATTTTGCGGTGAATGGACACAAGGTCGATTTGCCGTCGTATCAGCTCAAGGTTGGGGATGTTGTCGAGGTTCGGGAGAAGAGCCGCAAGATCGTCCGGATCCAGGAAGCGATCAAGACGGTGGCGCGACGCGGGATCCCGTCGTGGGTTGAGGTCGATGAGAAGTCGTGGAAGGGTGTCGTGCGGGCGCTTCCTTTGCGGGAAGAGCTGACGATTCCAATTCAGGAACAGCTCATCGTCGAACTGTATTCGAAATAAGTCGGAGGGATTATGCGCACAGCGACAGGAAAACCAACATATCAGGTTATGCAGAAGAATTGGCGCGAGCTCATCAAGCCGCGCGCGTTGCAAATTGAGGCGGAAACGGCGACCGCGACTTATGCGAAGTTTTCGTGTGAGCCACTCGAGCGTGGATTTGCGATAACGCTGGGCAACTCGCTTCGGCGTGTGCTGTTGTCGTCGCTGCAGGGCGCGGCGATTTCGGCTGTGAAGATCGAGGGCGCGCTTCACGAGTTCGCGACGTTGCCGGGCGTTACGGAAGACGTGACGGATATTATTTTGAATTTGAAAGAGGTCCGACTCCGAATGCACGCGACGGAGACGCGAACTTTGCGAATTGATGTGAAGGGTGAGGCGGTGGTGAAGGCGGGCGATCTCCAAACCGACGCGCAGGTCGAGGTGTTGAATCCGAACCACCACATCGCGACGCTGTCCGGCAACGGGAAGCTGCGCGCGGAAATGCACGTCCAAATGGGACGCGGATATGTTTCGGCGGATCGGAACAAGCAGGCCACGCCGATTCCGGCGGGGTGGATTGCGGTCGACTCGCTGTTCTCGCCGGTGCGCCGCGTGAACTTCAACGTGACCCATTCGCGCGTTGGCCAGGTGACCGACTACGACAAGCTGGTTCTTGAGGTGTGGACGGATGGAAGTTTGCGGCCAGAGGATGCCGTTGGTTTTGCGGCGAAGATTCTGAAGGAGCAGCTTTCAATCTTCATTAACTTTGAGGAACGTGAAGAGTTTGAGGTTGCGCAGATTCAGACTGAGGTCGACGCGACGAACGAGAATCTCTACCGACTGGTGGATGATTTGGAGTTGTCGGTGCGCTCGGCGAATTGCTTGCAGGCTGCGAATATCCGGTTTATTGGCGAGCTGGTGCAAAAGACAGAAGCCGACATGCTTAAGACGAAGAATTTTGGTCGCAAGTCGCTGAAAGAGATCAAAGAGATTCTGACGTCGATGGGGCTTTCGCTTGGGATGAAGCTCGAGAATTGGGATCCCGGGAAGCGTCAGGGTCGCGAAGGGAACTAGTTTTTTGAATGGTTGAGGCACGGAAATGAGACACCAAAAAGCTGGAAAGAAGTTTACGCGCACGTCGTCGCATCGCCGTGCCTTGTTCCGGAACCTATTGTCGGCACTCGTGGAGAACGGGCGGATTCGGACCACGCACGCAAAGGCTTTGGTGATTCGACGTCTGGCGGACAAGCTGGTAACTTTGTCGAAGAGGACGTTGATCGCGAAACGCGCTGGCGCGCATGCGCGTGCGGTGGCTTTTCGACGGCTGGCCCGCACGAGGATTAACGACGACGTCGTGCTCGGGAAGTTGATCGACGTTTACGCCCCTCGGTTCGAAAAGCGGAACGGGGGGTACACGCGCATTGTGAAGCTCGGAAACCGCCGTGGCGATGCGGCGGAGATGTCGCTTGTCGAGTTGCTACCGGAGGATAAGCCGGTCGCAGCGGCGAAGGGGAAGGGGACCAGCAGGAAAAAGTCTGGCCCGTCGTCCGAGAAAAAGGGCGCAGCGGGGAAAGCGGCGGACGCCGCAGAGTAGGCGTTGCGTGACGCGGTGGGGCGGCGATCGTTCAGGTTTTTTCTGGCGATGAGCCGATTCATTGACGGCCTGTTCATCTGGTATTCGGAATGAGCGGGGCGGAATCCAGACCATCGACCAGTCATCCAGCCGGGAGCGTTTCCGATCAGGCGAAAGAGATTAAGCGACTGCTGGAAGTGGTTTCCCAGCTTGGGAAAATGGCCGAGCTCGGAAAGATGACGGCGACTTTGGTTCACGAAATGAACCAGCCGCTCATGGGGATTAAGTCGTTTGCACAAATCGTGATGAAGCGCCTGTCCGAGACCGATCCAAACCATGCGAAGGTCAAAATCATTGAGGAGCAGGCGCGCGTCCTCGAGGCGATGGTGACGCGGTTGCGCATGTTCTCGCGTCAAGCGTCGTTTGACCGACAGGCCGTCTCCGTTGGACAAGTTATCGCGTCGGTTTACGGTATTCTTCAGTACCAATTGAATCGGCGCGGGGTGCGGCTTGAGTGGGTGGGAGATCCGCCTGATGTTCTGGTGGCATCAGACCCGCAGCAACTGCAGCAGGTTTTCGTGAATCTGGTGGTCAATGCGCGCGACGCGGTTGAGGGGTGCGAGGAAGCTCGCCGAACCTTGCGGCTTGTGCATGGTGATGTCGACGACGGGAGGGCGTATCGCGTCGTTGTCGTCGACGATGGTGAGGGTGTGCCGGACACCGTGCGCGACCGGATTTTCGAGCTGTTCTTTACGACGAAGGACGCTGAGCGTGGTACGGGGCTTGGGTTGTCGATTTCCAAGGAGATCGTCGAGGGATTCGGGGGCACGCTCAGGCTCCTCGAGCGTGACGCGACGGCACGCCTGCCCGGCGGTGGGACAACGGCGTTCGAAGTCGTTCTTCCTGTTTGGCGCGATTCAAAAGTCGTCTCGGCCGCACCGTGACGATTCAAGGCCAACGCGGGCGACGACTCTCAAGACGACGCAACGGTTGTCCCGACGAACGCTTTATGCGCCGCTCGGGTCACGCGGTCGACATCCGCCTCTAGAAGAAGGACCGTCAATCTGAACGAGCTCGAATGGACGCCGATCGATTCCGCGCCCTCGAGTCGAACAATATCGATGAGTCGGTTGAGCGCGTCCGAGTCGCGGCCGACGCCAGAACCAATGATTGACACGGCGCCAACACCTTCCCGGAACCTAATTCGGCAGCGCGCTTCCATGAGGAGCGCTCGCTTCACGTCGTTGAGATCGTGGAGATTCGTTGTTGAGAAGAGGAGCGACAAGACGCCGGAAGCCAGTGAAACCTGTTTGGGCTCGACGCCGAGCCGAAACAGAAGTCCGTTGAGCGCCTGCAGCTCGTGAATGTCGGATGACGGCGCCGTGATGGCGACGAGGCATTTCTCGCTGGCGACCCCGACGACGCCGCGCCGCGAATCGGATGATTTCTCGATTCGCGTCCCGCGGATCTCGGGAATCGACTCTGCATCGAGAAGAGGGGGATCGGCGGTGGCGCGCGCGAAGATTGTGATACCAGCTTTCTTGGCCCATTCGACGGCCTGCGCGCAAAGGACCTTCGCGCCGCTCTCGGCGAGCTCCTGCATCTCCTGATAACTGACGCGTTCGAGTTTCTCGGGGGCGTCGATGATGCGCGGGTCGCCAGTGTAAATGCCATCAACATCGCTGCAGATCTCGCAAAAATCGGCGCCGAGCGCAGCCGCGAGTGCGACCGCTGTCGTGTCGGATCCGCCCCGCCCAAGCGTCGTCACCTCCCGTGTTCGCGAGACGCCCTGAAAACCCGCGACAATCACGATCCGTTCGCGCGCGAGCTCCTCCTCGATGCGCCTCGGACGGACTTCGACGATCCGCGCGTCGCTGTGCCGCTCGTCGGTGATGATCCCGCTTTGACTGCCTGTAAAGGAAATCGCTTCGCGCCCAAGATTCCCGATCGCGAGCGACAGGAGAGCCATCGATACGCGCTCGCCGACTGTCAGAAGCATATCGAGCTCACGGCGGCTGGGGTTTGAATTCACCGACTTCGCGAGCGAAAGAAGGTCGTCGGTTGTGCGTCCCATCGCCGACACGACAACGACGACACGATGGCCGGCCTTTGCTGTGGCCACGACGCGACTCGCGACGGCCCGCAACCGATCAAGATCGGCGACCGAACTTCCGCCATATTTTTGGACGACGATTCCCATGAGGGTATCTTGTGCCGCTCACACTGGGCCCGTCAAATTGGTGCGTGTCAGAAGTTGATGTTGTTTTCGTATCGTGTGTCGAGCGCGATGGGAACGGTAACGCGACCGCCCGCGCCGTAAAGCTTTCTGTAGACGCCGACCGCAGCGATCACCTTTCGAACGTAAAAGCGGGTTTCGCGAAACGGGATGTCTTCGAGGAATTCGTCCATCGTGCGGGCGGGCGCCGCCTTGTTGTCGAGCCAGGCTGCGACGTTGTGTGGGCCACCGTTGTAGGCTGCAATTGCGAGAGGCAATTGGTCGTGGAATTTGGTGAGAAGCTCTCGGAGGTACCAGACTCCGAAATCAATGTTTTTGGAAATGGCCGTGAGATCGCGCGCGTCAAAAGGCATCCCGCGTTGCGCCGCGATCTTTTTCGCGGTCGATGGAAGGATTTGCATAAGCCCCTGCGCGTTGGCCGGCGAAACGGCATCGGGCGTGAATGAGCTCTCAGTGTGCATGATGGCGTAAATGAGATCGAGGGGCACCCGATGTTCATGTGCGGCGCGGGCGACGATTTCTGAGAAGGGCGTTGGGAACGCCGAACGAAGCCAGGCGTCATCACCGTTAATGCGATAGCCGTACGAAAAGCGGAGGTTTTGTGCGACGCGGTATGTGTTTCCCAAGACCCGGTGTAGTCCGTTCAAGTCGAGCAAGATCCCACGCGCGGTCCGCCTCATCCACGCGCGGTCGTTGCTTGTGGGGGGGGGCACCACGGAAACTTTGGGGCCACCTTTCGCGGTGCGAATCTGCTCCTGAATTCGGAAGAGTTCACGGTCCGCTTCGTCAAGAAGGCCTTTCTGCACAAATGTTAACGCGCGAAGGGCCGAGCGATTCGCAAGAGGATGCGCTTGTAGAAACCGTTTGAAGGCCTGTTCGATCGCGGTCGCGTCGCCCATTGAAGTTGTGAGCGGAGAAATTGGCTTGGGCGTTCTGGGGATCGGCGCGCTGCGGCTCTGCGCCAGGTGCCGATAAAATCCAGCGCCGGTGGTTTCAGCGAGTCGCGCGAACTGGTTTTGGATGGTGCGCGAACCGCCGACCGCAGCCTTTTCCGACGCGACCGCCGCCCAGTATGCGGCGCCCTCGGTCACTGTTCCCGAGCCCACGCGTGAGCGTCGCGCGAGGCTGTTAAACAGGGCCGCCGCGCGCTTCCACTCCGCGAGTTTGAAAGTGCTCCACGCGATCATCCAATCCGCGTCGGCCCGGCGTCGATGCTTTCCAAACCGCCTCATGAAGCGTGTTGCGGCTGCGCGCGCCAGCTTGAAAAGTCCGGCGTCAGCCAACACGCGGACCGCTCGGAATGCGAGCTCAACGGATGGCGCATGATTTGGGAAGTCAGCGCCAAGACGCTCGAAGAGACGCGAGATACGTTCCACCTCGCTCGTCTTCCGAAGGGCTTCTATGGAGCGCATGAGCGTGGAGCGTGCCGAATCCTCGCGGGCGTGTCGGCCATAGATCTGTTCAAACAACTTCGATGCGTCGAGCAGCCGGCCTTGCTTTTGAAAGGTTGATGCCAACCAAAATCGGTAACCGTCGGCTTGTTCGACGGAACGCGCCTCCTTAACAAGTTTTCGGAACCCTGCCTCAGCCGCCTCAAGGCTCGTCGCGCGAAACTGTGTGAGTGCGGTTTCAAACGGTAGGAGGCGTCGAAGGTCCGCCGCGGACGGATTGCCTCTCCACTCGAAGTCGAGCGCGCGAAATTTTTGCAGCGCTTCGTCGAAACGCTTGGCACGACGGAGGGCCACGGCCTCGTCGAGTTTTTCGCGCGCGGAATAATGCGGCCACGAGCCGCCGGCCTTTATGTACTCGGGCAAGGCGACGTCACGCGCCCAGACGCCATCGGGCGACTCGGACGCGCGGACAACGAGATCGCGAAGTGGTTTCATCGCGTGGCTGACCCGACCTTTGCGGATCGCGCAGAGAATGGATGGCCGCTGAAGTAAAGGCTCGTCACCCTTTTGAATCAACCGCCGGACTTCTCCGAGCGCGTCGCACGCGGTCTCATCGCGAACGAGCGCCAGAACACGCTTTCGCGCCTCCGCGCACGAGAAGAAAGTCTCGCGGCGACAGAGTTTGATGATGCGCAACCACTCGGGCAACGCTTCCTTTGGCGTCCCGGCCACATCGAGTCGTTCGGCGCGTTGCCGTGCGTTGTACTCCAGAAGCAGGTCAGGTGCCGACGCAGCACCGGCGGCCCCGGGGAGTTCGGCGAGAAATGCAAATGCCAATCCGCCGAAGAGGATTCGAGCGCGACGATATCGAGTTGAGGCAAACGTCACGAGCGGTTTTTTTTGAGCCACTTGAGCGTGAAGTCGGCGCGGTCGGCCGCTGCCTTTTCCAAGATCGATTTCAGCGTTGACGTTGGAACGTTCGTGTCGCCAAGGTTGGCCTTCCAGTAGCACGAGTTTTTTGGGCTTGTACCGGAGTTGCGGGACACCGCTTCAAATATGACTGTGGAGTTTCGCGTTACCGCTATCACGATATCCTCGGCTCCGCGGTGTGCCTCGGACGACGCCAAGAGTGCGATCGTCAAGTCGCCCGCTCCACCGAGGATGGTCTTCTCATCGGAGCGCGCGGTGTTGGGGACTTTTATTTTGGGCGGGCGTTCGACCAGGCCAACGTCGCAGGCGATCGCGGCGAAGCGGCCCGCGACGAAATCGATGTGCGCGCGGGCGTAATCGCTCAGGCGAACCGAGCGGTTGGGCTGCCAGTCACCGAGCGTTAAGCGCCGCTTATCGTCGAGCGTAATTCCCCAGGCCTCGGGTTTTCGAACGACCACGTCGAGCTCCAACGCGGCGCACGTCTCTTGCGCAATCGCCGCGAGGTTTTTCCCACGTCGCTGCATAATGGCGAGGAGTCGCAAAAAAACTGAAAACGGATCATCGACGATGCGCGGTACGCCGTCGTGCTCGTCGTCCAGCTCGGCGATGAGGATATGCCCCGAGGGCTCGGCCCCGAGCGCGACAGAACCGGGTTGAATCCTGTTGGCCGCACCTGGTCGAAGGAGCGCCATGCCAACGGCGCGGTCGCCAACCGTTGTTCGAACAAAAGGATACGCACGTTCGGCGGCCAACGCAGAAACACCGATTCCGGATTCACACGTAACGACAACTTCTGCGACGTTCTCCGTCTCCGCGGCAAGGGTCGCCAAGAGTCGGTCACCATCGAGGAATCCTGGGTCGCGCGCGGCGAGATCTCCGTCGGTGACGAGCAGGCGGTCGGCATCGCAGTCGACCGCTGCGGCGATGATCGGTGTTCCCAAGGTCACAAGCCATTTTTCGACCTCCGCACGGAGCGCGGGATTCCGATCGAAGGCGATGAGTCCGCTCAGACCACCCGAAAATCGCGTGACGTGCGCGGCGAGCGCTTTCGATGGGAGCGTCGTGCCAACCGGCAAGTAGATCGAGCGCTCCGGTGCGTCGCGGGCTGGAGTTCGGTGTGGGCGCCACGTTCCGTTTTCGTCTGATCCCGCCTCGCCGCGTCCATACCCATGGGCACCGCGCGCAAACGCCGCGATCTCGCCGGGACCGGGGCGGATGGCCAGTCCCGACGCGGATTCTGGCGTAGCGGGCGTTCGACATTCGCCGTACGGATACGCCGCACCCACCGCAACGTTGACCATGGGCGGGTCTTGTTCGGACGCAAAGCCGATCACCACGGCGCCCGTTGCGAGGACGGCTTCGAGTCCAGGTGACACGACCGACGACGTGCCTCCTCCGCCGAGAAACGTCGCTGCGGCCCCGTGCGCGAGATCGAGGACCACCAGTCTGCCCGACAACGCTTCGTTGAGCCGGAGCGAGTGGACGTCGCGCAGAAGATCCGCACGCCGCGCTGCGCGGATCGCATCGCTGATGTTTTTGATTTGCGGTGATCGAGGTGCGCCGCGGGTGCCCGACACTGGTGCCTGGGAAAAGTCCGCGGCCATTCGCTGGATCTCGTCTTCAAACGACGCGTCGATGGGCCGACCGCGTGAGAAAAACTTGAGGCCGTTTTCGGAAGGTGGATTATGCGAGGCGGTGATGACAACCACCGCGCGATCTCGGAGATGCGCTGCGGTCGGTGTGGTCTGAGTCCCGCCCCACTCGACACGCGCGTCTTCCAGAACGAGTCCTTCGACGACAGCCGCTGCGAGCGGGAGGCTCGAGGGGCGTACGTCGTGAACGACCGTGACCAGGTTTCCTTCGCCACGTTTCAAGAGCACGCGGGCGAAGGCGCGACCGAGAAGCGCGCTCAACCCGGGCGTCACAATTTGCGAGGTGGTGTAGTCGGCAAGCGGCGCGCGTGAAGATTCGCGGTAAACGCCGCGGACACCGGAGGTTCCGAACATCCGTGGCGTCGGTGCGCCGTGTGCGGTTCCCGCGCGGATGTTTGCTCGGTCGTCACGCGCGTGGGCCCCGGCCTCTCGCGGTCCGCTCAACTCGCGCGCGATCGATTCGGCGATCGCCGCTGCGCGCGCGACGTCGTCCCACGTCACGCCCAAGTCGTCGTGAACGATGTTGCTGAACGCCGACGGATTCGAGGCGCCCGCTGCAATCGATAGGGCTTCCGCGAGGTCGGTCGCGTCGGTCTCTCGGCACTCGATCGTGGGCGCCGGTGAGCTCGTCCCAAAGCGGTCAAGTGCGCGCTGGTGGTCGGTTCGCCGCGCCATCGCATCCGGCCTATTGTCGCGCGTCCACCAATCAAGCGAGCGCCCGATTGCCTTTCGAAACAGCCCGAGCCATTTGAGGGCTTCTTCGCGCGCCGCGAGCAGAGTGTCGGCTTCGGCGATCCACGCGACGCGTTCAATCCCGTGGGAGGCCGCCGCGGCTTGACTCGCGACTCGAATCCCGGCGTCGATGCCCGCCATGTAGCCGAGTGCGATTTTGACGCCCGTTTCAACGCCGGCGCCCAAGTGGACCGCGGTCTCGGAGAAGTAACCTTCCTTAACAAGATGTTCGCCAACACCGCCAAACGCGAGGCTGTCGTTGGACACAACATCAAGAAACGCCTTTGAACCGCTGGCGATCAGCGCGCCCTCGCCGATCACACATGGAGCTTGGGCCCAGGTGAGTACGCCGATCTTCGCGCCGCCGCCGATCTCCGTCGGCATCTTGAGGCCACCGGCGCGCGGGTCGAAATTGCTGGTCGTGAACAGCGCGCCGAGGTTGACCGACTCGATCTCAACTTGTATTGCGCGGCCGTCAAGTCGAAACCGCGCCAACGTTCGTGGTTGGACGCCACCGTCGATTCCGATCGGAGTTGCGTCGAGCCAAACGCCGCGCCGGATCGCGCGAAGGGCCTGTTCCCAACGCTCTGTCCACGCGGGGCTCCCCCATGGGACGTCCGTCGCGTTGCCGTCGGGAGCTTCACCAATCGATCGCGGCGCCAGGCGAATGGCCCGGATGCGCGCGTCGCCGATGTAGCTGCGATGCGGCACCTCCACGCGGTGGAGCGGGCTTCCGCCGATGAGCCACGACGATTTGATTTCGCTGCCCGTTCCCACATGGACAAACGGTCCAACGATGGAATTCGGACGGACCGAAGCGAACGGTCCAACGTCCGTTCCGCCCCAAATGACACTCGTCGAGACATGCGACTGTTCAACGGTAACGCCAAACAGATCCACGCGCGTTGCGCCTCCTGGCAATTGCGTGCGTCGGTGGAACGGCGCGAGCACGCTGTCGCGCACGACGCTCCAGGCGCCCACGACGATGTGATTCCCGAGGAAGCTCCGCTCAACGCGCGATCGCGAAACCGTCGCCGCGCTTAGCATGGATGCGTCGATGTCGGAATCGCGAAGGTCGACGTCGGGCGACAAGATCCACGTTGCGCCGCGAAAACTCGTGCGGATGATTTGTTTGAGTGCACCTTCTGCGGCGGGCGCGATGCGAATTTCGTCGAGAGCGCCCGAGCACCCTTGTCTCGCGAGCTGTTCTTGTTCCGCAGGCGCCAGCGGCCGCAGAAAGGGCGCCTCGATCCGCGTGTCAATTCGCACGGTTCGCAGCCTTCGCAGCGTTTGGCTTCATTCGGTAACCAGAATCGCGTCGAGCTCGCGCAAGAGCTCCTCAGGGTCAAGCGGCTTTACGATATAGCCATCGCACCCAGCGTCGAGCCCCTTCGCCACCTCCTCTGGCATCGCGTTCGACGTGAGCGCAATAACAGTGGTGGCGCGCGTTTGCGCGTTTTTTCGAATGTGGCGCGTTGCATCAAGGCCATCCATAACGGGCATATTGACGTCCATGAGAACGAGGTCGAAACCTGAATCGCGAAGACACGCGATCGCCTGTGCGCCATTTTCGGCGTCGGTAACGGTGTAGCCTGCTCGTCGAAGAACGCCGCCGTACAGATCGCGCAGTCGGCTGTCGTCATCAACCAAGAGAATTGTGCGGATGGATGTCATCGAATCATCCCGTGGGTCGAATCATAGCCGCTTTGATTGTCTCGTGCGAGATTCCAGGGCGGGCGGTTACGAGTGTCTGGAAGGTTGGGCTTGAGGTTTGGTGCCGTTGAGTGCCGTGACGGTGAGCACGAAGCCGCGCGCGCCGGTAACGATGACGGGCGAACCGGGAGCGATGGCGCTGGCCGCCTCGCCACGCCAGATCGAGTCGTCGAGCGCGACGATTCCCTTTCCTCGCCACGTGCCGGATCGTCCAATGGTTCGAACGGGCGTTCCCGCGGCGGATGATTCGTGGTCGACAATGCGGCGTCCGCCGATGAGGATTGCGAGCGTCGCGACGAGGGAGCCGACGAGGACAACGACAGGCGACGCGGGCTCTGGGATTGATGCACCGTGCAGATTCAGATGGAGATTGATGAGGTGGAGTCCGCTGGTAAGAAGAACGACGAATCCGACGAGCGCGAGGACCCCGCGGGATCGAACGTAAACTTCGGCGGTGACGAGGCCGAGTCCGAGGGCGATTCCAAGGACGGTGAAGGGGCGAACGGGGAGAGCGCGCGAGGCGAGAATGGCGCCGACGACCATGGCGCCGCCGGCAACGCCCGGGAATATCGAGCCGGGCTTAAAGACTTCATAAAGGATGGCGAGCGTGCCAACGACGTAAAGCCCAAAGACGAGATTTGGTTCAGCCAGCGCGTTTGAAATGGCGTCGATCATGGGCGTGGTGGCGTACGGCCCAAAAGCGTGAGCGCGGCCTTCATATCGTCCCAAACAAGTTTTTTTGCGCTCGGGTTTCGAAGCAAGTAGGCCGGGTGATAGGTTGGCACGAGCGGGATTTCGCGAAAGCGCGCCACCTTGCCGCGGAGGCGCGAAATCGATGTCTCAGTTTCGAGCAGCGTCCAGGCGGCCCACTTGCCCAAAGTGACGATAAGTTTCGGCGAGATGGCGGCGATTTGGGCGAAAAGGAACGGCGCGCAGGTCCCCGTTTCGTCGGGCTCGGGGTCGCGGTTTTGCGGCGGGCGACACTTGACGACGTTTGCGATGTAAACGTCGCGGCGTTCGAAGCCCATCGCTTGAATGATTTTCGTGAGAAGTTGTCCTGCGGCGCCAACGAACGGCTCGCCCTGAAGGTCCTCATCGCGACCAGGTCCTTCGCCCACGAACATGATTTCCGCGTTTGGGTTGCCAACGCCGAAGACGAGTTTTGTTCGCGTTGTGTGAAGCTTGCATCGGGTGCAATCACCAAGATCGGCGCGGATTTCAGCGAGTGTGAGGGGATGGGAACGGGCCGGCGCGGGAGCGGGACCGGGCGCGGGTGCGGACGCGGATGCAACCTCCATTCGCACGGGCACACCGACCGCGTGCAGCCACGTCTCCTCCTCCAGGAGATCGCGGACGGCACTTGCGACGCGCAGCACCTCGGCTTTCGGATCCGGCATCGAGCCGAAGCTATTCGGTCATTCCGTTGAAGTCAAAAGGGCTTATCGGCAGGGATTGTGGACCGCCCAAGCACAACGCCCGACTGGTTGACGGTGAGGCGGCCCATCGTTATCGTTCAGAGAGATGGCTGGTGTTTCGCGCGGAAAGGACGGGGGCTCTCGTCTCCTCGGTGAGATGCTCGTCGGTTCCGGTACGGTATCCCAAGACCAATTAAACCGCGCGCTTGATCGCCAACGCCGATTTGGCGGCCGCCTCGCGTCTCACTGCTTCGCGCTCGGGTTTCAACCGCAGCGTGCGTTGCTCGTGCATCTGTCGCGGCAACTGGGTTATCCGGCGATCGATTTGTCGCGCTCGGTCGTGAAGATTCCGCTGCTCGGGGCGATACCTTATGAAATTGCGGTCAAAGTTCTCGCGCTTCCCATTGCATCGGAATCGGATCGCCTTTTGGTGGCGCTCGCGGAGCCGCACCGTCGCGACACGGTCGACGAAATTGCGTTTCGTACGGGGAAACGGGTTATCCCCCATGTGGCGCTTGAGATTGCGCTGCGCGAGACGATTGAGCGGTGTTACACATTTGCGCGGGCCGGCGCCCAGGATCTTTATCTCGGCGAAGAAGCGGATCTCACGCAGGATGTCGAGAACGGGTTCGCTTCGGTTGTGACGAGCGACGATCTTCCGCAAGTCCCGGCCGCGTTGCGCGAAGCGGTGGGGGCAAGCGCCGTGACCGCTCAGTTGGCGCCTGTGCCCGGCGCCGCCACGGGGGCCGTGAGCGGTTCGACGGGTGGCAAACGGGTGCTCATCGTTGATGATGATCCCGAGCTGCTTAAGCTTTGCGAGCGACTGCTGCGCCCTCTTAAGGCCGAGATAACGCTCGCCGGCACGGGTTCGCACGCGCTTGAGGCGATTCGAAACACGCTCCCCGATCTTATTTTGCTCGACGCGATGTTGCCTGAGGTCCACGGCTTTGAGATCTGCCGGCAGGTGAAATCAAGCAGCCGGTTTCAATCGATTCCCGTCATCATGATGTCTGCGGTGTATCGCGGTTGGCGGTTTCGCGAGGATATTCTTAACGTTTATCGTGCGGATGCGTTTGTCGAGAAACCGTTCGACATCAATCAACTCTATCGGCTCGCCGAGGATCTGCTGTCCCGATCCGGCGGTCAATCGAGGGTCAGCGATCCGGCGCTCGCGCAGATCGCGGTCGAAGAAGCGGAAGCGCTCGTCGGCGCAGAAAAGTTTGATGAGGCGGAAGCGAGGCTCGGAGACGCGCTTCGCGAGCAGCCGTTTGTTGCGCCGCTTCGACTCCTTATGGGCCGTGTGAAACTCGCGCGTGGGTTGCCCTACGAGGCGATGAACGAGTTCGAGCGAGCCGTCGAGCTCGCGCCCAATCTTTTTGCAGCGCTCAAGGAGCTCGCGATTCTTTATCAAGAGCGGGGGTTTCGCCGGAAAGCTGCGGAGGTTTGGGAGCGCGCGAAGGCGAGTTGTCCCGATCCGAGTCTCATTTCAGAAATCGATCAACATTTGAGGAACATCACGTGAAAAAAACTCTTTGGGCGTCGTGTGGGGGGGTGGCTTTATTCGTCGCAACGGTTGCGGGGGCGGGTGTCGCGCGCGGTGAGGCGGGTTCAAAGCCCGCGGCGGTTGAGTCGCTGCTCACGGCGATCGAGAGCGCGATTCTTCGGTCTGCCGAGGGCGAGAAGTGGTGGGCGCGACTCACGGCGCAACTTTCGACGCTCACGAAGTCCGCGTCGCAGGCGGCGCGAGCGATGGGGCGAAAACGCGAGGCGCCGTATCGGATTATGGAGCGGCTCCTCAAGCGGGCGGTGACGGCGAACCTCGATTACATCGAGTCGGCGGTTAAGGCCCTCGAGAGCCGCGACGCGACCGACCTCGCTGGCGTTGCGCGCCTTCTTTTGCTCGGGCGCGTGCTCGACATTTTCGGTGCGCTCGAATCGATGGACGACGACGTGCGGTGCAAGGCGGCGCGTGCGGCGCTTCTCGCGGTGCTGACCGAAGGAGAGCGCCCGGTACAGGCGGGCGAGTCGTGTGAGCGCGCAAAGACGCGTCTCATGGGTGTTTTGGCCGGTCCTTCGGCGGCCAACGAATCGTCGGAGCAGATCGCTGCGCTTGTAAATCAGAGTCTTGAGGGGCGCGTCGTCCGTGAGATTGCGCGCATTACGCGGCGTTACCCGAGTTCGTGGGTTAAGGGGTGGGTGAAGGCGTTTGCGAAAGGATTGAAGCGGCTGCCCGAAGTGGAGCAGGAGATGGAAAAGGGCGCGTACAAGACGTTCCCAGCGATCAAGGCCGCAAAGGGCGACGGCTATGCGGGGCTTGTCGTTGGGCGCATTTGGTCGTACCGGGTGACCGACACGCAGGCGACCGAGGATCAAGAGGTCGAGGCGGCGTCGCGGACGGGCGAGAGCATTCACTTGAAGTTCCGCAAGGGGAGCGGGACCGAGCGACTACAGACCGTGAAATCGAGTGATTTTTTGCACGACCCGATTCGCGTGGGCACGCATTGGACTGAGGGGGACGCGGAGGTCAAGATTTCGCGCATCAACATCGAGACGGCGACCGAGATGGGCATTTACCGCGGTTGCATCGAGGTGCGCATCGCGCGTGGGACGGACGAGGAGCGAATCATCTACGCGCCGGCCGTCGGGAAAATTTTGCGCGAGAAGTTTTCGGCGCTGACGATTGGAAGCGGAAAACCTCGGTTGATGCTGGTCGAACGCGAGGAGATCACCGGGATCCGCAAAGTCGAAAAAAAGGAAGAGAAAGAAGAGCCCGCGAAAGATTAACAGGGTGCGGGAAAATGCACAGATGCAAGGCAGGCGCGGAAAGCCGTGAGCGGACGCGTACTCTGGTGTACGTGGTAGCGAGCGGCGGCGCGCCAACGCCGCAGGTGGGCGTTTTCCCGCACCCTGTTAGGCCGAAAGTTGCATCATGCGCTCAAGCGGCGCGAGCGCGCGAAGGCGCAACGATTCGTCCATCGTGATTTCGGGCGCAAGTCGGTCAAGGCACGCGTAAAGGTTGTCGAGCGTGTTCCGCTTCATGTGCGGGCATTCGTTGCAGCCGCAACCGCTGTCGTTCGGCGCTGCGATGAATTCGCGATCGGGCCACGCCTTTCGCATCGCGTGGAGGATGCCGCCCTCGGTCACCACGATGAACGCTTTCGCGCGACTTTTTCCCGCGTACGCGAGAAGCGACGACGTCGAGCCGATGAAATTCGCGTGCCGCAGAATCACTTCGTCACACTCTGGGTGCGCGATCACTTCGGCGCCCGGGTTCCGCGTTTTTAGGCGGATGAGGTGGCGCTCGTTGAACGTCTCATGGACGATACAGGTTCCGGGCCACAGCACCATGTCGCGCCCGGTTTTTTGGACGAGGAAGCGGCCGAGGTTTTTGTCGGGCGCAAAAAGGATCGGTTGGTCGCGTGGAATGCTTCGGATGATCTTCTCCGCGTTTGATGACGTGCAAATAATGTCGGAGAGCGCTTTTACCTCGGTTGAGCAGTTGATGTAGGTGACGACAACATGCCCCGGATAACGCGCCTTGAACGCGGCGAAGTCTGGCGCGGGGCAACCGTCGGCGAGCGAGCACCCGGCTTCGAGGTCGGGCATGACCACGGTTCGAGCGGGGTTGAGGATTTTCGCCGTCTCGGCCATGAATTTGACGCCCGCGAAAACGATCACGCGATTCGTGCATTTGGCCGCCTGTTGTGCAAGTGCGAGTGAATCGCCGAGGTGATCGGCGAGGTCTTGAATTTCCGACTCTTGGTAGTAATGCGCAAGGAGTATCGCGTCGCGCTCGCGCTTGAGGCGCCGAATTTCGTCGTGGATGTCCAGAACCTTCATTCTCGTGCTCCTTCATCGTTCTGCACCTCGATTCTCCCACGACACCGGCGCCGCCTCAATCGCAGCGGTTGCTTCCTTGCGACAACGATTGGCCCTGTTACACTTGGGGAGAATGTTTCGCGCGATCCCTGTTCAACTTGTCGCATTTGTGTTCGCCGCTGCACCAACGGTGGCATTCGCCGGGAAGCATTACACCGGCGCATTCACGGGGACGTCGGTCGCGGTCGGCCCAAGCATTCTCAACAACTCAGAGTTCAGTGGACGCGTGGGCGTCGCCACACAGGTCGAGGCGCGCGTCGCGAGCACGCTACAGCTTTTCGACACGACCATTTTTTATGGATTCGCGACGACGGGTTTTTCACAGGCGGGCGTCGACGTTCGGTTTCTTGGTCACGGTTTCGGCACGACCCTCAATTTTCACCCAGCGTTTCTCTCGCATCTCGGCAACCGCATCACGCACTACATCTTGGGGGGCTTTCATTTCGGCATCGGTGCCACCGGCGAATGGCGAACCGTCTCGGGTGGCGCGACGGCGTCGGTGTTCGGGCTGGGTTGGCACTGGGTTTTGGGGGTCGACATTCCGCTTCAGAATCCAAACAACCACCGAAGCCTCTGGCTCGGCGTTCGGTACAGCCGGTTCTACCGTGATGTTCGCGATGCGGGCGCCGCGCGGGATCTCGACGCACACGTCGCCGCGGTTCGGATTGAGCATCGCTGGAACAGCTTTCCGGGGTTTTGAGCGGGCGCCGAAAAAGTCATCTATCTTGAAACGCCGGGGAGCTTCCCACCGTAACGGTCGCGAAACTGCTTTGAGCTTGGGTGGTCGGGCCGATGCTCGACCATTTCGCGCATAATCGAAAAATACTTTTCGCGATCGCGCGCTTGGGCCGCGGCCGCGGCAAGGCTTGGCAAGAGTTCAACGCGACTTTCCTGATCGACGGCGCAGCGTTCGAGATGCGCGAGCGCAACGTGGGGCTCGCCGCGAAGAGCAAAGGCGCCGGCCAGGTGATGGCAAACGCGCGCGGACTGCGGATACGCCTCGAGCTCATGCGACCAGAGCGTGACGCTGTCGCGCCAGATGGCCGATTGGGCGAGTGTGAGTGGAATGAAGGCGACGGGGAGTGCGGCGAACGCGGTGATTCGCAGTGCGGGTTTGAGTCGCTCGGTGATTTCGCCGAGGCCGAGCGCGACGAGGCCCGCAACGGAGACAAGCGGTAAATAAAGGTGCGAATCGCCGACCTCATGGACGAGGGGGATGATGTTCGAGATGGGGGCGTACGAAATCGCGCCGAGGACGACGAGCGGAAAAGCGCGCGACGCTCGGAACGCCCAGTTGGCGGCGAGGGCGACAATGAGCGCGACGAAACTCATTCCGAGGATGGTTGCGGGTTCGAACCAAGTTGCTGGTTTAAGGAGGTAGTACGGGTGGTGGTCGGTCGGGACGAGAAGCGACGCGAGGCGATGGCCGAGCGAGCGAAAGACGCGGAGCGGGAACGGGGCGGCGCGCGCGGGGTCGATCGCGAGGTCGAGGCTCGATGAGAGGGCGGCCGCGATGCCGAGCGCGACGGCGATCGCGATCGCGGGGGTGATGGCCAAGGCGGCGCGTTGCAATGAGCCGCGGTGTGCGACGAAGCGGTCGTAGAAGACGAGGAAGAGGGGAAGCGCGAATACTGATGGCTTGGAGAGCGCGGCGAGCGCGAAGAGGATGTTGGCGACGACGATGCGGCGAAGCGTGAGCGTCGGCTCAAGCCAGACGATGAGGGCGCCAAGGGCGAATGATGTCGCGAGGAGGTCTTTGCGGCCGGTAATCCAAGACACAGGCTCAGCGACGACGGGGTGAAGCGCGAAGAGGAGCGCCGCAACGATCGCGAGGGGGCGTTTCAGGCCGAGGCGTTCAAGCAAGAAAAAGGCGAGCGCGGCGTTTAGTGCGTGAATGAGGACGTTGGTGAGATGGTAACCCGCGGGCTCGAGCTCGTGCAGCGCGTGGTTGAGTGCGTAGGTCAGTGTTGGAAGCGTGACCGAGTAACCGATTTCGGGCTGAATCCAAAAACTTGCCGCGAAGAAGTCGGGCGAGAAGACGTGCGGGTTGTTGCGAACGTGGATCGCGTCGTCAAAGCTAACGAAGTCGAAAGACAGGGTCTGCCCGAAGACCGCGAGTACAACCGCGACAATGAGTGCCAGCGCAATGACATGCGGTCGGCGCATTCGCGAGAAGTCTACGAGCAGTCGAGTCGGCGCGTCAAAATGCGAGCGCTCGTTTCATCGGATGCGCACGCCTTTTCTTACGGGCACTTTGCGGGTCCCTTCGCCGGGAAGAAAAAGCTCAACTGGTAACTTCCCCAATCGGCTGACGCGACGCCATTTTGAACGCTCCCTTTATACGACCCGCATCCCGGTGCGCCCTTGACGGTCACTTTCCCTCCGCGCGTCGTGACAGCGCCAGCGTGCCAAGCGGCGGCGCAGATCGACGAGTCAGACGTGTAGATCGCAGTGCCCCAAACGCTTCCATCGGGTGGCTTTGGGCCGCAATCGCATTCCCGAACCGTGGCGGCTGACACGTTAAGGATCTGGCCGAACGCCCCCGGGCAGCCGGGCGTCTCGGTCTGGCACTTTCCATCGCCATAGCCTTTGAAATAGAAGCTCGATTCGTATTCGCCCCAAGCGCCCGACGAGATCCCGTTTCGGGTGACGCCGTTGTACGTTCGGCAGCCGCCCGTCGGCACGACGACCACGGCACCGCCAGCCCTCGTCACGACGCCCGCATGCAGCGCAGCGGCGCAAATTGCCGAATCGGTAGTATAAATGTCGCTCCCCCACACCGGTCCCGTCATCGCGTCAGGCGCGCACATGCACGTGACGGGGGCACCCTGTCTCCCCAATCTCGTGTCACACGCAGATGGATCGCCGTCCGCGCGAGGCACGGCGGGGGTCAGGACTGCGGCCGAGGCACTGGCCGCCAAGCGATCCTCCGGCGCCGCCGCGCGTTCGTCTCGCGGAGTGGGCACGGCGGTGGATTGGTCTTTTTTACACGAGGCCGTTACCGCAAGAACACTTAAACCCAATGGAGTGATGGCCGCGAGAGCGAGTGAAAGGAGACGCCGCATTTGTCCTCTCGACTTCTGTGACGGTTAACCGGTCACGGAGACGAAATGCCACGGTTTCATGAACAGTGCAAGCGATGTTCTACGCGACGGCGCCCCCATTTCATTCACAAGCTCTCAACCTTCGGAGAGGCGCGTGAGGAGTTTTGCGTGAAGGCCGCCGAATCCGCCGTTTGAAAGGATGGCGACGACGTCGCCGGGGCGCGCGGTGGTCGCGACGAGGTTGACGATTTTGTCGACGTCGCCCTCTGCGTGTGCGTCGATTCCACGCGCCGCAAGGTCGCGGGCGAGGCGGGGCGCGTCAAAGCGAGCGTCGCGCGCGAGGGCATCGGCGCCGAAGGGGGCCGCGATGATGGCGACGCGCGCGGCGTCAAACGCGGTCGCGTACATCTCTTGGAAGACGGCGCGGCGACTCGTTTGCGTGCGCGGCTCGAAAACGGCGATGACACGTCGCCCAGGGAAGCGAAGCGCGAGGCAGGCGAGCGTTTCGCGAACAGCGGTTGGGTGGTGCGCGAAGTCGTCGATGACGGTGATCCCACGGGGTTCACCGATGACTTCTTGTCGGCGCTTGACGCCCTTGAACGTCGCGAGGGCGGCTGGGTCAGCATCAGGCACCGCCGAGAGCGCGGCGAGCGTGTCGAGGAGATTGTGGTTTCCAAAGAGGGGCGATCGCACACGGCGACCGTGCCACGTGAAGGCGGTGCCGTTCGCGTCAACACGGACATCGGTCGCGTCCGTGAGGTGGTACGGCGTGACGGGCGCCTTTGCACCTGCGATGGCGGCCCGAACGCGCGGCTCGTCGGCGCACGCGACGATCTGCCCGTCCGCGGGGACAAGCGCCACAAGCTCGCGAAAGCGGGCTTCAATCGCTTCTATGTTTGGGTAGATGTCAGCGTGGTCGTATTCGATGCTCGTGACGACGAGCGTCTTGGGCCGGTAGTGAAGAAACTTCGGCCCCTTGTCGAAGAACGCGGTGTCGTATTCGTCCCCTTCGACGACGAAATCCGCGCCCCGTCCGAGTTTTGAGCCGCGTCCAAAATTCTGCGGAACGCCGCCAACGAGAAAACTCGGGTCGCGCCCCGATGCCTCGAGGAGCCAAACGATCAGCGCGGTTGTTGTGGTTTTGCCGTGGGTCCCTGCAACGACAATCGAGCGGCGACCCTCAAGGAACTGTTCGCCAAGGAGCGCCGGAAACGACGTGAGCTTTAGCCCGCGCGCTTGCGACGCAACGACTTCAACGTTGTCGCGTCGGCACGCGTTTCCGACCACCACGACGTCGGGGCCCCAATCGAGGTTCTCGCCGCGAAACCCATTCATGACGGCGATTTGCGCCGCCGCGAGCTGCGTCGACATCGGTGGGTAGAGCGGCCCGTCCGATCCGCGAACCGCGTGCCCCGCCTCGCGCAGCATGAGTGCAAACGCCCCCATCCCGGTGCCGCCAATCGCGATAAAATGCAGTTTCATGGCGATGCACGATACCACAGGGCGCGCGTGGAATTTAACGCGGGCGCGTGCTATTTCGCGGTGATGTTCACTTTGGGGGTCGCGATTCTTTTTTTCGATCTGGATCTCGCGCTGGCGAAGGTTCAGGCGCCGGCGTCTGCAAGGCGCGGTGCACGGGTCGCGGCGCGCGCGAACGATGAAACCCCGCGCAACGAAGATCCCGGCGACGAACAGCCGGACGACGCCATCGACAAGGCATCGGTCGCCTACGACGCGGTCGCGAAACTTTTCGCCGAGGGGAACTTTAGCGCGGCGATGCGCGAGGTGCGAAAGGCGCGGGCCATTTATCCGTCGTCGGCTATTCTTCAATACATGGATGGGCGCCTCTTATTTTTGACGGGTGATGCGAGTCGCGGACTCAAGGAGCTGGAAGCCGCCGCGAAGGTTCTCGTCGCCGAGCCCGATCTGCACTGGGTGCTGGGCCTCGCGCGGAAACAGCTGGGGGATCGCAAAGGGGCGCGCGCCGCGTTTAACGTTGCGCTCAAGCTCGACCCCGAACACGCCGAAACGCGAAATGAGCTGAATGAGATCGATCAGTTTGAGAGAATTGTTGCCAACGATTTGCGCGAGCCGGCCAAAGGAACGGCAGCCGCCGTGGTGGCCGAGTTCATTGGCCTTGTGCGGCGTGGAGAGTGGGCGGCTGCGGTCGATCGGTGCGTGGACGAGCGGCTCATGAGGGGGCTCTTTGGAAGGAATGACCCGAAACCGAAAGATCGAGCGGATGTTCTCAAGGGCTTCATGAAGGGGGTCCAAACGAAGATGGCGAACGACTCGCATTTCGAGTTTCTGGGAATCGAGGTCGACGAAAAGCAGACAGAAGATGGCGACGGCGCCGTTTCGGTGAAGGTGGCGATTGCCGCGAAGATGACGGCGACGGAGCGTAGCGTTGAGAAAATGAAGGCGCTTTTCAAATCGTCACTTGCGGACCAGCATGTCGGATCGGATATGCTTCGCCTTGTGCGGGGTCTGGAGGACGCCGATCGCGAAAGCTATTTCAAGCGGCTCGTCGGACAGCAATCGAATTCGGTTCTGCCTCTGAGATTCAAGCTGCAGAAGAACCGACAAGGCGCTTGGCGTATTACGGACGTCGGCACCCGCGAGCCCTGGGCCGTCGTGATGTCGATCTCGGACTTCGCCCAGAATCGGGCTGCGTTCCAAGCTCTTTCGGCGCCGCGCGGCTCTGCGGCGTCGAGCTTGGCGACGAACGAGGCCGGGGATTCTTTGGTTCACATCGTGCTCGCGGGAATCGGTGTCGCGTGGTTTGTCGGCGTTGCGTGGCTCATCGTGCGCGAGCGCCGACGGGCGAGGCGCGAAAGGGAATTCGTGCCGCCAGAAAGTCTACCACCGCACGATCCGCCTCCCGGACAATAGCGCGCGGTTCGAGCATCGCCCTCGACGTTTCCGCTCCTGCCATCGTTTCGCCACAAAACCTCCATCGAATCTCCTCTTGTCCGACGCGCGCAGGCCAAATCGATTCGCGAGGATGCTCGTCAGAAGAACACAGTTACAGAAATGGAGGTTTCGAAATGACTTCGGCTCACGCCCTTTCAACACCCAACATAGGAGACGCCGCCATCGCGCTCGCCGGTCCAGCCGCCGCGGGCGTTTGCATCGGTATCGCCCAGGGCGGTTCCGCGATGCTCGAATGCGCCGCGATTGTTCCACTCATCAGCTTCGGACTTACAGCCTTCATGGTGCCGGCGCTCTTCATCGGTGCTGCGTACGTCGGCCCGGTTCCGGCGGCCGCTGCGTTTGCGCGAGCAACTTTATATGCGCTTCGCAACGCTGGCGTTGTTCTCCTCGGACTCGCAGCGCCGCTTGCCTTCCTCGTCGCGACAACGCTGCACCCTAACACCTCGCTCGCCTTCGGCGCCGCCGCGCTCGCCGCCGCAGGAATCATCGGCCTTCGCTCGCTCGTCTCGGCGCTTTGGTCGCGCGAATCGATGTCGTCGGCCAGCGTCCTCCTGTTTGTCTTCTGGAGCTGCGCTTATCTTGCGATCGGCGCGACTCTATACGCGGAGTTCATTCGGAGGGCGTCATGCCTCAATCATCCGTTTTGACAATTTCAGACGAGCTGCTTCGAAACCGCGGCGCATTCGTCGCGCGCATTGAATCTGGCGAAGCGACCGCGCTCACGGCGAAGACGTTGCTCATCACCATCTTATTGAGCGGCGCGATCTTTGGCGGCGTCGTCGGTGCAAACCGTGGCGGTCTCCAAATCCTCTACGCGGCGATCAAAATTCCGTTTGTGGTGCTTATCACGGCGGCGCTTGTGACACCGGTCTTTTCGACGGTGCGCATCGCGATCGATGGAAAGACCGATTTGCGCCGAGATACGCTCCTCATCTTAGCGTCGCTCGCGCTTGGCTCACTCGTTTTGGTCGCGCTCAGCCCGGTCGTTCTCCTCTGTATGAAGTTGGAGATGTCGTACCACAACCTCGCGCTCGTCACCGTGTTTTGCTGCGCCATCGGCGGCCTCGCGGGCGTCGGCGTTTTTTTGCGAGGACTCAAGGCGCGAGAAGGCACTGGCAAAGGCTGGGTCTTCGTTGCCGTCGCCGCTGCGTTCCTCGTCGTTGGGGCACAGGCGTCCTGGACGCTCCGACCGTATCTGTTGCGGCCGCGCACTCCCGACGTGGTTTTCGTTCGCGCGCTCGAAGGGAGCTTCATTGAGTCGGTCGAGACGTCGCTCAACTCCGCGCGGGGGCGGTACACCCGTGACTACGCACCGCTCCCAGCCGACGTGGGGCCACTTCGAACGCGACTGTCCGAACCGCAGACGCTCGGCGAGGCTCGCCCATGAACCTCGCGACACTCATCATTCTGTACGCGTGCGTTGGAACCGGTTGCGCAGTCGTTGCCCTCGTGCGGGGTCGCGCGTCGTGGTCGAGCGGTGGCGACGCGGGGCTACTCCTTCTCTTCTGGCCACTCTACGGGCCGTTTGTCATCGTTCGAGATCGCGAGCCCGACGGCCGCGGTGCTGGCGACCTCCAGCTCGCCGAGACGCTCCGGCTCGCGCGTCGCACACCGCTCGCCGAGATCTTGCCGGACGAAGCGGCGATCGTTCGGCTGTCGGCGCGTGTCATCGAGGTGTCGCAAAACGTTTCGGAGATTGACCGGCTGCTGAACGATAAGGCGATGTCGGAATTGGCGGCCGAAGAACGTCAGCGCGAGCTCGAGGCCGCGGGGAACGCGCGCGCGGCGCACATCGTCTCGCTTCGTCGCGAGCAGATCGCTCGCCTTCGGGCGCTTCGGGGGCGACTCTTGCACGAGCTAAACGAAATCAACGAACTGCTCGCGCAGCTTCGCGTTCAAGCCGAGCTCATTCGACTTTCGGGCGCACCGGGTCACGATTCGCGTGAGCTCGTCAGCGAAATCGTTTTTCGCGTCGAAGGACTTTCGGCGGTCACCGACGTGTTGCCTGATCCGTCTGTCAGCGAGGAACGCGGTGGTCGAGGGATAGATGGACTTTGATTTCTCCTGGATTTTCGCTTACTTCATGGTTCTGCTGGTAATCGCGTTGGTTGTGGTCGTCGCGGGGATCCTCTGCCTCGCGACCGGAACACGACCCGGCGGATTGCACAGGCTTGTCGGTTATTGGCTTTTGCCATTCTGTTATATCTGTTTGGTTGATGCAGTGGCGTTTCTTAATAATGTTTATTTGTGGTACTTGGTTCTGCCCAGCTTTTCCCTTGGGATAACGCTTTACGCTGAATACTCTTTTCGGAAGAGGTTTGACCACCACGGGAGCGCCGGATCATATTCGTGCCTATGAAACTTGAAAAAGCGGGCGCGCTGGGTGCGCGGATCTTGGTTGTTGACGATGAGCGGAACATTCGCGACGTCGTCGAGTATGCGCTCGCCCGCGAAGGGTACGCCGTCACGCTCGCGACAAACGGCGTCGAGGCGCTCGACCGCATTGCGAGCGGCGGCATCGACCTTGTCGTGCTCGACATCTTAATGCCCGAGATGGACGGCCTCGCGGTGTGCCGAAAGATTCGCGAAACGAGCGCGCTTCCCATCATTTTTTTATCGTCGCGCAGCGAGGAGATCGATCGCGTCCTGGGGCTCGATCTTGGGAGTGACGATTACGTTGCGAAGCCGTTCAGCCCGCGCGAGCTCGTGAGTCGCGTCAAGAGCGTGCTTCGACGGGCGTCGGGGCGCGGTGCGGCGTCGGGTGACGACAGGAAGTACGCTTGCGGCGACGTTGAACTGAACCTCACGCGCCACGAAGTCGCGGTGCGCGGGAAAAAGGTCGAGATGACCGCAACAGAGTTCGGCGTTCTTTGCGCGCTCCTTGAGCACCCCGGCCGCGTCCTTTCGCGCGCGCAGCTCGTCGATCGCGCGTACCGTCACGACAACGTCATCACCGAGCGAACCATCGACACGCACGTGCGACGCATCCGTGCGAAGCTGCGCCCCTTCAACGTCGACCCGATCGAGACGGTCCACGGCGTCGGCTACAAGGCGCGCGACCCCGACACAATATGAGCCGTTTTCGTTTTTTGTTTCGGTTTCGAGCGCGGTTTCTTCTCGTTCACATTTTCCTCGTGTCGATCCCGATCATCGGCGTCGTCATCGCGCGCGCATATGAACGCGGCCTCCTGCGCGCGCTCGAAGACGATCTCGCGCACCAAGCCCAAGTGCTTCGCGAAGTCATCCTCCGGGACCCGAGCGGGCCGCGACTTGGCGAGCGCCGTCGCCTCCTTTCTGGAATTACGCGTGACACGATGGTTCGAATCCGGCTGCTCGACGCAAGCGGCGACGTCGTCGCCGACTCGCAGTATTTCCCTAGCCGACTCGACCAGATTCCAGGCGCGAGGAGACACGCATCGATCGCCCGCCGCGAGGAGATCGTGCGCGCGTTTGGCGGCCGCTATGGCGCCGCCACCCGCTTTGGTGACACCGGCGAGTTGGTGCGCGAAGGCTCGCGGCTGTCGAGCTTGAGCGACGTGCCCACTTATGGAGCTTCGCGTGGCAATCTCTTCCTTTGCATCGCCGTTCCCATCAAGCACGATGGGTATCCGGTCTTGGGCGTCATCTACGTTTCGCGTTCCACGTCGCCGGTTTGGCGCGCGATGCACGACATCCGCAATTCGATTCTCCACGTCTTCATCATCGCGCTTCTCGTCACCGCGCTCGTCTCGCTTTTCCTGTCTGAAACGATCGCGCGACCGCTCAACCGGCTCATCCGTGTCGCAAAAGGAATCGCCGCGGGCGATCGATCGCAGAGCCTCGCGCTCGACCGACGCGACGAAATCGGCGACTTGGCGCGGGCGTTTGCGGTGATGGCCGATCGCCTTGACCGGCGCGCGAATGAAATCGCTGAAACGACCGCGAATCTTGCGCACGAATTCAAGTCGCCGCTCACAAGCGTCCGTGGGGCCGCGGAGCTCCTCCTCGAGGGGGCCGCGAACGACAAAGACGCGCGCGAGAAATTCCTGCGAAACATGCTTGCTGATGCGTCGCGGCTCGACCGCGTGGTGACGCGCCTGCTCGAGCTTGCGCGCATGGAAGCCGATGTCGTTCCGTTTGAGGACCTCGATTTGGCGACGCTGGTCACGGAAGTTTGTGCAACGCGCGCCGACGCTGGGGTTGACGTGCGCGTCGAGACGCCGTTGTCGCGCATTCGCGGACGCCGCGCCCACATTCTCGCGGCGCTTGAGAACCTCGTCGACAACGCACTTCAAAACTGCGCGCCGGATACCCATGTCACGGTAACCGTTTCACCCGAACCGGCCGCGCGTCGCGTCGCTATCGCTGTTCACAATGTGGGTACGCCCATCAGCCCCGCGAATCTCCCGCGCATTTGGGATCGGTTCTTCACGACGCGTTCGGACGAGGGCGGAAGCGGCCTTGGCCTTGCTGTCGTCGCCGCCGTCGCGCGCGCTCATGGTGGTGCCGTTCATGTGGTGAGCACCGCCTTACACGGGACGACGTTTCGGCTTTCGTTGCCGGCGACCGAACAAAAAATTTTGAGCGCCAAATGAATAAATAGACCCAGTCGGTCGTCTAATGTTACAGACGGTAATTTCCAACCTGTCGAGAGGAGGTTTCATGTTTGATTCGGATGATTTGTCGCGACGAGACTGGCTTCGAATGTTGGGTGCCGGCGCAACGCTTCTTGGCGTTTCACGCGTGGCTTCGGCGCGAACGCGCGATTGCAAAAAGACGGCGCCGCAATCGGAAGGCCCCTTTTATCCGCCGGATTTGCCGGACGATAAGGGCGCCGATTTGACGTGTGTCTCGCCCGGCGACGAGCTCGACCTCGCCTGCGTGCGCGGTAAGAAAGAGCGCGCGAAGGGCGAAATTATACAGGTAACGGGGCGCATTACGGACAAAAATGGGCGGCCGCTTGAGGGTGAGCGCATTGAGATTTGGCAGGCTGACGCCGCCGGCCACTACAATCACCCGATGGCGCCGAAAACCAGGGAGCGCGATCCGAACTTTCAAGGCTGGGGACGCACGCGCATTAAAGCCGACGGTGCGTTCGCGTTTAGAACGATTAAGCCGCCGCCATACCCGTCCGGTTTGCCTGGCTGGATGCGCCCCGCCCACATTCATTTCAAAGTGCATCGGGCCCGCTATACGTTGACGTCGCAGTTTTATTTCGAGGGCGATAGGTACATCGACAAGGACCTCATCTATCTCGCGGTTCCGCGCTGCCAACGCAAGAACGCCATCGCCCACTTGCGCGACGGCCGCTGGACGATCAACATCGTCTTGCCGGTCTAGCAGGATGCGGAAAAACCCTTTTGAAGCCGCCGGGGGCGAGTGAAACGCCCGCCGCGCGCACGGTTGACGCAGCAACGACTCTGAGGGCGCATCTGAAACATACGCTTTTCGGCTGGTTTATGGAGACGCCCGAAGAGCGAGCAGTCCAAAAGGTCTGTGAGCGCGGAGCTGCGGAGACAACCGGAGCGCGCGGCGGGCGTTTTTTCGGCATCCTGTTAGGGGATTCGTCGCAAAAAATGCCCGGGTCCGAGGTCATTGGGGGTTCGATGGGCGGCGAAAGGTGACCAGGATGTTAGCGACGAAGAGGGCAGAGTTTAGGGTCGCACGCGCGGGGCGGTGGTGGTGGTTGGAACGGAAACCCGCGCGCGGAAGAACCGACGAGAGGCAGGTGAGGCCGAGTCGTTCGCGGCACCCAGCGTGACGCGGCGTCAACGGTCTCAATGCACGTACGGTCTGTCATGGACACCTTACGATCCCTCCATCTCCCTTCGTGACCTCGGTACCCGGACGCCTTTTGGTAATGCAAGGGCACGGCCGGGCTCGCTTTAGATCGGCAGCTGAATTTACGAGGGTTTTATGCGCGAAACCGGTCACCGGCAAAATCTCGCTTTGAAATTCTTGCTCGATTCAAGTGACGATTTAGAAGAATGTCGCACAAAGGCGTACGCTGAGCGCTGCGAGCCGACAGTCGTCAGGCGACGGCCAGGAGGTATGAGTTCTAAGCCAACATCGCAAGAACGATCATTTTCATAACGGTTGACTCTCAACTGTTAACTGTCAGCCCCTCCACAGAGCTCCTCGACGCAATTGCCAGCCCACCGAAAAGCTGGTAGTTTTTGAGGTAGATAACTGGCCCAGGATTTTCCTGGGTAAGGATTGGATGTAGGTTTTGTCGCAACGAATGGCGGACGGCACTTCGACTTCATCGCTGACCCCCGATGGCAACCCGAAATCGCGCGTGGCACCGCTTCGGTTTTCTGTTTTTGAGCCTGGCAAACCGCCGCGGGTTGTGGACGGTGCTGGAGCGGTTGTTAAGGTGGGGCGCGCGCCAACCTCAACGTTGCGGCTGGAGGACCCGTCGGTCGAGGCGGTCCACGCTGTTATAGAAACAGCGCCCGACGGAGGGCTGTGGCTCATCGACCTCGGGAGCCGCTCGGGGACTTTTTTGAACCGCGAGCGAATACAGAAAAAGGAACTGCACCCGAGCGACGAAATCCGTTTCGGGGGGACTCTTGTGCGTTTGGTGACGGACGCTACGATGAGCATCGAGACGGAACCCGCGGTGCGTCATGAGGACCTGCATACGGCCGTTCTTCTCGGCGCCTCGTCCAAGGAAGGAAAAGTCGCGGAGCGTCGTTCGGGGCTCGATTCCAGAGATGACGCGCAGCTGCCGATAGCGGGGTTCGGTGCACCGCCTGGGTTTGGTTGGTCGCCGGAGGGCGAGCGCACGGGCGAAGGGCACCGGGGTGCGACGCAGCCGGGGCGGTCGGCGGCGCAGGGCGCGGAAGCCGTGGTCCTCACGGTACGATGGGGTGCGAGCACGGTGGTGCACCGCTTTCTTGGTGACGGCGAGGGCGTTTCGGTTGGAGACGGACCGGCGAGCGATTTTTTCTGCACCGCCGCACACCTCCCGGCGCCGACGTTTCCGCTTCTGATCGAACGCGGTGGCAGTCGGTGGCTTCATTTGGTTCCTGAGCTTTCCGGCACGGTTGGGCGCGGAGACAGCGTACTTCCGCTCAGCGCGCTCGCGACGTCGGCGGAGCGTGGCCCGGGGCAGTTTGTGGCGAGTTTCACCGTCCCGTTCCCGCTTGGGTCGACCGCGACCTTGTGGCTCGATCCATTTGAACTCGAGCTGACTGTTGCGCGTCGTCCGAGAACCGCGCGGACGCCGTGGTTTGCGTCGATCAACCCGCTCATCGTGCTCGCGTTTCTCGTGTCGCTTCTTCTGAACGGCGGGACGCTGCTCGTTGCGGCGATACAGCCCGACGACCCGCATGGGTTTAGCCGCGATCGTTTTGACGGGTCTGACCGGTTTTCGCCGACGCAGTTCAAACCCGAGGTTCATCCGTTGTCGGAACGCGAGCGTCGCATCCTCGAGCGGATGGCATCGACGAAAGTCGAGCCAAAGGACGGAGGGCGGCGGCACGCCGGAAAGTCGGGGCGTGCGGGAATCGCCGAGGGGCCTCAGCGGCGCGCAAAGCTTGGCATCAAAGCGCCGGATACCACGACGCTTGAGCCGGGCGAAAAAAAGCGGCGCGACGTCGAGGTTGTGAAGAGCACCAAACTGATGCAGGAGCTCGAACGGATCGAACGGGACCCGAGTTTGGGGCGACTCTTTCGGCCGACGGGGGGGGCCGGTGAGTTTCACGTGTCAAGCGATTGGGGAAAGGGCGTGGCCCGTGGCGGGGATCGCGCGTCGGGCGCGGGATCCCCGACGGACGTTGGGCCAAACGGCGATCGACAGGGCGAAGGCGGGTTCGGGGACGAGGGCAGTGCGGAGGGCGGTGGCGGAATCGACCGTACGGTCGGAATTGGCAACGTCAACACCGCGGGTCAGGTGCAGCCGGCGCGGGCCGCGTTGCCGCTCAGGAAACGCACGAAGTTGGCGACCCCGGCCGGGTTCGGCCCGCCGGTTTCAACGGGCGATGTCACGTTCGAAGGGAACATCGATCGTGAAATGGTGCGGCGCATTATTCGCCAGCGGCTCAAGGAGATTCAATACTGTTATCAGGTAGAGTTTGAAAAACTACCGAATCTGAGCGGGAAGGTGATTGTGTCGTTCGGCATTTTGACAAGCGGCGAAGTTGATGGTTGCAAGATTCGCGAATCGACGCTCAAGAACGCGAACGTCGAAGGTTGCATGTGCAGTAAGATCAAGCGCTGGGAATTTCAGCGTTCGCCGTACGGCGAGCGCGTGACCGTCACTTACCCGTTCCTGTTTAAGGCGGCCGGCAGAAACTGAGCAGCGATCGCGAGAGGAGTGAAACGCCGCATGCGTGAGGTTTACGAATTCCTTTTCGAAAAAGGCGGGTACATGATGTACCCGATTGTTTTTTGCGCGCTTTTGTCGTTCACGATTTTGCTCGAACGGCTTTGGTATTTGCGGCGAAATAACATTGCGCCGCCCGCCCTGATTCAGCTGGTGCATCGGCTCATCATCGAGCGAAAATTCCCGGAGGCGATGGGGGTCTGCGCGGCGCGGGCGACGCCGGTGTCGACGGTGCTGGGGACGGCGCTCCGAATGAAGGGGCGACACCCCGAGATTGTGAAGCAGCAGCTGCAAACCGCGGGGCACCAAGAGGCGGCGAACTTGCACCAGTTTTTGGGGGGGCCGTCGACGATTGCGGGGCTCGCGACGCTTCTTGGGTTGCTCGGAACTGTCGTCGGCATGATCGGCGTTTTTCAGCGCGTGTCGCAAGTCACGGGGCTTGACGCCGACGCGCGCACGCAGCTCTTGTCGACGGGGATTTGGGAAATCTTGATCAACACCGCGGGCGGACTTTTCATCGCGGTGATTTCAATCGTTGCGCACGGGTTTTTGATGGGCCGCGTCACGCGTCTCCTCATCACGCTCGAAGCGGAAGCGGCGAACATGCTCGAGTTGCTCGATGGCGCCGGGTATTTTGGCGCGGATGTTCGTGCGCCTGGGGCCTGGGCGGCTCCGACAGGGACCGCTGACCCAGCCCCGGCGGTGACGACGTGAATTTTCGCGGTGGACCTTGGGATGTCAGCATTCGCCCGCTCGTCGACACGACGCCGATCGTCGACACGTTTTTGAACCTCATGATTTTTTTCTTTCTCACGGCGTCGTTCAGCGAGGCCGAAACCGCGAATCGATCGCGCTTGGACGTCAATTTGCCCAAAGACGCTGTGGCTGGAGTGGCCGCAAAGGCAGGGCCAGCCGAACTTGCGATTGAAGTTGATCGCGACGGGCGTGTTGCGGTGGATGGCGCCGTGGCGACGTTGCGCGAAGTTGAGGAGCGGTTGACGAAGTGGAAAAAGACCGAAGGCCACGGTGCCGTGCGAATCGACGCCGACAGCCAGGTGTCGCACGGGCGCGTCGTGGAGATTTTGGGGCTCGCGCAAAAGCTTCGCATCGAGCGGATCTCAATCGGCGTGAGCGAACGGCGCGAGTAGGTTTCCAAAAGTGCGTTGACCGGGGCGGGCGACGCCCGTAATCTGTCTTCACGATGACGATTCTATGTGGGCCCTTGTGCGTCGCTTTGGTTTCTACGCTGGGTGCGGGCGAGCGCGTGACCCTGATCACGATGTCGTCGACGCGAATCGACGAAGGCGTTGCGGAGCGCGTGCGCGCGGCGCTTGCGGAGACCCTCGCGAGTCGTGGGTTGACGATTGCGGCGCCGCCGGTCGCCTCCAAGTCTGACGCACGAACAATCATGACGCGGGTCGTGGCAAAGCGCGCCGAGGCGCTCCGCCAGTTCGAGTCGGACCAGAACGATGGCGTTGCGACAAAGACGCTCGACAAGGTCTCGCTGGCGCTCCAGGCGATCTTGCCGATTGTTGATACGACGCGTGAGTGGGCTGAAACCGAGGCTGTGCGGGCACGTGTGGCACTGGCGCGCGCGAAGCGCGACGACGCGTGGAAGCGGTTCGAGGAGGTTCTGGCGATCGACCCGGCCTACAAGATTTCCGACGATGCGTCCGCCGATCTTCGCGGCCTGTTCGCGCGCGTGAAAACCGCCGTCCTTCTCGCGCGGACGAAAGATGCGACGAAGGACGAGCCGTGGCGTCTCTTCGATCCGTCGACGCGAAACCGCGCTGGGTTTGTCGACACGTGGATCGTTGCGCTCCTTCGTCCCGTGAAAGGCGGCGTGCGTGCGACGATTTTGCGAATCGATGACCGTGGGCTCAAAGTCACGAAGAGCCAAGACGCGACGTTGCCGCACGGTTCAGGGAGCGAAGCGTCGGTTCTCTCAGCACTCGTCCATTTATTGTTGTAGGAATTATTCCGTGTAGTCGCTTGCGTCGATTCCGTACTTCTTCATCAGCTTTCGAAAGTATTTTCGATCGATGTCCGCTTCACGCGCCGCGTGCGAAATGTTCATGTTGTTCTTCTTGAGAAGACCAAGAATATAGTCGCGCTCAAAGGAGCTAACCCATTTCTCCTTCGCCTCTTTGAACGGCAACTTCTCCTCAGGTGGCCCCGCGTGCGCATTGCCACCCCCCGCGACTTTCGCGCGCGGCTGCGATCCGCTCGTGAGTTGAATCGGCAGGTTCTCCGAGGCGATAACCCCCTCATCCGCAAACGAACAGGCGCGTTCAACGACGTTCAAGAGCTCGCGAACGTTTCCGGGCCAGTCGTAGTTTTTCATGACTTCGATCGCCCCGCGATCGACACGCGTCACGCGCGGCTTTCCCGTTTCGTCGCGATTAAACGTCATGGTGCGCAGGAAGTGTTTGATGAGAAGCGGAATGTCTTCTTTGCGGTCACGAAGCGGCGGCATGAAGATTCGCACGACCGAAAGCCGGTAAAAAAGGTCCTCGCGAAAACGCCCCTCGCGCACCTCTTTTTCCAAAGTGCGGTTTGTCGCGGCGATCACCCGCACGTCTATCGGAATCGACTTATTTGAGCCGACGCGCTTGACCTCGCGCTGCTCGAGCACGCGCAAAAGTTTTGGTTGCAGATCAAGGTTCAGCTCGCCGAGCTCATCGAGAAAAATCGTCCCGCCGTTCGCCATCTCAAAGAGCCCCTGGCGCGTCATCACGGCGCCCGTGAAGCTCCCCTTCTCATGCCCAAACAGCTCGCTCTCGATGAGGTTCTCCGGCACGGCGCCGCAATCGAACACCATGAACGGTTTTGCCTTCCGCGGACTGTTGTTGTGGATCGCCCGCGCGACGACTTCTTTACCGGTACCGGTTTCGCCTTCAATAACGACGGTCACCCCGGTTGGCGAAATCTTTTCGAGAATTCCAAAAATCTCCCGGATTTTTTCCGCGCGCCCGATGATCCCCCCGAACGCCTCCTTGGCCGACGGTTGAATCTCAACCTTCTCGTCCATCGCCTGAAACCGCATTTCGGTTTTCCCGAGCGTGACGAGGCTCCCGGGCTTCAAAAACGCTTCGCGCACGCGCACGCGGTTCACGAACGTCCCGTTCGTCGAGTTCAGGTCGACCAGGAGATAAGACTGATTGTCTTCAATAATCTTGCAGTGGTATCGCGAAACCGTGTCGTCCTTGACGACGAGATCGTTGTCGTCGACCGAGCCAACCGTGATGACGTTTTTGTCGCTGATAAACTCGCGCCCCCACTCGTCGCCATCCTTGAGCTGCAATCGGCATTTGCGGAGGTGTAGCGTGACCGGCTTTCCGCCGACGTAAGTGATTTTTGTTGGGGGAACATAATCCGGAAACCGCTCTGAAATCTTGGCTTTGGGTTCCTCGGGCGGAAAGCTCTCGTGGTTGCTCATGGGCTGGGTATAGCAAACCCCGCTCGTGCGGGTCAAGGAATGGGGTCTTCCGACACCACATAGACGGCCGCCCGGAATTAGTTTAGGCTCGCGCCCGGTTATCGTGGAAGTTGGAGAGCGAGGTTCGGTTGCCGTTTGACTGGATGGAGCCGCAGATGAGCGGCGGGAGTGGGGCGGACGAGGTTGCGAAGCTGCGCGAAATGGTGCTTGCGGAAGCGGCCCGTCGAACGGAGCTCTTCATTCACCTCAAGTTTTCGCGCGCCGATGCCCTTCTGCGCGTGCGCGGAAATCTGCGCTGGGAGTTTGAAATGAATGGGGCGCCGCGTTTTTTGCGTGAGGTTGATGCGGTCGTCAACGCGATCTACGATCGCGAAGAGGGTGAGACGAGGCGGGCGACGAGCGCCGACGGGAAATCGGGGCGTGGGCGGCGCGGAAGTTAATCGAGGTTGCGCGTCTATGCGGTCCCTTGCGCGGAGCGGGGGCGAGGAATAGTCTATTTAGAGTATTCCGTGGAGGAAAAAGGCCAAATGCGGCAAGATTTGAAGGCAATTTTGGGGGTCCAGAATGGGTGACACGGGCAACAAAAAGACGATTCGCGTGGTTGCGGCCATTGTTCGGCGACAGGACAAGTATTTGATTACGCAGCGGCGGCCGAATGCGACGCTCCCGCTCCTTTGGGAGTTCCCGGGCGGCAAGGTTGAAACCGGCGAGGACGACGAGACGGCGTTGAAGCGTGAGTTTCGTGAGCGACTGGACGCCGAGATTCGCGTCGGAAAACTCGCGCGCTCAGTGCGACATCAGTACGATGCCTATACGATTGAGCTGCACGCGTACGACTGCGAGTTGGTTTCGGAAGGGCTGAAGCCCGTGCGCGTCAACGATTATCGGTGGGTGCTCGTTGGCGAACTCGACCAGTATCAGTTTCCGGGCGCTGACCAGGCGACGGTCGAGAAGCTCGTTGCCGAGTTCAATAACTAGCGGCGCTCCCGCGCGTTGCTGAGCAGCATCAGATGGCCAAACAAATCGGTCTCGTAACGGTCTTTACCGGAAACGGAAAGGGGAAAACGACGAGTGCGCTCGGTTGCGCGCTTCGAGCGGTTGGCTACGGCAAGACGGTGTGCGTCATTCAGTTCATGAAGGGGACGTGGCACTACGGCGAGCTCGATTCGGTGAAGCGGCTCGCGCCCGAGCTTGAGATGATTCAGGCGGGCAAAGGGTTTTATCGCATTCTGGACGACAAGTATCCGAAGGAAGTGCATGAGAAGGCGGCGGCCGAGGGGGCGGCGCTTGCGCTTGAGAAGGTCAAGTCGGGCGACTACGCGATGGTGGTGCTCGACGAAATCAACGTCGTTGTGCGGGAGGGGCTTTTGCCACTTGCGCGGGTTCACGAGATTATCGACGCGCGTGCACCAGAAGTTCACGTGATTCTGACGGGGCGAAACGCGCATCCGAGCGTTGTGCAGCGCGCCGACTTGGTGACGGAGATGGTTGAGGTCAAGCACCCGTATCAGAAAGGCGTGCTCGCGCAAAAGGGGCTCGATTACTAAAGGCTACGGCTGGCTGGGCGTCGGGAAGCCGCGCGCCGAATTCAAGTGATCGCAGTAGTTGTCTCGAATCGGCGTAGAGCTTCGAACGCCGGCAATGTCGCCAATCGTAAAGATGCGGCTGTTGGGAATCCCGACCGACTGATACGCCTCGACGTCGTGTTCGGCGTTGCCGTAGGCGTAGTCGATCGCCAGACCCTTTGTCGTCGCGATCTCTTTCATCTTCGCCTTCTTGTACGCAAGCTGGTCAGGCTTGCTGGGCGGAGACAAACTGAAGCCGTCCATGAAGAATACGACACCCGCGGCGAAGCCACCGTCCTTCAGCCACTTCTCCGTGAGACTTCGCATGAACTCCTTGCGCGCCGTGAGGTAGATCACTTTGTAACCCTTCGCGGCGAAATTGCGCGTCAGCTCCGCGGCGCCGTCGTACGCCGTTGGCGAAAACGACCCGCCAAAAATATCCGCTGCGAGGCTCATAACGGCCTGCAAGTCGCTCGTGGTGAGCGTCGCGTCGATGTCGAAAATGACCGCGTGCGTCCCCCGCTTAAAAACGTGGAGCGCGAAGTCGGCCCGCGAGAGATCGCCCTCGACGAGCATCGTGACGTTGTGGCTGCCCGCGGTGACCGCCGCGCCTGCGAGGAGCTTGAAGATGCGCCCGCCGTCATCCTGCACGCCGTCGACCCAAACCGAATCGTTGTCGAGCGACGTCTTTTGGCGCGACACCATGGTCCAATTGCATTGGGTGTCCTCTACCCACGTTTGAACCCACTCCTCTTTCAAGTCTTTGTCGATGAGTTCGCAGTACGCGAATTTGCCGATGAGGTAGGCTGCGTCGCTGCCGGCCGGGCGAATCGTGGGCGCATAGGCCGGGCAGCCGTGCGACCAAGCGGGGTCGGGGGTTTGCGGAGCGGTGCTGCAGCCGACTGGTGTTGGGTTCGGGTTTGGGTTCGGGTTGGGCGTTGGGCCGGCGTCGACCGCTGGCGTCGTGGAACCTGCGTCGACAACCGAACCCGCGTCTTCTACGGCTGGTGCCGGCGGAATCGGATTGGGTGGAGTTGTCGATGTCCCTGCATCGAGGCGATCGGAAAGGCGTGGTGAGGGATTGGGGTCGCCCGCTGAGGGCGAAGGAATCGTAGGGTCACCGCACGCTATAAGCGCCACCGACGCGCCCAGGGCCAGAACGAGTTTTGGATATTTGGCCATCATTTTATTAACTCCGTAAATCACCAGCCGCTGAAAGCAATAACCAAACATCATACATGAACCTACATCCGAATACAAGGGAGTGGAACGCGTCCAGCTGCGGAATTCCGCTCCGTTTGCCGAACGTAGATGAATATGTTCGAATGGTTTCAGGGTAGGAGGGTCAATCATGCGAAAAGCTCTCGTTGTTACTTTTGTTGTCGCTGGACTGATGATCGGTGGAGGTCGCGCGGAGGCTGTCAAGTGGCCCGACCTATCGCCCCTGAAGGGTCTCATCGAGAAGGTCGTTCCGGTCGCGCAAATCAACGACAAGATTATCCTCAACGTTCCAAAGGTCGACGACCCAAAGATCGGGAAATCAAAATCGGCGCCCTTCGCGCTGCGAATTAACGTTGGCCCGAACGCGACCGGTTTCCCAGCTGGTATCGGCAAAGTCGTGCACAACGCGCTCTTCTCCGCGTATCCGCGCTTCGTTTTCAAGGTCGCCTTCGCCGCAGCTGAAACCGACCTTCTTGGGCGCGGGAATTACGCGAACCCAGCGTCGATTTGGTACAACGTTTTTTTTGGGTTCTACGAAATCGTTGTGCCGGCCAAGGCGTGGGGCCGGCCGTTTGGGTACGCCGATGCGACGAGCAGCGCGAAGGTTCGGTTCGAGGACATCGTGCGGATCGGAAAGGCGGATTGGAACCATTTCTCGAACGAGTTGTACGGCGTTCCCGCGGCGGCGATTCGGGCGTTCGACGCGGTCGATATGAGTCGCATCGAGACGCCCCCGGTTGAGCGGCGAAAAGTGGGCGCGCGGAAATGGGACCTCGTCAACTTGAACGGGCTGTCGGTTGTCGGGCCAGCGCGCTCAACGCGAGACGGGAAGGGGTTTGTCGACCGCAGCGCGATCGTTGGGAAGCTGTGGCGTTACGTATTTGGCACTTCGGCGCCGACATCGAAGGTGCGAAAGAGTTTCGCCGAGACGAAAATGCGCGGGCGGTTTTACATTTCGTTTAAGGCGGACAACGAGGGCGGCGAGGCGGTCTACAAGACGTGGATGTTCGGCGGCACGGTCAACGAGGGATACCCCGACAAGGCGGAGAATGAGCGGTTCCTCGGTTTGCAAATGCGGTCGATCGAAGAGATTATGGCGCGCGAGAAGGGGATTGGGTTTCCAGAGTGATGGACGAGCTCGACGTCGTTTTGCCGGTCTTGGACCTCGTTGAAAAAAATCCGGTTGCGCGCGATGCGGTGCGCCGACTCGTGTCGACGCGAGCTGGGGCGAGGTTGCCGTTTATTCACCGCGCGTTGCTTGGGATGCGGGCCTTCGACCTGCATGACGTCGACGCCGAGCGGGGCGAGATCGGATTTGGCGGCGTTCGCGAGGTGATTTTTGGGGCGGGCTGGCTCAAGCTGTTTCACAAGGAGATCGCGGCGGCGATTGGCGATGACGCGAAAGACGCGCTTTTGTATCGCATCGCGACGCAGGGAACGACGTGGGAGATTCAAGAAGTCTTGAAGGACATGCGCTGGATTCCGAGTGCGCTTCGAGATGCGATCGCGGAGCGCCGGCTCATGGAGTCGGTTCGAAGCGACGCGCGGCTCGGGCGCTTGTTTCGGCACATCACACGCGAGGTTTCGCGCCTCATTATCACGGAGGGCGGCTGGGGGAACGTCGTCGAGTACGCTTTTGAGCGCGACCCGATTCGCGTTGTCATGACCGAGACGATGGAAGCGAAGATGCTGGGGGCGGCCACGAAGCCGACGTGCGTTATCACGGCCGGAGGGACCGCGGGCTATCTGATTGGTCTCACGGGCGACAGGTACGACGCGCGCGAGGTGCGATGCGTGTCGGTGTCGGGCGGGTCGACCTGCGAATTTGAAGTGACGCGTTCGGCTTAGCGGCGAACGGTGGTGTCGCGCGCTTCGTCGCGCTTGGACGGGTAGTCGATTGTCGTGTGAAGGCCGCGGCTCTCGCGACGTTGAAGAGCACATTGAATCACGAGGTCCGCGACGGTGGCGATGTTGCGCAATTCGAGGAGATCGCGCGTCACGAGAAAGTCCCAGTAATACTCGCGGATTTCTTCGAGGAGAACGGCGATGCGTCGCCGCGCGCGCTCGAGCCGCCGCGTGGAGCGGACGATGCCGACATAGTTCCACATGAGGCGCCGGACTTCGTCCCAATTCTGCGAAACGACGACCATCTCGTCCGAGTTGGTTGCGCGACCGGCGTCCCAGTCGGGAGGCGTGAGGCGCGTGAATCCCGCGTCGCGACCGTGTTCCGTCGAGGCGGCGGCCGCGCGGTGCGCAAAAACAAGCCCCTCGAGGAGCGAATTCGACGCCAGGCGATTCGCCCCGTGAAGTCCCGTCATCGCGACTTCGCCAATCGCGTAGAGGCCGCGAATGTTGGTCTCGCCGGTCAAGTCGGTCACGACACCGCCGCATGAATAGTGTGCGGCCGGAACGACCGGAATTGGCTGCGTGGTCATGTCGACGCCGAAGCGTGCGCACGTTTCGAAAATATTGGGGAAGCGCCGCTTCAAAAAGTCGGACGAAAGATGCGTCATGTCGAGCCAGACGTAGTCGTCGCCGCGGCGTTTTAATTCGGCGTCGATCGCGCGGGCCACGATGTCGCGCGGGGCGAGGCTTTGCATCGGGTGGTAGCGGCCCATAAACTCGCCGCCGTCGACGGTGCGCAGAATACCGCCTTCGCCGCGAAGCGCCTCTGAAATGAGGAACGACTTTGCGTGCGGGTGAAAGAGGCACGTCGGGTGAAACTGAAACATCTCCATGTTGGAGACGACTGCGCCCGCGCGGTACGCCATGGCGATGCCGTCGCCGGTTGCGACGTCGGGGTTCGACGTGTAGAGGTAGACCTTGCCCGCACCGCCCGTTGCAAGCACGGTGACGGGCGCGAGGAGTGTTCGAACGCTCCCGCTCTCGACGTCGAGAACATAGGCGCCGAGGGCTCGGTTTCCGGCTTTGGCGGTGTCTGGGTTATTCCCTCCGTCGTTCGCTTTGTTTTCGCCCCGCAGATGTTTAGCCGTCACAATGACATCGATCGCGAAGTGGTTCTCGAAGAGATGAATGTTGGGATTCGCCCGCGCGGCCGACAAGAGAACGCGAATCACCTCGCGTCCTGTGATGTCACCCGCGTGAACGACGCGCCGTTGCGTGTGCCCCCCTTCACGCGTCAAATCGAATTCGCCGGTGGCCGACATGTCGAATTCGGCGCCGAGGCGCATCAACTCGCGAACTCGCTCGGGGCCCTCTGCGACGCAAACCTGCACCGCGTCGCGGTGGCACAGCCCGTCACCACAGAGCACCGTGTCGGCAACATGCGCCTCGATCGAGTCGCCGGGCGCAAGCACCGACGCGATACCGCCTTGTGCGTTAACCGTGTTGGATTCACTGGCCGCGCGCTTCGTGACGAGTGCAACCGTCCCGCGCGCCGCCGCCTTGAGCGCGAACGAAAGTCCGGCGATTCCCGAGCCGATGACAACTGCGTCGTACCGCTCAGCCACGCGGGGAATCTACGCTTTGCGCGCCGAGCGGGTCAACCCGAGGAGGCGTTGGTGCAAAGAGCAGGTGATGTGACCGTATGCGGGTCGCTCACATGCTTACAACGCATTCGTACGCTTACGGTTTGGCGAGAGCTTGGTCGACGATCCAGCCGGTTGTGTCGCTTGAACGAACTTTCACCCACTCGCCGTCGCGCGCGAGCTCGGTGACGCGGGCGCCGCGTTTGAGCTCGCCGACGATTCGGCCATCCGGCTCGTCGCGAATCTGAACGACGGGCCATCCGATCGACGCGACGCCCTTGTCGGGTTTGATCGCGGTGGCCGCGGGAATCGCTGGCTGAGCGGCGCGTGCCGGCTGCGTCACAGGCGCGGGTTTTTTTGAATCGCTCGGCAGCGGCAACGTGGCGGCGCCTTTGGTCGCGGCATCTGGAATAAGCGACACCTTGGTTTTCGGCCTCGCCGGCTCGGGTTTAGCAACCTTCCTGGGCGCGGCGTCTTCGCTGGCGTCGTCATCCGCGGAGGTTGTGTCCGGGTGCGTCGTCGCGACCGCGCTTTTCGCGAGTGTCATCGCGCGGATTGCCGTTTTCCCGCGCCTAATGTCTGCTCGGTCGCGATCGGGCATCGCGTCGCGCGACGGATCGGTTTTTTCCGCGCGCACCTTCCGCTTGGCGCCACTCGGTGCATCGGCCGGCTCGTTTCCGTCGTCGCCGAGCGCGGCTGATTTAATCCAACCGACGCGCGCCCCAGGCATTTTGGCTCGCGCCCGCGCCCGCACCCGCGTCCAATCTCCATCCGTCGCAACGACTTTAACCGCGAACCCCTTGTCCCACTTCGCCAAGATCTTCCCCGTCGATGTGCTGGGCTTCGACCGCAAGTTAACGTATTTCCAAACAATTTTCTTCGTTTCGGTCTCGGAGTCGGCGGTGCGCGCCGTAGACGTCACACTTTCGGTGTCTCGCGCATCTTTCGCCTTCGTCGATTTGGCTATGACCCACCCCGTTGTCGCGTCTTGCTCGGAAAGATGCGCGTTGACCTTCAACCATTCGCCACGGGACTTAACGACCGTAACTTTTGTTCCTTGCGGCATATCGGCGAGCACCTTCGATTTCGTCGACGGCGCGCTGCGCAAGCGCACGGTCGACCATTTGATCGTTTCGTCGCGTTCTGTGTCCGCTGATTCGCCGCTGGTCTTGGCGGTCGAGCGCGGCGTCGAATCCCGCTTTGCGAATCGCTTTGATCCGCCGGGCACCGTCGGCTCGTCGCTCGCAGGTGTTGGCGACGAACCTTTCACGGTCGCCTTTTCCGCGGACCGGTCTTTGGCCTCGGCCTTCTTCGCGGTGCTCTTCGCCGTGGTGAGGGCCGCGGCCGCAACCCATCCGGTCACCGTCTTCTCACCTTGGGTTGCCGAGATTTTGACCCACTCTTTGTTCTTCACGCGTTCGCGCGCCGACGTTTCGACCGCCATCCCTTCGGTCAGTCGCCCCGCAATCTCACCGTCGGGCGTCTTGCGCATACGGACCCACGGCCACTTCACAACGTGGGTTGGGGATGCGGGTGCGGTTTCGGGAGCGGCCGCGGTTGGCGATACGGCAGCGCCTCCGGATGCGGGAGCGGTAGCCCCCGTCGCTTCCGGTGGCGTCCCCGTCGCAGCCGTCGCTTCCGCAGCACTCGTCTCCGGAAGTTTCGGCAGTGGCACCAGCGCCTCTTTCGGGAGCCAGCCCTGCGCCTGCCCGTCCTTCGAGCGAACCTTGACCCACGCCTCCTTCATTTCGACGATGTCGAGCTTCGTTCCGGCTGACACACGCGCCACAACCGGCACGTCACCCAAGTCCGGGCGCTCGCGCAGCGCCTCATCGCGCGTCAGCTCGCGTTCAGAGCCCGACGCGAGGGCCACGTCGTCCTTCGCTTTCTCCTTTTTCTTGTCTTTTTTGTTTCCCCAGCACCCCAGCCCGAGAGCCAAAACTGCAATAAAAATCGATAGATGATTTGCGCGCATTGTTACCTCCGAACGTTTTCCGTCCCCTGGAACGTATTCGAATGGCCGGCGACAAGTCAAAAAAACCACGTCTCGCTTGAGATCCCCGTGCGACGCTCGTATTATTCGTCCCCCCGTGGGCGTGCAAGAAAGGGTCATGACGGCGTCGATTTCATTTGCGGAGAGGTCGCGCACCGCGGTTCGGTCGATCGATGCGGCGCTTTTGGCTTCGGGAGTTGTGGGCGGCGCCGAGGCCGCTCTGCTCGTCGCCGAGGGACGGCACGCGGCGATTTATGGAATCGTGCCACTCGGCGTTTGGATCGCGATCGGTTTCCTCGTTGGAATTGTGGCCATCGTCGGTGCCCCGCGTCGCGGGCGCGGTGAAGGGGCGGCGCTCATGCTCGGCGCGGCTGGGCTTGCGGTTGGCGCGTCGCTGGTCGCGCGATTCCAGAACCCCGTTCTTGCAGCGGCGGCCTTCTCTCTCTTTGTCGTCGCGGCGTTTGTTGGTTGTCGGTGGCTGGCGCATGCGATTGACGCGGTTGTGGCGCAATCAAGTGCGCGCCGGAATGTCGCGGAGGCCGTGAGCGCACTCATCCTCGTCGCGGCCGTCGCACTGTTTGCGCGACCACGTGGCGTCGCGTGGTTTGGTGTCGTCGGAATCGGGTTATGGGCCGTCCTCTTTGCGTGGCGTCTTCGCGCGCCGATGCCGCCCGCGCGTGCGACCGACTCAATCAATCGCTGGTTTTTGGCGCACCTCCCTTATGCCGCCGTCCTTCTCATTCTTGTCGCGACGTTCACGCTCCTCAAGAGTTCCGGGCGACGCGTTGAGGTGAGCGCCGTTGTGCGCGATCTCGCGGTCACGTCGCTGTTGAGCTCGCCCAGCCGCGTGAAAACCGTTCCGAAACCGGCGGCGACGGCACCGAAACTCGCGCGGGCGCGAGGAACCCTGGGACGCGCGCCGGCCGAAGCGCGGAAACCGCAGTCAGCCGCGAGCGTCGCGACCCGCGCCGAAACGCCAAGTTTACGCGGGACGATCGAAGCGCCACCCGACGTTGCGCCGAAAACCAACTTCGTCCTCATTACGATAGACACGCTCCGGGCGGACCACGTTTCGTCGTACGGTTACGCGCGGCAGACGACGCCGCGACTCGACAAGTTCGCGGCGACGGCCACATTGTTCGAACGCGCATTTTCGCCCGCGACGCTAACGCGCGACGCGATCCCCGCGCTTTTGACGGGGCGATTTCCCTCGGCCGTAAAACGCGGGCTCGGCCAGTGGCCAGTCTTTCTCGCCGAAAACGTGACGATCGCCGACGAGCTTCTGGCGGCTGGGTATCGGAACTACGGCTATTTGACGCACCAATATTTCGACGCGTCGAACGGGTTTGGTCGCGGGTTCGAGGTGTGGGACACGGAGCTCGCGCAAAAGGGCGATCGCATCGTGAGCAAGGGAACGGAGGCTGAGGCGCTGACCGATCGCGTGATTCGCGCGCTCGACGGGTTAAAGATTCGGGCGCCTTTCTTTTTGTGGGTGCACTATATGGAGCCGCACCACAATTATGTGAAGCATGCCGATTTTCATTCGTTTGGCGACGAACGAATCGACCGGTACGACGGCGAAATTCTGTTTGCCGATCATCATATGGGGCGTCTCCTCGCGGCGATCGAAAAGCATCCCGACGCGGCGCGCACGGCAATCTTCGTGACGTCGGATCACGGCGAAGGTTTCGGCGAGCACGGGTACAATTGGCATGGCATGAGCCTCTTTAACGATCAGGTCCACGTCCCGCTCGTCGCGCGGCTGCCGAACACGAAGCCTGGGCGCGTGCAGACGCCGGTTTCGACGCTCGATGTTACGGCGACAATTCGCGCGCTGGCGTATCTTGAGTCGCGTTCGGGCGAAGCGGGTGCAGCGCCGGAGCCGATCGGTGCGCCACCGGCCGCGGTGAGTCTCGTTCCGCTGGCGCGGGGCGATGTGGCGACGCGACCGCCCGTTTTTATTGAGATGATCGAAGACGAGAAACGAAAGCCGATGCAGGCGATCGTGCACGAGCGATGGAAGTACATTCGGTACGCGGCGACGGGCGCTGAGCAGCTTTTCGACCTTGATGCGGACCGCGGCGAAAAACGAAACCTGGCTCGAAAGGAGCCGGAGCGCGTGGCGATCTTCAGAAAGCTTTGGGCGGCTTGGCGCGCGTCGATTCCGGCGCGGCCCGACGAGAAAACGTCAAAGCGGTAACGGGGGGCGGGCGCGGGGGCGGTTTTTCTAGTTCGTGCCGAGGCAGGTGCGAAGCTCGGGCGTCGAGGTCCACCCACAAGCTCCACTCGTCTGGCGTTCACACGTTGCGGTGCGATAGCACGCGTACTCGTCTCGCCACTCGCACGTTGAGATCGCGCCCGCCTGGTCCGTGCAAAGCTGCCCCGAGCAGCCACCCTTGAAGCACGGAGCCGGGTTGTTCGGGACGCAGCTGGGCGCGGTCGGTGGACATGGCGCTGCAAAGCAAACGATCGGAAGGTCTTCGCAGTGCGTGCCCGACGCGCAGCGAACGTTGGCGCACGTGTTGTACGAGAGGCACTCGGCTGTGCCGTTCAGGTCGGAGCAGTAAGTGCCCGACGCGCAGCGGACCGTCGCGCACGTTACATTCGGAAGGCACTGGGCGGTGCCGCTTGAGTCGTCGCAATGCGTGTTCGGCGCGCAAAGCACGGCCGCGCAAGGTGGTGGAGCGCTGCCGCAGCTATACCCGCAGGTGTTGTCCCGGTTGCAGTACCAGCCGCCGCCTGGACGAATCGCGCACATTGGGTGAATGAGGTTCTGCGCCGCGCAGTCGCCCGCGTCGCTGCACCACGCGTTCGCCGTGCCGATCATCTTGAACCACGCGCGCGTGTTGATTTTGCGTAGCTTGAGCGTGTCCGTCGTGTTGCTGTAAGTGTAGGCGTACGAGCTGATGAGCCGGCCAGCGGTCGTGCGGAAGCGGATAAACCGCGTCCCGACCCCGTTTCGCCAATACTCGTAACGCCCGTTCGTCGCGATTGGGTTGCACGGCGTTGTGATGCAGTAAATAAGCGTTTCCATATGGAACGTTTTGTCCGTCATAAGGACGAGCTTCGTGAACTGCCCCGCGTAGGCGCCGGGAGCCGCGTCGAACGTGCCGATCGGGCGAATCAGCGTATGGTCCGCCTTATCGCCTGTTTCGAGTTCAACCGCACCGAGGTCCTCGGCCTGTTCATCGCCCAAGTCGCTCGGCAGCCCACCGCCACACCCGACGGCCGCGATGAGTGCTGATAGCCCAATTAGTTTCTTCATTGTCTTTTCTCCTCCAGAAGTTCTCCAACGCCGATTTCGCGAGCGAACGTCACGCGCGAATTCATGCGACGCACCGAGTCAAGCAACTCGCGGGCCACGTCCCGCGCGGTAACGCGGGCTTGAATCGTGCGAAAACATGTAGAAATGCGGCGGCAGCGTTCAATTCGCTGACGATGCGGTGTCTATTAGCTCAACGAATTGACGGATCCTGTCACCGCTTTGCTGGTTTCGATTTCGTCGCCGGTGGGTTTTTCGCGGCGTCGATGGGAGAAGCCGGGCTCGGCGTCGGAGGCGCCGACGGTTTCGGTCGAAGCGCCCAGACGCGCAGGTTGTCGAACGTCAGCGGACTTTCCCAATTGCAAAACGCGAATCGATTGAACCCCGGGCCTAGGATCGGCTGCGGATCGTCGAAAGTGAGGAACGACGCGCCGTCGATGAACCACTCGAGAACGCGCCCCTTGCGAACGACACGATATTTATAAACCTTTCCCTGAACGACCTTAACGTCCGTGCGATACCGGACTTGGTCGAGGAGCTTTTTTTGAATCGCGTGCTCGTCGCCTTTCGCGATGAGCGACACCGAGTTTTTCCAACCGCCGAAGATGAGCGTGTATCCGCCCTCGTAGTTTTCTCCGTCCGCGAACATCGCGAATTTTATGTCGCCATCGGCGAAATCGCTCCGCGCGTCGAATTCGAGTTCGACGTCTTGGGGCAGTTCCCACGCTCCCCAGAGGCACTTGTTTCGCGCGCCACGCGTCTTGACGGCGCCCGCCTCGATGCGCCAATCACCGCCTTGCACGCGCCATTTATCTCCGAAGGCGGCGCGATCGAAATTGTCCTCAAAGATTGGCGTCGGCACTTTTTCATATTCGGCGGCGACGGGAGGTGCCACGGGCACTGGCGCCACCGGCGTCGCGACGGCCGGCCATTTCGGTTTTTCGCGCTTTCGAAGCTGAATCGGTTCAGTTTTCTCAAGCTCTTTGCAGGCCGGGAGAACGGCCGCGGCGACGGAAAAAAGTAGGGCGACGGACAACGGCGACTTCATGGCGCGCCATTCTCAACGAGGCGTCAGATAAAGACAAGCGCGAGAGGCGAAGTCGACGTCGAAGGTCGAACGTCAAGAGTGAATTGGTCCCGTCCTCCGAAACTTCTTGAATCAGACTGGCGAAAATGTTTATCTTAAGTGTCACATGTCTGCGGAACTTCTCATGGCCACGAACGACCTCTACGCCTTTGTTTCGGCGCTCGATCCACTTCCGATTCCAGGGTCGGACGCCGCCGACAGGTTATCCGCGCGGTGTCGCGACTTACAGGCGCGCATGCAGGGCCTCAAGGCATCGTTTGCGGAGCACCGCGAGCGGCTTGCGGCGTCGATCGAGCGCGTCGCCGGAAATCTGCGAGCGCTGGCCGGGCATTTGCCATCGCCGCCCGATCGCAAGGCGCTTCGCGACGCGCGGGCGCGGCTCATGGACAGTTACGAGGCGCTCATGGTCAGCGTGCGCGCGGCGACTCTGGCATCGGAGACGGACGCGCTTCCCGGTTCGCTTCGACCGCGGAACTTAGCGCGAAACCTTTTTCATCTGCTGAATGCTGTTGTTGGTGTCGTCCTCTACCAGTGGGTGTTGAGCCGCACGGGGTGTCTCATTGTACTTGGAACAATTCTAGGCGTTTACGCGACGCTTGACATCACGCGGCGCATCTTCCCGCGATGGAACGAAATCCTGTTTGACAAGGTCCTGCGGCCAATCACGCGCCCGCGCGAACGCTTCCAAATCCCGTCTGCCACGTGGTACGCGGCGGCGACGTTTCTCGTTGTGGCGGTTTTCGACCAGACGGTCGCACAGGTCGCGGTGCTGGTGCTTGGGTTTGGCGATCCTGCGGCGGCACTGATGGGGCGTCGGTTTGGGCACGTGAAACTTTGGCGGCGAAAAAGCGTCGTAGGCACGACAACTTTTTTTGTTGTTAGTTTTGCGGTTGTGGCGTTCTTTCTCGCGGTGTGTAAGCCGCTCGGTTTTGGTGCCGTCATCGGCATCGCGGCGCTTGCCGCGGCGACGGGGGCCGCTGCCGAACTCGCGAGCGACGACCGAATCGACGACAACTTCACAATCCCAGTCGCGGTCGCGCTGGTCCTCGCCCTCGCATTCGCTCTCTGACAGGTTGCTGAAAAACGCCCATCTGCGGCG
>JACPTQ010000036.1 GCA_016192705.1 Deltaproteobacteria bacterium | reverse complement strand
CTCGCCGCGATCGGGACCGACGTCAACGGAAACGCGACGATCCAAGGCTGGGACCCGAACCCGAACGGCGAGATCTCAGCGCTCGCGGTCAGCGGGTCGACGGTCTACGTGGCGGGTGACTTCACGACGATCGGCGGTGGGTCAAGGAATCGGCTCGCCGCGATCGGGACTGACGGCACGCTCCAAAGCTGGGATCCGAGCCCGAACGGCTATGTCTATACGTTCGCGGTCAGCGGGTCGACCGTCTACGCAGGCGGCTCCTTCACGTCGATTGGTGGCCAAACACAGTGGAACCGTTTGGCGAAGTTCGACTACGGCGTTCTCGATACGAACTGGAACCCGAGCGCGTCGTCGTACTGGGGTGGCCATGTCCATACGCTTACGGTAATCGGGTCGACGGTCTTCGCAGGTGGCTCCTTTGAAACGATAGGCGGGATCCCCTACCGCAATTTCGCGCCGATCAACGCCACGACGGGGCTTCTCGAATAAATCTCACGCGACCGGCACCGACTTCGCCGCCCGCTTGACGCGCATCTCCCCTCGCGCGATGGTCCCGCCCAACTGCGGTATGGAACCGCAGCAAGGCAAGGAAGGGGTTAAGCATGCACGACAAGAAAAAGACAGAGGCGGGGATTCCGACGACGACGCGCGATGAGTATTTGAAGTTCGACGGGACGAAGCTCGGCTTGCGTGATTACGCGGACGACGAAGTACGCGCGTTCAACAAAGCGCGCGAGGGGCTGGTTCCCGTCGTCGAGGGGCTCATCGACCTCCTTCCGAAGTTCGAAGGGCGCGTGCCGGTCAAGGGCGTCGACCCGGTCAGTCTCGGGAAAACGCTCGAGCGCTACCAAGAGCTGACGCGCGCCGCCGCGCAAGTCGAGAAGATCTACGAGATGGTGCGTGAGACGCGCCTCGCCGTTTGCGACGAGCTGATGAACGACATCTACCGCGTCTACCGCGTCGCAAGCGCCATCGGTCGCGACGACAAGGAAGTCCACGGCGAGATTGACTTTGTGCGCGACTGGCTGTCGAACGGCCCGCGCCCGACGTCGGCGCACACGAACACGACCCCCACCGCGAACACCGCCAATCGCTGATACCGATCGATATCAGTCGGTCCCTGATAAGGATCAGTCGGCCATAGATACTGATAAGCGGGTGACTCGTCGTTATCAAGGCGAGACTGATAACGATTGCCCCCGTGACTTATCGTGACGAGCAACCAACTGCGCGGACGCTACGTCATGTAACGATCGATAAGCGCCGCCAGCCAACCATCGATAGGTTGCGCCGAGAACCCGTACGTCGTCAGCTTAGCGGTCGACATGAACCAGTCGCGCTCGACGCCAAAAGGCGAATCGTCGCCCTCGTCGGACCGCCGCGCGATGTGGGCCCGCTTGCCGGTTCGCGCTTCGATGGTCTCGATGATTCGGCGCACGGGAATCGGGTCTTGGGCGCAGCAGTTGATCGGCCCCGTGGCGTAGCTTGATGCGAGCGCCTTTAAGAAGAGCGCCGCATCGGCCGAACGGATGAGCGAAATCCGTGCATCGAGATTGGGAAAGAAAACCGGCTTGCCTTGAAGAATGTGATCGACATGAAACTTGAGTCGTTCCGTGTAATCGTCCTCGCCAAGAACAATAGGAAATCTCACGGCGCTGACGGGGAACGTCGCGGCTCGAAAGTAGACGGCTTCGGCTTGACGTTTCGCTTCGCCGTAGTCTTCGTCGCGGGTGAAGGCGCGGCCGAAGGAATGCGCGCGCGGGTCGAAGGCTGACTCAGGCAGCGCGGGGCCCGGTCCGTAAACCGATTGCGAGGAGACGAAGATCAATTTCCCGACCCGTCCGTTGAAAGTCTCGCACGCGCTCTGCGCTTCGCGCGCATCGTAGCAAACCTGGTCAAAGACAACGTCCCATCGGTGGTTCTCGAGGGCGGGATGCGCCGGCCGAAGTTGTTGTCGATCGAGTTTGATCCGCGCGACTCTGTTTTCGAAACCATCGTTCATCCGCCCGCGATTGAGCAACGTAACTTCTGTCCCGACTTGCTCAAGAAGGAGCGCCACGAGGCGTTTGCCAAAGAAGCGGTTTCCCCCAATGACGAGTACCTTCATGGCGACGGGTCCTCCAAAGGCGTTTCGACACTATCGTTTTTGGCGAGGCGTTGCACTTGCGCCAACCGCATTCTACTAATGAAGGTTCGATGGCGAAACTTGCCGACAAGATTCTCGCGGGGGACCGGCGTGCGGCGGCGCGCTTGATGCGCGACCTCGACGACCGAATGCCGGCGGCGGTTGGCGAGATGGCGCGGCTCTACCCGCACACCGGAAAAGTGCCGTGGGTCGGTGTCACCGGGAATCCGGGCTCGGGGAAGTCGACGCTCGTTGACCAGCTGATCGCGAAGTACAGGGAGCGCGGAAAGAAAGTTGGCGTTGTGGCGGTCGATCCGACGAGCCCGTTTTCGGGGGGCGCGATTTTGGGCGACCGGATTCGAATGCAGCGGCACGGGCTCGATGACGGTGTGTTCGTGCGGAGTTTGGCAACGCGCGGGCATTTGGGCGGGCTGTCGCGATCGACGCGCGATGTGGCGCGGGTGCTCGATGCGCTCGGGATGGACGAGGTGCTGATTGAGACCGTTGGCGTCGGGCAGGACGAGGTCGAGGTGAGTCGCGTCGCGGAGACGTGCGTTGTCGTGGTTGTGCCGGGGCTCGGTGATGATGTGCAGGCGCTCAAAGCGGGTGTGCTCGAGATCGCGGACGTCTTCGTGGTGAACAAGGCCGACCGGCCGGGCGTCGATAGAGTTGTGCGTGAGCTCGAGATGCTGGTGTCGCTACGGCCGCGGGCAGATGAGGAAGAGAAGATGCACCACGGAGGATCGCAGGCGGTAGCGGAAGCGGTTGCGGTTGCGGGAGCGGTAGCGGGAGCGGAAGCGGTTGCGGGAGCGGAATGGGTGCCGCCGATTTTGACGACCGTTTCGACCGACGGAACGGGTGTTGACGCGCTTGTCGCGGCGATCGACGCGCACCGCGCGTTTTTGTCGACGAGTGACGCGGGTCGCAGGCGCCGCGAAGTTCAGCGCGAGGCGGAGTTGCGCGAGGTTTTTCGGGCGCGCGTTGTCGACGCGGCGATCGAACGGTTGGGCGATGCGTGGCGCGCGCTCGCCGCGGAGGTCAATGCGGGGCGACTCGACCCGTACAGCGCGACCGAGCAAGCCGTGGCGCGGCTTTTGGGGGATTGAAATGGCTGGTCGGATCGCCGCCTTCTTTGACCTCGACAACACGCTTGTCGACAGCAACACCGGGCGGCTCTACGTGAACTACCTTCGCAAGCACGTTCCGCACGAGCTTCGTTTGCGCGACGCGCTTCGAACGCTCACGTGGCTCTTCGAGTACAAATTGCATCTCATCGACCAATACGAAGTCACCGAGCGCGCGCTCACCCTTCTCAAGGGGATGAACGAAGGCGAGATGTCGCGCCGCTGCCAGCACTGGTTCGACACGATGGTCGCGCAAAAGCTATTCCCCGTGTGGAACGGCAAGATTGCCGAACATCGCGCCCGGGGACACCTCACGTCGATCCTGACGGCGTCGACGCGATACGCCGCGATCCCGGTCGCGCGACACCTCGGCATCGATGAGGCGCTCTTCACCGCGCTCGAAGTGCGCGACGGGATTTTTACGGGCGCGACGGAAGGCCCGCCGTGCCACGGCCCCGGAAAAGTCTATTGGGCAAAAAAACTCGCCGACGAAAAGGGAATCGACCTCGCGCAAAGCTACTTTTACACCGACAGCATTCACGACATTGAGATGCTCGAAGTCGTCGCACACCCGATTTGCGTGAACCCAGATCGCAAGCTCGCCCGCGTTGCGCGCGACCGCGGCTGGGAGATCCTCAAGCTGTCGCGGCGGTGACGCCGAGGCTCAGTCGTATTTTTCGGTGACGACTTGTTCCCTCGCGAAACCAAGCTCATCGCGCAAAATCGTCTTGACGTCGTTGACCATTTTTTTCAGCCCGCAAATATAAACGACCGCGTCGCGCGCGGCCGCGAGGTGCTCACGCACGCGCTCTTGAACGTAACCCGTTTTGCCGCGCCACGCATCGCCGGGCTTTGAGAGCGTCGGAATGAATGTGAACGACGGGTTCGCACGCGCGAGGTCCTCCCACTCTGCGCGATAAAGGATGTTCTCCTCGGTTCGCGCGCCGAAAATGAGCGTCGTCGGTGCAGGGAACTGCGCACCGGCGAGCTTCTGAATGATTGAGCGACACGGCGTGACGCCGGTGCCCGTCGCAACGAAGACTTGCGGGCGCGTCCCGACGTCGCGCGCCGTGAAAAAGCCGTACGGGCCAACCATCTGGAGTTCGTCGCTGGGCTTGAGATTGAACATGAAGGTCGACCCAGGCCCGCCGGGAATCAGCGTGACCGCGAGCTCGAATCGGTTGTCGCCGCGCGGTGCTGACGCGATCGAATAGGCGCGTTTGCGGTCCGGGGCGTCGATCGGGAGAAGGAGCGAAACCCACTGCCCCGCCTCAAACTCAAAGCGCGGCACATCGGGCACGACAAACGAAAACGCCTTCGCCGTGGGCGACAGCCGTTCGATGCGATCGATGACAACGCGATAGGAAGTTGCTGCGGTCAACGTCATTTGCACCCTCCGCATTGGTCGACTAGCATCGCAGCGTTGTCGGCCGATGATGGATATAACATTGCCTGATTCCCGGTTAACGGCCAAGACCAGAATGGGGCGGTCGGGTTTGGGCTCGCTCCGGCTCGCGAAAGTCCTCGGGTCTGACATGAAATGTGAGTCTGCACGAAATCAATCAAACATCATGAGAACGGCAATTCCACGCCCCATCGGCACCGAGCTTTCGCGAGCCTCTGACCCGCGGATCGTTCGCACGTTTCAAATCAGACCCGAGGACGTTGGCGCGCCGAAGCGGGCTCCTGTCGACCCTCACGCTCACGGGCGAACGGACCGCTTAACCGGGGGAATGGGATATAACATTGGTGCATCATCGTGAGTAGGTCCACTGGACTGCTCGCGAATTTGCGAATGCCGTTTAAACGCGGCGCCGACATGCTGCTCGCGGCGCTTGTGGTCGGGATCATCGGCATGATGATCCTCCCGCTTCCGACGTGGCTCCTCGACATCCTCATCACGTTCAACATCACCATCGCCGTCGTGCTGCTCCTGACCGCAACGTACGTCACCGACATTTTGCGCATCTCGTCGTTCCCGACCATCCTTCTCATCACGACGCTCTTTCGCTTGGCCCTCAATGTGAGCTCAACGCGTCTCATCTTGCTCCAGGCCGATGCGGGCGAGGTGATTCGCTCGTTTGGCAGTTTCGTCGTTGGGGGAAACTACGTCGTTGGCGCCGTCATCTTCGTCGTGCTCACGCTCATCCAGTTCATCGTTGTCGCGAAGGGCGCGGAGCGCGTCGCAGAAGTATCGGCGCGGTTTACGCTCGATGCGATGCCGGGAAAACAGATGGCGATCGACGCCGATTTGCGCGCGGGCGCGGTCGATATGGACGAGGCGCGGCGCCGACGGCGCGAGGTGCAGCGCGAGTCGGAGTTGTATGGGTCGATGGACGGCGCGATGAAGTTTGTGAAGGGCGACGCCATCGCGGGGATTCTTATCGCCGTCGTGAACATTGTCGCGGGGCTCGTGATTGGCGTGACGCAGCGCAATCTGGAAATCGGCGAGGCGGCGAAGGTCTACACGTTGCTGACGATTGGCGACGGGCTTGTTTCTCAAATTCCGGCGCTTCTCATTACGGTCGCCGCGGGGCTGGTTGTGACGCGGGTGAAGAGCGAAGAGGCGGGGCAACAACTCGCGGATGAAATCGGCGGCCAGGTGCTCGGGCATCCGCGCGCTGTGGCGATGGCTGCGGGCCTTTTGCTTTTGCTTGCGGTGGTGCCGGGCATGCCGACCCTTCCGTTCGTGCTGTTGGGGGCTGGCTCTGGGTTTCTCGCGTACCGCTTGTCGAAGCGCGCGGCGGCGGCCTCAGCGGTGGTTGGAGACGCGCGGGCCGCGGCCCTTCAAGGAAAGTTGCCGGGCGCGCGTGATGAGCGAGACGATCGCTACTTGCCGGTCGTGACGCCGATTCTCGTTGAGGTTGCGAGCGACCTAGCGGCCGCGATCGAAGGGCAGGGAGGCGCGACGGCGTTTCTCAAGGAGCGTGTGCCTGCGCTGCGAGACGAAGTGTTTCACGACCTCGGGTTGCGTCTCCCCGCGGTGCGGCTTGTCGTCGGCGGCGCGCTCCCGCCCGGGACATATCGAATTCGATTGCACGAGGTGCCGGTTTGCGAAGGACAGATTCCTCACGGCGCGTACTTCGTGCCGATGGCGGCCGATGCGTTGCCGCCGCTCGAGCGCACACCGGTCGCGGCGCAACTTCCGGGAACCGACCGGCCGGGCGCCTGGGTTGATGTGCTCGCCGCGCGACCGCTCGCCGAGGCCGGGATTCCGCTCTGGGATGCGCCAACGACGATTTTGAAACACTTGGGGGTTGTGGCTCGTCGCCGCGCGGGGGAATTTCTTGGACTCGAAGAGGTCCAGCAGATGCTCGACCAAGTTGAGAAGGTTGCGCCGGCTTCGGTCCGGGAAGTCGTGCCCAAACTTCTATCGCTCTTCCGCGTGACCGACGTGCTTCGGCGAATGCTCGATGAGCAGATTCCGATTCGCGACATGCGCGCCATCTTGAACGCACTTGCCGACTACGCGCAAAACGAAAAAGATCCGGCGATGCTTGCGGAGTATGCGCGAACGGCGCTCAAGCGCCAGGTGTCGCACCGCTTTAGCCGTGCCGATGGAACGCTGGCGGTGTACTTGCTCGATCCCGACATTGAAGAAGCGATTCGCGGCGCGGTCCAAAAGACGCCCGTGGGGCAGTACTTGGCGCTCGACCCGAACGCGTCAAGCGAGATTTTGGCGGCGTTTCGGCGCATTCTCGCGGATCGCGATCCGTCGGTGGGTCCGCCGGTGGTTGTAACAAACGTCGAAGTGCGGCGGTTTTTGCGAAAGTTGGTCGAGATTGAATTTCCCGACCTCGTGGTGCTGTCGTATCATGAGCTTGCGAATGAGGCGTCGCTCCAGCCTTTGGGGCGAGTCATGATGGCGGAGGGGGCATAACGTGGTGGCGGAACCAGCAAGACTTGGACTTCGCATCGGCGAGATTCTTCGGAAGGCGCAGCTTATCAGCGACGACCAGATGGCGTCGGCGGTTTCGGTGCAGAAAGTTAGAGGGGGGCGGCTGGGCGAAATCCTCGTCTCGCTCAACTGCGTCACCGAGGACGAGCTCCTCGATGTTCTCGCGCGACAAATGGGAATTCTGGCGCTTCGGCGCGTCGATCTCGAGAGCTTAAAGGTCCCCGACGAAGTTGCGGCGAAGATTTCCAAGTTTCTTGTCGAGGAGGATCTGGTTTTTCCCCTGGCCGTCGATTTCTCAGCGCGCGAACTGGGACTGCCGCCCGACGAGTGGATTGTGAGCGGAGTTTTGACGCCGCCGCCGCGCGGTTCTGCGGGAGATCGGCGACGACCAGTCCTCGTGAGCCGGACGGTGTTGCGAGGACTCGTTGGGCACCTGGGAGTTGCGGGCGTGGCGCCGCCGTATTTAACAGCGGTCGCTCATGCCCACGCTGAACCGAATCCACTGGCCGCGCAGACGAGCCGTGGTGCGCGAACGCCGCCCGTGGGTACAGTGTCCCCGGTCGCTTCGGCCAAGTCCACGTCAGCGCCGGCGCCCGACGCGTCAGCCCCGAAGCCGCATCGGGCGATTGCCGACGCGAAGGCCTCGGCGCGCGGGGTGGCCGAGTCGTCCCGAGCTCCATCGCCGCCGCCGACCGAAAAAACAGGAGCCACCGCTCGGCCGATCCGGCGCCGCGTCTCGGTGTTGCTCGTCGAGGCCGACGCCGCGCTTCGCTCTGCACTGGCGACGCTGCTCGGCTCCGACGCCCACGTGATTCGAAGCGCGGGCACAGTTGACGAAGCGCTTGCAGCGATTGAGGCGCAGCCGTTCGATGTGCTGCTCGGCCGCTCGCCGAATGTCCTTTCGGAATTGGCGCTCACGAGTGCTTTCCGCGCGCGAAATCCGTTCGGCGAATTCATGGTGTTGCCGCCGCTCGCGGAAAAAGTTTTTGGCGAGCGCGTCGACAGCGAGAGCCTCTTTCGCTTCTTTTTTAACTGCTTTGATAAAACTCTCAGGTTGCTCAGAGGTCGACAAGGCGACAACCGCTCCGAAGCGCGCGACGCGGCTGAGATCGCACGTGAGGTCGCGTGGGAGTGCGGCCTGACGCCTCGTGGGCAAGATGAAGTGTTCTTGGCGGTTTATTTGGACGGGATTGACGAAACGCTGACGTCGCACGGTTATCCGCCCGGAACCGTCGCTGGGGCATCGCCCAATTCGATCGTCCTACATTTTTTGGAGTCGGCGGCATGCCCCTACGATCTTCGCCCGCTGTTAGCCCGCGCGCCAATCGCACCCACTTCAGCTGATGCGCCGGAGTCGGTGGCAACGAAGATCGTTCGCGCGGTTATCGAGTACCGGCATCTTATGGCGCGGGGCGGTGGCAAAGTTTCCCCGCGTCAAGCGGTGCAGACGCTTGAACGGTTGAGTCACGATTCGCGCGTGACGGTTGCGATGCTGCACGCGTTCGACCGACGCGCGGTGCCGGATGCGACCGACGGGCGTCCGTCCGTGTTGCTCGTCGACACCGATCCGCAAGTGATGTCGCAAATCGAGGAGCGGCTCGCGTCGCTCGATTGCGCGGTGCAGGTGGTTTCGGATGGCAATGAGGCCCTCGCGCTTTGCCAGCGAAAGCGGGTTGCACTCGTAATCGCCGAAACAGACCTCCCCGGCATCGACGGGTTTCGGCTCTGCGCGGCGCTCCGAAGCGACTCGTCAACAAAGAACGTGAAGTTCTTTTTTGTGACCCGTGAAGCCGATTCGGCGAAGATCCGGCGCGGGCTTGAGGTGGGCGCCGACGATTACATCATCAAGCCGCCGAATTTCGATTTGCTGCTTGTGAAGGCAACGCGTGTGGTCGCCGAGGTGAACGAGGGGGCGTCCGGGAAGTAGGGCTTTTGCTCGAAGACGGTCGAAGTGGGGCTGTGCGTTCGACTTCGTCTGTGGGGTTCGCCTCTGTAAACAGGGCTCACCCATTTTTTCGACACGCACAAGCCACTGGCTTGTCCGCTCATCGCTCGGAAAATTGGCCCGTACGGGAATCGAACCCGTGCTACCGACGTGAGAGGCCAGCGTCCTAACCGCTAGACTAACGGGCCACGAAGGTCAGGCATTCTACCCGCAAAAACGCTAAGATCAATTGAAAGTTTAGTGGCTAAAAACTCCCTTCGATCACGACGATTCGCCCGCGGCTGAACTCCGTGACGAAGAGGCGCGTCGTGCCAAAAAACGCCACGCCCATCGGCACGATGAAGCCCGCCGCAAGTTCGCTCGTCGCGTTTGTCGCTCGGTTGTAAAGGAAAACGCGCGCGCTTGAACTTGACAAAACGTGTGTCTCGCCGACCGCAAAAACCGAGCCGCCCGAGCGCCCCGCGATCGGACCAGGTAGCGCGATAAGTGGGATGGGTGTCAGATTCACAACGGCGCCGCCATCGTCCATCAAAACTTCGTAATACGAGACGCTGTCCGCATTTCCAAATCCCAAGTCGGCCTCGGTCACGAGAACGCGACCGGCGTCAATAACCCCAACCCCGTACGGCGATGAAAAGGTCGACGCGATCACGGACGCGTCAGCGCCCACGTCGACCCGGAAGAGGCGCGAGCCGCCCGACGAGAGCGCCGCCTCTGTGATGGCTAAAGTTCCCGGCGACAGTTCGACGAGTCCGCCGCCCGAAAAGCCGGTCGCGGTTACCGTAAGGCCCGTGCCGCCATCGAAGAGCGTGACGATGCGACCGCTGCACGCGATGTGGAGCACGTCGCCGGCGCCGATGGCGAGCGCAAGGGGTGCGATGACGCCCGCGTCGCGGTCGGCAAAAACTTGGCGGCCGCCGCCATCGGCCTCGAATCGCAAAACGCGGTCGTTGACGTACTCCGCGACGAACACGCGACCGGCCGAATCGATCGCGACGCCCGTTGGCGAAACGAGCGCATCGGCAAAAACGCGTGCGCTGAATCCCGTGACGACCGAGATCTCCCGAGCGACCGGCCAACCGCCCGCGTCGACCGCGGTGCCCGAATCGACGGCACCCGCGTCGGCAGCGCCCGCATCACCCGCCGTGCACCCCGCGTCGCACGGATTCGCGCTCCACGTTCCGCTCGCCGTGTACGCCGTCTCGCCTTCAACAAGCGTCTGCGACCAAGTCCCCGATGCCGTCCCGCCATCCTCGATGAGCGTTGCGCTCACTTGACCGCCACCCACCGATGCGATGAATCGACACGCGGTCACCGCAACGGGGCCGCTGTTGTCGACCGTCAGCTTTTTCGAGCCCGACGCGGTCGTCACGTTTGCTTCGAGGTGAATCTCCGTGACGCTTGCAGCGCCACTCCCGACGACAAACCGGATCGGAAGCGATTGATCCGTTGAACCGTTCCAGCCGCCGATGGCAACGCTGCACCCGGCGTCGAGCGCAACATCTGATACGCACTCACCCCCGGATTCGTGAAATCCCGTCACGCAGCGATCTTGTTTGCACGACGACGATGCGATGACGCAGAGCAAGTATGCCGAAATGGCGGTTTCTAATTTTGGCATCCGGCTTCACTTAACACATTTCGGCTTTTCGCCGCTTGCGCACAATGCGACCGCTGATTCCCGGATAAGCGGTTCGTTCGCTTGTGAGCGTGAGGGTCGGCAGGATCCCGCTCTGGCGCGCCGACGTCCTCGGGTCTGGCTTTTAACGCGTGCGCGACCCGCACTAACGAGAATATGCGAATAGGCGCAATTTCATGCAGGCATGGCACCCCAGACCCTGCGGAGGCGCGCCGACGCTGTGCTCCAGCCGACCCAACGCTAATCCGGGCGAACCGCTTACCCGGGAGGCATTCCTTAGGCTTGCGGGCGGTTCGAAGAGTTCACCCGCTGGTTGTCGGCTAACGATCGATCGACCCCCAAGTCTCTTAGCCGCCGTTCCAGGAAAACGGCCAGGTTCTGATTGGGCGGGCGGCGATTGGGCTTGCTCCGGGTCGCGTCCGCAGGGGATGAGGTGCCGATGGGGCGTGGGATTGCCGTTCTCATGATGTTTGATTCATTTCGCGCAGACCCACATTTAATGTCAGACCCGAGGACTTCCGCGAGCCGGAGCGAGCCCAACCCCGACCGCCCCACGCTGGTCTTGGCCGTTAACCGGGAATCAGGGAATGCGACCGCTGAGTGACCTTTCGTATCGTGGCGGCGACGCATAGCCGTGCGCTATACTGACGACCACATGGATGCACGAAAGTTTCTCGCGGGTGTAGGCGGCGACGTTCGCGAGGCGTTCGACAAAAACCGACGCATTCTGTCGTACGAGGATTACCTTCGCCTGTTTGCCGCGGATCCGCTTCGGCACGTTCGGAATGCGGCGCAGTACCTGAAAGACGCGTTCGATTATTTCGGGACGGAAGCGATCGAATCGTTCGGGACGCGGCTCACGCGTTTTAAGCTGTTCGACGCGCCATTCGACGGCGGTCGCGATCGCCTTGTCGGCCAAGAAGTTGCGCAGATGGAGGTCTACCGAATCCTCCAAAACTTCATCCGCGAAGGGCGCATCAACAAACTCGTTTTGCTTCACGGCCCAAACGGCAGCGCGAAGTCGACGTTCATTGCGTGCGTCATGCGTGCGTTTAAGGTGTATTCGCAATCGGACGAGGGCGCGATTTACAAGTTCAATTGGATCTTCCCGACCGTCAAGGTCATGAAGGGCGAGATCGGTTTTGGCGAAAAGAAGGAGCGGCGCGTTGACCCAGAGGCCGCGGGTGCAAAGAGCTTCGCGCACCTCGAGGACAACCAAATCGACGCGCGCGTGACGTGCGAATTGCGCGACCACCCGCTCTTTTTGTTCCCGAACGACGAGCGTCGGCGGTTGCTGAAGGACACGGTCGAGCCGCTCGCGAAGAAGCATAACTTCGTGTTGTCCGATTACATTCAGTTCGGTGACCTTTGCCACAAATGTAAGGCGATGTTCGAAGCGCTCCTTTCCGCGTATCACGGCGATTACTTGCGCGTGTTGCAGCACGTTCAAGTTGAGCGGTTTTATCCGTCGCGTCGCTACCGCAAGGGAATCGTCAGCGTCGAGCCGCAAATGGCGGTCGATGCGGGGCTTCGGCAAATCACAGTCGATCGCAGTTTTGGGGCGCTCCCGACGGCGCTTCAGATGACGACGCTCTTCGAGGCGCATGGCGAGCTCGTCGACGCCAACCGCGGCATTCTCGAATTCAACGACCTCTTGAAGCGGCCGCTCGAGAGCTACAAGTACTTGCTCGCGACTTCCGAGAAGAGCACCGTCGCGCTGCAGGAGTGCACGCTGTTTCTCGACCTCGTTCTCATCGGCACATCCAACGAGAAACATCTCGCCGCGTTCAAGGAGTTCCCCGATTTTCCGTCGTTCAAGGGACGCCTCGAGCTCGTCAAGGTGCCGTACATTTTGCAACCGCGCGTCGAGCGTCAAATTTACGACGAGCAAGCGTCCCGCGAGGGGATTGGTCGCCACATCACGCCGCACGCGACACGCGTCGCTTCGCTCTGGGCGGTTCTCACGCGCTTAAAGCGCCCCATGACCGATCGCTATCAACAGCCGATTCGCGAAATCCTCGCGTCGCTCCGCCCGCTTGAGAAGGCGAGCCTTTACGACAACGGTGAGATCCCCGACCGTCTCTCGACCCAGCAAGCGAAGGACCTGCGCTCGAACATCACGAGTCTCTGGTCAGAATCGTACCCGTACCCACACTACGAAGGGCGAACGGGCGCATCGCCGCGCGAAATCAAGACCGTTCTTTTGAACGCGTCACAGAGCGCGTCGTATAAGTGCGTGCATCCCATTGCGGTTTTCGACGAACTGCGACTTTTGGTGCGCCAGCCATCGGTGTACGAATTCTTGAATCAGGAAGTTGTCGACGGGTTTCACGACAACGAGAAATTCATCGACGTCGTGTGGGACGAGTACCTTGATTGGGCCGACCTCGACGTGCGCGCGGCGATGGGGCTCGTCGATGAGACGCGCACCGAGGGGTTGTTCGAGCGTTATGTGATGCAGATTTCTCACTGGTTGAAAAAGGAAAAGGTGCGGAATCGAATGACCGGCGAGATGGAGGAGCCCGACGAATCGCTGATGAACGAAATCGAGGAAGTCCTGTTGTCATCGGGTGAAAACAAGGCGAACTTTCGGGCCGCTGTGATTTCACAGATTGCCGCCTATTCAATCGATCACCCGAAGGAAAAGGTTCGTTATGGGCAGCTCTTTCCAAAAAACATCACGCGATTGAATGAGGCGTATTACGAAAAACAAAAGAAGGCGATTCGTAAGCACGCCGAGAATTTTTTGAGGTTCGTCGGCGAATCGAAATCGGAGCTGGCGGCGGCTGAGTTGACGCAGGCGGCGTCGATGATGACGGCAGTCAAGGCGCGTGGGTATTGCGAGGATTGCGCGCGCGAAACGGTGACAACGTTGCTTAGGCACCGGTACACGGAGTAGTCCGAGGGCCATGGCTGGAACGCGATTGATTGTTGAGCCCGGCGGACGGTTGCGAATCGATCCCGCTGGGGCGGACCACGTTGCGCTCGCGTCGCCCGGCACGTGGCGGATTTTCGCGTCGGACCCGGCGATCGTCATTTTAGAGCGCGTCGAGGATGGGCGGCGACCGATTGCGGGCGGCGACGAGATTATCCTGTGCGGGGATCTGGGGTCCGCGGGTATCGTCGATGTCGTCTCGTTTATTCAGGCGCAGGCGAAGACGGGCGTTTTGACTCTCATTCGCGGCCGCGTGCGGAAAACAATTCTGTTCGAGCGTGGCAACATTCGGGCGGCTGCGTCGAATTTGCCGGAGGATCGGCTGGGCGAACTCCTGTACCGATCGGGGCGCCTCAGTTACGAACAGCTTCAAAACGTCATTAAGCAGTTGTCGCCGACGCGGAAGATTGGGAGAATCCTTGTTGACAATGGATACATAAACGCGAACGAACTCTGGAACTTTATTCGCCAGCAGGTCGAGGAGATTTTTTACAGCACGCTTCTTTTTCGCGATGGCGCGTTCATTCTGTCAGCGCTTTCAGCAAACGCCGAGGACCAGTTTCCAGCGCAGATCACCCTCTCGGCGCAGTCGTTGCTCCTCGACGGGCTTCGGCGCATCGACGAGATGTCGGCGTTTCGCGAGAAGATTCCGTCGGACCAGACCGTCGTCGTTCGTTGTGAGCCCGTTCCATCGACAAAGCTCGAGCCGATCGAAGAGAAGCTCCTCGCTCTCGTTCAACAGTCGACGACGGTTGCCGACTTGGTGCTCGCGTCTCACCTCGGCGAGTTCGAAACGACGAAAATCGTGTTTCGCCTCATCCAGACGCGGTTCGTGCGCATCGTCGAGGAGGCGCCTGGTGCTCGCCTCAAGGGCGTTGACGCGACGGCCGAGTACCAGCGGGTTATTGGCGTTTTCAACGAGATTTACCGCGAGGTTTATGCGGCGATGGTCGACGTTGGGCGCGAGCGCGCGTTTCGGTCGGCCGTTGAGGGGTTTCTGGGCGCGGGGGGCTCGTCAGACCTATTGCGGCGCGTTCCGATAGGTCCGGACGGCGGTCTCGACCCCGCGGTAATCGTGCGGAATTTAGCTGGGTTTTCGGAGGGCTCACACGCCGATGCCCTGTATATGGCGCTCAATGAGCTCGTGTTTTTCCAGCTCTTTAACGCGCGGGATAATTTGCGCGGGCCGGACGAGAAGCGGCTCATGAAGCGGGTCAACGAGCTGTTTCAGACGTTCTCGCCGCCGCCGTCAGGTTGATTCCACTTTTAGGACTTGTTGTTGGTTTTCGCCACGTCTTTCTTTGCGTTGGTTTGAAAAACGTAATAAACAAGACCTTGACACGCGATTTCAGACGGGCGATTGTCGGCGCGGGAATTGCTGGCTGCAGCGAGGGGGTTGGGTTAAACATGGAACTAGATAACCAAAGAGTTGTGAAACTTCAGACCGAAGCCGAAGCGGAGGTGTTTGCGAGCGTGTGGGGGCCAGCCCCGTATGCCGCGGTGCCGCCGCCGGATGAGCCGGAAATTGTTTTTGCTTCGTCATGGGATCCGGCTCCCGTCGTCGCTTCAGCGTCAATCGCTGCGAGCGAACCGGAAACGCCGCCGTGGGAGGCCGAGGCGGTGCCAGCGCCCGACGCCATCGAGCTCGATGCGCTTTGGGATTCGTTCGACACCGAGGTCGATCATTGGCTTCGCGAGGGGCTGTGTCCGCATTGTCAGGAGATGTTACCGAATTTGCTCGGGACGACGCGCGTGTCGTGCGACGTCTGCGGCTCCGAGTTCGTGACGCCGAGTCACTTGGCTGTCCTCGAACTGGCGCAGGATTAAAACCTCCTGGTTTTAACAGGCTGCTGAAAAATGTCCAGATGCAAGGCAGGCGCGGAAAGCCGCGACCGGACGCTGTACTCAGATGTACGCGGAAGGGAGCGGCGGCGCGCCAACGCCATCGAGATGTATCGCGCGGTTTGCGAGGCCAATGATGGTATTGCAGACATGAAGTGGGTGTTGCGGCAGTGCCGCATAGATGGGCGTTTTTCAGCAACCTGTTAGATGGTTACGAGCTCTTGACGAAATGGTGAGAGCGACTTATCCTAATGCCGGATTAGCACTCTCTTATGTTGAGTGCTAAGAGGGTTAAACGATGTTTAGCGGCGAGCACGATATCTCTAGCAAGCGCGATAAGAACGACGCGCGGACCGAGTCGCGGGAGGCTGGTTTTGGTCTCGTCAGCTCGATCGATCGCTACATGCGCGAGGTCGAGCGGATTCCGCTGCTGTCGCGCGACGACGAGGCGGACTTGGCGCGTCGATACCGGCGAACGGGCGATCTCCAGGCGGCTCATCGGCTCGTGACATCGCACCTTCGTTTTGTCGTCAAGGTTGCGTACGAATATCGGCAGTATGGCGCGCGCCTGGCCGACCTGATTCAAGAGGGGAATGTTGGGCTGATGACGGCGGTCAAGAAGTTTGACCCTGAGCGCGGGTATCGCCTTATTTCATACGCCGTTTGGTGGATTCGAGCGCACATCCACAGCTTCTTGATACGGACATGGAGCGTCGTGAAGATGGGGACGACGCAGGCGCAGCGAAAGCTGTTTTTTAAACTGCGTCGTGCGCTCGGGCTTCAGCCGGGCACGGGCCGCGGTGACGAGCGCGAGATTGCGCGCGTTGCGAAGGCGCTGCGTGTCCCCGAGGCGGACGTGGTCGAGATGGAGATGCGGCTGTCGGCGCGCGATTTTTCGCTCGATGCGGTCGTCGGCGACGACGGGAGGGCGACGTATGTTGATACGCTTGCATCACCCACGCCCGATCCGGAAGCGGTCCTCGAGTCTCGCGAGGAGGCGACTGTTGCCTCAGCGAAGGTGGAGTCGGCTCTTGCGACGCTGTCTCAAAAGGAACGCGCCATCGTCGAGCGTCGTGTGATGGCCGACGAGCCGGTGACGTTGCAGGAGATTGGTGACGAGTGGGGCGTGTCGAGGGAGCGCGTGCGCCAGGTGGAGGCGCGTGCGCTGGCCAAGATTCGCGGACTTCTGGTGGCACCGAAGCCGACGCCCGCTTAGCAGTTTGTGCACATGGTTAAGCGACTCGGCGTCGACGCGATCGATTGCGCGAAAACTTTATCGCGAACAACAGCGCTGCGAATGCAACAAATGCGGCGATGCCGTTGGGTTCGCCCTGGCTATCCAAGCTGCAGCTGCATCCGCGAACCGCCTTGAGGGCGTTTGCACCGCCTGAAACTGTGACGCGCCAATCCGCCGTCGTGAGGAAGGTGGTGTCGGTGGTTTGGCTTGCGCCCGTTACCGTGACGCTGAGGTCAAACGTTTGCCCCCCGCCCTGGCTCGCCATGGGAACCCAGTCGACAAGCCCCGTTGCCGGCGAGATTGTGAATCCACTGACCGTGTTCACCGTGGCGCCGCCGACACTCTTGCCAACCTGGAAAACGAATGGCGGCGTCCCTCGAACCGCAACGCGATTGTCGGAGTCGTAGACGTATGAAATTCCGACGTCCGCGGTGGCGCCGCCGATGGAGATGATTTTAGGCGGGATTTTCCCGTTTTTCGTGACGATCACCTCAACGCTGTCGCGTCCCGTGAGGCCGCCATTGTCCGTCACCGTAACGCGCGTCGTGTAGATTCCAGGTGTTGAGAACGAGTGCACAACGGTTTTGCCCGTTTGCGCGCCGGCGTCGTCGCCGAAATCCCAAACCGTGGAGGCAACCTCGGTTGGATTCGTGAGCGCCGAAAATGTGACCGTGATTGGCCCGTCACCCGAGACCGTCGACGCGAACGCCTCGACCGTGGGTGGGCGCCCGCCGTCCGCCGTTACAAGAATCAACTCATCGACCCGCGTCGTGACGCCGTTGTTGTCGACGACGGTCAACTTGACGCGCTGGCTTCCCGCCGATGCAAACGTCTTTGATGTGGACGCCGTCGTCGCCGTCGTCCCGTCGCCAAAGTCCCAGAGATAGCCATCGATTGAGGTTGCGTTGAGGCCGGGCGTTGCGACCGAACTAAAGCTGACCGCGAGCGGCGCATTCCCCTCGGTTGGCAACGCGATGATGCGAAGTTGCGGCGGGCCGACCGGGATACCGAACGCGTTCGTGGTTAGAATTGTGACGCCCCTTGTTCCAACTAGCGTTTGCCCGGCCGCATCGCGAAGCGTGAGCGTCATCGTGTAAGTGCCCGCAACGGCGTACGTGTGGCGCACGTCAACGAGCGGCGCGGCCAAGCACGATGGAACCGTGTCGATGACCGCCGTTGCCCCGACGGCTCCCGGAAGCGGAATCACGGCCGACGCAATTTGAAACGAGTCGAGCCCCGATTTTGAGTCGGTTACGCCAGGCGCGAGGCGACGTTGAATCCCACGCTCCGTACTTGAAACGCCATCGAAACTGTAAACCGTTGATGCGACACGACCACCGGCGTCGTTCATGAAGACCTCGACCGAATGCGGTGTATGAATGCGATATCCGCCGTCGTTTGGCAAAACCTCAAACGCCGGTACGCGAAACCATGTGCGCGCGTCGTTGTGGTTGACGCCCGGTGGACCCCAGATACCGTTTCCGGTCGCGCCCCCTTGCAGCGTTGTCTCGCCCGAAAACACGGGCCCACCATCGCCCGCTGCATTGAAGGTCGAAGCGTCGTAAAGCGAGCGAATACTGATGAAATCAACGCCCGAATCAACGGAGATGTAAACGCCTGCGTCGATCTCGCGAAGAAGCTCGACACCTCCATAGAAGGCCTGAGTGAACGACGCATTTCCGCAATTGGCGCGACTGAAGTCGTTGTAATCGGCGACGTACGCCTGCGCCGTTGTGATGCAGTCGAGCGCCAACGCGCCGCCCAGGCGATTTCCCTCGAACATGTTTTTGTCGGCCGACGGAAACGAACTCGCCGGAATTGAAAGCGGTGCACCCAGCGTCGGGTACGATCGCGTGTCGTCGTTCGTTGCGGCGGGAGAGGCGATGAAAGAGGTCGAAAGGTTATAAAAGTCGGCGAAATACTGTCCGTATTCGATGTGGGCTGAAAGTCCGTACCCCGCGTTAAACGAAATGTTGTTTCCGCGTAGGATCGCAGTCGAACCAAACAGGAAAACGCCGTCGTTGTCTCCGATCCAACCGCCCGCATCGAACGGCGTCACCGCGCAAACTGAAGCGTCGGCTGGTGCAATCGTGCACGACGCGATGCTGCCGGGTGCGAGCGCCGCGCCGTTTCGAAGAATCGTGTTGCGAACGACGAGCGGAGGGGTTTGGGTGGCAAACGTCGAATTGTACTGGGTCTGCAGCGCGTAAAACTGCGGCACGTAAAACCAAACAAACGATAGGACGTCGGCGAACCCAGACTTTTGATTGTCGGTGATAACGTTGCTGTCGTAAACGGTGTCCCACGCGAGCAGATTCAGCACGCCGTAACCCGCGTTCCATTGGACGATGTTCGGTTGCGCGGCGGTGCCGACAAGCGCGTTGCCCGACGAACCGCGGTCGCCGTCGGATCCCACGATGATGCCGGTTCCGCCGAGGCGGCCAAGTTGCATGAGGCGGGTCAACTCGGTGAACCCGAAACTCGGGAAGACGCCGCCATTCGGTAGAACACCGGTTGTACATTGAACGGTGTTGCCGAGAACTCTGTCGCCGGCATCCTCCACGAGTGTTTGGGGGTCTGTACCGAACAGGGCTATTCCAGCGATTCCGCTTTGGCGAATCGTGTTGCCGAGGAGGTTGTTTGGGAAGTTGTAAAGGTAGGAGGCGCTCGCAACGACGGGGTCGCGTCCACGCGCAACGAGGATACCGAAGCCGGAGCTGCCCGTGATGGTGCAGCCTCGGACAGTGTTCTTATGGGCGCTGTCGATGATTTCGACGCCGATAAAGTTGTTCGTGAGAAATGCGGTGTCGACAATGTTGTCGGATGCCTCGTTGCCGCGAATGCAGATGGCGGCCCCTTGGCAGGGCGTTGTGGCGCCGAAGCTCGCTGGGAACGTTGTGCCGATAACAAAAACCTGATCCTTTGCCGCGCCGCCGTCCATTCCGAGAAAGTTACGCAGGCCAGTCCCGGCATCAAAGCCCGCGCCCTCGATTCGAATCGCATTGAGGCCAAACCCCGTGAAGCGAAGTCGCCGCACTTGGTTGTCGTTTCCGGTGATCTGCAGCCCGAGAATCGCCGCGCCCCCGTCTGCAGTGATCGATGTCTCTGGCTCCGCGCCGCCATCCGCGAGTCCCTCGAGCGTGACGAAGTTGCGACGCATCACGAACGCTGGGCTCGACGCCCCGAGATGGCAGTCGGTCGTGAGCACGACGAGGTCACCCGCGTCTGCGCCGTCGAGCGTCGCCTGAAGATCGGCGCACGTCGCTGAGAAGGTTGCCGCGCGCGCGGGGCCGACGCCTGCCCCAACGCCAATCGTCACCACCGCTCCGAGAGTTGTTAAGTAACGCATCTTCTTATTCCTTCAGTTTAAGGGGCGCGGTGGTCCGTTTCCACTTTCGGCCCGATTGGCCCCCTTCGCGCCGCCCGCCGCTCGATCGAGAATTTCAACCGGGAACAGCCCGATCTCGAAATATTTCGCGGCGGCTCCGGCGAGTGGCGCGTAACGACCGTAGGGACGATACCAGGAGTAGCTCTTCGATGTCATCTTGAAGAGGGGCGCGTCCTCAAACGATTCGAGGTCGCCGATAACGTTCGCCCATTTGCGAGCGTACGCTCGCGCAAATTCGTCGCGCGCGTTGATGTCGGTGGGGGTCGCTGTTGCCGACGCACCGCGCGTTTCGTCGTAGACCGCGAGCCCTTTTTCGTAGGTGTGTTGCATGGCGTTTAGAACTTGGCGCTCGCCTCCGTTGTACGATGCGAGGACGAAGGCCCATAGGTCGCGGCCCGCGGGGCGGCCAAACCGGCGAAACGCGGTTGTGTCGAGTGCGGCGAGTTTGCGTCGCAAGTGGCGCGCGGCGGCGATGAGGGCGCGGCGTGGGATGTAGCGTGGATCGTTGAAGAAGTCTTCTTTCTTGCGGGATGGGGGGACGCCTTCGTCACGGCCTGCGTAGGGGCAGAATTGGGCGAGCCCTGCGCAGTCGTAGTCGTTGCGCGCCCAGGGGTCGAAGTTTGATTCTTGGAAGATGAGGGCCTTGAGGATGAGTGGGTCGAGACCGGGAAGTTCGCGCGCGGCGGCGAGGATTTCGGCGTTGAAGGTGTTTTGTGCACGCATGTTGTAGACCGCGTGTCGTGGCCAACTCGTGTTGAGGTGGCTTGGGTCGTCGCCGGGAGGAGATTCGGGGGTCGATTCATCGCGTGGCATGCGTGCGAGTCGCGCGGCACGACGACCACGACGTGCGACGGTCGCCGTGCGGAGATGCGTTGATATCGCGGAGGCACGTGCCGCAATCGTTGGCGCGAGCGGGAGCGGTGACGCGAACGAAGCGACCTCAATCGTCGCGAACGCGTGTGGCGCGTGTCCGGTTGCGTAAAGTCGGTCGGCTGCGGTGCGATGGTGCGCGGCGAGTTGCCACAAGGTGTGGCTTGCTACGCCGGTTGTGGACATTCGCCGCGAGAGCCAGTGGGCCGCGTGGCGCGCGGCGCGATTTCGCTGGAGCGCTGGGTCGACAAGGCTTGCGAAGAGCTTTGATGACGCGTCCGGACCAAGCTCGGTAAAGACGGCGTGTGTTCTTTCGAGTGAGGCGCGATCGGTGGCGCGCGCGAGAAGGGCGACGCCAAATGAGGCCGGGAGCGTTTCGCCGAGTTTTTTGAGGGCGCGTGCGGCGGCGAGTGCGACGTCGGCGTTTGGGTCGGCGAGGCGACGCGTAAGGTGCTTTACAAGACCCGGGATGTTTGCGGCGACGGCACCCACCATGGCACCCACGCGAATGAGCGGTTCGCGGCTTTTCAGGCCGCGGACGATGAGCGAATGGTCGGCGCGCGTTCCAAACCGGCCGAGCGCTGCAAGGGCACCACCACGAACGGCTGGCCATTCGTCGCGAAGGAGAGCGTAGAGCCGCGGACGCAACCGCGCCGAGAAACCGGGTGGAAGGGGAGCGAGCGTCGATTCGAGAGCTTTGGGGTCGACGGTCGTCTCGCTGTCGAGTTCAACGTCAACGACGGTAAAGGGCGATAGGTCACCGGTTGGGGCGACGGGCGTACGCGCGGGCGGCGAGTCAACGGGGAGCGGCCCGCGGGCAAGCTTCCCGAGGGCGTCGAGGGCTCTCCATCGAACGACCCACGCGGAGTCGGCAAGCCTCTCGGCAAGCGCCGGTGCCGAGCGTTCGTCGCCGAGCTCGCCGAGCGCGATTGCGGCTCTGGCGCGCGCTTGCCATGGCCAGCGCCTTTGCGCTGCGATGAGCAGCGGGATTGTTTTAACGTCTTGGAACTCGGCGAGGTCGTCGACCGCGTTGACGCGGCGATGGATGTGGCGCGCCTCGAGCTCGCGCGAGACGACCGTGAGCGCGTTTGGATCGCCGAGGCGGTGCGCGGCCCACGCGCACGCGACAAACGCGTCAACCGATTCGTCGTTCATGCACGCCCGAAGCGCCGGGACCTGTGCCTTTTCACGCGCCCGGACCGACGCAATCGCCGCGGATTTTCGCTCCATCCAATCTGTGGACGAAAGGCGCGGGCTCGTTTCGGTCGTCGATGGTAGGGCGGCCGTGATCGCGAAAGCGGTCATGGCGATGGCCGGCGCGACAATCACGTTCCACCGTCGCCCGCGTCCACAGATTCGCCGCCATCCACGCCCGCGTCTGCGACGCAGCTCAAATCGCCGAGCGCAGTGAGCGCGACGTCTACCTTGTCCGTTCGCGAGACGACCCCTTCTGAGACCACCGTCGTCGTTGTCCCCGAGCCGAGCGTCGCCCCCGCGTCGGTACAGTCGAGCGCTTCGAGCGTGACGGCGTATGAATCTTCGGGGATATCGACGACACGCGAAATCCCTTGGTCGCAATCGAACTTAACGGTTGCCGGTTGTCCAAGTCCCGCGTCGGCGAGACGCTCGCCCGTGAGCCGCACGCGAATGTATTTGATGCGCGAGTTCGCGCAGTCGACCGAAGCATCTCCGCACCCGGTCGACGCGTCGTCGCAAACTCCAACCGACGCATCGAGCGTCGGCGCCGCGGTGAGCGCCCAAGAAAAATCGATTCCCGTGCCGCGCTTACAACTGGGCACCATCGCAAGCGCCAGAAGCGACGCGGAAACGACTAGAGCTGTTCGCGAAGTTAGCTGCGTGCGCGGCACGCCCCCGGGGCGCAAAACCTTCGGGGGCGTTGACCACATTGGTTTACCAGGGCTTTGTGAGCGGACACGGCGTTGCGCCAGGGCTCATCTTGGTCGTGTTGACGCTGATGTTGTTCGCCTGGCCCGCCGTGACCGTGACCGACGCCGTTCCGTAATAGTCACAATGTTCCCACGTTGACGGCGCGGTTCCCGAGCAAGCCGCCGTCGCCGAAACGAGCTGCGCTTCAAGGGTGCACGACCCCGAGCCGGCAAAGTTTGAGTTTGACGCCGTCGCGGTCGCGCCGCACGCGTTCACCTGATCGGTGGTTGGTGTTGCGTCACCATTCGTGTTGCGGAAGACGTTGCTTCCGCAAGTCAGCTTGTAACGAAGCCCACGGCACTGCGCCCCCGCGCCCGCGGTTCCTGTCAGGTCCGCTCCGGTGCACGACGCGCCGCTTTCGAACGTAACCGTGACGTTGACCGACGTCGTTCCGCCACCGCCCGATGTCAGCGTCACGCTCCCGAGATCGGTTATCTGGCCTTCGGTGACCGTCTTGCCCGTCAGCGCCGCTGTGGCGAGCGGACTTGCCCCGTAGGTGTCGGTCGACCCGAGCAAGTTGACCGTGATGTTCCAATTCCCGGATGCCCAGTTGAGGATCGTTACGGTTGCCGCGCTGCATGCGATGACCTGCGACCCCGCGATACACGACGCGCCCGACGTCGTTCCACACGACTCGCGTGCCGCTGCTCCCGACGTGCTCGTCCCCTTAATTTGGATCACCGCCCCCGTCGGGCAACCGCCGGTCACCGTCCAGCTCACTTTGATCCCCGTGTCGAGGTTGCACCCAACGGCAAACGCCGCCGGCAACGAAATCGCCAAAATCCCAAACCTCTTTTTCATTGTTTCACTCCTCCAATGGGCTTGTTTTCGGGGGGCTTACCTTAAGTATCCCCGCTCACCCTTTCCTAAGCAAGCGGGCTCAAACTCTATTCAATCCTCCCCCCTCGCGCAAGTGCGGTCTACGGCGCGACCATCGCTTGTCCGAAAAGGAAGATGGTTGGTCCACCGGCAAGATTGCCACCCGTTCGCGAGATCGTGAGCGTGACGTCCTTGGCCGTATCGCCCGCCGCGGTTACGTGTTTGTTTTTCATCAGAAATTCGAAATACGGCAGTTTGGCCGGGTTTTGCGAAAACGCGCTGAAACAGTAGTCCCTCGATTCGCCCACATACGGGTTCTCGGCACTGCCTACAATCCCGAGGGTGGCCACATCAGCGACGTCGGAAGCGATGGCGATCGTGCCCCCGACCCCCGCGCAGTTGAGATACCCGTCGGTGTAACGAACACAGATCGTCATGGTCGTATTCTGGGACAGCAACCCAAAATTGCTCGATTTGGACGACGCCTCGCACGACGCCGCAGTTTTCTTGAAGGCTTCGGCGCCGATGGGACCATACAAGAACAGCATCTTTTGCTCGAACCAGATCAGCGTGTCGTTGTCCCACTTGTTGTTACCGAGATCGAAGCCGCCGTCCTCCGGTGGTGCGTCGCGGAACTCCTCGGCGATCGCCGGGTCGAAGAGAGTGTTGTCGTTCTTGTCGACAAACGGCTCCTTGATGTCGCAATAGCAGTCGTAAGCGACAACACCACCGTCGGTTGGATTGTTGTAGCAAAGATTGTTTCCACTCGATGGGCATTTATCGTAAGTACCGCCGCCGTTCATGTCGAGAACGCCGTTCGAGTTTCGATCGTAGAAATACTCCTCGCCGCGCGTGAATGCGATCGTGGAGACGAGTCCGTTTTCGGGGCGAGCTGGACCCCAATAATACGGCTGGCCAAACGGTGGATCGAGCCGGTATCCGCTGACGGATGCGAGACCCGTTGAGTTAGATGTTGCGTTGGCCGTGATAAGGCCTGCCTCCACCAAAAAGTTAACCTGCGACGGGTCGGCGTAGTTTCCGAAGCGATCGCCCAAATTCACGGAACAGTTGAAGGCGCTTCCCGCGATGACATTGACACCCGTCACCGAATCCCAGCAACGCATGTCGGACCGGTGAATGGCCGGGACGCCGCCCACGATACTCACGCGCTGCGAGTTGACCGACCGCGTTTGCGCGCCAAATCCGGTCGTCGCGGTGACCGTGACGTTTTGCAGGTTCGACCCGGCCGTGAGCGTCGTCGTGACGAGCCCCGTGCCATTGCCGGTGGTTCCGGTTGTGTAGACGAGGCGCGCCCCGGTGTTCGAAACCTCGCTCAGCGTGAAGGTCACGCTTTGCCCATCGGTGTACGCTTGGCCGAGCTCGTTTTTGACCATGAAATAAAGCTGCGCCTGCTGTGGCTTTCGCGACCCAATAACGCCGAGGATGAGCGGGTTGGGCGATGATTTGACGCTCCCACATGTCGTTGTCGAATCCGACGCACAAAACTCGATCGACCCGACGGCCGCCGGGGTGATCGTAATCCCCTTCGTTGTTTGCTCCGTGCTTCCAACAATCTCCGCTTTGACCGTTTGCACGCCTTCGACGGTCCCCGCCTTGTACTTCGCCGTGACGACGCCGGTCCCTTGTGTTGTCGCCTTGTCGAGCGTCGCCGTGTAAGCCGCGATCCCATCGGTGCTGAACGCCCCGCCGCCGTCGGTGGGCGTTGACGAGAAGCGGATCGTTACCGGCGTCGAGACTGGCGTTCCGCCGTCGGTGCTTCCCTGCGTCACAAGAAGCGAGATGTCGCCGACGCCACTTGTGGGCAGCGAAACCGGTGTTGTGAGCGTGAGCGTTTTCCCTTCGACGACGCCGATGTTTTCGGTGTCGGCTTCGCTCGTGAGGCCGCCCACAATCGATGCGAGGAGCGTTGTGGAAGCGTACGTTGTTGAGCCCGCGGTGAATGAGACGATGGCGTTTCCTTGGCTGTCGGTGTTTTGCGTGACGGTAATGCCGCTTCCGCCGTCCGGCACGGAAAACGTCCCCGCGTTTTGGTACATCTCGAACTTCACGGGGACCGCGCTCGCCCCGACGCCGCCCGACTTCACATTAGCGGTCAGCGTTGCGGTGGAGCCGTACGTAAGCGTCGAAATGCTTGACGAGAGTTGCACGATCCGCCCGTTCTGAATCGAGATGTTGTTCAGCGTTGCACATTTCGAAGACCCCTTTATGCACGACGTGAGATTCGTGGTGAGATCGCCTTTGTTCCACGCCGTGTACGTGACCACGACCGAACCGACGCCGCCATAAAGGGGGACGTCAACGGATGTCTGTTCTGCGCCGACCGGGATTCCCGCACCCGAAAAGGAGCCGGCAACCGGGTTTTGGCTGATCGTGATCGTCTTGTTGTTCGAATTCGAACCGCCGTCAGACGAAACGAGGCTCGAGTCGGTCACCGTTGTCGTCAGTTGGGTCGACGTGCTGTACGACAAAGCGGTCGCGCCCGCGGCAAGCGTAATCTGGACGCTGTTGTCCTCGACACAGGTCAGAAACTGCTCGGCGGTTTTGTAACGGGTAAAAGCCGTGAGCTTGATGACGACTGGGGCTGCGGGGCACGCAAGCTGAGCGACGTAAGTTCCGCCTGACGAGAAGTTCTTTTCGAGGCTTGTGCCCGTCGTGCTGTCTGTTAAGTCGGTCAGGGTGCCCGTGGAGACAGACAGTCGCATCACCTCTGACGTTCCCATGGAATTCCCGCCCTTGTCTTTGGCGGTGACGGTCACGGTTACTTTTTGAACGCCGCCGACGGCGAGCTGGTACGCGCTCAGTTGAATGGTGACGCTCGAAAGGTCGGCCTCGTCCTTTGAGCAAACCACAAGCGATGCGATCGCGAGGACTGCGAGCGCCGGCCATTTTATTCTGTCCCTCATGACGGGGCCTCCAACCTTGGTTCGCCTCTTCATTCAACGTAGCAGCCGAGGCGAGCCCTTTCAAGAAACGGCGCTTACATTGTGCGCATAAACGCGTGCGAATCGCGCGGAGGAGGCGCAGAAACCTGCCGAACGGGTGAGTGAGCGGGCGTTAGGCTTTTTTACCGAATAGGCGCGCGCGGCGCTTCTTTTCCTTCTGCTTCAGTTTTGCGCGATGGCGTACGGACTTCTTGCGGGTACGGCCTGATGGTTTCTTCTTTTTCGTCGACATGGTCCTCTCCTTTTCTTAATTGTGTGGGTTAGTTAGTGGTATTCCGGTTCGCCAGGGGATGGGGTGACGTCGATGACGCCAAAACGCTGCTCGTAGCGCGCGATGTTCTCGGTGAGCGCGATGAGGATGCGCTTTGTGTGTTTGGCGTTTGTGATGATGCGGGCGCGAACTTTGGCGCGCGGTTGCTGCGGTTGAACGTAGATGAAGTCGAACGTGAATTCGGTCTCGGTGTGATTGACCATCGCGAGATTTGAGTAAACACCGTTCGCGACGTCGTCGTCGATTTGGATGTGCAACTTGCTGGTGTCAGCTTGCGTCTTGTCGGACATCGTCTCTCCTCCCGAACCGCGGGGCTTATAACACAGAATGGAAAACACGCGCCTGGGGCGACTCGAACGCCCAACCTACGGCTTAGAAGGCCGTTGCTCTATCCTGCTTTGCTCTATCCTGCTGAGCTACAGGCGCAAACCTGGCTTCTCGGTACTTTCGCCTGGTTTGCGATCGATGGCAACGTCTTTGGTCCTGACTGCATTCCACTCGCATTGAGACCGGTGTTCCTTGAATTGACAATCCGGCGCGCCCGGGTTCGATTGTACCCATGATGTGGTTACGATGCGTCATTCTGATGACGGTTTCGCTGGCCGCGGTTTCTGGATGCCGAACACGAAACGCCGTGGAACGGCTGCCCGATGGCGGCTTGAAGACGTTAACCCTCGAAGATCTTGCGGCGATTTCCCGTGCGCGACGTGCGGGGTTGGAGCCACGACGTGGAGAGACGCCCACCGCCGCGCGTGAGGGTGCGCCCGAGCCGCCGCCGACTCGACCGGCCGTGGGTGATGGCCCTGATGGGGGTGAACCCGCGCTGAACTTCAACTACCGCATGGTGCCGGCGATGGTTTTCAACGATGGGTGCGGTCCGAAGTCGCAGCGATGCACGCTTATGGGGCGGTGTGCCGAAGGCGGTGGCGAGTGTGTCGCGGTTTCGGCGGCCGACTGTCGGCGTTCGATGTTTTGTCGCGCTGAAGGGCGATGCGGTCTCAAGGGGGGCGCGTGTGTGGCGACGGATGGCGCCGATTGTCGCGCGTCGAACGGCTGCCGTTATCGCGGCGATTGCTCACTGCGCGGGAATGAATGCGTTGCGGTGCGCCCGTCCGATTGCCTTGAGTCGCTCTGGTGCAAGAAGAGTGGGGTTTGCACGGCGCGTGGCGATCGCTGCGTTGCGGCATCGCGCGGCGACTGCCTGGCATCGAGCCTGTGCCGCGAAGTTGGCGCGTGCTCCGAGCGCGATGGGATCTGCGTTATTGCCGGCGACAAAGACTGCCGGATAGCGGTGGCGTGTCACAACCTGGGTCAGTGTCGCTTTGATTCGGCTAACCGAACGTGCATTGCGAAGACCGACGACGACTGCGCGAGCGCGGAAGTTTGCGCGAAGTTTCAGGCGTGTCGCGCAAAGGGAAAGGTTTGTGTGAAGTGAAGGTCGAGCGAGAGTAAAACGAAATCGGGGCGATTGGATTTGAACCAACGACCCCCTGCGCCCAAGGCAGGTGCGCTACCAGGCTGCGCCACGCCCCGATTCTCGAGTGTCAGCATACACGCGCCCATAGGCCAGCGTCGAGATACTGCGTCTTGACCCCTGATTCCCGGATAACGGGAAATATTTGCGTGGGGCGGTCGGGTTTGGGCTCGCTACGGCTCGCGGAAGTCCTCGGGTCTGACATTAGATGCGAGCCTGGACAGAATGAATCAAACCTCATGAGAGCGGCAATGCCGCGCCCCATCGGCACCTCATCCCCTGCGGACGCGAGCCTTCGCTTGCCCAATCCGCCCAACCAGAAACCAGCCGTTTCCCTGGAACGGCGGTTGAGAGACTTGGGGGTCGATCGAACGCTGGCCGACACCAAACGGGTGAACCCTTCGTACCGCCCTCAAGCCTTAGAAAAATGTCCCCGGGAAGCGGTCAGCCCGGATTGGCGTAGAGTCGGCAGGGGCACGCATAGGCGCGCCTATTCTGCGAGCAGTCTGTCGGCAAGCCAGCGGCTTGCCGGCGCGAGCGGAATGGCGAGGGCGACGGAACGGAGCCCGCAGCCCCACCTTTGCGCAGGGTCTGCAGCGCGGTATCGGTTGGAATCGCTAAGGTTTCGCTTGCCTCTCAACAGCGGCTCTGTCGTGCGGGTTAGTTCAGACCCGAGGACGTCGGCGCGCCGAAGCGGCACCTGCCGACCCTACGCACAGAAGAGAACTGGCTGCTTCTCCGGGGATCGAGGCATCTTGACGGGTGCGGTCGAAATCCAAGAGACTTGGCGATATGCGTGACCTCATCATCCGTGGTGCGCGCGAGCACAACCTCTGCGGGGTCGACGTCGTTATCCCGCACGAGAGCCTGACGGTTATCACGGGGGTTTCGGGGTCAGGGAAAAGCTCGCTCGCGTTCGACACCATCTATAAGGAGGGGTATCGGCGATTTGTCGAGTCTCTGTCGCCGTACGCGCGGCAGTTTCTGGGGTTGATTGAGAAGCCGGCCGCGGACCTCATCGATGGGCTGTCGCCGACGCTCTGCATCGATCAAAAGACGGCGGGGCGAAACCCGCGGTCGACGGTCGGCACGATGACCGAGGTGTACGACTACTTGCGATTGTTGTTCGCGCGGCTTGGGACACCGCACTGCCCGAAGTGTGGAGTTCCGATCGAGGCGCGGAGCCCTGGCGACGTTACGGAACGCTTGCTGGTCGATTTTGCGGGGCGAATGGTCGAGGTGCTTGCGCCGATTGTGCGCGACCGGAAGGGGGAGTACCGCGAGGAGTTGGCGAATCTGCGGGCGGACGGGTACTGGCGCGTGCGGATCGATGGCGTAGCGCGGCGCCTAGATGATGAGCGGGGTGACGAGGAGATTGCGCTCGAGCGGTACAAGAAACACACGATCGAGGTGGTTGTTGATCGGTTGGTCGTGACGCGGGAGGACGCGGCGCGGCTTGCGGCGGCGGTGGAGAAGGCGCTCTTGATGGCGAACGGCGTGGTGAATGTAAGAGAAGAGCGGAAAGATACGAGCACGAAGACGAGTACGCGCACGACAACGACGACGAGTAGGACTACGGGAGCGGAGGCGGGAGCGGGGGCGGAGGCGGGAGCGGGAGCGGAGGCCACGACCTACGCGACGGCGCGGGCGTGTCGAAAGTGCGGGCGGTCGGTTGCTGAGATGGAGCCGCGGCTTTTTTCGTTCAATGCGCCGCAGGGGGCATGTGCGTCCTGCAACGGGCTTGGGTTGACGTGGGACGCGGGGCTCAAGGGGATACCCGAGGCGTTTCGGTTCATGCGCGCGGAGCCGCGCGTTTGCAAGCGGTGCGAAGGGCGGCGCTTGAATCGCAACGCGCTCGCGGTGACGTTTCGGGAGCGAAACATCGCTGACGTTGTTGGGATGACCATCGCCGAGTGCGCGGTGTTTTTTGGCGGTGTTTCGATGTCGGCACGTGAAGAGGCAATTGGGCGCGCTGTCGTCAAAGAGATCGGCACCCGGCTCGCTTTCTTGATGAATGTGGGGCTCGACTACCTCACGATCGATCGGCGCGCGGCGACCCTGTCGGGTGGCGAGGCGCAACGGATTCGGCTCGCGGCGCAGGTTGGGTCGGGGCTTCGGGGGGTTTTGTATGTGCTCGATGAGCCGTCGATTGGACTGCATCACCGTGATAACGAGCGGCTGCTCACGACGCTGAAACGGCTGCGCGATCAGGGGAACACGGTGGTTGTTGTCGAGCACGACCTCGACACGATTCGCGCGGCGGATCATGTGATCGACATTGGGCCGGGCGCTGGGAAGCTCGGCGGACGGGTGACGTTCGCAGGGCCGCCAGCGGAGATGGTGAATATCCAACGCAAAGACGCAGAGACGCAAAGGCCGGATGCTTCTGTTACGGTGCCTTCGCGCCTTGGCGTCTTGGCGTTGAAGCGGGATGCGGTGGATGGAACCACGGAGTCGGTAACGGCGAAGTGCTTGAACGGGGAGCTTGCGATCGCGGTGCCGGCGATCCGGCGGCCGCGAGCGGAGGCGGCGCTCGTGGTGCGAGGCGCGCGTATGCACAACCTCAAATCGATCGATGTGCGGATTCCGCTCGGACGGTTCGTTGCGGTGACGGGGGTGTCGGGGTCGGGGAAGTCGACGCTCATCGATGGTGTTTTGCGTCGCGCGATCGAGCAGAGTTTCGCGCGGCGGCGGGATGACTTTTGCGATTCGGACGATGCGGACGGCGAGGCGCCACGCGTGCCGTGGGATGGTGTCGACGGCGTTGCGCAGGTCGACAAACTGATTGAGATCGATCAAAGCCCGATTGGACGCACGCCGCGTTCGAATCCGGCGACCTACACGAAGGTCTTCGATTTGATCCGCGACTTGTTTGCGGCGCTGCCGGAGTCGCGTGCGCGCGGGTACAAGAAGGGGCGGTTTTCGTTCAACGTGAAGGGCGGGCGGTGCGAGGAGTGTTGCGGCGCGGGCGTGAATGAAATTGAGCTGCAGTTTTTGGCGCCGGTCGAGGTCGTGTGTGACGCGTGCGAGGGGCGGCGGTTTAACGCGGAGACGCTCGAGATCGCGTTTCGCGAAAAGAACATTCGCGACGTGCTCGCGATGACGGTCGATGACGCGCGGGCGCACTTTGAGAATCTGCCAAAGATTCGGGCGATTCTGGAGGCGATGGCGAGCGTTGGGCTCGGGTACGTTGAGCTCGGGCAGCCATCGACGACGCTGTCGGGTGGCGAGGCGCAGCGCGTGAAGCTTGCGAGCGAGCTCAGGCGGCCGGCGACGGGGAAGACGCTTTACATCTTGGACGAGCCGACGACGGGGTTGCACGTGGCGGACATCACGCACCTTTTGGACGCGCTGCAGCGGCTCGTGGACCGCGGGAACACGGTGATTGTGATTGAGCACAGTTTGGACGTCGTAAAGGTGGCTGACCACGTGATCGATTTGGGGCCGGAGGGCGGCGCGGGCGGTGGGCTTGTCGTGGCCGAGGGGACGCCGGAGGGAGTCGCGGCGACGGAAACGCATACGGGGTGGGCGCTGCGAGGGGTGTTGGGGGAAAAGAGAAGAGAAGAGAAGAGGGGAGTAACCACAGAGGCACAGAGAGCACAGAGATCGGAGGGAGAAGAAAAAGGCGATAGGAAGGAGGAAGCTGGTGCGGGTGCGGCTGCGGGATCGGAAGCGGGAGCGGATGCGGATGCGCGGGCGGGAGCGGATGCGGGAGCGGGTGAGACGTACCACGGGATTCGCGTGCGGGGGGCGCGGAAGCACAATCTGCGTGCGATCGACGTCGACATTCCCGAGGGATCGCTGACGGTGGTAACGGGGGTGTCGGGGTCGGGGAAAACGTCGCTCGCGTTTGACACGCTGTTTTCGGAGGGTCAGCGGCGGTACGTGGAATCGCTGTCGACGTATGCGCGGCGTTTCTTGGGGCGCCTCGACAAAGCGCCGGTCGACCGGTTGGACGGCCTCGCGCCCGCGATTGCCATCGATCAGAAAACGGCGCCTCGCACGCCGCGTTCAACCGTCGCGACGGCGACCGAAGTTTACGACTACTTGCGCATCCTGTTTGCGCGCGTTGGAACGCCGCATTGCGTGCGGTGCGACGTTCCGCTTGCGGCATATACGCCATCGGCGGCGGCGCGGTTTGTGGTTGAGCGTTGCGCGGGTGAGCGCGGAGTGTTGGCGGCGCCACTTTTTCGCGTGGGGCGGCCGGCGGTTTTCGAAACGGCGCGGGCGGTTTTCTCGCGGGCCGCGGCGTTTGAGCGGGCCGGGTATGAGCGGGTTGTGGTCGATGGCGTCGCCATGGAGATCGCCGATGCGGGTCGCCATCCGAGCGCGGTTCGGCGCGAAATCGATCTCGTCATCGATCGCGTCGTCGTTGATGCGACGTTGCGCAAGCGGCTCGCGGAGGGATTCGAGGCCGCGTACGGGCTTGCGAAGGGGCGCGCGGTGTTTCGTGTTGGCGAAAAAACGATCGCGCTGACGGAGACGCTCTCCTGCGCTGCCTGCGGACTTGAGCGACGCGGCGAGATTCACCCGCGCACGTTTTCGTTTAACTCTCACCACGGTGCGTGCCGCGCGTGCGATGGGCTTGGCGTTGATTGGTTTGGGAAAGTGTGCGCCGCGTGCCGCGGGGATCGCCTCGCCCCGGAGCCGCTCGCCGTGAAGATCGCGGGCAAGCACATCATTGATGTCACGCGCCTCACCGTGGCTGAGGCCGCGGCGTTTCTGGGTGCGCTCCAGTTGGGCGCGACGGGCGAGACCATTGCTGCGGATGTGTTGCGCGAGATTCGTTCGCGCCTCGATTTCCTCGTTGCGTCGGGGCTCGCGTATCTGACACTCGACCGCGCGGCGTCGACGCTCTCGGGCGGCGAGGCGCAGCGGATCCGGCTCGCGACGCAAGTTGGACTTGGGCTTACGGGGTGTCTGTATGTCCTCGATGAGCCAACCGTGGGCCTCCATCCGCGTGACACGGCGCGACTGCTTGAGACGCTCAAAGGGTTGCGCGACCTTGGGAATACCGTCGTTGTCGTCGAGCACGACTTGCAGACAATTCGCGAGGCCGACCGCCTCATCGATCTTGGTCCTGGGGCGGGCGATCGCGGTGGCGAAGTTGTTTTCTCCGGTGCGTGCGCGCTCCTTCAACGCGGGCTTGCGTCGGCACCGCGTTCGCAGACCTTGGAGTTTTTATCGGGGATTCGCGCGATTCCGATTCCCGCGGTGCGACGGAAGGGGAAGCCGGGCCTTGCCGTGAAAGGCGCGTGCGCAAACAACCTGAAACGCGTCGCGGCAGGATTTCGTCGCGGAGCGATCACGTGCGTGACGGGCGTTTCTGGTTCGGGCAAATCGACGCTTGTCGTCGATACTGTCGCGCGTGCGCTGATGCAGAGTTTGCGGATTCCGCTGGGCGGCGAACGGGTCGGCCCGCACGACGCGTTCAAGCGGGACAAGGCACTTCGCAAGGTCGTCGCGATCGACCAGTCGCCGCTCGGGCGCTCGCCGACCTCCAACACGGCGACGTACACCGGCCTCTTCGACCTCGTTCGCGACGTTTTCGCCCGCACGCGCGAAGCGAAGGTGCGTGGGTACGACAAGGGGCGCTTCTCATTCAACAGCTACGCCGGGCAGTGCGCAGCGTGCAACGGTTACGGCGCGAACCTCATCGAGATGCACTTTTTGTCGGATGTGTGGGTGACGTGCGAGGGGTGTCGCGGGCGGCGTTACAACGACGAAACGCTCGCCGTGGCTTATCGCGGGAAATCGATCGCCGATCTGCTCGACATGGAGGTCGCGGTGGCGCGTGATTTTTTCGCGGCGCACCGGCGCATCGCGCGCATTCTCGACACGCTCGTCGACGTGGGGCTTGGGTATATGCGGCTTGGTCAAAGCGCCGTGACGCTCTCGGGCGGCGAGGCGCAGCGCGTGAAGCTTGCGGCCGAGCTTTGTCAGCGCGCGCAGGGAGACACGGTCTACATTCTTGACGAGCCAACGACGGGGCTTCATCTGGCGGACGTCGAAAAGCTTGTCGTCATCCTTCATCGCCTTGCGGACGCCGGGAACGCGGTCATCGTCATTGAGCACAACCTCGACGTCATTAAGGTTGCCGACCACGTCATCGACCTCGGTCCCGACGCGGGTGACGCGGGTGGTTTCGTCGTCGCCGAGGGGACGCCAGAGGCCGTTGTGGGTGTCGTGGGAAGCCACACGGGGCGCTACCTTGCGCCACTTCTTGCGGCGGTCGCGGCGCGCGGACGTGGGGCGGCACGCGCGGAAACCAAGGACGTGCGCGCGGTTTCCGCGGAGTCGTAGGGGCCGCGCGTGGATCGACGTCCGCTCTCGAAAGCTGGCGCTGTCATTGCCATCGCAGCGGTGGCGGTCCTCTGCGGTGGCGGCGCGCTCGCGGTTTCGTTGAAAGGCGCGTTGACGCCTGACGAGCGCACGCAACTTGATGCGCTGCTCTTTGTTGTTATGGGCGTGGGCGCGGCCTCGGTGGGTGGCTTCGTCGCGTCTTCGATGCTTCAAGCGCGGGCAATCGATCGAAACGGAACCCGCCTCAAGCTCGCCGCAGACTTTGGAATTGTGGTGAGCGCAGTTGGCTTTACGCTTTCATTCATTGCGGGGCCGATTGGAATCATGGTTCACGCGTTTTGTCCGCTCGAGACGCGGGGCGAGGCGCGCTTTCGGCCCGACGGTGGACGTGTCGGCGGCAGCGAGGCGACGATTCGGTTGCGATTGCCCGACGGGTGGCGATTTCGTTACGGGCGGCAATCGTGGCGCGAAGGCACGGCGATCGACGAGACCGGCGCCGAACGCGTGCGCGTATCTGTTGCGCTCATCGACGCCGACGCCTATCCGCATCGCGACGGTGCGCTCGTTGGGTATGCCGCCACGCGCGAACGGGGAAGATTCGCACTTAGCCTTGGTGGGCGTACAACGTGGCGGGCCGGGCGACTCGGTCCCGAGTGGGTGTTGAGTGACGGCGGGAGCAAGAAGAGCGGGCCCTCCATCGAAATTGCTGCGATGTGGCTCGGTCGGATTGTCACGCTCTGGTTCACGCGCATCGGGGAGCTTGACGACTTCAATTCGCGGGTCGACTCTTGGCTGGCCGACGCGGTCTTTGATGCGGGAGACGTTATGAGGAATGCGAAATGACGACGGCCGAGTATCTCGCAAAACTCATGTGCGCCGAGCGCGGGTACGAACGCGGCACCGTGCCCGAGGCGCAAGCGCTCGCCGATGCGTGCGACGGCATTCTCACGAAGTCGGACGGGATGAGCCTTCAAATCATCTGCGTCGTAGATCGAGAGGCGAATCCGACGCGCACATTCGGTCTTGAGCTCGCCACCGTTGTCGAAATCGGCAAGCGGTGTCTCGCCCACACGGGGACTGTCTTTGGCGCCAAGCAACCGGTTGGAATTCAGGTGTGGGAAGTTGGGCCGGGCGCCGACTCGAACGAAGCGCGTGCGCGGCTTAAGGCGCTGTCGCGCCGAATGCCGGGACTCGCGAAAGTGCAAGTTACGGCGTGGGCGATCGACTCGACGGGCGGCCACGTTTTTTCGACGGCGCCATGGGGTGGCGTCTTTATGGGGCGGCGTTACCTCGAGCGCGTTCTCGCTGCTCCGCGTCGCGCCGACCATGAAATCGTTCGGGAGGAGCCAGCAGCCGTCGCGACAGCATCGCGGCGCCCGTGGGTCACGATCTCCATCTTCGCGGTGCTCGCGCTCGCCTTCACAGCGGAACTCGTTTTCGGCGTGCTCCCGTGGAAGGGACTTCTGTCTCCAGACATCCTCACGCTCGTTGCCGCGGGGGGTGTCGTGCGCCCTGCCCTTCAGGAAGGCGAATGGCATCGCCTCTTCACAGCCGCGTTTTTGCACGGCGACATCATTCACCTCGTTTTCAATGGCGTCGCGCTTTTCCTTGCGGGCATTGTCCTCGAGAAGCTTTTCGGTCGCGCGTGGCTCGTCGCGCTTTTTGTCGTTGGGGCTCTTGGCGGCAGCGTGCTCTCGGTCATCATAAATCCACCCAACATCGTCTCGGTCGGCGCATCGGGCGCGATCATGGCGCTTCTTGCGGCAGCGCTCGTCAGCTCGTTTCGGCTTCCCGCGGGCGTCACACGCACGCAGATGCAGATGCCGCTTGTCCGCGTCCTCATTCCGTCGCTCATTCCGCTCGCAACGCAGGTCGGCGGCAAGATCGATTTCGCCGCGCACTTGGGTGGTGCGCTTGTCGGCGCTGCGATGGGCCTCGTTCTTCTCAAGACGTGGCCGCAAACCGAACCGTTCCCGAGGTTCCAGAAGGTCGCGCGCGCGGTCGCCGCAGCGGGAGCGCTCCTTCTCGTCGTCGGGTTTTCACTGGTTGCGAAGAACTATGGTTCGTACAGGGACGTCGCGGCGGTTAAATCGTATTCGCGGCTTTTGATCCCGGACGAGCAGCTTCCGAAGTCGGACAGCGCCATCTTGGCGAACGCCGCAGCGCTCGTCAAAAAGTATCCGCGCGATCCGCGGGCGCGTATCTTCCATGCGCGGTTGCTCGAGACCGAGCAGAAGCCGCGAGAAGCGGAAAGTGAGCTGCGACGCGGGCTCGAAGAGCGCGACATCTTGCGCGTCGTGTTTCCGAATCGGAACGTTGAGATTCTGTTGCGCGCGTTTTTGGCCGAGCTGCTGATCGCCGACGGCCGGAAGCCCGACGCCGAGAGCGTTGCTTCGCCGGTGTGCGCGGCCGGTCCCGAAGGTAAGATCCCCGACGTCTTGAAGTCCCTCGGGGTTTGCAAATGATGGAGGTGTGCCATGGGTGAAGCATTGCGCTTAACTCCTCGTCCGCTCGGTCGCACGGGGATTTCAGTATCGCCGCTCGTTCTCGCGGGCGGCGCGATTTTTGGGGCCAACCCCGAGAATCTCAAAATTACGCCTGAGGATGTCGAGCGCGCGTTTTATGATCACGGGATTAACACCTTTCTCGTCGTTCCCATGATGAAACCGATGGCCGAGGGGGTGCGTCGTCTCGTCAAAGCTGAGCACCGGAACGAAATCGTGATCGTGACAGAAGTTAGCTTTCCGTTCGGGTGGTGGGTGCGCCGCGATTTCGAGCGGATATCGCGGTCGCTTGGCGTCGAAACGATCGACGTGTTTTTGCTCGGCTGGGTGCGCGCACGGTGGCACATGACCGGCAACACGTGGAAGACGTTCGTTGCTCTCAGGGATGAAGGGAAAGTCCGTGCCATCGGATTCTCTTGCCACGACCGCGTTCTCGCGACGCAGCTCACTCGAGAGTTTCCAGTCGATACGCTGATGATCCGGTACAACGCGGCACACCGCGGCGCGGAGCGCGAGGTGTTTGATCCGCTCGGCGATTCGCGCCCCGCGATCATCGGCTACACGGCGACGCGCTGGGGAATGCTTTTGAAGTCGCTTCCCACGGCTGGCTTCGACGCGCCGATGACAGCGGGCGAGTGCTATCGGTTCGCGCTGGGTCATCCGTCGGTGGACGCCGTAATGTGTGGCGCGCGTTCGTTGCAAGAGATTCGCGAAAACGTCGAGGCCACGTTGAACGGTCCGCTCGATGCGGCTCGCCTTGCAGAAGTCCGCAAGTTTGGTGACGCCGTCCACGCAAACGCGCGTGGGGGATTTCGTTGGATGTTCCGCGGCGGTTGATCGCAGGAGCGGGTTCTGCGAACCGGCGTTCGCACGGGATGGCGATTTTCGCACCGGTGGCTCCCATGCGCGTGCCAGCAGGTTGAATTCACGGGGGAATTAGCTGGCCAACGGGATGCATTGTTACGTGACCGTGACTGGAAAGGAGAACCTGATGTTCGTGTTTGACAAGATCCGCCGCATTCGTTGGAACTTGCGGTTCGCGCGACTCTTGCTTCGCTCGGAGGCGCGCCGGGTTTGGGGCGCGACACGCATGCGATTTGAGCGCCGCCTGCAAAAGCGACTCGCCGCGTAAAAACTCTCGTCTCATTTTATCCTCGCAAATCTGATATCACTTTCGCATGGCCCGTGTTGATTTCGGCCGTCGGAGTGGCGACTACGCGCGTTTTCGGCCGGGATTCCCGTCGTCGTTTTTCGATCGGCTCGCAGAGGTCGTCGCGCTCGACGGGATCGACGCGCTCGACGTCGGGACTGGGCCGGGTGTTGTGGCGCTCGAGCTCGCGGCGCGGGGTGCGCGGGTTGTGGGCGTCGACGTCGCGGCGAATCAGATCGCCGAAGCAGAGCGCCTGGCCCACGAGCGAGAACTTTCGGCCCGGGCGCGGTTTGTTGTTGGCCGTGCGGAAGCGACCGGTTTGCCCAATGAATCGTTTGACCTCGTTACGGCGTGCCAATGCTGGGCGTGGCTCGACCATGGGGCCGCGATGCGCGAGGCGATGCGGGTGCTCAGATCTGGCGGTCGCTTTGTTGTTGCGCACTTCAATTACTTGCCGGCTGAAAGCGCCGTCGCGCGGGAAACTGAAGCGCTTGTGCTGCGATGGAATCCGACGTGGGCGATGGCAAACCATTCGGGTGATTACCCTGAGCTCAAAGGTGAAATCGCCGCAGCCGGTTTCGCGAACGTTGTTGAATTTGTGTACGACCACGCTCAACCGTTCACGCACGAGGCGTGGCGCGGGCGCATTCGAACGTGCAATGGCGTTGGCTCGGGTGTTCTTTCCGATGCGGATGTTGAGGCGTTTGATAGTGATCTCGAGGTTCTCTTGCAGACCAAGTTTCCTCGTGAGCCGCTCATTGTTCCGCACCGCGTTTGGGCGGTCGTCGGCCGGAAGCGCTGCTAAGCGACGCGGGCGGCGCTTGCGGTGAAATCGCCGCGCCTCAAGAACTCGACGACCAGCCGATGCGTTTCGGGATGGTTCATGATCCACGTGTGGCTCGCGTCGACGGTTGCGAAGGCCGCCATCGCGGGGTGTCTCGTTTCGTCAACGAGAAGCGTGCCGTCGTTTGGTTCGTCGGGGCCGAAGAGGCGGAGCGAATGCGTAAACCAGCTGGTTGGGTTTCCGAGCGAGCTGCTTTTCGTGCCGGCGATAACGGCGAACGGCGTCGGAGGCGGTGGCCATGCGGACGGGTCGCAGATGTCGCTTCCCGCGGGGCCGTAAAACCAGCGGTAGAGCGGGTGCGCGTGGTAACGAAGCGCGACGCGACTTCCGCCGTTTGGGGGCGCAAGCATCACAAGGCCACGCCACGCGACGAGTGAACCCATATGCCGCACGAGAATGCCGCCGAGCGAATGGGTGACGGCCAGGACCGGCCCGTCTCCGACTTCGTCACGAATCTGTTTCGCAACAATGCGCGCCGCTTCGACAACGCTGAGCTTTCGCGACGGGTATCCGCGCGACCAAGTTTGGAAGCCAGCGGCTTCAATCGCGCGGCGAAGGCTTCCCATCGAACGGTGCGATCGCGCGAGGCCGTGAAGGAGAACGACGGTGGGCGTCATGCGGGCGGTCTCGGTGGATTTGATGCGGCCGCGCCACGCGGGAACAGCGGGATCATGTCGGCCGGTCGGAAGCGATCGACCGCGGCGACGACGTCGGCTTCGAGCTCTGCCCGTTCGGCGCGAAGTGCGGCGATTTCGTCGTGGAGGTTGAGAAGGCGCGCGAAGGTGCGAAACCAACGGATGAGGAGCGGGCCGCGGTCAAGCACGCGAAGCGTTGCGATGCCGGTGACGGGAATTGCGACGGCTGCGAGAACGGCGAACGCGGCGTCTCCCCAATAAGCCGTGGCCACGATCATGGCCACATAAACGAGGAAGGAGCCGAAGAGCCCCGCGATGAGCTTCGTGGTCGCGATGACGTCTTTTCGTGGCGTTAAGTTTTGGCCGGCCCACACCGCGAGGATGCCGACCGGCGCGTTTAAGACGGCGCCCGGGAGCGCGAGCGGAACCCAAACGAGAATTAAGACGAGGTGGCGCAGCACGCGCCAGGCCGCATCGCGTGGGGCTGCGGTGCGCCGCAAGTCGCGGTCCGTGAGTCCCGATTCGCGAAGGCGATCGATGTAGGCCGCGACGCGGGCAAAGAGGTCCGCGACGATCGGTTCGTTTTTGACGGTTTGATAAACGGTCGTGAATCGGCGTTGGAGCTCGACGCGGTCGGGGAGCGAGACGTTCGGCGGTTGGTAGAGGCGGCGCACGCCGTCGAGCACGCGGAGCGTTTCCCAATCGGGGGCGTTGACGGTGAGCGCGCGGAGAGCGGTTTCGATGTCGGCGGTCAGGGAGCGAACGGCGTCGCGATCGTCCTTCGCGAAGGCCGCGGAGCGTTCGGCGTCGATCGAGAGCGGCGCGCCAAACTGAATGAGGGCGCGGCTTCGAAAGCGTTTGCGACGAACGTACGTGAGTCCGCACGGCACGATGCGAAGCGGGGCGTCGGGGTGACGCGCGGCGAATCCGAGGGCGATGCGGGCAGCGCCGGTTTTGAGGCGCGCGATCTCGGCGCCGTCGTGCGAAAGCCCTTCGGGGAAAACCCCGATCGCCCGGCCTTTCGCGAGGACGCCCCACATCGATTCGAAGGCGAGGTCGTTGGCGAGCGCGGTTGCCCCGTCGGCGTGGTCGGCGCGGCGTGCGACGGGCACGGCGCCCAATGGACGAAGGAAGAGGCGGAGGAGGCGGCTTTGGAAGAGAGTGTCTTTTGCGGCGAAGTGCATGATGCGGCCCGAAAACGCGATCATGAGGACGGGGTCGATGAGCGAGTTCGGGTGGTTGCCGACAAAGATGACGGCGCCCGCGCCTTCGTCGGGAACATGCTCGAGTCCCACGACGTCGACGTCTCGAAAAAAGACGCGCGCGACGAAGCGAAGAAATTTGCGAAGGGCGCGATAGATTAACATCGGTTTTATCGAGACTGCTTGAGCGTAGTCGTCGGCACTGAATTCGACAAGCCGCGCCGCGGCGGTTTCAATATGTACCGAAATCGTCTACAATGTGTGCTTTACGTCATGGGATGAGGAGGGTCAGCATCGTGGCGCATCTTCAGCAACCCCAGCGAATCCAGATACATTTGGGTGCGGCGATCTTTTCGGTGAGCGTCGCGGGCATCACGGCTTGCGGTGGTTCGGCGCCGCACCACGAGCCGATCCCCGAGGGCTATTACGAGCTCGTCGCGCCGATTCTCGCGAAGAATTGTGTCGGCTGTCATAGCGCGGGCGGCATCGCACCGTTTTCGCTTGATACGTACGAAGCGGTCGCCGAACGCGCGGGGAAGATGAAGCATGTGACACAGACGCGAATCATGCCACCGTTTCTCGCGGACAACACGGGCGCGTGCAACACGTACAAAGATGCGATGTGGTTGACCGACATGGAGATTGCGACCATCGGCCGCTGGTTTGACGACGGGAAGTTGCCCGGGGACCCAAAGCGAGCGCCGGAGCTTCCGACGCCACCCGAGCGCGCGCTTCCCAGCGTGAGCGCGTCGATCGACATCGGGGTTGATTACACACCGAACGCCGCGCTCGACGACGACTATCGGTGTTTTGTTGTTGACCCGGCCTTTGCGACCGACCGCTTCTTGACGGGCGTTCAGGTGCGCCCTGGTGCAACCGCAATCGTGCACCACGTCATTGTTTACGCGCCGCAAAACGCGAGCGCCGAGGCTCAGGCGGTGCGCCTCGACAGCCGCGAAGCGGGGCCGGGCTACACCTGCTTCGGCGGCCCACGGATTTCTGGTTTGCCCGTTGCCGGCTGGGCGCCAGGGATGCCTGCGACCCGTTACCCGGACGGAACAGGGATTCGGCTTGCGCAAGGGCGAAAACTCATCATCCAAGTTCACTACAACACCAAGGCGGGAGTCACGCCCGATCGAACGCGTTTCGATATGCAGCTCGCCGATTCGGTCGACAAAGAGGCGTACATGATTCCCGCGGGCGATTACGAAATGGTGCTCGCGCCGGGTCAGGCGAGCGTGTCGACCACGGTTCAGACGCCAGCGCCGCTGGGGTTTACGCTGCACGGGATTATTCCGCATATGCATCGCCTCGGGCGGAAGTTGCGCGTCGAACGCGTGCGGGCGGGCGTGACCGCGTGCGTGATCGACGTGCCGCGCTGGGATTTCGATTGGCAGCTTTTCTATTTTTATTCGCAACCGATACGCATGGAATCGGGGGACGTTCTCAGGCTGACGTGCACGTTCGATACGTCGAGTCGGACCGAACCCGTCAGATGGGGTGAGGGCACCGAAGACGAAATGTGCTTCACGAGCGCGTACGTGACCTTGTAGTCGCGCGTTTGACGGAGGACCGTCGCGCTTGGTATCCGAAGCGTCTCCAACAAAGGAGAGCGCATGAAGACGGCCGATCTCGACCCAAAACTACGGGAACGTTGCGTCCAGACGATTCAGATGCTGGCGGTCGACGCCGTGGAGAAAGCGAAATCGGGGCACCCAGGCGCGCCGATGGGGCTCGCGGAGCTGGCGTTCACGCTTTGGACCGACGCGCTTCGCTTTGATCCGCGCGACCCGGCGTGGATTGGGCGCGACCGGTTCATTTTGTCGAACGGGCACGCCTCGATGCTCCTTTACTCGCTTTTGCACGCGTTCGGTTACGCGTTGACGCTCGACGATCTGCGGGCGTTTCGACAGCTTGGCAGCAAGACGCCAGGTCACCCCGAGAACCATCTTACGCCCGGAGTTGAAGTCACAACGGGGCCGCTCGGGCAGGGGGTTGGAAACGCGGTCGGTATGGCGATCGCCGCGCGGATGCTGAGCGCGCGATTCAATACGCCGGATTTCGCGCCGTTCGACACCACGATTTATGGCATCGCCGGCGACGGCGATTTGATGGAAGGCGTCGCGTCGGAGGCGGCGTCGTACGCAGGGCACGCGCGGCTTTCGAACCTCGTTTTTTTCTACGACGACAACAAGATCACGATCGCTGGCAGCACAGCGTTGACGTTTAGCGAAAATGTGGCGAAGCGGTTCGAAGCTTATGAGTGGTGGACGACGCGAATCGATGGGCACAGCGCGGCCGATGTTGCGCGGGCGCTTAGTGCGGCGCGGGCGCAAGCGGCCGGTGTGGATGGGAGGCCGTCGCTCATTATCGCGCGAACGACGATTGGGCGCGGTAGCCCGGGGAAGGCGAACACAGCGGAGGCGCACGGGGCGCCGCTCGGCGGTGATGAGGCGCGGCGAACCAAGGAAGCGATCGGTTGGCCGCTTGAGCCGACGTTTCTCGTGCCGGACGATGTGCGCGCCGTGTTTGCGCGGGTTGGCGAGGAGAAGCGCGTGGCTGCGGAGACGTGGCGCGCGAAGTACGCTGAGTGGCGGCGGCGACACGCGGCGCTTGCGGAGGCGCTCGATGCACATCTCGAGCGAAAAGTCCCTGAGGACATCGAAGCGCGGTTAGCGGAAGGCGTTGCGGGTGCGGCTCTGGCGACGCGCCAGCACTCGCAGAAGGTGATCCAGCGCGCGGCGGCAGCCGTTCCGGCACTCGTTGGGGGTTCGGCCGATCTCGAACCATCGACGCTCACCTTGATCGATGGTGGCGGATCGTTCGGTGTGCGCGACGGGCAATCTGGAAATCTCTCCGCGACGACGGGGCGCAACATTCACTTTGGGATTCGCGAGCACGCCATGGGCGCCATTGTGAACGGCATCGCGCTTCACGGTGGCTTCATCCCGTTTGGCGCGACGTTCTTGCAGTTCGCGGATTACATGCGCCCGGCCATTCGGCTCGCGGCGCTCTCGCACGCGCATTCGGTTTTTGTCTTTACGCACGATTCGATCTTTCTTGGCGAGGATGGCCCGACGCACCAACCGGTTGAACACCTCGCGGCGTTGCGCGCGATTCCGGGTGTGACGCTCTTTCGCCCGGCCGACGGCCTCGAAACCGCGATGGCGTGGGCGTTTGCGCTTCGTCGAACGGACGGCCCGACGGTTCTTTGCCTGACGCGCCAAAAACTGCCCGCACTCGAGCGCCCCGCGTCGTTCGAACGCGCCGATGTTCTGCGCGGAGCGTACACCGTGTTTGAAAATGAAGCGTGCGCGACGACAAAAGATGCGGCACCCCGAGTGGTTCTCGTCGCGACGGGTTCTGAAGTCGCGCTCACCATCGATACGGCGAAACGCCTCACGGACATCGGCGTTCGCGTCGTGTCGATGCCGTCGGTTGAGCTCTTCGACGCGCAACCCGCGGCGTATCGGGAGGCGCTTATTCCGCGCGCGAGTTGTGTGGCAGTCGTTGAGGCGGGGCGTTCGGTCGGATGGCACCGCATCATGGGTCGAGACGGACTTCACGTTGGCGTCGAGACTTTTGGGCAAAGCGCGCCCGCAGAGTCGCTCGCACGCGCCTTCGGATTCATTCCCGAGGCCGTGTCGGATAAGGTGCGACACTGGCTGAGATCGTTGTAGCTCTAAGCTGATTCCAATCGGCGCCGTTAGATTCGATAAATTGGCAGTGCGATTCGCTTCGATTTTTTTCGAGGAGCGACTGGCTTCCGGCTTGCTCTCTCCGTATAATTCAGGAGGACTGGGGGAATAGGTCTCGGAGGGAGGAAGCCCATGAAGCGTGCCGGTCTGTTGCTCGTTCTCTTGTCGGTTGGTTGTGGCGCCGCGGCGCTCGACTGGAGAAATCACGCGTCGTTCCGAACGTCTGGAGCGGGACAAGATGTGAAGATTGCGCAGATTGAGCCAGGCGAAAACGTCAAGGCCGGCATCTCGCAAAACGTTCATTACGTCGCCGTCGCCCTCGACACCGTCTTCTTTCGCGATTTGCCGGGGCTTCGCGATCGCAGCGTCGTCATGGGAATCGAAATCGACGGCGTGCTTGACGACAACAAGAAGTTGAGGGGCGTCCTCGATGTTAAGGAATCGGTGTCGAAGCACGCGTTCTTGTCGTTTGACAACGTGATGGCGGTGCAGCCGTTCCTTTATCGCGGGCGCGCGATCACGATTACGGTGCACTTCCGCGCGATTCCGAAGAACGACGTGCCGATTGTTTCGCAGGCGACGCTCGCGAAACTTGGCGCGAAGCTCGACCCACTCAAGAGAGACATGGTCGATCAGGCGGGCGAGAAATTTACGCAAGTGCTGGGCGCGCTGGGCGGCGGCACGAAGACGTGGTCGTACTCCTTCACGTTGTATCCGCCGGATTCGACGCACAAGGACAAGCCCGAGATGCTGTTCACCGCGACGCGACACGTTCTCCTCGCGATTCCGCCGGCCGACGCGCCGAAAGCGCTTCGGGCGAAACTCAATCCGTACAAACTCATCGAGCACCTCAAGATGCGTGGCAATCGCCTCATCGATTCGAGGAACGGTGAGGACTTTGTTGATTCGCCTTACATCGTGCTGAACATCACGCGGTTCAAGCGTTACCCAACGCAGGACGACACGAAGCTCGCGCAGGCGCGAAAGCAGGCCGACAAGTTCATCGACGAGCGGAACTTTGAGATGGTCCCAACGATTTTGAAAACCATCAACGTCGAGATTGCGAACGACAAAGTTCTCACGCAGCGCGAGAAGAACCTTGAGCGCGCGCAGAACGACATCCGTGAGGTCGCGGTGCAGGCAGAAGTCGCGGAGGCAACCGCGAAGGAGCGGGAGAAAAAGCGCGGCGGCCTGACGGGAAAGGTCGACAAGATCGACACACGGGTGAAAGAGATAGCGAGCTCCCGCGCGGCGCTGACCGCAGAACTTAAAGAGCTTGACGCTAAAAAAGAAACAAAAAAGCGGCTCAAGAAAAAGATGGAACTCAAGGAGAAGCTGGCTCCGCTTGCGGCCGAGGAAGAGCGCCTGAAGGCTGAGCAGGCGACGGCGACGACCGAGATGTCGAAACCGTGGGAGGAGGCGGCGTCGCTGCGAACAAAGCAACTCAAGATGCTGAACGGGATTCTCGCGGAGCATGCGCCAATCTTAGAGCCGCACGAAATTCAAGACACGGAGTTCAAGATTCGGCAGCTCGCATCGAAGACGGAGTCGCTTTTCCAGCAGCTTGCGCGCGACGTTTCAGAGGTGAAAGCGATCATCGCGGAGCTCGATACGCGCATTCAGGAGATTAAGAAGTCGGACGAATCGCAGAACAAGGTGATCGACGACCTGAAAAAAGAACAAGACAAGTTCCGCAAGGATATGGAGACGCGGCTCGCGAAGGTGATGACCGATGCGAAGCTAAACGGGGTGCGGGCCGTCTATAAACCCAAGTGGTACGAAAAGGGGTGGGTTTGGTCGCTCATCACCGTTGGAACGCTGGCCGCGACGGGAATCGTTTTGTACTTCACGGTGTTCAAGAAGGGCGATGAAGACACGACGCCGGGCGTTGGCGTCCCGAACCTTGGCGGCCTCACCGCTAAGTAATCGACCTATATATTGAACCAGGGCGTGACGAGAACGTATTTGATGTTGAAGCCAATGCGCAGCACCATCTTCGCGGGTAACGCCATCATGGTGAGCCAAAGCCCCGCCACGATCGCATAGCGCACGAACCCAAGCTTCTTCATCGTTGGTGAATTTCGTTTCCAGATGTAGAAAACCGCACCGAGCGAGAACCATCCGCCGATCGCCGCGAGCCCCAACAGGACGCCGCCTGCGGATGACGCGGGGATGCCAAATAGGAATTCAGAAAGATCAACGCTCGTGAGCGGGACGACTTTGTGCGGGTCCCAATAATCCCACGGCGCGAAGAGGTTCCACCCCGGACCGCGTAAAAACGTCCCCATGACGATGAGCACGATCCACAAAAAGAAGAAACCGAAAATGAAGGTCGAAATTGCGAACTTCCGGTATTTGAAGGTGTAGTAACCATTCCCTTTCGGATTCACGTCGACGTACGGGATGACCATAAGGCCGACAATGATGAGCGACGGCAAGACGACGCCCGCGAGCCACGGGTCGAAATAAACGAGCATGTCTTGCAGCCCGAGGAAGTACCACGGCGCCTTGGATGGGTTTGGTGTGCGGTTTGGCTGCGCAATTTCTTCGAGCGGCGCATCGAGCGCGATCGACCAAACCGTGAGAACGATCATGACGATGAGGCCGGCCAAAAACTCGAGCCGCACAAGGTACGGCCACGTGTGCGCCTTGTCGGCGAGCTCAATCGTTTTCGCCGGCGCCTGGGCCTTGGAAACCGCGCGCGCCTCGGCTGCCGCCCCGACTTTTGCGACCGCTGGTGACGTTGCCGCTGTCGCTGTACCGCTCGCGTCCGCCATCACATCGGCCCCGAAATACCGCCATCCTTACGCACGCGCCAAAAGTGGACGATCATCAAGACCGACGCGGCGATCGGGATGAAGATGCAATGAAGCACGTAAAACCGCAACAGCGCGGGCGGCCCGACGACTTGCCCCGCGATAAGAAACGACCGCGCATCGTAACGTGCGTTGACGCCAACGAGCTCGTAGAACGGCCCCTCGTGACCAAGGAGCGGCGTCGCGCGCGCCATGTTCGTGCCGACCGTGACGGCCCAAATCGCAAGCTGGTCCCACGGCAGGAGGTAGCCCGTGAACGACAAAAGCAGCGTCAAGACGAGCAGAATGACGCCGATGACCCAGTTGAATTCGCGCGGCGGTTTGTAGGAGCCCGTCATAAAGACGCGGAACATGTGGACCCAGACGGCGATGACCATCGCGTGTGCCGCCCAGCGGTGCATGTTGCGGATGACCATGCCAAACGGCACGTCGAACTCGAGCATCTTAATGTCGATGTACGCGTGCTCGCCGGTTGGGCGGTAATAGAACATCAGGATGACGCCCGTGACGACGGTCACGAGAAACAGCAAAAACGTGACGCCGCCCGCGCACCACGTGAATCGGATGCGAAGCGCGTGGCGCCGCGTTTTTGTCGGGTGCAAGTGCAAAAACACGTTGCCCGCGACCTGGAGCACGCGGTTGCGGTGCGTGTCGGCGTAGCCGTGGCGAAAAATCGATCGCCACACCTGCGACTCGAAGACCTTATCTTTGAGGCTTTGTTTTTCGTTCTCGGCCATATCGACTCAACCCACCTTTAAAAACGAACCCGGTTTCCCCCACTCATCCTTCTCAAACCGAAACCGTGGCCCCTTGTCGATGAGCAGCTGCCCGTCCTCCGCGAGCGCGACTTTGATGCGCTCGAGCGGGCGCGGCGCCGGCCCTTCGAAGTTGATGCCGACGGTGACCGAATCCATCCCTTCCGCGAACCCCTTGAACCCCGACCCGTGGCACGGGCACTTAAACTTGTTTGCGTCTTTGAACCAACGCGGCGTACAGCCGAGGTGCGTGCACTTCGCTTCGATCGCGCAGAACCCTTTTCCATCGCGGATGATCCACGTGCGCTGTGCCTTGATCCACCGCTCGCTGACCTCGCCCGAGCTGTACTCGACTGGAAAGCCAGCTTTGAACGCCGTCGCCGGCTCGAACAACACGCGCGGGAACATGAATCGCCCAAACGCGAGGAGGCCCGCAGAGATGCCGCCCAAAAACCCGGCCCAGCCCGTGAGCGCAAAGAAATCACGCCGCGACCAAGTCGCTTGCGACGGGTCGGTCCCGTCAGGGTTCACCGGTTTAATGATGGGCACCGCGTCCTCCCATGCGAATCCTACACCGTTCAGCGCCCCCATAACCCACCGAACTCACAAAGCGTTCTTCGTATAATGGACCCGCTAACTCTTGTCAACGCGCCGCGTCTTTTCTTGTTGCGTTACTGCTTAACGCCGCCCGTCGAGAACTTCATGATGAACGCGTCGCTGAACGACGTGCTTCCCTGGTGCAGATTCCCATCGAGCCCGCCGTAAGTGTTTCCGCCAACATATAGGAAACCGAACGGATCGAGCGCAATCCCAGGCCCGTCTTCGTTTAAGCTCGTGCCGCTCTGACGAATCCAAACGATCCCACCGTCCGTGTCGAACCTTGCAACGTAGACGTCCGTTCCACCGCCAACCCCGCCCGCGTCAAGGTTTCCATCTGTTCGACCGCCCACAAAGATACTGTCGACGGCGTTGGTGACGACTGAGCCTCCATAGTCGTTCGCGCTGGAGCCGTACTGGCGCGTCCAAACGTGCCCGCCGTCGGAGTCCAGCCGCAAGAGCACCGCGTCCCATCCCCCGAGATTCGTTTGACCGTTCAGTCCGCCTAGCGTCATGCCGGATACGTAAATGTCACCAGCAACGCCCGCGATCGCGATTCCAACGCCATAATCGTACGTCGTCGTGCCGTATTGACGCCGCCATTTCTCGGTGCCGCTCGAATCAAACCGCGCGACGAATATGTCCGCCTGCCCGGCGTACGCACCGCCGACCAAATTCCCCGTCGTGAAGCCGGTGATGACGGGATCCCCATTCGACGCGACGGCGACGGAGTAGGCATATTCGTTTGACCCGGACGTGCCGATGAGCCGCGTCCATTGCCGCGCACCAGCGCTCGAGTATTTGACAAGCATCGGGTCGTTGTTTCCACCCGCCGAAGCGACACCGTCGATCCCACCCGCGGAGAATCCGGCGATATAGATATCGCCGACCGAATCGACGGTCACGCCACGCGGCGCGTCTGATTCGGCCGCCGTCCCTGTACCGCGGAACTGTCGTTCCCAAACCATGGTTCCGCTCGAATCGTACTTGAGGAGAAACACCTTTCCGGCGTCTTCTCCGGAAACGAGAATACCGGTGGTGTGGCCCGCGACCATAACGTGACCGGTCGGATCGACGGCCGCTGAATAAGCGGCCGCGGTGTCGTTCGCCGAGGTCCCGCGCTGAACACCCCACGTGAACCCGCCGTCCGGCTTATATTTCCGAATAAAGATGTCGGTTCCGCCCGCGTTCGTTCCGTCGAGCGTCCCGTCTGTCTGCCCGTATGCGAAGATATTCCCGGAGGTGTCGACTCCGACTCCGGCCACTGAATCCGCGACCGTTGTGCCGAATTGCACCGTCCAAGACGAGCCCGGTGTCGCGGTCACTTCGAACGATTCGGCCGATTCGCCGGCGTCGTTTACCGCGGTTACGACGAAGAAGTAGGGCGTGCCGTTTGAAAGCCCTGTGTTTGTGAACGTCGTCGATGTCGTCGACCCCGCGTCGGCGCCCGCAAAGCGCGTGACGCCCGTCGCCGTGCCTCGATAGACGTTGTAGCTCCCGGCGCCGCCCGGAGGCGCGGACCACGCGAGCGCGACCTGGTTCGTT
>JACPTQ010000039.1 GCA_016192705.1 Deltaproteobacteria bacterium | reverse complement strand
GGGCTTGAGGGCGGTACGAGGAGTTCACCCGTTGGGTGTCGGCCAGCGTTCGATCGACCCCCAAGACTTTGAACCGCCGTTCCAGGAAAACGGCCGGATTCTGGTTGGGCGGGTGGGGATTGGGCAAGCGGAGGCTCGCGTCCGGAGGGGATGAGGTGCCGATGGGGCGTGAAATTGCCGTTCTCATGATGTTTGATTGATTTCGTGCAGACTCACATTTAATGTCAGACCCGAGGACTTTTGCGAGCCGGAGCGAGCCCAGAACCCGCCCGCCCCACTCAAATCTCGCCCGTCATCCCGGAATCACGGAATGGAAGGGTAGGCTGGTCGATTCGCTTACTGCGCGGCGCAGGTTGTCGAGGTCGCTTCGCTCGCGAACTCTTCAATCGCCATGTCGTTTGAATTGACGTCGTCCGACGAGCTGCCCGACGACACGGTCGCCTCGCAGCGGCGGTACTTCGAGCAGAATTTCAGCCACTCGCCGCCGAAGAAGCCGCGCGGACGGTTCGCTTCGACGCTCGCGTCGGTCGAAAGCGCGGGCGCCTCGGCGTAATGCCCGCGGAGCACGCCGCGCACCTTGCCATTTCGCGTCCAGACGCCGCGATAAACACCGTCTTCGTAATGCCCCGCGACCTTGCCTCGGATTTTTCCTGAGAGCGAGATGAAGCGTCCCACGAACACTTTCTTGCCCGATGCGCGCTGTCCCCAGATTCCTTCGACGAACCCGCGCACGCGCCCCATCGGCCCCGACCACTGACCGCGGAAGATGCCGCCTTTCGCGTCGATGCGCGTCCAGTGACCGCGCAAGAAACCGTGCGGGCAGCGTCCGAGCGGGATCGCGCGGAATGAAACCACGTTGCCTTGGTCGTCAACTTTGTAAACTTGGTTCAAGCGGACGAGCTCGTCGGCCTGGAACGAAACCGTGAGCGGCGCCGTCGTAAATGTAACCGTCGGCGTCGGAACGGGCGAAATCTCCGGCGACGGAGGCGGCGGCAACCCAACGACCGCGAGGACGCCGTCCATCGCGGGCTTCGTCGACGACTTCCATCCGAAGCCGCCTTCGAACTCGCCTGTCATTGCGTCTTCCGATTCGAAGCGAATCGCGCGCACGGGTTTCGCGACGGCGCCGTTCGAGCCGGCGAATGTTCCCGTCCAATCGGTCGACGCGGTCGGTGTCGCTCCGCCCGGCATGTTGCCCCAAAGGATCTGCACAAGCACATGCTTTGGCATTCCGCACGTCGGTTGCGGCACCGTTTCTTCGTGTCCCGCGTGATCGCCGTCGTCCGACGCATTCGGGTCGGCGTCGGGGTTCGCGTTCGCGTCGGCATCGTCCTCAGAATCGCCGGTCGTCGGCGTTGTCGAGTCGGTCTCGGGGACGTTGCCGGATTCGAGGTTGCTTTGCGAGTAGGTAACGTCGGTCGACTCAGATCCGCCGCTCATGTCGTGAGACTGCGCACATCCGTACAGTGCAACGGGAAGGATGAGAGCCGTGATTCGTTTGTATGTGATTGTCTTTCTCATTCGTTTTCTCCTTATGGGTAAAGGTTGAGCTGTCCCAACCGCCCCAAGGTTAAGCATCGCGCTTGCCAACGCCGCGATCCCGATTCGCGAGTCGATTGGCCATGTAGCGAAACCAGCGCTGACAACGGACGCTGTCGATCGTTAGATTAAACGTGTCGCGATTCGTTGGCGGTTGCGCGCCGTCGCGGGGCATCACGACAGCATGAGTCCAGAACCGAGCGGCGCATCTGTCGTGCGATCGCGATGGGTGTGGCGACGGCTATCGGCAAGTGACTTGACGAGACCATGCGATCATCAGAAACTCCGGCCCCGCGCTGAAAGAAAGGTTGATTGTGCCAAAACGGATAAGCGTCGTTCTCCCTTGTTTCAATGAGGAGGAGAATGTCCGCGAATGTTATGAGCGGGTCAAAAACGTTATCGAGAAGTTCCCGGCTTATGAATTCGAAATGATTTTTATCGACAACGCTTCGACCGACCGGACGCCAGAGATTTTGCGTGGGCTCGCGTCGAACGACAAGCGGGTCAAGGTCATTTTTAACGCGCGCAATTTTGGACACATTCGGTCGCCGTATTACGGAATGTTGCAGGCAAGCGGGGATGCGGTGGCGATTGCCGCGAGCGATTTGCAGGAGCCGCCCGAGCTCATCGCCGAATTTATCAAGAAGTGGGAAGAGGGGTTCAAAGTTGTGATGGCCGTGCGCGACACGCGTGAGGAATCGCGCGTGATGGCGTTTCTACGCGGGTCGTACTACCGGCTCCTTGGCAAGATTTCGGACATCCGCATCGTGAAGAATGCGACCGGGTTCGGACTATACGACCGAAAGGTCCTTGACCTCATGCGCGAGATTGGCGATCCATACCCGTACTTCCGAGGCTTGGTCGGCGAATTTGGCTTCGAGCCGGCCATTGTCAAATTCCACATGCCCGCCCGAAAACGCGGACTCACGAAGAACAATTTTTACACCCTCTTCGACATGGCGATGCTCGGGATGACGAACCACTCGAAGGTGCCGCTTCGCCTCGCAACGATGTTTGGTTTCGCGATGTCGGCCTTGAGTCTTTTTCTCTCGATCGGCTACCTCATCGCGAAGCTGGTTTTTTGGGATCAGTTTCAGCTCGGGTTCGCGCCGGTTCTAATCGGGTTTTTCTTTATCGCGTCGGTGCAGCTCTTTTTTGTCGGTATCGTCGGCGAGTATATCGGCGCCATTTACACGCGGGTTCGACAGATTCCGCCTGTCGTCGAAAAGGAGCGGTTGAATTTTGAAAACGACGCGCCTCGCGCGGCCGCTGAACACGACGGTCGCACGGGCGCTCATAGAACGCAGAGTGGCCGATGAGCGCTCCGCGGGTCCTTATTACGGGCGGGAGCGGCTTTATCGGGCGACATTTGGTGGAGGCGTTCGCCGCGCGGTACGAAGTTCTTGCACCCACGCGCGCGGAGCTTGACCTTGTCGACGCGTCGGCGGTTAAGCGGTACCTGGCGGACCATCCGGTCGACGTGATCGTTCACGGCGCCGTACAGCCGGGGCATCGTGCCTCGAAAGATCCGTCAAACCAGCTCTTCAAGAACTGTCGGATGTTTTTCAATTTTGCGCGGTGTCTGCGCCCATCCCAGCGGATGATCATCCTCGGCTCGGGTCTCGTTTACGATCTTCGACACTACGTTCCAAAAATGAAGGAGACGTACTTCGACACCCACGTTCCGGCGGATGAGGGCGGCTTCTCGAAGTACATTATCGCGAAATACGCTGAGCGGAACGCGCAGATGACGGAGCTGCGTCTTTTTGGTGTGTTCGGCGCGTATGAAGATTATTCGATCCGATTTATTTCGAACGCGATTTGCAAGGCGCTTTTTGACCTCCCGATCACGCTTCGCCAGCGCCGCCTCTTCGACTACCTCTACGTCAAGGACCTCCCGGCCATCATCGAGGGATTTTTCGCCGAACCGGGATCTGAGACCGCGTACAACGTCACGCCGGACTTTGCGGTCGACTTATACGCGATTGCAGAGCGGGTGCGGATTCTCATGCGAAAAGACGTTCCGATTTTGGTCGCAGAGGACGGCTTCGGGATCGAATACAGTGGCGACAATGCGCGTTTTCGGCAACGGATGCCGGGTGTCCACTTCACGGCGCTGGACGACGCGATTCGAGACCTCGCCGGATGGTATCGCACCCACAAGAGCGACATTCGGCGCGATTGGCTCCTGGTCGACAAATGATTCGCGTCGTCGGCAACGGCGCGACGTCGGAAAAATTCGTCATGAGGGGCGCGCGAGGGCTGAAAGGACTTCCACCCGACCGCAGGCCCTGGGAAGCCTTTTCTGCTCGCACGTTGTGAGACAGAGCCCAGCTCTGCGGCAAGCCCGATCGAGCGATTCTGGGGTGAAGAAGTTTATGTGTTCGTGGAGTTTCGGGAAACCCAGGGGCGGAATGAACCCGAAGGTCGTGCGGAAAGCGGTCGCGTAAAAATCGGCGGCTCGGAGGAGGCCGGGATGTTGAGTGAGCCGGCGAAGGTAGTTCGTGGCGCCGGTGAATCGAAGGCTGTAGCGCTCCCAAGGCACCTCCACGTAGAGGGCAGATCCGGGGCGGAGCAGATCCCGGAGCGTCGCTAGCATGGGGACGGGTTTCGGAACGTGCTCGAGGACATGGCTGAGGACCACGAGATCGTACGAGCCGGGTTCGAGGTCCGTCTCACGAGAAATCTTTCGCACGCCGGGCACAGGCTCCGTGTCCGAGACCTCGAACACGTGTCGTTCCGTTCCCATGCCGGAAGGAATGAGCTGCCCCCGATCGCCACCATAATCCAGAATGCGACCAAGTCCTGACGTGTCGAGATGCAGAGTGAGATACGCTTCGAGGAATTGCTGCCGCGCCTTGGCGCAGGTTTGGTCGGCGCTGTGAGTTTCATTGTGCCGCCGCGTGTACCAGAATTCGTGCTTGTGGCGGACCTGAAAGTACTCGGGCCCGCGGTATTTCCCGTAAAGGCGGGCGAGCTCGGTTTCGTTGTAGCGATGATCGAAGAACCTAAAGCCACAGGAGGGGCATTCGCACAGCCAGCAGAGGCTTACCGGAGACTGGAGCACGTATTCTGCGATGAACGGGGATACCAGCGCGGGCCAGGTTTGAGGCGCGGGAGACTCGCAGCAGGGGCAGCGCTCCGCGCGGTGAATGGGGGCTTCGCCGATCATTCTAGAACGACCAGGCGCGCGCGAGGCTGGGGACGGCGGCGCCCGAGGCATCGCGAACGAGAGTGACGCGAAGGCCCGTTGAATGCGACGCGGCGGTGCGTTTGCGATCGAGGATGAGCGTGATAATGCCCGTGGCGATCGCCGTGCCACCAACTCCAATCAGCAAACCACCGATGAGGTCTTCGCGCTTCATACTTTGTTCGAGGCTTTGCGCTTCGGTGACGGTCGGTGACGACGGCTGGTTGCGGGGGATTTGCGCCGTGTTGTGCGCAACGATTTGCAGCGCGGTGCCGGCGATGGCCGCGGCGGTTCCACCGACAACGAGCGTCCACCCGAGGCGTTTGTTTGACGTGCGGGGCGTCGGCCGAACGACGCGCTTGCGAACGCCAACGTCGGGTGGCGGCGGGTCGGGCGGCGTCGTTTCAACTGGGGCGCGGGCGTCGAGCGTCACGGTCTGTGCAACCGGAACGACCACCGACAGTGCACCGCGAAGCGTGGTCTGTCCCCAACGCACGCGGACGGCGTGGCGCCCGATGCGCACCGACAATGCGATGCCGCAGCGTCCCAGCGCTTGGCCGACCACTTCTACCTCTCCGGCCGGTGGCGTGCAGGTAACGAGAAGTTTGCCACGCAAGTTGCCGCGAATTCCGTTGAACACCTCGACGAGCGGAAGCGGAAAACCAGATGGGTCAAGCTCGAGCTCGGGATCGGCTGTGAGTGCGCGGCGAATGAGATCGTTGGTGCGATCGCGTTTTCGGGTCACCCACTCGGCGGCGGCGAGGTATTTGAGAATGGCGGCGCGCGTCTTCGATTCGCCGACTTGGTCGGCAAGCGGCGCGAGTCGGTTCACGACATCGCGAAACTTCCCGCTGTTGAAGTCGTTCACGGCTTGCTGGAGATCTTCGTCGAGCGTCGCGGCTCTCAGAGAGATGGGTAACGAAGCCGCGAGAAGGGCAGCAACCCGAAGGACGTGTCTCATTGAAAGTTCATTCCTTGTCGTCGTCGCTCAGCTTGAAGGTAACTGAATTGTCGCCCTCGGACAAATCCGCAACCTTTGTCATCGACTTGAATCCGGGCACTTTGATCGACACGCGGAATCGTTTGCGGGCGAGAACATGGACGAAATCGTGGCCGACCGACCGGCCGTTGATCGAGACCTCGCCAAAGACCGCGCGCCCATTGTGGCTGGCCGAGACGGTGAGTGTGGCTGGTGCTGGCGCGGGGCGCGCGAGAACGGGAGCGGGCGCGGGGATTGTTGCGCTTGCGGGCGTTCGTGCGGGAACGGGCGCGGTGGCGGTCGCGCGAGACTTCGTGGCACGACGTCGCGCAGTTGGTCGAGCGGGTGCGGGAGCGGCGACAGGTGCGGGTGCGGGAGCGGTGACGGGTGCGGGTGCGGGAGCGGTGACGGGCGCGGCGACGGGAGCGGGTGCGGGCGCGGCGACGGGAGCGGGTGCGGGCGCGGCGACGGGAGCGGGACCCGACTGCATGGAGACCACGGCCACCGCAGCGCCGCCCAGCGCGACAATTCCGGCCAGAGCCCACGCCCTTCGGCGATTTCTCCGCACCGTTGTCGCTTGCGTGCGCGCGGACTCGCCATAAAAACCGCTGACGCTTGGCGACGTGCGTGGACGGGCGCCGACGCCGTTCCCGACGCTGCTCGGCGTGATCGTCTCCGAGAGTGCCGTCGGAGTGTGGATGGGGGCCGTTGGGGCTTTGATGTTCGGAAGGGCGATGCGTCGAGGCGATGTGGTGAAGCCGACTTTGGGCGCGATGTTCATGAGGGACTCTTTAAGGTCAGCCGCACTCTGAAACCTCGCCTCCTTTCGCTTGGCGAGAGACCGCGTGACCACCTCCGCGAACAAGTTGGGGACAAGGGGGTTTGCGAGGTTTACCGGAACGGCCTCATCCGTGTTGTGTTTCATCATGACGTCGAACGTTGTCGAGGCGAGAAACGGAAGGCGTCCCGCAAGCACTTCGTACATGACGACGCCGAACGAGTAGATGTCGCTTCGGTGGTCGACGAGTTTCATGTCGCGCGCTTGCTCGGGGGCCATGTAGTGCGGCGTCCCGACGACGAGCCCTGTTTGCGTGAGGCCGGGCGCGCCGCCCGCGGATCGCAAGACGCCGAAATCGAGAAGCGTGGCATGCCCGGATGGTTCCACCATGATGTTGGACGACTTGATGTCGCGGTGAAAGTAGCCGGCGTCGTGAATCGCCGAAAGCGCGTCGCACACCTGTACGAAGAGCGGCAACGCCGACGCGGCGTCAAGGGCGCGGGCGCGCACGAGCGACGCCAGCGTCGCGCCGTGAATGAGCTTCATCACAAAATAGTGAAGGCCGTTCTCTGTGCCGACGGCGTGAATGGGAACGATGTTCGGGTGCGTAATCGCCGCCATGGCGCGGGCCTCGCGGACAAAGCGCTCGACCAGCTCTTCGTCGAGCGTGTATTTGCGCGGGAGGATTTTGATCGCGACGTCGCGCGCGAGGCGCAGGTCGCGGCCCGCGAAGACCATCCCCATTCCGCCATGGCCAATCGTGGCGCCCACTTGGAATTGACCCTCGAGAACTGTTCCCGGGGAAACTTCGGGGGCGAGCGGTTTCGTCGCACGCGGGGCCTGCGCGCCGCATGCCGTGCAATAATCAGCGTCTTGGGTAAAGCACCATCCGCAACTTGCGCAATTCACCTGTCTCACCCTCTTGCATAAAAAGGGTAACACACGCGATGGCCAAGTTGAACGTGACGAACGGAGACTGGTCGCATCGGAAGGAACGCGGTAAAGAGCGACTGGCGTTTAAGAATGGAGGCGAAACATGGACCTCGGGATTCGAAATCGGGTGGCGCTGGTGACGGGCGGTGGCTCCGGGATTGGAGCAGCGGTCGCGCGAAGTATGGCCGCCGAGGGTGCGCGTGTTGTCGTTGGCGATTTGAGCGTCGAAGCGGCGGAGCGAACAGCGGCGGAGATTCGGGCGTCGGGCGGTGCGGCGCGTGGCGCGCGGGTCGATGTGACGAGCGCCGACTCGGCGGAGGCGTGGGTTCTTGAGGCGCTGAAGAATGAAGGCGCCGTCGGTATCCTCGTCAATTCGGCTGGGGTGTGGCTTCCGGCACCGTTCGCGGAGCAGACGGCCGAGCGTGCGGCGAAAGAGCTCGCGGTGTGCCTGCACGGCGTGATGAACTGCGCGCGGGCGGCGATGAAGCCGATGGTCGCGGCGAAGTGGGGGCGTATCGTGTCGGTCGCGTCGGACGCGGGACGCGTGGGCGAACGGAACATGGCGACGTACTCGGCGGCGAAAGGCGGCGTCATCGCTTTTTCAAAGGCGCTCGCGAAAGAGGTTGGTTCGGCGTGGGTCACCGTAAACGTTGTGTGCCCCGGCACAACGCGCACGCCGATGACGCAAAACTTCGTGGGCGATCCCGAGCAGGACAAGAAGATGCTGCGCGCCTATGCACTTCGTCGATTCGGTGAGCCGAGCGACATCGCGAACGCGATCGTTTTTCTTTCGAGTGAGCGCGCGAGCTGGATTACCGGCCAGACGCTGTCCGTTAACGGCGGCTACTCGATGGTTTGATCTAGCGTTTCCGAAACGCGATAAACATCGACGCTTCGCCTCGCCGAATGAAAAGTCGCACGACTTGCCCTTTGCCGAGCGCGTCGATCATCTTCTTGAAACCCTCGGCGTTCGGAATGGGCGTGTCATTAACGCGAAAGATCACGTCGTTCATCTCGACACCGGCCTCGTCGGCTTCTCCGCCCTCGGTAACTTTCGTCACGACGACGCCCGTTGCATTCGGAAAACCGAGCTCGCGCGCGCGTTCGGCCGGGAGCGTCGTGAGCTCAAGTCCCAAAACATGCGTGCCCGCGGAATCACCCGTCGCACCATCCCCGCGACCAGCCCCACTCCCACGGACGAACGCTTTTGCCGGCTCGTCTTCAGGATGCACGCCCAGCGTCACAGCGAGATCAAGCGGCTGTCCCTGGCGAACAACTTTAAGGTCGATCTTCTCACCCGGTCCCGCGGTCGACGCGAGCCACGGCAAGTCGGACGCCTTTTGAATCGGCTTCCCTTTAAACGCGACCACAATGTCGCCCTGCTTGAGTCCCGCCTTATCGCCGGGCCCGCCCGGCACCACTTGCGCGAGGAGCGCGCCCTGCGCCTTATCGAGCCCGAACGACGACGCGAGATCGGCCGTCACCTCTTGAATGTGAACGCCGATCCAGCTTCGCACGACCTTCCCGCGATCCTTCAACTGCGGAACGAGCACTTTCGCCATGTTGATCGGTATGGCAAAGCCAATCCCTTGTCCGGCCGCGTGGATCGCCGTGTTGATCCCGACGACCTCACCGTTGATGTTGATGAGCGGTCCACCCGAATTTCCCGGATTGATCGACGCGTCGGTCTGAATGAAGTCAGAGTATTGATGACGCGACGACGGCTGGACCTCGCGCCGCCCTTTCGCGCTCACGATGCCCGCCGTAACGGTGTGCGACAGCCCAAATGGATTACCAATGGCGATGACCCATTCGCCGATTTCGAGTTTCTCGGAGTCGCCAAGCGCGATGACCGGCAGGTCGCCCTTCGCGGCAACCTTGAGGAGCGCCACGTCGGTTCGCGAATCGGCGCCGACAAGCTTTGCGCGGAACTCTTGGTCGTTAACCATCTTGACGCGAATTTCATCGGCGCCATCGATAACGTGGTTGTTCGTTAAGATGTAGCCGGCCGGATGAATGATGAAGCCGGTTCCAACACCGCGGTTCTCGGGCATGCGCGGCATGAAACGCCGAAAGAAATCTTGGAACGGGTCGCGGTGCGGGCCGCTGAAACGCTGCCGCGCGCGCGAAACCGTCGAGATGTTGACGACCGCCGACGACACCTCCTTCGCGAGCTTTGCGAACGACGACAACGTGACGGGCGAATCGGGTGGCAGCCGGTTCACCTTTGATTTTTCAGTCCAGAGCGGGCCGTCTTTCTTAGCCCAAACGACGCCGCTGTCTGTGAGCGACGAGAGCCCAAACCCGATGCCGACAGAAGCCAGCGACAAAGCAGCGACTTTAACGTGACGAATTCTCATGGCGAAACTTCCTCCCGAGCAAAACCCTAACAGAGCCGATCATACATCTGTTTCCCAAGAACCCCAATGACCCCAGCGACTATTCCCGGGCAACGTTGCCGCTGTCGTTGCTAACGGCGTGGATTTCGAGGGCTCGACGGGGACGCGGGTGGCGGCGGTGGAGGAGGCGGCGGCGTGGCTTCCGGAAAAATTCCGATCGGTTTTGGTTTTTGTTTCGGGAGGAGCCTCGCGCGCAGCGGATCGTTGGCGGGCAGTTTCTTAATTTCGTCGAGCGGCATCGGCACGAGACCGGGCGACACCCAGATGCGTGGGACGTCGATTCCGGGGTGGTGAAAGCAGTTTGCGATCATGGTGCGTTTGGGCGGGCTGCCATCGAAAAGATCGACGGCCCCGATTCCGCGCTTCATCATGGCGGCGCAAAGCTTTTCCATTTTGCGCGGCATAATTTCGAGGTAGGGCAAGGGAGGCGTCACGGTGGCTTGTAGGTGTTCGCCACCTTTCACGTTGGAGTGGCTGAGTTTCAAGATGGCCGCGACCTCGTCGGGGTTGAATTTTGAAACTTCGTCCCAAAGAAAGAAGAGGACGTTCACCGTGATGGCTGAGGCGGCCAAAAGAACGAGGGTTACGCGCTTCAGGGTTCGAACGCGGTTTCGACGATGGCGCCCCGCGAATTCTGCGGCGGCGACTCCGGCTGGCGATGCGTCGCCCGTGGCTCGCAGGGCCAGATCCCCGCGATCGGCGGCGGCCTCGGCTTTGCGCAACACGAGGTGCGCGACGAGCCGCGATTCGTCGACTCTCTCGCGTTCAAGGACGGCGTTGACGAGGCGCATCTTCGCGCCGAGCGGGAGTGATTCGACGTCGCGGGGGAGTTTGACGGTGAGACGCAATCGGTCTTCGCGGTTTTTGAAGGCGAGAAGGACACCGGCCGCCATGTCCTTTGTGACGCCTTTCATTTGCGAGAGGATCGGGTACAGCACTTCGCCGTCGAAGACGTCGTTCTTTACGATCTGGTCGAATTTTTGGTCGAGCGCGAAGTGGACGTTAACGGGATTGACGACTTTTGCCATGTCGCTCGCGCGCACCGAGATGAGGAAGAGGTCGATGATTTCGCGGCGACGGGCGGCGTCGGTGTCGGCGACGGATTGGCCCGGGAGCTCGCCTATCACCATTCCGGCGTATGGGTTTGACGTTTTCGGTGGCGTTGCGGGCGCGGGAGCGGGTGCGGGTGCGGGAGCGGGTGCGGAGGCGGATGCGGGCGCGGGTGCGGGTGCGGGAGCGGGTGCGGGTGCGGGCGCGGAAGCGGTAGCGGGTGTGGAGGCGGATGCGGGAGCGGAAGCGGGTGTGGCAATGCGGACTGCGGATGCCGGTAGTTTTATTGCGGGCGGTAATGGAATCGGTTTGCGAGCGGCAGGCGGTGGTGGCGGTGTCGGCGGACCCTTCGGCTTGTCTTCGTCCGCCATTGTGTAAGGGATGGTAGCGACCGCGTCGCCAAGGTGTCAAACACCGCGTCCTCGTGACGTGCCACGCATCACCGTCGCGACGCATTCATAATCTTTAGGGCCCGTTCGCGAAGGTCCTCGGCTTCACGTCGATCGCCGCGATCAAATCGAACGCGCGCAAGAGCCGACAAGACCGACGCGAGATGCTTGGGGCGATCCGCGGGCGCCAACTCGTTGACGCCCTGGCCGGCCTCCATGAGTCGCAGCGCCTCGCGAAATTCACGCTCGGCTAGGGCGAGGTGCCCCGCGTTTGCGAACGCGACGCCGGCGTTTTGGCGAAGCGTCGCCGCGTGGCGTTCGTTGGCGGCGACACACTCCGCGACGATTTGCCCAGCGCGATTGACTTTGCTGCGACGCGCGGACAACCCGGCGAGATCGATACAGGCGTCGACGGAACCGAGTTGAACCGCGCGCAGGAGCGCTTGATCGCCCGCCGGGATTCCAAGTCCCGCGAGGAGGTTCCCCGCGATGCGGTACGGCTCGGCGGGGCTTGAAACGAAATCGTTTCCAGTTCGGCGAGGCGGAACCGAGCCGGCGACGGGAAACGAAAACGGCCAGGCCGCTCCGGCGATCGAGATCGTCGCAGCGAGGGCGGCGTCTCCGAATTCGGGCATAACCCACGCGATCGCGCGCGCCGAGTCGCCGCGTCTGGCAGCGTCCAGCGCGCGAACAATTCGAAGCCGGCGGACGAACGCCAGCGTCGAGGGATCGCGCGAACGTTCGGCCTCGGCGAAAACCAGTCCGAGGCCAATGGCACCGCGCGGGTCGCTCGTTTGACCGGCGAGACAGACGAGCCCGTCACACGTCAACGGTCCCTCAAGAGCGGCTCGTGCGGATGGCGGTTCTTCGACCGCGATCGGGCGGCGGTCCGCGTTTTTCTGGAGCCACGCATCGCCGAGTTGTTCGCGCAGTGCGACAAAATCGACGAAGGGCGTGAGGACGCGCGGCGTGGCGCGCCGAATGCGGTCGACGACCCACGACGAATCGAGAAGTCCGCTCGCACCGAACACGACGTCGGGCCTGCGGTTTTCGACCTCTTGCGAATAGAGCGCGAGAAACACGGCGTGGTCGCTGGACAGAAGCGCGAGCGACCGCTCCGGGAGACGTTCGACGATCTCGCGCGCGTAGCGGCCCGGTGTGTGATCGGGCGTAGGCAAGTCGAAGCGTGCGACGATCGAAGCGCCGAGGCCGACGGGGAGAAGCATAGCCAGGGCGCGGAGTGGAGCCCAGCGTCGGCGCGCGAGATAAACAGCGGGTGCGACCATCGCGACGATGAAAACGAGCGAGAGTGGCACGAGAAGGTATCCGCGCGAATCCGGGTTTTCGGGCCAGATGACGCGGTTGGCAAAGAGAGGCGTGAGGCTCGCGAGGAAGGCCCCGATCACGGCGAATCCGATGCGCGAACGATGAACGGAGAGCGCGATCGCGGAAACTGCACCGGCGATGACGAGCGCCAGCGACGCGCCAGCGACGACGAGAGCGCCGATGATGGCGAGGGGTTCGCCTGGGTCAGCGCCGCCGAGCGAGAGTTTTGCGGCGTACGCACGAACCGTGAGGACATCAAAGAAGTGGCCGGCGGTGTTGGGGCGCCCCCAGGAGAATCCGCCGTCGCGAACGGCGAGTGGTAAGTAGACGAGAACGGCGCATCCGAAAAGGAGCGCGACGAGGAGCGGCGCGACGCGGTTTGGTCGTAGCAGGTCGCGGCCGAAGTGCGCGAACGCGGCGGCAAAGAGGACGAGCGCCCATACGGCGGTAAGGGGTGGGTGTACGCCGGCGCCGAGGCCAACGAGGAAGGCGGCTGCGGCGAGGCGCTTCGCGAGCGGGAGAGCGGGTGCGACGAGGAAGGTGGCGATGGCGAGGCAGATTGCGAGTTCGAGCGCATAAACCTCGGCGCGAACGGCTTGCTCAACAGCGAATGGCGAGAGGGCGAACGCGACGGCGGCTGCGACCGCACCGGCGATGACGGGAGCGGAAGCGGTTGCGGGAATTTGACGCAAAGGCGCAGAGGCGCCAAGGGAAGAGGTCTCATTCCCTGCGTCTCTGCTCCTTTGCGCCTTGGCGTTGAAATCTTCTTCGGAGGCGGTAGCGGATGCCGCCAGCGGGACGAGAAATCCAAGGGGGCGCGGGCTCGATTGGGGTTGCGAAGGTGTGGGCTCAACTCTTGGCGACGACATCAGTCGAAGCGAAACCCAAAGCACGAGCAGCCCAACGAGGAACGCCGACAGTGCGCCCGCCGCGGCCGAGACGAGGTTTGCGCGAAAGCCGATGTCGCCAAATGGCAAAAAGAGAAACGCCTTCGTCAGAAGCGCGTGCGCGGGCTGGCCGGGCGGATGCGATGAGCCAAGCCGATGCGCCGCAACAACGAGCTCGCCGCCATCGAACCAACCGACCGACGGATTCAGCCCGACGAGGTAAACGATGAAGACGAGAACGCCGGCCGCCGCGACGACACCGACCGCACGTGCGTGCGTCAACGATCGACCTTGCGGAGACGACGAATCGGGAGACCCGCCTCGCTTATTTGAGTGCGGCGTCGATGAATCGCTGGAAGTCGCGCTTGGGGCCCGCGCCGATTTTCTGGTCGAAAGGCTCTCCGTTCTTAAAGAGAATGAACGTCGGGATGCTCATGATTCCGAAACGCGCGGCGGTGCCCTGGTTGTCGTCGACGTTCATTTTGACGAACTTCACCTTGCCTGCGTATTCGCCCGACAACTCTTCGACGACCGGGGCTACCGCGCGACACGGTCCGCACCACGGCGCCCAAAAATCAACAAACACAGGGACATCCGACATTTCGACCTGCGCCTTAAAATTTCCATCAGAGACTTCGCTGACCGCTCCTGACATAACACCTCACTTTCGTGTACGGGAGCAATCTAACCATGGGGAGCCATCTGGTCAACGGGTGAAGGAGTGGGCGCGGGTGTGACTTTCGCGAAGCGCTGTGAAGTTTGCTTGTCAGGTTTTGAGGCTGTGCCGCATGGAAACTGGGCTTTGTAACCGGTACACTGATTGCGAAGTAGAAAGGGCATGGAGGTTACAACGATGTTGAGAGCAATTGTGATCGGTTTGGTTCTTTCGGTGGCGGCGCCGGTGGTTGCGGAAGCGGCGTCGAGACCGGCTCGGCGCAGCAGTTCGGTTCGAAGCGTTTCGAGCAGCTCGACGACGCGGCATTACGCGCGGGGCCGGCACATCGGCACCACGCGGCGTTCGGGGAATACGGCGCGCCACTATAATAAGCGTGGCGGCTACGTTGGAAGCAGCAAGCGATCGGGCAGCTCGGTCAAGCACTACAACAAATCGGGACGATACGTCGGCAGCTCGAAGCGGAGCGGCAGCACGATCAAGACGTACAACGCGTCGGGTCGGCAGATCAGCTCGCGACGCGCACGCCGGTAGTTCGAAGCGCTGACAGCTGACAGTTGAGAGTCAACAGGAATGAAAGGAAGAAACTTCGTAAGGGCGATCAACGCTCCGGGCTCCTGACTGTCCACTGTCAACCGTGAACTGTTAGCTCTCTTGAGATAAGCT
>JACPTQ010000038.1 GCA_016192705.1 Deltaproteobacteria bacterium | reverse complement strand
GGCTGGTTTCTGGTTGGGCGGGCGGGGCTTGGGCAAGCGGAGGCTCGCGTCCGCAGGGGATGAGGTGCCGATTGGGCGTGGCATTGCCGTTCTCATGATGTTTGATTCATTTCGTGCAGACTCACGTTTTATGTCAGACCCGAGGACTTTCGCGAGCCGGAGCGCGCCCAGACCCCGCCCGTCCGACGCAAATCTTGCCGGTTATCCGGGATTTGGGCCCAAACGACCCGAAAAAAGCCCTTGCGCTACGGGAGGCGCACATGGTAATCTCATGTACTCTGTGTGTGTACCTTATCCTACACCGCCGGGTGTTAAGGGGATGACGATGATGGAGGAGAGAATGATGACGCGACGGGGGCTACGAACAGTTTCGCGATTGGGTTTCGTTTCGTTGATGTTGGTGGGCGCGGCGTGCAGCAGCGGCAGCGGCACGCCTGACGGTGATGGAAACGGAACGCCTCCACCGACGAGTGGTTTCCGCGTTGAGACGACCGCGGACAAAGTTGCGGGCGCCGTTGCGCTCAAAGTGAAGTTCAACGCGAATGTGCTTGGTGCGTCGGGCGGCGTTTTGTTCGCTTGGAATTTTGGCGATGACTCGGTTGCAACCGAGGAGAACAACAAGCAGAACCCCGAACACACCTACACGCGCGCGGGAGAATTCACCGCGAAGGTGCGCGTGACCGATTCGACGGGCGCGGCGGCCGAGAGCCTGCCGATTGTGATTCGCACGCGTGACTCGCGCGTCGATTTGCGCGTGACCGAGATCACTGTGGGGAGCGATGTCGTGCAAGCGGGCGAAAACCTCGCGGTGCAAGTGAAGGTCGCGAACGATGGGACTGAGGCGTCGGAGGCGACGACGGTCGCCGTGTATCTGTCGACGTCGCAGTCGATCGACCGGTCGCTGCCGCCGATTGGCACGGTTCAGGTGCCGGCGGTTCCGGCCGGGGAAGAAATTCAGGCGCCGGCGCAGGCCGCGTCGATGCAGGTTCCGTCGTCGCGCGCGACGGGCGATTATTTCGTGAGCGCGGTGGTTGACCCCGATGGCACGATTGGCGAAATCGACGAGGGGAACAATGGCCTTATTCGGATTCAGGCGGTGCGCGTGGGCGGCGTCGCGGCGAACGTCGACTTGACGATTCCGTCGGTGTCGCTCGACCGCGCGGCGGCGTTCCCGGGCGATTCGATTCGCGTCAGCTATGCGGTGAAAAACGAAGGCGTAGCCGCGGCGGCGCCGTTTCATGTGAAGCTGTTTTTGTCGCCCGATTCGAGCTTTGAGCCGACCGACACGGTGGTCGCGACGGAGAGCATCACGTCGCTTCCGGCGGGGCAGACGGCGCAGAAGGTTGCGGATGTCGTTGTTCCACAGAGTGCGGTCGCGGGGAACTACACCGTGTTTGCGGTCGCTGACCTTGCGAACACAGTTGCCGAGACGAACGAGTCGAACAACCGGGGTGAGGCGGCGCTTCGTGTTTACACGGGGACGGTGCCGGGAACCGAGCTTGTTGTGTCGACCGTGACGTTTTCGCCGTCGTCGGTCATGCCGGGTGGGACGGTGACGGTGTCGTACAAACTGCAAAACCGCGGTGACCAGGCGGCTGGCGCGTTTACGAACCGGCTCGTGTTGTCGTCGACGGCGTCGGCGACGGCGCTGAGCCCGTCGGTCGGCACCGATTCGATTGCGTCACGTCGATTACGGCGACGATTCCCTCGAACACGGCGGGCGGCGATTACTACATTGGGGTTGTGGCCGATGCGACGAATGCTGTTACGGAGTTGATCGAGACGAACAACATCTCGACCTCGGTTGCGAAGCTGACCGTGCGGACGACGGCGTCGATCGATTTGGCTCCGATTCAGGTCGGGGTGTCGCCGTCGCTCGTGAAGGCGGGCGATCAAGTGACCGTTACGGCAAGCGTGAAGAACAACGGAACCGACGCGGCCGGGGCGTTTAAGGTGCAGCTGCTCTTTTCAGCCGACACGCTCGATGACGCGTCGGACACGATTGTTGCGACGGTCGATGTGCCGAGTCTCGCGGGGGGCGCGACGCACCAGATTTCGCAAGCGGGAACGGTGCCGACGGCCACGAATAACGGTGAATACTTCATTATCGTGAAGGTCGATTCGGCGAGCGCCGTTCAAGAGACGAACGAGACGAACAACCGAATCTTTGGGACGACGCCGGTTCAGGTTTATGGGGGCGGCGGCTGCGCGAGCGAAGATGCGACGGAGCCGAACGACTTCAAGTCGCAGGCGATCGCGCTCACCGGCAATACGTTTAGCAGTCTGTACAGCTGCAAGACGAACGAAGACTGGTTCAAGGTGGCGCTGACGCCCGGGTCGTTCTTGGCGGCGTCGATTGGGTTCAAGGATTCGGAGGGCGATCTCAACCTTGAAATCTGGGGGCCGAGCGGATCGTCGCCGGTCGGGTCGTCGAACGGCTGGAGCGACTTAGAGAAGGTCGTGCTGACGCCAGTTGCGAGCGGCGGCGATTATTTTGTGCGCGTGCTCCACGACGATTGGGACAAGACCAAGGCGAATGCGTATTCGCTGTCGGTCAACGTTGGGTTGGGCGACGTGGGCAAGGACCTCGTTGGCGCCGTGACAGCGCTTGGTGCAACGAACAGGCTTGCGGGCGAGGCAACGACGGTTACGTTTAAGACGCTCAATGTCGGAACGGTCGCGACGGGAGCGAGTTTTGGGTACAAGGTGTACTTATCGCTTACGTCGGCTTTCACAACGAAGATCGAAATTGGGACGGGAACGATTTCGGCGCTGGCCGCGGGCGGTGGTGCGGTTGATACGACGGCGAGCGTGACGATCCCATCGGGGACCGCGCAGGGGACGTATTACATCGGGGTTGTGCTCGATAACGCGAGCGCGATTGCCGAGTACAACGAGAACAACAACCTTCTTATTGCGGCGCAGTCGTTTAAGGTTGGACCGGCGTGCGTCGAGGACGCGTTTGAGCCGAACGATACGTTTGGTGCGGCGAAGACGCTTGGTGACGGAACGTACTCCGTGACGATGTGCGCGTCGAACGAGGATTGGTTCAAGATCGGGCCGCTTAAGGCGGGACAGCAAATCAGCCTCACGTCGACGCCGGGGAGTTGCTCGTATTATCTCTATCTCTATAAGCCGAACGGCACGTCGTACGTCGATTACGAATACGTGTACGCGGGCGGAACGACGGGCGGCGTCATGACAAACCCGAGCATCACCGAGACGGGCGTCCACTACGTGAAGCTTTCGAACAGCTCGGGGACGTCGTGCGCGAGCGGTCAGACGGTGTCGTTGACGGTGACGGGGAGCGAGGTCATCGATTTGTTGCCGCGCGATGCGACGGCGCAGCCGCGACCCGTGACGGCGGGCGAAGACGCGATCGTCGACTGGACGGTTGAAAACTTCGGCGCGAAGGCGTCGGGGGCGTCGGCGGTGAAATTCGTGCTCACGGCGGATCAGACGGTGGACGCGGGCGACGTGGTTTTGGCGGCGAGCGTGGCGCTTCCGGCTGTGAACGGAATCACGGCGGTCACGCGGCGCGACAAGCTGACGATTCCGTCGTCGACGCTGTCGGGTGATTACTACATCGCGATCGTGGTCGACCCGGCGGGCTCGGTCACCGAGGCGAATGAAAACAACAACACGATCTTCGTGCCGGTTCGGGTTGTGGCGCGGTGTACGGCCGATTCGGGCGAGGCGAGTGGCGCGAACAACACGTTTGGGACGGCTGAGGCGATGGCGTCGACGTCGGGGACGGCGCGGACGATGTGCCTTGCGGACGAGGACTGGTATGCGGTGTCGCTGACGTCGTCGCAAACGCTGCAGGTCGCGGCCTGCTTTACGCATGCGAACGGCGATATCGATGTCGATATCTACGATGACAGTGGAACGCTCCTAAAGCGGTCGGCGGGGCTTGTGAACAACGAGATCCTCACGCAGGCGTACGTCACGGGCAATTCGACCTACTACGTTCGCGTGTACGGCGTGCTCGGGCAAGTGTCGAACAACTACACGCTCAAGGTTGGGAAGACCTCGACGGCGCTCACCTGTCCGTAAGCGAGGCCGCGAGATAGCCTGCCGAAGTGATTCCCCGTATCCTCGTCGTTTTTAAGAAGTCGGCGTTTCAGATCTACGTCGCGGAGCATGGGGACGAACATGTGCGCGAGCTGGTGGAGCGGCGATCGCCGGTCGTTGCGAATCTGCTTCTCGCGCACCGTGAACACGAGCACTGCTTGGCAACGGTTCGGCGTGTGCTCGACAGGATGCGGGTTCGCGTGACGTACCGATACCGATCGCGAAAGTTCGCGACGCGTGGGTACGACCTCGTTGTGACCGTGGGTGGCGACGGTACACTGCTCGAGGCGGCGCGATCGATCGAATCGACGCCCGTCATGTCGGTCAATTCGTCGCCGTCACGGAGCATCGCGGCGTTTAGTGCGTGCACGGCGGCAACTTTCGGCGACCGTCTCGCGGAGCATTTGGTCGGTCGAGCCAAGGTTACGGCGCTCGCACGGCTCGCGATTTCGATCGACGATCCGCCGCAGCGGGCGCGGGCGCTCAACGATGTTCTCCTTTGTCATCGAAATCCGGCGGCGATGTCACGCTATCGGATTGCGCACGGCGACCATCACGAAGAGCAGCGCTCGAGCGGAGTCTGGGTTGCGACGGCGTGTGGGTCGACGGCGGGAATTCGATCCGCGGGCGGTCGTATCGCGGCGCTTCGAAGTCAAAGGCTTCAATTCCGTGTGCGCGAGATCTTTAGGCCGCCGGGCCGAGACCACCGCTTGATGGCGGGTTTCATCGCGCCCTGGGACCACCTTGATGTTATCTCCGAGATGCGGCAGGGCGTTGCCTTCGTTGACGGGCCACACCGCGTCTTAACGTGGTCGCTTGGGGCGAAGGCGCGGCTGTCGCTCGATCCGTCGCCGCTTCAAGTCGTTGGCCTTTCTGAGGAGAGACGCAGGCTTTTTGGGTAGTCGTTAAAGGACCGTCGCGGGCAAAACGACGAGCGTGTGGCCGTGCGCCTGGAGGCGTTTTTGGAGCGCCACCGTTGAATCGTTGTGAAGAATTGCGTGGTACCACTGCTCGTGCGCGAAGGCGATGCGGCCCGCGAAGAAGACGACGTTCGGATACTCTTCGGCGACCGCCCGACAGGTCTTCTCGAGCTCGTCAATGACGTCGATCCCGACGCCGAGCCGCTTTGTGGCGGCAACCCCCCCGCGGTCGTGGGCCCAGTGGACGTACTGGTCGAGCGCTCGCTCCGCGCGCCGCGTCGATTCGGCGAGCGCGGATTCGTCACGAAAGGCTGACGAGTCAACCACAGAGACCGAGATGAAAACGACGTTCTTGAAGTGGTTGGGGAAGTCCGAGAAAATCCGTTCGACCGTTCGCACACCGAGGCCGCCAAACCGCGTTACGAGAACGGCCGCCGTCCCGGACTTCGGGTCGAGCGCTGGCGGAACGGCGCCGTGAGTCGCGATCGGCTCCGCCTCACCAGAAGCTTTCGTTTTGGCCACGGAAGCCGTTTCCATGTCGAGGGTTTCGAAACGTTTCGCGATGCGGGCGTAGTGGGCTCGGATGAGGAAACACAGCGCGATGAGAAACCCTGTTACGAGAATGGTGATCCAGCCACCCTCGGCGAACTTCTCGACAACCGTTACGCAAAGAATCGTCGCGCAGAGTCCAAAACCCACGGTGAAGAGTACGAGACCGCGCCACCGTTTGGGCTCATCGCGCCGCTGCCAGCGGTCGAGCAACATGCCAAACATCGACAGCGAGAACGTGATGAAAACGTTGATGCTGTACATGACGACGAGCGCGCGCACGTTACCGCCCGTCAAGAGAAGTGCAGCGAGGGACGTTGTGCCCATGAGCAAGATCCCGTTTTGCGTTGTCAGTCGATCGGACAACGTCGCAAATCGGCGTGGCACCCAATAGTCGATGGCCATGGTTGACAGAACGCGCGGACCATCGAGGAATCCCGCCTGCGCCGCGAGAATGAGGATGGCGCCTTCGGCGGCGAGGGTTGCGATGACGAACGGGTGTCCGGTGTCGGTTGCGCCCACGAAGCGCTCGGCGAGAACGGCGTTCATGGTTTTACCGTCGACAGGGCGAATGTCCCAAAGCAGATAACAAAGGAGAAGGCCCGCCGCGGTTACGGCGAGTGAGACGGCCATGTAAAGCATGGTGCGTTTCGCGGTTTCGACTTTGGGTTCGCGCATGATCGCGACGCCGTTCGACACCGCCTCGATTCCCGTGAACGTTCCGCCTCCGAGCGAGTAGGCGTGGAGGACGATGAGGAGCATGCCGCCAAGCCCAAGCGTGTCGAGGCCCGTTCGAAAGTCCTTTGCGACAGTCGCTGCCGTGGCACTGACGTTTCCGAGGTGCGTTGCGATTCCACCGCCGATGAGGATGAGGTGCGTGATGAGGAACGCGATGAAGATCGGTGCGAGCGGGACGACCGATTCGCGGACGCCGCGAAGATTGAGGATGGTCATGAGGACGATGATCGACGCTTCGAAGGGGATCTTTGCGGTGGCCCAGGAGGCAGGCAAGAAGCTCCAGATGGCGTCACCGGCGGCTGCGATCGAGATCGTAATTGTAAAAACGTAGTCGACGAGCAGCGCCGACCCCGAGACGACGCCCGCGCGTTTGCCGAGGGTGCGCGTCGCGACGATGTAGCCGCCGCCGCCGCTCGGAAACCGTTCGATGATGCGCGAGTAGGCGAGCGAGATGATGATGACCGTGAACGCCACGAGGCCCGCCAACACGACCGCAAGCGAGCGATGTTCGCCGAGAGCGCGAAACGCTTCCTCGGGGCCGTACGCGGACGATGAGAGGCCGTCCGAGCCGAGACCAACCCAGGCCAAAAACGGAATGAGCGAGAGCTTGTGGAACAGCGACCGATCGCGAACGTCGCGCGGGCGGCCGATGAGCGCGCGGCGAATACGGCCACCTATTGTCAAGCGTTCGGGCTGTTCGTCGTCCGGCGGGCCAGGTTCTTTATCGGAAATTTGGTGCGACATTGAAACACCTCTTCGACGCCTACGGGGTTAGCTGACGGGCTTGGGCGGAAGAGAATGTCGCCCTACGTCACTTGACGATTCGCCCCACAAATTGGGTCCCCCGCTCTGGCTGAAAACCAGACTCGGCGTTCGGGCGAGATCATCGGGGTGGCTGGCTGGGTTCGTCAAGTCGGACGTGTGGACTTGCGGAGTCGATTTTCGCTTGTGGAGTGATTGGCAGATCTGGTAATTTTGCGGACGCCCTAAGGACGCAGATCCCCGTCACAAAGAGTGGAGGATTCACATGAGTAGATTGACCCGTAAGACCACGCGAATAGGTCTTTTTTTTGCGGTTCTGCTTGTTTCTTTCGATGGTTCATCGACTTTCGACCTACCGATCGGTTTTGGCCGGACTGCGTCGGCGTGCGGTTGGAGCGACCCATGGAACTGCGCGAAGGATGCCTACGATAAGCTTAAGGCCGAGGCCGGGAAAGCGGTGGAGGCCGTATCGACCGCCGCACGGACGGTGGGGAATGTGGTCGTTCGCGAGGGGAGCAAATCGATTGAGTGGATCAAGAGCGCGCCGTCCGATCTCGCGGGCGCGGCGAAGAATCTCGCGGGACAGGCCTTCGACGAGGTGCGAACGATCGCCGGCGAAGTTTACACCGCCCTTTCGGAGGCGCTCTTTCTCGCGTACGAAAAGTTCTTATGGGGGCTGTGCGAATTCATGGCGCGGGCCCTAACGCCTCTCTACACGATTGCGGCGCGCACGATCGAGGGTTCTGAATGGCTAGCCGATTGGATTCCAGCCCCCGCGGTGCAGACCGCGGCCCGCTTTCTCCCGGCCGGTATTGTAGACGCCTTCGATTTCAAAGAGGACAACATCGCGCGGAATATCGGCGAAAAAGGGAAGTATGCCGTCGCAGCGGTGATCGCGCTCCCCAAAATCATAGAGAAGTACCAAAAGACCAAGGAGATGATGAAAGGCGTTTACACCCGCGGAAACATCTATGCGCGAGGCCTTAAGCCGGCGCAGAGCCTCAAGGCGCGGTTTGCTGCGGCGAATGAGGTCCCGATCGGCGCCAGGATTCTAAAGGCCATGAAGGTCCAGGCGTATCTCACCATGGCCGAGCTTGCCGTCGATTGGGCGTTCCTTTGGCCGTACGCTTTTTTTGATTGCAACAAGAAACCAGATGCGGAGTTTCGCGCTTGCTACATCCGCTCCTTCATGGATGGCGCGAAAGCGTTGGCGTTCGACGCAACGTGGAACACACTTAAAATCGGCCTCACGCCCGTGACGACGGCCTTATCGCTCAAGCTCGCGGTATTCACAACAGCTGCCGTTTCGGCCCTGGGGCCCGGAGCGAGTGTAGCGGTTGCGGCCGCGGGTGCTGGAGTCTTCATCGCATTCGCCTCGAAAATCGCGGTCGACGAGGCTTTCGACTATGTCGCCAAAAAATACCTGCGCCCGGTGTTTGACCAGGAAGTTTGGGTCCAGGGCGGTGGCGCGGCGTTCTTTCAGCTGCAAGCCGAGGATGCAGCCACCACGTTTGCCGCGCTCAAGGAGAGCGATCCCGCGCCGCAACCCGCGCTCGTGGAGCCAGATCGACTGTTCTTTTTGGTGGCACGTAACGGCGATTTCTCGCAGGCGACCCCGGACGCCCACATCAATTACTTAGCGTCGGATGGATCGAAGTGGACCGCGCGATTGGGCGGTAGCTCGGGATTTCTTCACGCGCCACTTGGGGATTTCGCACGCGTGCATTCGGACGATCGAATAAGCCATCGGTCGTGGGACCCTGATAATCCCACTGTCTACCCAGGGACGACCTACTGGGTGGATGCCGTCGGGGATCGCGGGTCTCCGGATCATATCGCCGGGGGTAGGAAACTGCCAGGCGTTTATTTTAGCCCGGGGACCGCGGGCTGTGCACTCGGGAATTTCACGGCGGGAGGCGATTGCGGTGTCATCAAGTTTTCGCCGCCACGACCGGTCCTCCGTGAAGGCGTGAATTACTGGGTCGATACGAATCCGCAGTGGCCTGGTGTTTACTATGCGCAGGTGGGTGGCGCCTGCCCGCACGGGGGCGGCTTTGCCGGCCCAAACTGCCAACTGCACCTCTTCAGTTCGCCGGCATACGCGACGAGTTTGAAAGGCGCGGGGTTTTTCCAGACGCCCGCGGATGGGAGCGTTTTTCCGTCGCGGGACACCGATGTCATCCGCTATTTGTCGTGGGACGGAACGCGGTTTGCCGCGAAACTCGTGGATCGCAAAATTGAGCCGATCGCCTTACCGCCGCCTGGCGAGATACCCCAAGCGGGTGCGTTTCTGCACGCGCCGGATGGCGACTTCGCGCGGGCGCACCAGGACGTCAATCTCAATTACGTCACGTGGGGAGGCGGCGAATGGACTGCGCGACTCGAAGGTGGGCGTTTTCTTCACACGCGCCGCGGGGCGCCGAGCGGGCACCCCGATGTCATCATGAACTACGTGACGTGGGATGGTGGGGAGTGGACGGCGCATCTGGCGGGGGCGCAGGTTCGCCATGTCAAGCGCGGGGCGGCCGACGGCCACACGAGCGACGTTATCGATTACACCACGTGGGGTGGCGGCAAATGGCGCGCGCGGATTGTTCCGCAAGCTCCCGCCAACCCTGCGCCTAAGCCTGCACCCGTACGTCCGCCAGGATTCCCCGATCGCCGACCCGAAACGGAATAGGCGGCGGGCTTAGCGCCCCTTAAAGACAGCGTCGCGACGCTCGATGAACGAGGCGAAGCCCTCTTGCGCGTCTTCGGATTGCGTGAGCCGCGTGAGGGTTGGAATGAGCCCCTGTGCGGCCGCGGCGTTCCCCTCGCGTTCGGCCTGCCATGCGGAGGCGAGCGTCGCGTAAACGCCGAGCGGCGCTTGGCGGGCGATGGTTTCGGCAATCGTGGTCGCGCGTTCGTGTTCGGCACCAGGCGCGACGACTTCTTGCACGAGCCCGATGCGGTGGGCCTCGGCCGCGTCGAAGGTGTCGCCGGTCAAAAGCCAGCGCATCGCGTTGCCCCAGCCGACGCGCGCCGGGAAGCGCCAGGTCCCACCGCCAAACGGAAAGATGCCGCGGCGAATTTCGATCTGCCCGAACTGCGTGTCGCTCGCGGCGATGGCGATGTCGGCCGCCAAAATCAGCTCGATGCCGAGCGTCAAGCATCGTCCACGCGCTGCGACGACGAGCGGCTTCGTGCGCCGCCTACCAAACACGGCCCATGGGTCGACCTGCCCCTCGGGTACAAGTGGTTCGCCCGACAAAAAGCGCGGCACCACGTTCGCGAGGTCGAGCCCGGCCGTGAAGTGCTCGCCGACGGCGTAGATGACGCCCGCGCGCAGGTCGTCGTTTTTTTCGAGGTCAGTGAGGGCGCCAGCGAGCTGCTCGAGCATCGCGAGGTCGAACGCGTTTCGCTTTGCCGCGCGGTTTAGCCCGATGTGGAGCACGTGGCTGCGTGCCTCGGTGAGAATCGTTTTTTCGGCGTCGGACATGCGGAACCTCCTCTGTGAAAGCGAGAAGGAACCTTACCACGAACGAAAGCTAGAGGAACTTGTGGTAGCGGGCGATCCAGTAGTTGAGGAGATAGTCTTCGCCGGGATACTCGAGGAGCGTCTTTTTGCCGTCGACGGTCATTGAGCCGCTCGCTTTTTCGCCGGTCACACGGTACGGGTTCGCGCGCTCAATGTTGTTGTCGCGCGGTGCGAGTCCTGGGCCGAGCGGCCAGATGCCGCCACCGTAGCGAATCGGGTTGTTCTCACCAGGGAAATCTTTTTTGAGGTGCGTCTCCCAGACTTCAGACAAGTGATCGAAAAGCGGGTCGCGGAGATCTTTGCGCGTGCTGAAGTCGGTGACGGGTGTCGTTGCGCCGGGCGCGGGGTTGCCGAACGGGAAGGGCGGGTTTCGGAATTGGCGGAGCACGCCGGCGGCTCGGCGGACGCGCGCGTTATCTTTTTCGCCGGTGCCGAGGAGATAAACCGCGTCAAAGAAGGGGATGCGGAGGTTTCCGACGAGGGGCTTGATCGTGTGCTTGAGGTAGTGCTTGTAGACGTCGCGGGTTTCTGCGTTCTTTTCGAACCGAAGGAGCGCGTAAAGGGGCAGCACCAGCAGGTTGTAATTGAAGTCGCGAAGCACCATTTGCAACAGTTCAATGTGATCGCCGACGAGCGATTGCACGAGGTCCTGTAGCCCTTTGAATATCGCTTGTTTAAAGAGCTTCTCGATGGTCGAGCCGCCGAAATAATCTTTCACGAGTTTGTCGTAAGCTTTCTTGATGTCCGATTCGTTCGTGACGATCGCCGCGGTTTTTAACCAGGAGAGTGTTGGAATGAGGTCGGCGGGCGGCCCCTCCATGAGCAGGCGACTGTCGAGGTCAAAAAGCCGGTAGCCCCGCTTCACATAGTTGCGAATGAACGTCGTGACCGCGCGCGCCACATCGCGTCGAACATCGACGAGCTCCTTTTTCGGGTTGAGGACTTCGTGCGCGGCGGCGATTCCAAAGAGGAGGCCATTGATTTGGTCGCGGCTGACGTTCGCTTTGACGAGGTACCGCCTCGACGTCGGTGCGCCCTTGAGCGTCCCGGTGTAGCGATAAACGTCGGGGTTCTTGACATCGAGGTCGGTCGCGCCGGCGAAGAGCGGGTTGCCCTCTTCGACGAACGCGCGCACGGGAAGTCCAGGCACCGCCGCCATTTTGCCATCGCCCGCCCGGGGATTTGTGATTTTGCCGCTCGGCGCGCTTGCGATCGTGAGGAGGTTGTAAACGCCGATGAGCGAGTTTTGGACGAGGTCGAGATCGGTCGGTTTGCCCGTCACGCCGTATCGGAACGCGCGCGCGGCGAGGAGTTGCCCCGAGTGGTACGACGCGTCGCCGATGGAGGAGGGGTAAAGCTGAACGGCCTTTGTGTCGGGATGTATTTCAGCGCGGCTCACGACAATGTTTTGCACGAAGTGGCGCGCGGCGAGGGCGTCTTCGTAGGCGCCGGCTTTAGCGAGGAGGGCGGCCTTTCCGGCGTCGGTGAGGGCGGCCGCGGGATCAAACCCGGTGTCGATGGGACAAGGTTGCGCGCGTTTCGTTCGCACGGTCGCGCGGAGCGTCGGGTAGTCGCCCACGACGTCGACGACTTTCTTGGCGAGTTTCCAAACGTCGCCAAGTCGTTCGGTGAACCCGCCCGCCTGGGCGGTCGAAAGCGGCACCGTGGCGACGGCGACTAGGAAACTCAAGCGGGATGTGCGTTTTGCGAACATGGGGCCTCCTCTTTTACTTTGCGAGAATTTGATCGAAGTTACTGGTTGCAATCGACACCGCCTTTTCAACGATGGCGCCGAGCGTCGCGGCGGACTTCTTGAGCTCAGCGACAAGCCCACCCACGAGTCCCGTGACGAGCCCCTTCGCGAGCGTCTTTAAGTCTTCGGCCTTTGACGACGCAAACTTCTCAATGAACGCCTTCAAGTCGTCGATGTTCTTGAGCGCTGTGACCACCGCGTTTTTGAAAAACGTCGCGATCGTTTTCCCGGCGCCCGACAAGCGATCGACAAACGCCGATTGAATAAACGTCTCGACCGCATTCGTTGCGAAGTCGGCAAGCAGCGTTTTCGCCGCGGCGGCCTCGTCCTTCAAAACCGACGCGAGTTTCTTGCCGTCCTTGAGAATGCCGACGATCGTCTTCGCGATTCCCTTTACAAATTCGACCGCGGGCTTGAACGTCGTCGCACCGGCGATTGCGTTCTCGACGATCGGCAGCAGCTTTTCGACAAGCTTCGCGACCATTGCCTTTGCGTCGGTCGCTGCACCCACAAACTCGTCCCACGCGTTTTTGCCCGCCGCTTTGACTTTGCCGAGGATACCGATCCCAAGCGCGTGGATCGAATCGAACGCATCCAGAACGATGCCCTTAAGCGGTGCGAGATCGCGATTCACGATTTCGGCGACCTTCGCACGCGCGAACTTGAACAGCTCGTCGGCGAGCCCCGCGAGTTTCTCTTTGACGTACGTGCCGATCTGGTCTGGTGTCGGCAGGCCTCGCTCGTAAATGTCGGTCACGAACGCGATCGCCTGTTCGACAACCGGGCGGAAGGGGTCGGTCGCGCGGAAGAGCTGGTCCTTAACCGCGTTCACAAGCGCGCGCGCCGTGGTCATCAGCTTCGTCATGAGAGCGGCCTTTGCGCCTTTAATGAGCGCGTCAAGCTTTGCCGGTTCGGCGATGTAACCCACGACATCCTGCACCACGGTTCGAAGCGTCGCGACAACGCCGATCGGTGCGCCCGCCTTCTCGATGAAGAAAAGCACGACCGTAATGACCATCTCCTTGCTGGCCGTGGCCGTGGTGAGGTCGACCGCACGGACCACCTCGTCGACCATCGCGGCCGGTGTCACTTTCGCGATCGCCGCCTTCATCAGCACGCGCAAATCCGCCTCGACCTTCTTCGTCAGCTTGCCCCACGCGGTCGCGCCGTCCGTGACGAGCTGCGACGGGTTGTCGAACGACGCGACGATGGCGTTCAGCACATTCGTCACGGCGGGCTTGAGCGTCGGCTCGGGCACGGCGTCCGCGATCGCGGTGACGACCGGTGCGAGCGCGCCCTTTGCGAGCGCGATCAGTTTTCCTTGGTCGAGGCCCTTCAGCTTGTTCAGCGCGTCCGGCTGCTTGAGCTGGTCGACGAGGAGCTTTAAAACCCCATCGGTCGTCAGTTTCGTGACGAGAGGTGATTGCGAGAAGTCCTCGATCCGCTTTCTCACGACCGCGAGAAGACCGTTCGCGGCCGTGGTCGCAATTGTGATCGCCTTGTCCTTGAGCTTCGCCGCAGCGCCATCGACGAACGCTTTTCCCTTTGCAAACAGCCCATCCGGTCCGTCGTCGAGGATCGCCGTCACCGCAGGCGCGACGACCTCGTTGAATGTGGCGTCGACATCGAGCCCCGTTCCAGCGAGCGCCGCTTTGATCCGCGCGAGCGCATACTCCTTCGCGGGTTTCACGAGCCGCTTGAGGATTTCTTCTACTTTCGCCGGGGCCGCCGCGACGAGCGCACCGAGCCGCGCCGGATCACCGAGCAACGTGAAGAATTCACCAACCGCCGATTTCAGGAAAGCCAACTCCGGCGCCGCGAGGCTGCCGCCGAGCTTCTCGATGAGCCCCGACGTCGTCACAAGCGGCCCGACGATCGACGCGAGCTTCTGTAAAATCGCTTTCGGTTTCCAGACGTACTTCGACACGAAACCCTTCACGTCATCGATGATACTGACCGTATCGGTGAGCATCGTGTTCAGCGCTGCGGTGAGTGCGTCTCCGGACGGGAGTTTCTCGAGGAGCGCATCCTTCAACGCGGTGAGCACACTCTTGAGCTGGTCCTTCATGTCGGCGAACTTGAGCTGCCCTTTGCCCTGGACGAGTTTTGCCAGCATCTCGCCCGCCTCGATGAGCAGATCCTTCGCCCAGTTGGGAAGGTCGACGAACGCAGTTAGGATCGGCATCGCCGCTGGGAGGATTCGCTTCGCCAAAACCTCCTCCATAAGGAATTTGATCGGGTCTTTCGTGAAGGCGTCCGCGCCCGACGTCAGCGTACCGACGAGCGCCTTAATGCTGTCGATCGCCTTCGCGAGCATCTCGCGCGCCCGCGGGTTCGTGAGCTTCATCTCGATGCTCTTCCCGAACCCGACGATCATCGCCTCGACGAACCCTTTTACCTGATCGATGAGGCTCGTGCCCTCCTTCGCCGGCTTCGTGACAAGCTCCTTTTTCGCTTCGATGAAAACGCGCAACCAGAAATTCTGCTTGGTGGCGATCAGAATCTCCTCGATCGCCTCAAGCGCGACGCCAAATCCGATTTCGAGCGGCCCCTTGTCGCCGTATTGAATTGCCGCATCGATCGACTGCAAAATGATCCCCGAAATTGCACTGATGATCGGGTGCTCGGTGATCATCTTTTCGAGGTCGGCCCCCGCGAGTTCCTTGATTTTGAGCCACTTGGGCAGCTCCGACACAACAAGCCCCTTCAAGAGCGCCGGCGCGCCGAACTTGAAGAGGACGTACCACACGACTTCGACGAGCGTCGCCAAGACGCCTCCCGCGAACGGCACCGACCCGGCCGCGCTGACGAGCGCGAGCTTTGCCGCCATGAGGGCGACGTCGAGCATTTCGACCGCCCAATCGACGAGTTTGTTGCCGAGCATGACGATGATCGCTTCGAGGACGTTCACGAAGTTCTTCGCGAACACCTTCGTCAAACAGCCGCGCTTGTTGTCGAGTTTCGACTTCGCCGCGATCCCGATCTGCTCTTGGCGATACTCCGCGCTCTCGCAGTCGATCGCCTGTTCCGGCGTCAAGCCCGCGGCCTTCGCGAGCATTTTCATCGTGTCGCGCATCCCGGGCGCGTTCAGAAGCATCCCGATCACCTTCCCGATGATCGGCGCCGCAAGGTCCATCATTTTGTCGGCGACCGCGCCCATGTCGCCCTTATCGGAGTCGTTCGAAATTCCGAGAACCGACTTCAAATCGTCTTCGCGACGGCCGAATGCCGCGCCTTCAATCATCGAGAGCATGAAGTTTCCCTGCTTCGCGTCCTTGACGGTCTTGTGTTCGCTCACGAGCTTGATGAGCGGATTCTTAGCGGGGACGTTGTCCTTCGCCCATGCCTTGAGCATGTCCTTCATCTTTTTTTCGTTTTTCGGTTTCTTGTCGTTCAAGAGGTTGCACGTCTTCTCCATCTTGCCGGTCCAGAGGTAGCACTTCTGCCACGCTGTGAGCGGCATCTGGTCGAGCAACAAAATCCCCGCGCGCGAGTACCACTGCTTCGCATCGGGCGATCCAAACGGTAGAAACCGCCGGTCGATGAGGAGATCCCCGGCATCGCCAGCAGGGATGACGGCGTTGGCGAACCCTTTGGTGCCCACGAGCGGTGGCGCTCCAATCAGCCCCTTCATGACGCCAAGCCATCCGACCAAGACATTGCGCACCGTTGCACCGCCCGCGTGGCTCACCGAGAACTCCGGCACCTTAGCGTCGCCGGTATCCTTGATCTTCGTCGTATCCGGTTCGCGTTTGCTCGCCCAGTTCGGCGCTATTCCCGCCCAATACATCTCCGGAACGACCTTGCCCACGGGGCTCTTGCACGTATCGCCGTCGCGGTCGCCGTCTGCGCAGTGGTCGAGGAGTGTCTTGTACGCACACTTCACGCACGCCTCTTGCTCGATCTTCAGCTTCGGGTTTTGGCAGATGTCCCAGGTCTCCGTGCAGTCGTTCCAGAACCGGTTGTAAATGACCGCCTCGGCCGCCTGATAGCTCGCGAGGACTTTCGATTTCTTTAGCTCGGGGTCCGTCGACAAGTAGTTGATGAGCTGCCCGTATTCGTACGCGTCGGTCCACTGGTCGACCTGCCGCTTAAACCCCTCGCGCCACGCGACCTTCTCGCCCGACTCGTTCTGCTTCTTGACGCTCTCCGCCATCCCCTTGGGCGACGATCGAAGCTTGACCTTTTTCGCAATCTTCTTGTTCGTCTCGACCATGACGCGCGCCTTCCCGCCCTTTCGAAAGAACCCGAGGAGGCGATTCGAGATCGACGCGTAGGTCTCCCCCTTGAGCGTCACGGCCGCGGGATTCGTCGGGTCGGCGTCGCTCAAGTCGAGATCGGAAAAATGCTCGTCCGCGACGCGCGCCTTTTCGTCGGCCGCGACCGCGCAGTTCACCTTTTTCGACGTCGAGCTGAAAACCGCGTCGAGACGCGCTCCCGCGGCATCGCCAAACTTTTCGCGGCAGACTTTGTCCCAGTCTGGCATGTCGATATCGTCGCCGTCTTTGCACGACGGGAAGTGGCCGTCCTTATTTCCCGCTTCGCCTGGATTCACGACCTTCTTCGATCCGCACGTCGTCTTCGGGTCGACTTCGCGCGCGTCGCCGAGCCCTTTGCCGTCCGCGAGTTTGATGTCTTTCCAGCCCGGCGCCTTCTTCGCGAGGTCGACGATGCTCTCGCGCGTCGTCAGTTTCGCGCCGCCGATGACTTCGGGATCTTTCAGCGTCGCCTTTGCCGTCGACTTGATCCGGTCGTCGACGAGGATCCGAAGGTCCTTCGTAAGCGTCTTTTCGAGCTGCAAGTGCGTGACCGTGCAGATCTCGACGACTTCGTCCTTAGGCGGTGGCGAGTAAGGCGCTGGGGTCTTCGCCGCAGCGCCGCCCGCCTTTGCGGCCTTTCGGCCGAGCATTTTCTCGCGGTCCGCATCGTCAACCTTCGCATCCCAATCGCCGTACATCGATGCGCCCGCGCGCCGCGTGACTTTGACGATGCGCGCGAAACCCGGCATGTGGCGCGCAATCTGCCGGCAGCCGTAGTTGAAGAGCCACGAGACAATTTGCCGCTTTTTCTCTTCGGGCTTGTTGAGGTCGTCGAGAACGCGCTCCCAAATGTAACCGACATAGTCGTAAAGCCCTGGAAGGAGCCCGCGATAATCCTCAAGCGGCGGCACGCAGTCGGGCCCCGGCGATTGGGGGTTCGGACATTTCACGTCAGCGAGGTCGTTCGGCTCTTTTTCGCCCGGCATCGCCTCGCCGGCCGCGACTTTCTCCTTATACGCCTTCATGATCTTCGAAATCGCGACGAGGTCACCGAGCTTCGAGTCGCCGTCGCCCTTCGCGAATTTCCCGCGCCACGTCTCGAATCCCTTTCCCGCCGCACTCGCCGCCGACGCCGTCGCCGCGCCGAGAGCACCCGCAGTTTTCTTCTTCGACTTTGTTTGCGCGTGAACGAACGAAGTCGTGGTGGCGACAAAAATCGCTATGAGCGCGATCGACGTTTTCCAAAAACCAAAGGGTCGAATCATGAATCCCTCCTCAAGAGAGCCTTGGCGACATACATGTAGACGCCGCCAGTCGCAATTCTATTCAATCAAGGAGCAATGACCGGGCCGCGCACGATGTGGGCGCGTCGCACGAAAACCGTGTAAACGTCGCCGGTCGGCGCGGGTCAAGACCTCTTCCGACGACAAACCGGCGTCCGCGAACGTCCGAGCGTCGCGGCGCGACGTCGCAGTGCGACGTTTTAGGGACGACTAACGACAGATTGCGGCGTTGATTGTGAATTGGTACGGCGCAACCTCTTCAATCCAGACGAGGGCCGCGTGGCCGCTTGGTGCGACGTCGAGATCGAGCGAAACCACACCGGCGTCGATAACAGAGATGGGCGTTGTTGTTCCCCAAAAATCGTTACCTGGCGTGTATCGGCGCTCTTTAATTTTGTCCCCGGGAGACCATTCATTCCACGCAAACCGGGCGTTTCCAACGGCGTCGACTCCAACGCGCGGATCCCGGGAACCACCACTTCCAGAAACCTTTGCGGCGCTGCTCCACCCGATTCCCGGTCGAAACGTGACCGCGCGAATCTCGCTTGCCAGTTCATTGGGCGATTCTGTCCAGGTCGCGACGATCCATCCACCGCCGCGCGCGCTAACGGACGGGTCGGTGCGCGAGTATGTCGCAGCCGCTTGGATGGGAAGCGCAATCGCCCAACCCCCATCGCTCGGTTTCCAGTTCCAGTAAACGTCGAACGTGCCCGCATCCACGGGCTGTGTCCAAACGACGAGGGTGTTGCCATTGTCGTCGATCGCCACGCGCGGATCGCCATAATCACCGGCGTCCGAGCTGACCTGCGTCGCGGTCCATCCGGTTCCTGGCGAATAGTGCGCGGCCCATTCGACGTGTTTATTGGTCGCGACTTGAGTGCGGCAAGCGAAAACGGCACCGCCGGTTGCTTTAATCGCGATATCGCCCACGGAGCCGGTGGCCGCATACGAGCCGACGAGTCCGACGGAGCTGAACGTGCTGGCGTCGGGATCGAGCATATGCGACGCGTAGTTCGCGCCGTTGTTCGATACCGCATGGATCCAGCCGGCACCATCCTGGGAGACGACGGGATTTGCATAACCGGTTGCGGACTCGAGCGCCGGTTGCCACGCAGAGTCGGAGGCGCGATGGCGCGCGTGCGCAAGGCGGTAAGGACCGCCCGTCGTGAGTCCCCAGACGGCCGTCGCGGTGCCGGGCCAATCGATCACCACCCGAGGCGTCGCGAAGGGCGTGGAGGTTGCGCCAAAGGGATCAGAGCCGAGACGCTGCAGTGTGCCCCAATTTCCGCCGTCGCCGCCAGCGTACGCACCATAGACTTCCCACGCGGAGCCGTCCGGTTGCCCGTATACAACGGCCGCTTCGCCGTGGGGGCCGGCCGCGACTTGTGCGAGGGGCCTCGTTCCGTCTTGGAGGGCCGTCACCGTCCAGCCGATCTGCGTCGCCGTGCCCCAGTTGCAGACTATTGTTGGCAGCGGACCGCCATCAAAACCAGCGTCGATACCAGCATCGACACTGGCATCCGCGCCCGCGTCTGGTCCCGCATCAACGCCCGCATCCGCGTCGGCATCTGTTCCAGCGTCCACACCTGCGTCCAAACCCGCATCCGAACTCGCGCACAACGCTTCCGCGACACAAACGCCCGAACAGCAGACCTCGCCCAAAAAACAGCCGGTGCCGTCGGCGCACGTCGACGAAGGCAGCGAAACGAGGCGGCAGCTTGCGACGGCGATGAAGAGGAGCAGCGCAATTCGACCCATCGCTGTCACGTCAGTCAGAGGATCCCGTCAACCGCGCAGAGGTCTGAGGCGCTGCGGTTGGATGTGCGGCCATTTTTGGGCCAACGCTGTCGCGATGAAGCGCGAAAAGGAGGCCCGAGCTGACGAGCGCGGCGCCGCCCCCGACGAGAAGTCCAACCCCAACCTTAACCGTCGTGTTGTACGAGTTGACGCGCTCCATGTATTCGTCGCGCGTCAATCCAGACGAAGACGGCGTTGCGGGCAAGACGTACGCAAACGTCCCGGCAAGGATTGTCGCGACGCCAACGCCCAGTACGCCGATTGCCCACGGTTGCGTGTTGCGGCGGCGCTCGGTCCGAACAATGGCCGTCGGCGAAGTTGCGGCGGCTGTCGAACGCGTGGGTGCTTTCGACGTCGGAAGGAGCTTAAGGCGGAGCGGCGGGTTTTCGCCGACGCGGATGACGACGCTCGTGGCAATTTCGTAATGACCGTTCGGAGTGGCAGCCCGGATTTGTCGCCGCCCAATCTTTATGGCGCCGTGAAACGGAAGCGCCCCCAAGTCGGTGCCGTCGATTAGAAGGCGGGCGTCCGCGTGGTTTGTCGTGATCGCAAGGCGACCCTCAAGGCGATTTCGAACTCCGCGAAAGAGCGCGACCGCGGCCGGTGTGTCCTCGACGGGATCGACTTCAACGAGCGGATCGGCGGTCAGGGCTTCGACGAACGCGGCCTCGGCATCGGCCACACGACGACGCTCGATCTCGGCGAGGCCAACCGTTTTCCAGGCGATGGCGCGCCGCTTAAGGTCCGTGAGTTTTGGGGCGATCACACGAAGCTGCGTCGCGGCCTTCTCCCACTCGCCGCGTACGAACTCCTTGAGGGCGCTTGCAAGGGTCTCATCGGGCGTCTCGGCGGAAGCGATGAAGGACATCAAGAACGCCAAGAACGCTCCCGTGGTGATTGCGAGTCGCTTCATGGCGTGCGGGTGAGCCGCACCGTGATTTCAGTCGAGGCTCCCGCTACGGTTACGTTGCGAAAAGCGGTTTCGTACCCCTCCTTGTCGACACGCACCAAGTGCTTCCCGTCCTTGGCCTTGAATCGCGCAACGCGGGTCGTCTGCTGATCGGCGCCGTTCAGAGAGATGGCGGCCCAACACGGCTTGTCGGTGTCGTTACACCAGGCGATGACACGGATTTCGGTGGGAGCGGGCGCTGGGCGCGGCCGAGGAGCGATTGCGGGAGCGGGAATTTGACGCAAAGGCGCGGAGGCGCCAAGGGAAGAGGCCTCATTCTTAGCGTCTCCGCTCCTTTGCGCCTTGGCGTTGAAATCTTCTGCGGGTGCGGCTACGGGCGCGGGCGCGGGCGCGGATGTGGAGAGAAGAGATCGTTCTCGAGCACGCGTACGAGCACGACTACGACCACGATCACGATGTTCATATGCGGATGCGGGAGCGGTCGCGGGAATTTGACGCAAAGGCGCGGAGGCGCCAAGGGAAGAGGATTCATTCCTAGCGTCTCCGCTCCTTTGCGCCTTGGCGTTGAAATCTTCTGCGGGTGCGGATGCGGGAGCGCGCGCCGGTTCGTTAACACCGCTTGCGGCCACGCGATCCGACTTCTCCAACGATTCGTCACGCCCCGACACCAAGACCGTGGCGGCGACAGCAACAGCCAATGCGACGGCCGCGGCTCCTAACGTCGAGACGCGCCTCCAGCGTGGGCGCGGCGGCGGTCCCGTAACGGCGCGTGTTTCAAACGCCGTCGGCGTCTCGGCGTGCGAACCCGTCGTACGCGCCGCCTTCGCGTGAACGACAGGCGCGAGCGCTTGATCCCCCGTCCGGGTATCGCGCGCCATTTCGCCAACGAGCGCGAACCGCATCTCTCGCGCGGTTTGGAACCGGTCGCTCGGCCGTTTTTTCGTCGAACGCTGGAGTGTCGACAAGACGCTCGGAGCAACGCCCCGCGCACTCTCGACTGGGAGGGCCGGCAAATCCTCGTAAAGCTGGCGCACCAAAACTTCCTGCGTGTCTTCGCTAAAAAATGGCGGCGTCCCCGTCAAGAGCTCGTAAAGAAGGAGTCCGGCCGAATAGATGTCGCTGCGCGCGTCGGCCTTCCCGCCCGCGGCTTGCTCCGGCGCCACGTAAAACGGCGTCCCGACGACGACGCCGACGCCTGTGAGGCCGGCGGTTGGTGCGTTCGTCGGTTCGGTGAGAACTTTAGCGATTCCGAAATCTAGGAGCTTGACGAACGAGACGCCGTCACCCGTTTCCATCAACATCACGTTCGAGGGCTTCAAGTCGCGGTGAATAATCCCTTTTGCGTGCGCGTGCTCGAGCGCGAGGAGAACCTGCTGCACGATCGAAATCGCGGTGGGGGCCGGAAGCGGAATGCCGCGCTGAATCTGGTCCGCGAGCAAGACCCCGCGCACAAGCTCCATCGCCAAAAAAAGCTCGCCCGATTCGGTTTGACCAAAATCGATCAGCGTCACGATGTTGGGATGCGCGAGGCTTGCGATGATTTCGGCCTCCCGGCGAAAGCGACGAACGACGTCGGGAATTTTCGAAATTCCGGCCGGCAAGATCTTGAGCGCGACCGATCGATTGACGCTGAGCTGCGTCGCCTCGTAAACGACGCCCATTCCACCACGCCCCAAAAAGCCAACAACGCGAAAACGCCCCGCGACGACGGTTCCGGGCGCATAGCGGACGTCGGTGAACGCGCCGCGCGACGTCGAATCCACGACGGTTGCTTCCGGACGTTCGGTCTTTGCCAATGCGCTTCCTTCCCGCTTCGCACGTCGCGCCACGACCTGGTGCGACCGATGACTAACATTCTAGCCCCCAGGAATTCGCTGCGCAATTGGCTGAATTGCCCAATTCCCGGTTAGCGGCGAAGACCATTAAGAGAGCGGGCGGGGTCTGGGCTCGCTTCGGCTCGCGGACGTCCTCGGGGCTGACATCAAAAGAACGGCTGCGCCAGTTGAATCAAGGCCAGCAGTAGCGGCAAATCCACGCCAGATCACCACCCGGTAAGCGGTTCACCAGCAGTTGCGTCGGGTTGGCAGGGGAGCCGCAAAGGCGCGCCTATTCTGCGAGCGGTCAGCAGGCAAGCCGGTGGCTTGCCTGTGCGAGCAGAATGGCGAGGGCGACGGAACGGAGCCCGCAGCCCCACCTTTGCGCAGGGTCTGCAGCGCAATATCGCTTGGAATCTCCGAGTTTTCGCACGCCATAAAACAGTGCCTCGATCGCTCGTTCGGATTCAGACCCGAGGACGTCGGCGCGCCGACGCGGCCTCCTGCCAACCCGACGCGCTGCAGAGAATTCGCCGCTTATCCGGGAATCAGGGGCTGTATTGGCTTTGCTGAGATGTAACGTTCAAACGCCCAGCTTGCAATTCGCGGAAAAGCCGTGTAAAGATAACACCCCCTATCGGTTGAGAGGATTGGAGTCCGTGATGAACGTCATCAGTGCCTTGGAACAGGAGCAACTTCGCGCCGACCTCCCGGCGTTTCGACCCGGCGACGTGGTCAAAGTCCACGTCAAGATGCGCGAAGGCGATAAGGAACGCATTCAGGTTTTTGAGGGCGTCGTGATTCGTCGAAAGCGCGGAACCGCGCGTGCGATGTTCACGGTCCGCAAGATTTCGTACGGCGTTGGCGTCGAGCGGACGTTTCCGGTGCATTCGCCGCGCATCGACAGAATCGAAGTCGTGTCGCAGGGCCGCGTTCGCCGGGCGCGCCTCTATTATCTTCGCGACCTTCGCGGTAAGGCGAGCCGCATCGAGTCGAAGAAAGTCCACGCCGAGTCGTAAGCCGCGGTCACCCCCACGGGGTGTCGGCGACGAAAGCGTCCTCAATCCACGCGATCTCGTTGTCGTTCGCCGCGATGGCGATCACGCTGAAGTGAATTCCGGCGGGCGATGGTCTCGATGCGAGATACGCCGAGGCGAGGCGTGCGAGGCGTGCCTGCTTTGCGGCGCCAACGCTGTAAAGGGGCGGGCCGTAAGGTGCGCGCGACGCGGTTCGGACTTCAACGAAGTAGACGTCACCACCCTTCTCCGCAACGATATCGATTTCGCCGAGCCGACTGCGTACGTTGCGCTCAGCGATGCGAAAGCCACGCCCCAGAAGGAGTTCTGCTGCGCGCGCCTCGCCGTGCCGACCCAGCGACTGTCGATTGCGCGTCAGACGATGACCCCGCGAAAAGTAAGTCGGTGCACCGGCGACGGGCCGAGCGCGCGAATCAGAGCGCGGTGCGCGACGGTCGGGTACCCCTTGTGAATCGCAAATCCGTACGCGGGGTACTGTCGGTCGAGGTCGCGCATGAGCGCGTCGCGCGTCACTTTGGCGATGATCGACGCGGCGGCGATGCTTTGGCTGCGTAACTCGCCTTTAACGAGCGTGCGCTGCGCGATGGCGACGGGAACTGTGTGCGTGCCGTCAACCAAGAGGACGTCGGCATTTGCGCCGCTCTCGACGAGCGCTCGTCGCATCGCTTCGAGGGACGCGCGAAGGATGTTCATCGCGTCGATCGCGCCAGCGTCGACGATACCGACGCCCACGGCGCGCGCCTGTGCGCGGATGAGCGCTGCGAGTCGGTCGCGCTGCGACTCACTCAAAAGTTTAGAATCGGTGAGACCGGCAATAGGGCGCGTGGCGTCGAGCGCGACGGCCGCCGCAACAACCGGTCCCGCGAGCGGACCACGCCCAGCTTCGTCGAGACCAACAATGCGCGTGAAGCTGTTTGCATAAGCCCAATCTTCGCCTTCATGGGGCGACCATTCCTTTTCAACAGAAGCTCTTCTCGACGGCAACGGGTCGAAGAGATTGCGTTGTTTCATTGCTTGATGCAGTAGCCCTTGGGTGCGCATTGCGCGCTCGTGCAGGTGTAAGCCTGACTGCACGGCGCCGATGCCGAGCACGCGTTGCCCGTTTCGGTGATGAGAACGTCGGTGCGGCACGAATAGCCCGACGGACAGCTCGTACACTCTTGTGTGCAGTAAGACGCGGCCCCGCTCATTGAAACGCAGATTTCGGATTCGCATTCGAACACCGCGTAGATCAACCGGTTCGTTCCGGCCTTGGGTCCTGCGGAATCCAGCGTGCACGCTTCGCCGAGTTTCTTTTTTCCGCAACCGGGCGCGAAAGCCGCGAGGGCGAGTGCGAGCGCAATGAGAAAAACCGGACGAAAGCGCATTGAGACAGATGATACGAAATCCACGCCGGAAATGCATTAGCGCATCATCCGAATCGCGATGTGTGACGAGAATGAGGTCGCCGTTTCAAGGCGAAGATAAGAATCGCCGGTCACTCGCAATCTGACGGGACCGCGTCCGCGGTAGATGCGCTCGCCGTTCGCAACGAGCGTTCCGTCGCCGCGCCAGCGCGCCTCGATCCATCCGGCGTCGCCGGTCGTTGTTTTCACCACGTCGCCGACGATTCGCCACCTGCGATCAACGCTCGACCGCACTTGAAAGGTGCATGCGTCGGGACCCATGGCGCACGTGTGCGCACCGCGAACGGCGTTCGCGATGCCAGGCCCGTCGCGCGTTTCCGCAAAGACGTACGTTGTCGCGCGCAGCGAAAAGGCGTGGTTGTCGCTTCCGCCGATGAGCGCGATGGGGTGCCCGCGCCGCACGACCTCGGTGTCGGCTTTCGCGAGGGCGCGCCGAATGTCGATAAAGCGATCGCCCTGCACCACGCGGTCGACCACCGACTTGCTGTGGTTGAAGACTTCGATCGCGCTGTAACGGTCGTTAACGAACGCGATTTCACGCGGGATTTTGGTTCCGCGCGTGAAGGGCCGCCAGCTCATGTCGGGGAGACCGCGGCGGTAAAAGGGGAGCGACATCGGGAGCGCGTACGGGTGGTGGATGTTTAGGATGCCGCTCTGTCGCACGACCGCCTCGAAAAACGGCTCGCGCGCGTCGAGCACGTCGGCCAAATCGACGAACGAGACGCCGATGTGTCCGGAGTCACCGTCCGTATATTCAACGCCGGGGACGACGACGATGTCACTTACACTTCGGGCCCGCGCCGTGAGCCGACGATTCGCTTCGGCAACCCATTTTCGATTTGCCGCGTCTTCATAAAACTTCCCGCGCACATGCGGCACGAGCACCACGAAGTCGAGGCCTCCCGCGCGCGCCATGGTGACGGTGTCGTCGAAGTCGCTCCGAACTTCGCGCGGTCCATCGGGCGGCCTCACGTGGCAGTGAAAATCGCCGGCGAGCCAATTGCCCGCTCGACCCGCTGGAACTGGAATCGCAAAGGCCGCGAGGGGGCTTGCCACGCGCCCGTCGTGTTCGAGAAACGCTTCGCCCAAACGCCGACAGCCCGTGCAAACGCCGACCAGAAGGGCGACGAAGAAGGTGATTTCAAGACGAAAAAAACTTTTGCCAATCGCTTGACCCAAACGGATCCCACCTTGATACTGGAGCCACACGAGATCAAGAGGGAGATTTTAGATGCTTACAATTCTCTCGGTTGAAGATGACCTGGGGTACGCGAAGGAGCTGAAGAAGCGAGTTTGGAATCGGTTCGAAAACGCGCGCGTGGTTGAGGCGCACTCGGTCGAGGAGGCGGAGCGGGAGCTCGAGGTGGCGGCCCCCGACCTTGTCGTATCGGACATTGTGCTGGGTAAAGACGAGGACGGTGGCGTGAAAGTCGTCACGCATGTGCGGGCGCGGGCGCCGGGCGCGCGGATCGTGACGTTGTCGGGGCGGGCGCGCGAGTTTGCGCAGGGGATGCTCGCCGAGCGGCGGATCGACGACTACATTTTGAAGGGGACCGAATGGGAGGAGATTCGGGCGCGGCTCGAATACCACGTCGAGGCGTGCCGGCGAGAGCGGGCGGCGGCGGATTTGCGGCGCGACGCGGCGGGTGTGCTGGTTGCCGAGGACGCGTCGATGAAGGAAGTCGTCAAGCGGATGTCGGACGTTGCGAAGCGCGACACCGCGGTTTTGATTCTGGGGGAACACGGCAGTGGCAAGGAGCTTGTGGCGCGGCAGATTCACTTTGCGAGCACGCGCGCGACGCGGTCGTTTGTTCCCGTGAATTGCGCGGGCGTGCGCGGCGATCATTTGGCGAGCGAAATTTTTGGGCACACCCGGGGCGCCGTGACGAACGCGCCACCCGAGCGCGATGGACGCCTCATCCAGGCGGACGGCGGAACACTTTTCCTAGACGAAGTGACGGAAGCGACGCCCGAGGTCCAGAGCCGACTTTTGCGCCTCTTGCTCGACGGCACCTTTGAACCGATCGGGTCGACGGTCGCTCATCACGTCAACGTGCGCATCGTCTCGGCGTCGACACGCGACATCGAGCGTGAAGTTGCCGAGGGTCGTTTTCGCGAGGACCTTTTTTATCGGGTCGGGGTTTTCCCAATTCGCCTGAAGCCGCTCTGCGAGCGCGCGGCCGATCTCCCCGCGCTCGTTCGGCACTTCGTTGGGCAATTCAATCGATCGATGGGGCGCTGTCTGACAGGGGTTTCGGCGGAGGCAGAGGCCCTTCTTGAAGCGCATGCGTGGCCGGGAAACGTGCGCGAACTAAAGACGGTTCTTGAGCGTGCGTTTTTGGTGGAAACGGGCAGCGAGCTCGGTCTCGGGTCGCTCAAGGCGGCCGGGCTTGGGAAGAAGGGCGCCGCTTCGGAGGCCGGTTTCACCTCGAAGAATAGGGATTGGAACGAAGCGCGAGACGAATATGAGCGGCACTTCTTGGTGTTGGCGCTCGAGCGGAACCGCGGTGACACGTCCAAGGCCGCGAAGGAAGTTGGCCTGCCGCTGCGGACGCTTCAAGATCGCCTGAAACGCCTCAAGGTGGTGGCGCGTGCGTTCAAGTGAGGATTGATCGGAGGATTTAGCGTGCAGGCGAAGAACCCACTCTCGCGTCTCCTGGCTGTGATGGGGATGTTGCAGATGATCGCGGTCGCTGCTTGGGCGCAAGGTCGAGCGACCACCGCCACGGCCGAAAAACCGGCTGTCGCCCCGAAATCTGAAGTCGCCCCGACGCCTCCGTCGATCGGGCTTTGGGGCCAACACGGCCTTTATCGTTCGTACAGCTCCGATCTTAAAGGGCAGGCGATGAGCTTGACGCTCAGCGGGAACTTTGAACTCTCTTATGCGAGGAATGCCATGGTCAGCGATGACCGGAACTCGCGGATTGGCGGACACTTGGGCGTGCTCTTCATTCCGCTTGAGTTTCTCGAGGTCTCTGCGACGTACCATATGCTCATCAACTCAAACGACAAGCCCACAAGCGGTTCTGAAGCGACGCTTCAATTGCTCGGCGACGCCACTTTTGACGTTCGCGGCGCCTATTCGCTCCCACTTGCGGGCGGGCGGCTCGGAATATCGCTCGGCCCGCAATTCCGTCTTATGTCTGGTTCTAAGGGGCTATACGAGACGGACGCGTTTTCTTTCGGTGTTATTCTCGGCACGAGCTATGTTTTTCCGAAATCAATTCCACTCAAGCTTCATTTCAATTTCGGCGTGTTCGTCGATCGCACGCGCTTCTTGCTCGAGGGTTTTCGGACATCAGGCGATTCGGCGAGCTCGCTCGCCGACCTGTACGGGCGCGTCGACGGCGCCGCCATTTCGGCGTATGGGATGTCAGCGTTTGGCCTCACGTACCTTTTTCGGCTGGGCGTTGAGGTGCCGCTCAAGAATGTTGTTCCGTGGATCGAGTACGCGCTTGATTTGCAGACCGCGAGCGAGTTCCCGACGTTTTCTTCGGACCGGTTGAACGCCGGGGATCATCCACAGCATCTCGTTCTTGGCGCGCGCGCGTTCGTAACACGCGATCGCGCGTTCACGGTGGGCGGCGCTCTTGATTTTGGGTTCAACGGCGGCCGGTTTGCGAACACGGTGGGTGTCCCGGGGCAATTGCCGTGGACCTTTATCATTAACGTGGCGTACACGTTCGGGCGCGCGTCAGAGCTGGGACCTGGTCCGGCTCCTCCACCGATAATTGTGGAGCGCGATCCGACCGGGACGTTGCGCGTGAAGGTGATCGACGAGCAAACGAAGTCGCCGCTTGGCGATACGGAAGTCTACATCGATAAGAAGCGCGTCATGACCGACAAGGACGGCCAGATCACGGAGAAGCTACTCAAGGGGACGGTGATCTTGCGGGCGGAGCGGTTCTCTCACTTGCCGTCCGCGAAGCGAGCGGCAGAAATCAAGGCGGGAATGGAGACCGAAGTCGAGTTCACTTTGAGTCGAAGGGTGAATCAGACGGGGCTTCTGATTGGACAGGTGAGCGACGCGCGCGGGAAGCCACTTCGGGCGACCGTCGTACTCAATAATGGACAGGTCCGAACGACATGCGATCCGGACGGAAAATTCTCGGTCGCGTTGCCGCCTGGCAAATACCAAATCGAGATCTCGTACCCCGGGCATATTCGGTTTAACAGGGTTGTTGAGATCAAACCGGACAAGCAGGCGATTAGCGACGTGACGCTCCACGTCGACAACTGACCCGCATTATGGGTGATGACAAGCCTTGCGCGTTTATGGTTTGCGCACGTTCAACTGCGCGGGGCGGGGTTGCTGAGCGGCAGCGGTCGGCGTCGACGCGCGTTGAGCGGGAGCGGTTGCGGGAGCGGAGGCGGTAGCGGTTGCGGGTGGTCGCTGGGCTCCAGGCTGCGTTCCCGGTCGAGCGGCCGCCCCCGATGCTCCGGTTTTCGCTCCCGTCGCGACGCCTGCGATGGCCTTCTTCGCCATTCGCTCCGCGCGCTCCTCGGCGACGCCCGCTTCGCCGCGCTTTTCGAGCCACTCGTGAAACCCTTCTTTGTCGATCGCCTTTTCGAACGCCGCTTCGCCCGTCACAAGTCCCTCCTCCACCATGCGCCGAAGCGTCTCGTCCATCGCCACCATCCCAACCCCGCGTCCCGTCTGAATATACGACGTGATCTGGTTGGTCTTGCCTTCGCGAATGATCGCGCCGAGCGCCGGTGAACCGAAAAGAACTTCGATCGCGGCACATCGTCCACCGCCGACTTTGGGCAAAAGTTGTTGCGCGACAATTCCGCGAATCACCTCGCCCAAAACCGCGCGCACACTTTCCTGCTCGTCGGACGGAAACACGTTGATGATGCGGTCGATCGTTTTGCCCGCGCTGTTCGTGTGGAGCGTGCCGAACACGAGGAGCCCTTTTTCGGCGCACTGGAGCGCGAGGCGGATCGTTTCGCGGTCGCGCATCTCACCCACGAGAACGCAGTCGGGGTTTTCGCGAACGGCGGCTTTGAGGGCCGCGTTGAAATCGATGGCGTGGGCGCCCATTTCGCGCTGCGTGATGATCGACCGAATGTTGCCGTGGACGAATTCGATCGGGTCTTCGAGCGTGATGATGTGGTAGCGCTTCGTGCGGTTAATTTCGTTGATGAGCGCGGAGAGCGTCGTCGATTTGCCGGAACCCGTGGGCCCCGTGACGAGCGTCAAGCCGCTGCGAATCTTGGTGAGGCGAAGGACGACCTTCGGGAGGCCGAGCTCCTCGACGGTGAGAATTTTTGTCGGAATGATGCGGAGCACGGCGCCGCCGCCGAACTCTTGTTTGAACAAGTTGACGCGGTATCGCGCGACGTCTTTCAGCTCATACGCGAAGTCGAGATCGCCTGTGCGGCTGTAGTCTTCCCATTTTTCGGGGGTGAGCAAAGGGCGAAACAGTTCCTCGTAGTCGTGCTGCGTCAGGCGACGATATCGAATCGGAACCATCTCGCCGCGCTGTCGAAGATGCGGCGGGCGCCCAACCGAAAAGTGAAGGTCCGACGCGCCGCGGTCGTTCATGAGCTTGAGAAATCGGTCGATACGAAAATTCATGCGAGCGAATCCAAAAACCCGGGAGGCACCAAATCCGTAAACGTTTCTTTTTTCTCGGCGATCATATAGGCATCTTCCGCCGCGACGACGCCCGATTCAACCGCGGTCAGGAGCGATTCGTCCATGGTTTGCATTCCGTGCGCGCGTCCCGTCTGCATAACCGACACCACTTGCAGGAGCTTGCCTTCGCGGATGAGCGACGAGAGCGCGGGGGTGTGGCGCAGGACTTCGAAAATGGCGACCTGCCCCTTGCCATCGGCGCGCGGCACGAGGCGTTGCGCGACGACACCCTTCAGCGACTCCGACAACATCATGCGCGCCTGCTGCTGCTCGGCGGGCGAAAACGCCGCGAGAATGCGGTCGATGGTTTTCGCGCCGGACGTCGTGTGCATCGTGCCGATGACAAGGTGACCAGTTTCGGCGGCTGTCATCGCAAGGGCCACAGTTTCCGCGTCGCGCATTTCGCCGACGATAATGGCGTCTGGGTCCTCGCGGAGCGCGGCGCGAAGGGCGTGCGCGAACGAGCGTGTGTGTTTCGGAACCTCGCGCTGATTGATGAGCGCCGATTTGTGCGGGTAAACGTACTCAACGGGATCCTCGAGCGTGATGATGTGAGCGGCCTTCGCCTCGTTGATCATATTAACAAGGACCGCCAGCGTTGTTGATTTTCCGCAGCCGGATGGGCCGGCGACGACGATGAGCCCTTGGTGGAAATCGGTGAGCTCAAGGCAGCGCGCGGGGAGGCCGATGTCGAGATACGTCGGGATCTTCGGCGGAATCAGGCGGAACACGCCGCCCAGGCCTTTTCGCTCGACGAACAAGTTGACGCGAAAGCGACCGCCGTTCGGGATGGTCCACGACAAATCGAGCTGTCGGTTTTCATCGAACACGCGTCGCTGTTCGGGGTTCATCATCGGGAGGAGGATTTTTTCGACAGCGGCGGCCGACAGCGGCTCTTGACCGAGCTCTTGGAGATCGCCAAAGACTCGCACGACGGCCTTCATTTCAGCGCGAATGTGAAGGTCGGAGGCGGAGCGGTCTCGCGCGTCGACGAGGTACCTGTCGATTTCGTACTCCGCGCGAACGCCCGCGATGCCCTTCGAGTAGACCTGCATTTTTTCGTCGGACACGGCGATTCCGTGTGCCTCGCTGATTTTGCGAAGCGCGTTGGCCGCCTGCTCACGGAGCTCAAGGGATGTTTCGATCTGAAGGAATTTCTCGAGGAGTGGCAGGACTCGCTTGTCGTTCTGTTGCGCAACCGACGCGAGAACTTGCTCGCGCACTTCAACCGCGGGGTCGCGCATCAAGGGGACGAGCGCCTCAACGACGCGCGGGTGACTGATGTGTGCGAGCGCCTCGACGGCGGACCAGCGGGCGTCGGGGTCTTTCATGAGGCCAAGGAGCGGATCGATGGCGCGCGGGTCGCCGATGCGGCCGAGCGTTTCGGCGGACTGAATGCGAATCCACCAATCGCCATCCGCAAGGAGCGCGCAGAGCGAGTCGACAACGCGTGGATCTTCGAGTGACGACCCGAGGTAGAGCGCGGCGCTGCGAATCTCAGGGTCCTTGTCGTACATGAGCTCGATGACCGTGTCGACGATCGTTTCGGCGAACGCTTTGAAGGAGTCGAGGGCGCGGTCGCGGACCCAACCGGCGAGCTGCTTCGCGTAAACAAAAAAGTCGCGGACGACGGCCTTGTTGTTCGGCAGGCTAAGGAGAATTTTGATGGCGCCGTTGCGGACGCGTGCGCGGCCATCGCCGAGCAGGGGGATGAGATTCGCTTGGAGGTTGACGTCCGTGCGCGCACCGAGATCCTGAAGCGGTTTGATGGCGGCTTGCTGAACCGCGAAGGTGTCGGTCGCAAAGCGGCGGACAAAGAGTTCGATGTCTTCATCGTGCGGCGCTGCGGCAAGCGCCTGGACAACGGCAACCCGAACCCGTTCCTCGGGATCCTCTTCGAGGTCGGAGATGGCTTTGCGCGTGTCGGGGCGCTCGGACTCTTTGAGCTTCGTGAGCGCGGAGAGGCGTATCTCGGAGTCGGGGTCGTTCAGGGCTTCGATGAGGAGGGGCTCGAACGTTTCGAGCGGCAGCTCTCGAAGAATCTCAACGGCCATGCGGCGCCGGCGCTTGTCTTGCGTCGAGAAAAAACGCCCCAGTGGAACCTTGACTTCGTCCGCAGGGAAGACGGAGAGGAGCTTGCGAAGGAAGCGCTGCCCAATCTCGGTCGCGGTTGGGATGGCCTCGAGAAGTTGGGCAACGCGGTTCGGGTCTGTGATGCGCAGTATCGCGCGACCCACTGACGCGCGGACGGCCGTATCGGGCGTATTGGCGAGCGATAAGAGATCGTTCAGCCGAACCTTTTCTAGTTTTTCGAGCCGGGCGCAAAGGTCGTTTCGTTCGTCTTGTGTGCGAAACGTTCGGTTCTTAAGCGCGTCGAGAACGGCCCGTTCATCGGAGCGAAACAGGCCGCTTAACACGCGGAAGTCCTTCGCGGATTCACAAGATCATGGTAGGGGGCGCGTTGACCCGGATCAAGACGGAGGGAGGGGAGCGGTTGCGGGAGCGGGAGCGGGTGCGGCTCACCACTTTGAAACGAGATCCGATGCCGCTTCCCGAATCCGCAACCCCTACCGCTACCGTTCCCGCGACCGTCTCTCTCGAACGCCTCGATTGCTTTCGAGTCGCTCGCGACTTTGCGCGGCTTGCACAGCGACTCCCGATTGCGAATCAAGTTCTGCGCGATCAGTTTCGGCGTGCATCATTGAGCGTGCTGACAAACGTCGCGGAAGGCGCGGGTCGCGTGGCTCGTGCCGATAAGCGAAGATGTTACGCGATCGCGCGAGGCGAGGCGTGTGAGAGCGCCGCGCTGCTCGACCTCATCGACGATGCACCGAACGAGATCGGCGAATTGCTTTCGCGCGTAATCGCGATGCTCACGCGGCTCGCGCGATGAGTTTCGAGAGTAGCGCGCAAACTCGATCACCGAGCGCATCGTGCTCGGCGACTGTTGTCTCGTCGAGATAACCCCATATAGCCGCGAGCTTCAGGGCTGCGCGGGCTTCACGGCAGGAGCCGCGCGCGATTTCGAAGTAGCGCGCTTGATCGCGTAAGGAACTTTTCCCGTCACCCTCAGAAATATTCAAAACGCAACTCGCGACGGCGCGATGGAGTTGATCTTCGAGTGAGCGATCCTTGCGACGAATGACATCAAGCGCGGGACGAACCGCGGTCGCGAACTCGAACGCAACGTCGAGAGCGATGAAGTGATGCATCTAGAACTCCTTTCGAAACCGCCGAACGCGGCCCCCGCAAGGAAATGGGTCGCGTGAGGCGGTGAGAAAGGAGGCGATGAACGGAGGAAAGCGGGAGCGGGAGCGGGAGCGGATGCGGGTGCGGGTGCGGGAGCGGGAGCGGGAGCGGATGCGGGTGCGGGAGCGGGAGCGGATGCGGGTGCGGGAGCGGATGCGGGAGCCCCTCGCCTTGACACGCCCCCGCGGTATGCGCAACAAACGCCCGCGTGTCGCGAACCATTCGCAGTGGAGCGAGTGGATTGATGCGGCGCGAGGGGAGAAACCAATGCAAGAAAAAAACGAAACACAAACCGCCGCGAACAGCACGAAGCCAGGCCCAGTCCCGGCGGAGCTGACCGAAACGTTCAGCGTGCTTCACAAGCGATACGTCCCGTATGCTGACAAGGCCGCTCTCATTGAACGCGGTTCCCGCGTGGCCACGCTCGACGTGACCGCCGCCGCGCGAAATTTCGTCGCCGAGGTCGAGCGCTATCCCGACTTCGCCAAGGAGCTTGCGCGGTTCGGCTTCCCGGCGCCCGACCGCCAACAGTTCTTCGATGCCGCAATGCACCTCGAAGTCGCCTACCACAAGAGCGAGGGGGCGACCGTTGACGTTACCCTTGCCTCCGCGAAGGTCGGGGACCTCGTCAAAGAGGCGAAGCTCCATCGCGCGGAGCTGACGACGATAGCGGATAACGCGCTCCCCACCGTGCTTGCCGATTCGGTTCGGCGTGCGGCGGCGGCCGGGGGAAGGCGGCCGATTGATGTGGCAAAGGCGCTCGGCGGAGTCGTCGCGGCGCTTCGGGGCGTGCCGGCCACGTGGGATGGACCGGACGGCGTCAAGGTGGACCTTGCGGGGCGTCTCAAGGCGTTCGGGCTTGGGGAGGAGACGCTCGCTCGCGCGGGCGCCGTGGCGGAGGCGCTCCAGAAGGCCGCATCGGAGCGCGACCGGACGCGCGTCGAGGCGCAAGGGCAGGCGAACGGGCCGTGGGACGTCTACGATGGGATTTTGTGGGAAGTGGGAAAGGTATTCGGGCGTGCGGCGACGACGGTCGCTCGCGTTTCCGGGCGTGCGGACCTGCGCTTCTCGATGACGGACGAGATAAGGCGGATTGCCGGGGCGCGGCGGCCGAAGGGGCACGGCGCGGCGGCGGACGGGAATCGAACGGCGCCGGCGGCGGGCGGTGGACCGGTCTCGCCGGTGACGCCGGGTTCGTCGGGGCCACGGTAGTTCGCGTCCACTCCTGCATCCGCCCCCTCAGCCGCCAGAAAGGCATCCGAAGCAGTCGAATTACCGTTGTAGCCAGCGGAGTTACCCTTGCAGCCAGCAGAGTTGCTGTTGCGGGCGCCGGAGTTACCGTTGTAGGCGGCTGAATTGCGATTGCACCCAGCGGAATTGCTGTTGCGGACAGCGGAGTTGCTTGTTCGAGGAGCCGAGTTGCAATTGTGGGCACCGGAGTTGCCGTTGCGGGTACAGTATCTCGCTCTACTTTCGCCCAAATCAACGACGGCCTTTCTTGACTCTCGGCGGAACCACGACAGACAGGTCGGTCTTGATGGAGATCTCGTTTGCGTATCGGCAAGTTGTTCCAAAGGGAGTGGCGAAAGCCTTGAACGTCAAGCGAAAACGCGCGGGGCCGGGTCGGGGCTTCTCGTCCCAAAACTTGTGCGAATACGGGAGAATCCGCGTCTGTTTCGGAAGAAAGGGCACTTGCGAGCCTGAGCAGTGAAACGTGCTGCCGCCGATCGACCCGGGAGCATCTGACCAGGTAATGAAGTGGCGCAGGGTCCAGCCATGGAGGTTCTTCGGTATCCAATCCAAGTTTTTGATAACCAGATAGAGCTGAAACCGTTTGGACGTTGTTGTGAGCGGAGCTGCGGGGAGTATCTCAACGCTCCATCCAGTGTCTTCGTTCTCGTTGGATTCTTCTTGGCGTGTATCTCGCTTCTTCGATTCTGCAGAGGCCGATGACGACGAAAGGAACAGCACGACACAAAACGCGGACGCTCGGAAACTCGTTTTCGACAGCGGGACCAATTCGTTTTCCCGCCGCTAACGTTTGTGTCGACGACGTTTGGACTCGTCGAGTACTTTGTCCTGGAAACGCTTCAGCGCCTCCTCCAGGCCGGACCGTGCCTTCTCGCAAGCTTCTCGACTTCGGAACCGCTCGGTCGGAATCTCCTTGTTGAGTCGTCGCGATTTGCAGGCAGCTTGAAGATCGCGAAGATGTTCCTTCTCGTGTCCTTTAACCGTCTTTCCCGGCGACTCCGCGCTTGGGAGTCCCGGCGCATTTGGGCTGGCAAACCCAAACTGGAACTGCGGATAGACGTCTACGTTGAACCCCCACCCGCCTGCCCGCTTCGTGCATCGAGAAGGACGTCCAGGCGGAAAGAAACGAAGGCCCGTGGCACCGGGATTGGGAAGGTCAGGATCGATAATGGGTGGCAGAACCTTGGGGAAGGGGCGAATTCGAAGTCCCTCCGGATCGATCCAGTTAATCGGATCGTTGACGACGTAGCCGTAAAGGTTCATGTCGGCACCCGCGAAGCCGATGGGGTCCTTCGTTGTCCAACGCCCGGTTTCGGCGTCGTAGTCGCGGGCGCCGAAGCGGGTGAGGCTGGTGTGCGTGTCGTAGAGGCCGCCGGCGAAGGCGAACGGTTGGAAGCCGGGCGCGGTGTCGAGCGTCATGCGGCCCCAGTCGTCGTAGTCGAGGCGT
>JACPTQ010000037.1 GCA_016192705.1 Deltaproteobacteria bacterium | reverse complement strand
GAACAGCGGCGCGACTGTTACTTCCTCATACCAAGGATGCGCCTTCAAAAACTCGGCGCCTCTAAAAACCGCATCGGTTCCGATTACCGCCGTGAAAAGCCCCTTCGCATACGCGGCGTCAAAACGTTCCGCCGCGTCCTCACTGAAAAACGGAAGCGACACCGCAATGAGCACCGACTTCGCTCCGTTCTCACGAAGGACTTCACACGCCCGAAGAAGCGTCCCCCCCGTTGCCACCATGTCATCTGGCACCAGCACGTCTTTCCCGTCGACGTCTCCCACGAGCCGCATCGACTCGATGGCGCTTTTGTGGGAGGTCAGCCGCGCCTTGTCGAGAATCGCGAGGTCACAACCGAGCTTTCGCGAATAGGTGCGCCCGCGCTCGGCGCTTCCAACATCCGCTGCGCAAACCATGAGTCCGTCCACCGCTCGCGTCGCCCGAATCGCGTCAAGAACCGTTCCTGACGCATGAAGATTCTCGAGCTTCGCCCACGAAAAAAACCCCGCAATCGCCTCAGCGTGGATGTCGAGCGTAATGACGCGATCGGCGCCCGCGATTTCGAGCAGCCGCGCAACGACTTTCGCGGTGATCCCCTCGCGCCCCTTTTTTCGATCCTGGCGGGCGTACGGAAATGCCGGAAGCACCGCCGTCACTTTTTCCGCATCCGATTCGCGCGCCGCATGAATCGCCGTCACGACCGCCATCAAGTTGTCGTTGACCGACACGTCCGGTCGCAGCGGGTCATCGACGTTTTGTACAATGTACACGTCTCCACCGCGAATGTTGCGCGAGATGACGACCTTCACCTCGCGGTTCGCGAAAACAACTTCATCGCACGGGGTCAGATCGGTTCCATCAATCGCATTTGCAATGCGCGTCGCGAAGGCGTTTCCCGACCGACAAGCAAGAAGGACAAGTTGTCCGCGATCCATGGCGCCTCATCCTTTCGTGAACGAAAACCCGTGCGACAAAAGCGCCGCCTCAATCGCCTCAACATGCTCAACGCCGCGCGTTTCGAGCGTGAGCACGATCTCCGTCTCGCCAAGCCCGACGTTCGCAAAGGCACGATGATGCGAAACATCAAGAATATTGACGCCCTCCTCACCCATGAGCGCTGTCACGCGCGACAAATTGCCCGGCCGATCCGGCACCTTCACGCGCAACCTGAGGAGGCGGCCATCTTTCACGAGTCCGCGCTCGATGATGCGCGACAGGACATTCACGTCGATGTTGCCGCCCGACAAAACGAGGGCGACGCGCTTCCCTTGGACGTCGATGCGCCGATTCACAATCGCCGCAAGCGTTACGGCACCCGCGCCCTCGACAACCGTCTTTTCGCCCTCAAGCAAAAGAAGAATGGCGCTCGCAATCTCCTCCTCGTCCACGGTCACGATGTCGTCGACGTACCGCGCGACAAGTGGATACGTCACATCGCCGACGCGCCTCACCGCGATACCATCGGCGATCGTCGCGCCCGCGGGGATTTCGACCGGCCCGCCGCGCGCCCGCGCCTCAGCCATCGACGCCACGGCCCCCGCCTCGACGCCCACCACGCGAATCTTGGGGTTCGTCTCTTTGAGCGCGCAGGCGACGCCACCCGCAAGCCCGCCGCCGCCTACGCTCGTGACCACGACGTCGAGGTACGGGTTCTGTTCGAGCAGCTCGAGCCCAATCGTCCCCTGGCCCGCGATAACGTCGGCATCATCAAACGGGTGAACGAACGTAAGCCCCTCGGCCGCTTCGATCCGCCGCGCCTCTGCGTACGCCTCGTCGTAGTTGACGCCACTCAACACCACGCGCGCCCCGTGCCGACGCGTCGCCGAGACTTTTACAAGCGGCGTCGGTGTGGGCATCACGAGCGTCGCCGTAACCCCAAGCCGGTGTGCGTGGTAGGCAAGCGCCTGCGCATGATTCCCAGCGGACGCCGCAACCACACCGCGCCCGCGCTCTTCCGGTGTTAGCGTGAGCAAGCGATTCAACGCGCCACGCTCCTTGAACGACCCCGTCATCTGAAGATTTTCGAGCTTCAGCGAAACGCGCGCCCCCGTCATCTCGGACAAAGTCTGGCTTTGCGCGCACGGGGAAACGTAGATGGCGCCTCGAATCCGCTCGCGCGCCCGCTCAATGTCGGCGAAGGTGACGCCCCTCGCCTCGCGCTTGGGCACAAACATGGGGCGAAGGTATCCGCCCCGTGCGTCCGCCGTCAAACTAAGAGCTTGTGGTTTTTTCGAACGCCGTCGTGAGCGGCACGATGGGCCCGGATGGCAAGGCGCGGGGGTGCACAAAAGCCGAGGAATACCGAGCGTATTTCGATGGCTTTTGGGGGCCCCGCAACGCAGCCAGCCGGGATGCGGCGTGCCGCGCAGCAGGCGGACGAAATAATCACAAGCTCTAAGTCGCGACGCTCAAAGCGGGCCCGGACTCACAGCGGTACGAGATTCAAGCTGTACTCGATAACGGTGCTCGTCGGCATTTCAGGAAACCGCCAAGCGGCCGCCTTTTCGGTCAAGCACTCTGCGAACGCCGAATCTTGATGCTGCGAAAGTTCGACCGATTGGATTCGACCGCGCGCATCGATCTGCATCGTGACGTTGACGCGACCCGAAACGTCCGGCGAAATACGACGCGCCATTTCGTAGCACGCGTTCACCGCCTTGAGATGACGCGATCGGAAAATCGACAGCGCTTGGCCGGACGCCACTCGCCGTGTTGTCTCGTCGCTTTCAGGAGGCCGGCGCGTTTCGATGAGCGGCGCTGCCGGCGCGCGAACGGCCACCAGCGATGGCTCACCCGAGAGGCCGGCTTTTACGACAACGGGTTGGAGTGCCAGCTCTCGTTCCGGCACCCGATCCGCTGGATTCGCGACGACGCGCGGGTTGGCGGCCTTTGGCTTCGACGTGAATGCCGGCAACGTGGCGGAGCGTCGCAACGACCCGCGATACCCGGGGCTCGCGCCCAGAATCGTCTCGTCATCCCGGATCTCCAGGCGAAGACCAGCCGCCGCCTCCTCGCGATCACCAATGACGGCGAGCGGCTCACGCGGAATAGCCGCCAACATCGGATCGGAAAGTCTCTCAGCGGCTGACAATTGTGCGACCCATTCCTGTCCTGTGGAAGGCGCTGAAGAAACCGCCGCCACGACGCTCGCCGCCGCTACAACGCCGGCCACGCTCGCGAGAATTGCGAATGCCCGAAGGCCGGGCGGCTCTGCCGCCGCCATTTGGTCGGCCTCTGGTGAAATGGAGATCGCCTCGATCGCATCCTCATCGATCTCAATCGCGAAATCTGGTTCCTCCCGCGGGAGTGGAGGCGGCCGAACTCCGGGAAGAAAAACCACATTCCAATCGTGCTCTGCCGCGCGCGGCCCATCGTTCCAAGGAGCAACTTCAATCGGAATCTCGACGTGCGAGAAATTCTCGATGGCGCTGTCGACCTCGCGATCGAATCCTTCATGCGGTTGATCCTGCTTCCACGGGCTCTCATTCGATAAATCAACGGAACCCGACTCAGAGAGTTTGAACAGTCTCTTACATCGGACGCAGCGAAGCGTCAGAATTCGGCCACGAACCCTTGAATCTTTGATCCGATACGGCGTTCGGCAAAATGTACAACCGAACTGCATTTCCGCCTCCAACAACCAAGAGAAGCACGGAGCGAGCCACGCGGGCGCGACAGTTTATGCAGTGGTTCAAGGCCGAGCAGCCAAAGACTTGGCGTCGAACATGCGTCAATACGCGTCGGCTGTCACCTTTCGAAACGACGCCGCATCGATGCGCGCGATCTGCTCGCGCAAATCTTGAACTTGCCCCTGCCAATACTGAAGCGTCCCGAAATGCGCGAAGGTGCGCTGAAACGACGGGTCATCGAGGCGCCTCGCGATCCACGCGGCGTAATGAATGTAGCGAAGCGCGCGAAGCGGTTCGACAAGACAAAGCCACGCGTCGTCGAACGGGCGCACCGCGCGATACGACTCGATGAGCAATTGGCGTTGACGGTCGCCTTCGGCGTCGGCGCTCGCGACGAGCATCCAAACGTCTTGCACGGCCGGACCCATCCGCATGTCGTCGAAGTCGAGAAACGCGAGGCCGGCGCGCGTTCGCACGAGATTCCCAAGGTGGCAATCTGCGTGAATGCGGTGCGTGGGGACACCCCGAAAAAGCGGCTCGATTCGTTCAATCAGCGCGACAACCGTCGCCTCATACGCCTTACGAAGCTCCGGCGCGATCTGTCCCGCGGCAAGCAAGTGCTCCAAATTCTCGCGACCATACGTTGCCGGCGAAAGCGGCGGACGACCGCTCGATTCCCGGGCAGCGCCCACGTTATGAATCCGCGCGAGCAGTCGCCCGACCTCCTTCACGTCGTCGTCAGTGAATTCTTCGGGCGCACGACCCGCAACGCGCGCGAACAACGCAAAGAAAACTCCATCGACCTCGCCGATCGTTTCACCTGGCTCAATTTCGATTGGCGGCGCGACCGGAACTTCGACCAGAGCGAGCTCGCGCAAAAACGAATGCTCCTCACGAATCGCCTCACGCGACCAACGCCCCGGGCGATAAAACTTGCCGACCACGCGCGCGCCATCGTCTAGCTCAAGCTCGTACACACGGTTTTCGTAGCTGTTCAAAATGACGAAGCGCCCCGTGCACCGACGCCCGCCGACTTCGACCGCGTGGTAAACCTCGTCGGGCGAGAGTCGATTGAATCGAGGCGTGAGCGCGTGCTTCACGAGAGGGACTTCAAATATTCGTAGCCGCCGATGTGCAAGTCTTCCATCGAGAGTCCGTCGTCGTCGCTTCCAGGGATGAGGTAAACCGCGTCGGCTTTGACACTCGAAAAACTCAGCATCGGGATCGTCTTGAAGAGTTCACCGAACGTCATCCGCGTCCAATAATCGCTCTCCGCGATGTCGCAGCGCCGCCCGAGCGTCGCTTCGCTGTTGCTCCCCTGTTGCACCAAGAACAGCGTTGTGACGATGAGGTAGTCCTTTTTCGCCGACAGCCGCGCCGCTTCGTCCGCCTCGCGCGCGACCTCCTCGCCCTCGGTCGCCACCGCGCCCTCGATTTCACTCACCCACGTGTTGAACTCGTCCTCCGCTTTCCCACCGCGAATGAAATCCCAAAACCCCATTTCGTAGTACGGCAGCGCATCGGCGAGCACACCCGTCAAGCGTTTGTAAAACTTACGCTTGTCGTCGACCGATTGCTCGCGCTCACCGCTTGCAATGACCTCGTGGATTTTTTTTCTGAGCGGGTCTCCGAAAAACGCCTTGATAACGACCTGCACCCCAAAAAACGCGTAGTCCATCATCCCCCCGACCAGCCCGACGATCCCGACCGCCCCCAAGAGCCGCTTCGACTCGACACCACCGAAACCCTCCCGCTCCCCCCGTGCCCGCCGCTGCCCGACTTGCGATACGAGACGCGCCCGAACCCGCTTGGCTTTTGTTTTCCGATGCCGCCGACGCCGCCTATCGTTCGACTCGAAAACATCGTGGGCCGTGTCCTCGGCCGATACGACGAGCTCACCGACACAAGCGCCGGTGGCCGCGCGGAAACCATCACACGCGCGGGAGGCGCGTACCAGCCGTAGGACCGCCAAAACCAGAAGTGGCTGTGCGCGTGCCCGCCATAGTAATAGGTGCGCGTCACGGTCGACGAGGTCGCCGTCGTGCGTGCGACCTCCGCGGCCGTTGGGGACGCCGCGCCGTCGGCCGCCTGAAAATCGGCTTGGGTCACGACCTTCACGTCGAGTCCGGCCTTTGCGTAAGCAACGAAATCGTCGTTCAAATCGTCGAGCTCACGCGATCCCTCGACCGATACGCCCGGCGCGATATAGAGGATGCGCGCAACGCCGAGTTTACGCATCGCCTCGGGCGACGGAACCTTCGCGAGATACCGGTTGTCGAACTGCTGTGAGTCATCGCTGTAGTAGGCCAGCCGATATCGGTCGAGCACAAAAAGCGGCGGCGTCTTGGCGCCACGTTTTTCGCGCGTCCCTTTGAAAACGGGCCGGTGATAAATCGCCGCGGCGAGCGTTTGGTGCGATGGAACAACGCCGCGCGGGTGCGGCCAATTGTCGAACGTCATGATCGGGTCGAACCGCTCGGCCATCGCCGCCGCGAACGCGATCGCTTCGGGCCCCGGCAAATCGACGATGAGCGCCGTATCGGATGGAACGCCGACCGCCTCAAAGAGCGAAAGAACCGCGCGCCCCTGGCCGTACGCGACAACCATCGCGGGCGTGACAATCGGCTTCATCATGAATCGGAGCCGCTCCGCCGTTGGCGACGCGAGCGATTGAAACAGCGTCGGCACATTGAACGGAGCATGAACATCGCGTGACGGCGCGACGTCGGTGGCCAGCGTCTCGAGCGCCTTGCCCCACTCCGTCCCACCGTCGACATCCGTCACCGATTCGCTGGGAAACATCACGCGCTCGGAGGGATAGCCAAAATCCCAACCGTATTCCCGCTGAGCGGTCAAAGCGTCGTTCGACAGAACGGGGTCAACCGGCGCAACCGACACGGTCGGGCGTTCCTTCGACGTCAGCGCCGCGATAATCCCGCCGGTCGCCGCGATGCCGCCCCCCCAAAGCAAGATGTTGCGAATGGCGCGCCGTCGCGTGATCGGGTCGGCCGCGGTCACGAGCGTCTCTTGCCACCACCGCGCACCGATGACTTCGGCGTTTTCGATAAACGCGAGTCGCTCAAACGGCGCCTTCGCTCTAGGCGCACCTCCGCGCGTTTTCACCTCCGCTGCCGTTCGCGACGATGTCTTCACGCCACTCACGCGATTCCCTCTCCCGCAGGGGATTTCAACGCCACGGCGTCAAGCCGCAAAGACCTAACGAAAGAAGTCTCTGCCCTTGGCGACTCCGCGTCTTTGCGTTTGATTCCTTCTTCCTCCCGCTCCACAAGCGTCGCGACCGCCCGAGCCGAGACATCGGTCGCACCACGCGCCACCCGCGTGAAAACGCCGCGCGCGCACCCGGCAACCACGTACACGCCAAAATTCGTGGCGCACCCGTTCGCGTCGCGCTGCGCGTCAAACCAGCGCTGGGCGACCCACCGCCCCGGCCTCGCCGTTCGCAGCGCATCCGCCCACTCGACGCTCGTCACGTCACGCCCAACCACCACCTCGTCCCCTTCGCAGCCATAGTCCGACTTCAAAACCCACGCATCTTTTTCGGCCGCGAGCGCGGCCGCCGAAAACGCCTCAAGTCGCCGCGTCTCCGGGAGGACGCGCCGAATCGCCGCCTGCGCCGCCGCCGAAAAGTCACCGATCCGTTCCCAACAAAACGCCATCGCGCGCTTGTTCTGCGTCAGCACCGACCCGAACGGGTTCACAACAGCCACGCGCCCCGCCAAAACCGCCCCCAGCAAAACGCCCAGCTCGCGCTCGAGCGGCGCCGCGTCACGAAGCACCTCGCCACCCAACCACGCGCTTTCGCGCTCTCCCCACCAATCGGTCTTGTAGTGCCGCACCATCACGCGGCACGGCTCACCCATGAGTCGCGCGTCGCCATCGCGCCCCGCCTCGAGGTTGAAAGGCGAGCCCAACACCACGCGCCACCCGCGCTTCGCAAACCAACGCCGGTACAGCTCGACCATCGACAGGTCTTCGGTGATTTCAGTTGGGTAGATGATCCCAATCGTCCGGTCGGCGCGCCCAGTCGCGACCGTTTCCGCAAATGCACAGACAAGATCGCAATACGCCGATTCCAAGCCCACATTGGGATTCCACGCGCCTGGCGCCGTCTCTGTCGCCAGCGCATTCAGCTCAATCGCCTCCGCCTCGCCGCTCGGCGTGTCCGAGTTAAGCTCGCAGGCTCGCACCCCACCATCCTCTGTAATGAAGAGGTCCGCGCGCGCAAGCCCGTGCCAAAGCGGTGCCGACGCGAGCCACATCAACTTCTGGTACGGCGTAAGCGCCCAAAACGAATCAACGAGAGCGGGCTCGCGTTCGACGATTCGCGCAACTTCGTTCATCACACGCGCAACGTCTTCCGCCGCGCACGTTAAATCGCGCCACGCATCCGACGCCAGAACAACGGGCGCAGCAACAAACCGCGGCTCGCCGTCAAGCCACGGGTCGGTCAGGACACCGCGCGCAACGAGCTTTTTCGCAAATAACGGATACGAGGTCGCGGCACTCACGCGACCGAAACCACGAAGAGCGCGACGCCCACATACGCCGCGGCCTCAACGGCACCCACGCCGATGTTACGCTGTTCCGCGATCTCGCGATCGAGCCGACCCCCGCGCAGCGAAAACCCCGCGCGCAAAATGACCGCTTCAACGATCACCTGTCGCACGGGGTAAAGCGCGGCCGCAAACGCGAGCGCGAGCCCATACGCCCCGAGCGATTTTTCCCAGCTCACGAAATCGCCCTCGGCGGCGTGCGCGATGATGATTCCGAGCGCGACGGTGATCCCCGCGTAGCTGAGCGCCGCGGCGACGTTGTTGTCGAGCACTTCCTCACTGTCGGCGTACGTCGTGATGACGCGAAACGCGACGATAAAAAGATTCAGGGTGACAAGCGCAATCGCGAGAAAGGCGAGCGAAACGCCGAGGGTGTCGACGCTGTTTCCGTGGAGGCAGCGCGCAATGACTATGGCCGTCGCGACGTCGTGCGCTGCGACCGCGATGCCAGCGGCCGTGTTGTTGCGCGCGATTTCACCTGCGATGCGCGCGCGAAGAAGCACCTGCGCCGAGAGCCGGCCGACGACAACGAGGAGCACCACCGCCGGGAAACCAAACGCCGCGGTCCACGCGACGTCGTGCAACACATCGACGCCACCAACGCAGCCTTTCACAACGGAGGCCGCGATCATAAACGCGCCGATCGCACGTCCCGCCTGTTCGATCCCCGCGGCACCATTCCGCTTCGCGACAATGGCATCCGCGAAATTCACGCGTCGAAGAAGCGCGTCGAACAGAACCGCGGCGACCTGAAAAACAAGGATCGTCAAGACTCCGAACGCCGCAAAGTAGAGGAAGTCGCCGCTCATCTGTTTCTAAACCGCTTGAACCTTATCAAACGGAGCCGTATCCGACAACGACCCACCCTTAACCGACTCCGGCGCCACAGTCGGCCCAAAACCCCGATACCGCCCCTTGAAACCCACCCGGGGGGATCGCGCATCATTGAGCGTGGAAGACTAGACGAACCTACGGTCCTCGGGTTTCTGCGTTGAAAAAAGGTGCGGTCGCGTGAATCGCCGGTTCGTCCTCCGACAAATCGAAACACCCTTGGCATTCGTTGCGATGTTGTTTGCGGCCAGTTTCGGTTGCGCCGGCGAGACCAGTATTCTCAACGACGTCTCACCGTCGTTTGGGCCACGCGGCACCGAAGTCACAATTCGCGGACGCGCGTTCGGCTTGGGCGGAGCGCGGTCGCGCGTGACTTTTGACGGCACCAACGCCGCGGTGCTGCAGTGGACCGAGACTGAAATCGTCGCGCTTGTGCCTCCCAAAGCAAACTACGGCGACGCGCAAATCAGGGTGGAGCGGCCCGGCGCCGATTCGACATCGCGGAGTTTCCGCGTGACCGAGTACGCCCCGGTTCGTCGAAGCCCGACCGACTTGCCGCCCGTGAATGCATCACCCGGGCCGTTCGTTCCCGACGGCGATTGTTCGGCCGGAAAGATCTGCATCACCAAAATTAGCGGCGCCCCCGGAACCCTCGTCCTCGGCGTCGTCGCTGACGCCATCGGCTTCGCGACCGGCGTGGCCTTCGAGCTCGCGTTTGATCCAGCGGTTCTTCGCCTACGAAGCGCGAAACGTGGCAGCGCGTTTTCAGCGCCTGTGGTTTCTCACGCCGCGGAAGCCGCGCCCGGCCAACTCCTCGCTGGAATCGCCGAAGTCAAACGAAACGGTATTCGTGGAAAACAGATCGACTCGTCGCGCATGCTCTGGGTCTTTACGTTCGACCTCTTATCAACCGGCCGAACAGCCATCACGTTCACCCCCGGAACGCGAGATGCCCGATCGGCGTCGAATGGTGTTTTGCCCGTTAGCTGGATCGGCGGCAACCTCGAAGCGGCCGACACCGCCACCGGCCTTTGAGCCGACCTGCTATTTCGATCCGAAGTTTTGATAGATCCCGCGGTTGAGCCACGTCCCCGCATCGAACTCGACAATCGCGCCGTTTGAAAACTCGGCGTAATCGCTCACCAAGAAACTTGCGAGGCGCGCAAGCTCCTCGGGCCGGCCGAACCGCTTGACCGGAATGTGCTCCTTGAGCATCGTCGCAACGTCCTCGTTCACCCAAAGCTTGTCCGTCGCCCCCGTCCCCTCAAAAGGCCCCGGCGCAATCGCCACGACGCGAATCCCAAACCGCGCCCACTCGATCGCAAGCGTCCGCGTCATCGCGACGACGCCCGCTTTCGCCGACGCCGAGTGCACCGTTCCCGGCCCCCCCGTCCACGCATACGTCGAAACGATGTTGAGGATGCTCCCCGTTCGGCGGTTGTCGATCCACCAACGCCCGACCGCGCGCGAACAGTAAAACGTCCCATTCAGCACGATGTTCACGACGGCGTTCCAACCGTTGACGCTCAAGTTTTCCGCGGGGCAGATGAAATTCCCGGCCGCATTGTTGACCAGGATATCAACGCCGCCCCACTTCTCGACCGCGCGCCGAACCATCTCATCGACCTGCTCGGCGTTTCGCACATCGACCGTCACGGCGATCGCGTCGCCCCCGGCCCGTCGAATCTCGTCGCACGCAGGCTCGAGATGTTCCACGCTCCGACTCGCAAGCACGAGCTTCGCCCCCACCCGCGAGAACTCCTTCGCCATCGCAAACCCAAGCCCCGTCCCGCCGCCCGTCACGATCGCCACTCGATCCTTGAGTGCTCCTTCAGGTAACATCGTTTGCTCCTTTCGTGGCGCATTGTGCGATCGAAAAGCGTGAAAGGGAATCGCGACTTTGTGAACCCTACCTGAGCAGCCCGGTTGCGGTGTCGATCGTCGCGAAGCTCGACGACGTGGTCCCGCCGATCGTTCCAAACGATCCCCCGGCGAAAATCACCGGCCCAGAAACCAACAGCGCCTCAACATCAACGTTTGCGCTCGGATTCCACGCCTGCAGGACGCCGTCCGTCCCAATCGCTGCCAATCGATTTCGCACCGTCCCACCGTCAACCGTCGTGAAGCTCCCGCCCACAAAAATTGTCGATCCTGACGTCGCAAGCCCGCGCACAGTCCCGCTCATGTTCGGGTTCCACGCCTGAATCTCGCCGTCCGCCCCAATCGCAGCCAATCGATTTCGCACCATCCCGCCATCTATCGTCGTGAAGCTCCCTCCCACGTAAATCGTCGACCCAGAAGCCGCAAGCGCATAGACAGTTCCGTTTACATCGGGTCCCCATGGCAAAACAGTGCCGTCCGTCCCGACCGCAGCCAACCGGTTTCGCACCATCTCGCCGCCATCGATCGTCGAGAATTCCCCTCCGATGTACACCGTCGAGCCGCCGTCTGGGATTGCGAGCGCCTTGACCGTGCTGTTTACGTTGGGATCCCAGGGCGATATCGTGCCGTCGGTCCCGATCGCCGCAAGACGGTTTCTCGCCAGCCCGCCGTCGAGCGTCGTGAATTGCCCTCCGACGTACACGGTCGACCCCAAAACCGCGAGCGCCCAAACCAAGCCGTTCGCGTTCGGATTCCACGGTAAGACTGTCCCGTCGGTGGCAATCGCCGCCAATCGATTTCGTGTGCCACCATCGATCGTCAGGAAAGCGCCGCCCGCGTAAATCGTCGACCCAGAGGCCGCAAGCGCATAGACACTGCTGCCAGCATTCGGATCCCAGGCCTGCAGCGTTCCGTCGATCCCGATCGCCGCAAGCCGCTTTCGCGCGACCGTCTTCGCCAAGTTAAACGCGCCACCCGCGTAAACCGTCGTCCCCGAAACTGCGATTGCGTTTCCAGACTCGTTCACCGCGGGGTCCCACGCCTCTAAGGAACCGCCGGGGCCGAACGCCGCAAGCCCCTCGCGCGTCACGCCGCCGGAGTTCGTGAAAAGGCCCGCAGCGTAAACGGTCGTCCCCGACACGGCGACGGCTTTGACACCGTTCTGCAAAGCCGGATACCAAGGCTGAATGACGCCATCGGTCGACACCGCGCCGAGCCGGCTTGGCGACCCGCCGTCGAGCAACGTATATGTACCCCCGACGTAAACCGTCGAACCGGAGATCGCGATCGCATCGACGGAGCCGTTCGCGTTCGGGTGCCACGGCAACACCGATCCGTCGGTGTCGATCGCAGCCAGCCGGTTGCGCGTCTCGCCGCCATCGATGGTCGTGAATGTCCCGCCGACATATACCGTCGACCCCGAAACGCCGATTGCGTTGACTTGGCCGCCCATGTTCGGGTCCCAGGACATGAGCGTGCCGTCGACGCCGACCGCCGCGAGACGGTTTCGCGTCGTGGCGCTCACCTGCGTGAAACTTCCGCCCAAGTACACCGCCGACCCCGAATATCCAAGGGCGTAAACGGTGCTGTTTGCGTTTGGATCCCACGCCATCGCACCGCCATCGAGATCGAGAGCGGCGGCATAGTTTCGACCGGCATCGCCGATGCTCGTGAACGAACCCCCAACGTAAACCGTATCCCCAATCGGCATGATCGCACGAACCGATCCGTTCGCGTTCGGGTTCCACACATTCAGCGTCCCATCGGCGTTGAGGCGCGCAATTCGATTTCGAAAGATGGTGCCGATCTGCGTGAAATCGCCGCCGATGTACCAACCGCCCGCATCGTCCGCGGCAACGGCCCAGATCGCCGCGTTGGGCGGGAGCGACCCCGCATCCTGCTCGAGCGCCGCCGTTGTTGCGTTAAACGCCGCACCATACCCAACCGTCACGCCAACCGACAAAAAGTCGCCACCGAGATAGACGTTGCACCCGACCTGGACAATGGCCCGAACCGTACCGTTCACCCCGATGCGTGGGCCTGGAGCGAGCGGCACGCACTCTGTCGTCGCGCTCGCCTCGTTCGAATTCGCGCTTGCACCCGCGTCGTTCACCGCACGCACGACGTAGAAATACGTTGTAAGGCCTTGAACTCCCATATCGATATGCGCCGTCGTCGTCGCGGTTGCGACTTCCGCGTAACCGCCGCCGTCCAAAAGGCTCCGCAGGACGCTATAACCTTCTGCACCCGCGGAAGCGTTCCAGGAAAGCGAAACCTGCGCGGGACCACCTGTTGCGTTAAGCCCCGTTGGTGGCTGTGGCGGTTGCAGCGGTGGCCCGGCGTCATATCCGGCGTCCGAACCCGCGTCGGCTTCCGTTCCCGCGTCCGCACCCGCATCGGCACCCGCGTCGGCGTCCGTACCCGCATCGGCACCCGCGTCGGCGTCCGCCCCCGCGTCCGAACCCGCGTCGGTCCCCGCATCGTTCGCCCCGCCTGACGTTACTGTGCACGACGTCAACACAACGGCGCCCATAAGCAATAACGTCGCCCGCATCGTTCGCCTCCTTGTTACGGCCACCGCGTCGTGACCGTGCGTTGATTCTGTCGTCGCAGCTAAACTGGATTTCGTATATCCAAATCTATACAGCTCAGCCAAACTCCCTGCAAGTCCGCGCTGAGCTTTTATTGCCTACGGTTCGAAGAATTCTCGCATCGCAAAACCACGAGCCCGGCCTCTGTTACATACTGACGTCGATTCCGAGCGTCGCGCTCAGCCCCGGCGCATTCATCCCGGAGCCATGCTCTCGGTAGTCGTAATCGATAACGTTCTCGATCGTGAGGCGCGCGGAAACGCGTTTGTGAAGCGTCCAGCCCGCGCGTAGGTTTGTCGTCACCCAGCCAGGCGTGCCGTTTGGGTTGATGCGCGGATCGGTTTTATCGCGATCGCTCAGGCGCGATTGCGTCGTCGCGTAGCGCAGAAACGGCTCGATAAAAAAGCGCGGCGTCGGCCGCCACGAAAGCCCGACTTGTCCACCGAGCGGCGGGATGCGGCTTGCCGGCTGCACGAGACCGGTCGGCGTTTTTTCGTCGCCCCAGACAAACGTCAGCGACGCCGACAGCGTGAGCTTCGCCGAGAGTCGCCAGCGAACCGCCGCCTCGGCGCCCGACAGCCAAACCTGGTTCACATTCTGGCTCTGCACGATCTTGCGACCGTCGGTCGTGACGTCGCCCGTTTCACGCGATTCGATCTTGTCGCTGTAATCCGCGTAAAACAAAAATAGTTCGCCGGTTACCGAGCGCCCCGTTAATTTCAACCCAACGTCGACGCCGAAAACCGACTCGGGGCCAAGTTTCGGGTTTGGGATGTTGGTGCGATTGCCCGGACGCTCGCCGATAAGCGAGAGGTCGAAAACGTTTGGAGCGCGAAACGCACGCCCGACGTTCGCGACGAGCGCGAGCGGTCGCGTGACTTGATAGGCGACGCCCGCGCCGCCCGTCAGGACACCGCGTGACAAGCGCGTTCCCAGGGAGCGGTCGGCGACCGGAATGTTGACGTCGAAGACGTTGAAACGAAGGCCAGCGTTGAAATCCCACGCGTCCTCGGGTTTCCACGTCGCCTCGACAAACGCAGCGCCGTTCAACATCGACGACCCATCGGCGTACCGGGCGAGCGCAGTCGTCTCAACTCCGCTGCTCGGATTCGTTTCGACCTTGCGGCTCGCCACGCCGTCCGATGAGAAGTCCAAACCCCAATTGAACTCAAGGCTCTCCGCAACGCTTGAGCGAATACGCATCCGCCCTTCAGCGAGATAACTCGCGTTGCGCTCGCGCTCAATCGCACTCGTGGCGTCCTTTTGCGCGCGACGGTTGTCGTTCACAAACTGGACCGACGAATCAAATACGACCTCGCGAAACCCCCGCGTCTCGCCCGATAAGCGATGGGAGTAATGAACGAAAAGGCGATCGTTGGGTTCGAAGAGGCTGACGACGTTCTCGGGCGCCGATTGCCCAAACCCCGCGACGAGCGCGTCGTAGCGCGGTGTCGATGGCTGCTGCAGGTATTGCACGGACAGCGTCAATTCGTGGCGCGCCGACTCGAAAAAAAGTTTCGCATCACCCGCGAACGCCGAGAAGGCCGAAGGCTTCATGACGCCTGTTGCACGCCCCCCGCGCAGATCGTCGTGAAGCTGGGCCGTGAACCCCAACGCCGCGCCAAACCCGTCGCGCCCAAGCTCAAGACTCGTTCGCGAATTCCACGACCGGTCGGCCGACGCGAACTGCTCGTAGGCGCGCATCCGCATTGTCCATGACCTTTCTTTGAACCGCGGCGTTGGCGTCACGATCGACACGACGCCGCCCAGCGCATCGCTTCCATAACGCGTCGACCCGACGCCACGCAGCATTTCGATGCTCTCGATGTTGTACGCGTCAACGAGCGCATAAAACTGGTTGGGCGCCGGCCGAAAGAACGCGTTATTTAGGCGCATGCCGTCGACGAGCACGAGAATCGCGCTCCCCATGAGCCCGCGAATGATCGGCGTTCCTTGGCCCGCCGTCGTCTGCTGCACAGCGACACCCGGCTCATCGCGAACAAGGTCGGGCGTGGTGCGCGGCGCGAGACGCTCGATGTCGCTCCGCTCCTTGGCGCGCGACGGTTTTGCTGTGACGGCTGGCGCTTCCGAAGTCCGCTCGGGTCGAACAATCGAAGTCGGCAGATCGGTTACGCCGCCGTCCGCTGCATGGACTCTCGCGGCGAGGAATCCGACCGCGCTGATCGAGACGAGGGCCACGCACATGAAAGGCTTCGCGATTTCTCGCATCGCCGCTACAATAGAGCAAATGTTTGGATTCGTCGCATGAACGATTTTCTCCCGAAGGCAATTGCCATCGCGATTCTTGGTGAGATCGGCATCGCGCTCGGACTCGCAGAGGTCGCTTATTCGCCGAACGACGATCGCCCGCTCACGCTCGTGGGCGCCCGGCGATCGCGTGACTCGAAATTCATCACCGCAACCGTTCGTCGCGTCGTCCAAGAACCGCCGCAACTAAAGCCGCAACCGGCGCCACGCCCGCTGCCGCAAAGGATTTCAGCGCAAAGGCGCAAAGCCGCAAAGTTAAAGCTCTCTCCCCTTGGCGTCTCTGCGTCTTTGCGTCAAATCTCCGCTCCCGGACCCGCTCCCGCACCCGCTACCGCTACCGCATCCGCACCTGCCTTCGGCCCGGGTGGCCGACTTGGCGTACCGACTGGCGCGACCGCTGGCCGAGCAACCGGCACCACGTGCGCCGCGACCGATTCGTGTGAACCCGCCGCCGGTCCCGCAACCGCACCGGCACCCGCTCCTGCGCCCGTGCCCGCGCCGGTCCCCCCAGCCGTTCTCGCCGAAATCTCCGATCGCATCGACCGCGCCGCTCGCCGCGCCTACCCCGAGATCGCGCGTCGCCGCGGCATCGAAGGCACCGTGCGTGTCTGTTTTCACGTCGGCCCGCCCGGCACGGCGCCCAATCCGGTCGTCGAAAAATCGTCCGACGACGAAGACCTCGATGAAGCCGCGCGCGCCGCCGTCATCGCCGCTCGCCCTCTCATTGCGCCGCGCAAGATGCGCCTTTGCAAGGCGATTGAGTACCAGCTTAAGTAAAGGCATCTTCGAGACGTGGGGCATGTTTACCCAGGGCGATGCCGATCGCAACGAATAGGCGCGAAAGATATGAGGAAAACCGCGTGATGTTGCTGGCACATCGAATGCTCTCCATCTGACGGCACATCCATCACGGGAAGGAGACCTTGATCACGCGCACCTTTAAATACGGGGGAGTTCTGTTCGCGGTCGCGTGGGCGGCTGCCTGCAGCGCCCCGACGGACGACCCGGTCTGCATCGCCTCGACGCGCCACGAGCTTCGCGTTTGCGCGGCCGGCCCGACGGTCCAGGGGATCGACGTGTCGAAGTACCAGCAGTACGTCGACTGGGACCTCGTGAAAGGCGCGGGCAAAGTTTTCGCCATCACGCGCGCGAGCGACGGCCTCAATTACAACGACATGTTTTTCGAGCGCAACTGGAACGAGATGAAGCGCGTCGGGATTATTCGCGGCGTCTATCAATATTTCCGCGCTGGCCAGGACCCGGTTCGCCAAGCGAATTTCATGCTCGACAAAGTGCGCGACGCAGGCGGATTCGCGCCTGGTGATTTGCCGGTCGTGCTCGACCTCGAAACGAAGGACGGACAAGAAACGAGCGTCGTCGTCGCGCGCGCGAAGCGCTGGCTCGAATACGTCGAAAGCGAAACCGGCGTTCGCCCGATCGTCTACACGGCGAACTTCATGTCGAGCGTCATGGGTTCCAACTTCTCCGCGTACCCGCTCTGGGTCGCGAACTACACCACGCAGTGCCCGCTCATGCCGACCGGCTGGACGAACTGGGTCATTTGGCAAAACTCGGGGAGCGGAAGCGTCCCGGGCGTAACGGGAAACTGCGACACCGACACCTTCAACGGCACGCTCGCCGACTTACGAGCGTTCGTTGGGCTCGACGCCGACGGCGGCGTTATCGCGCAACCTGACGGCGGCGCCACACAGCCAGACGCCGGGAACAACCGCCCTGACGCCGGCGCAACACCCGACGCCGGAGTTCCCGACGCAGGCGGTGCCGGCCCGCTCTTCCCGCTCGACGCGGGCGGTGAACGCGCAGGCGGCAACTACACGCGCCAATGTCACCCGTGAACTGACGCGCTTCCCGCTCTCGCGACCGCCCCCGCACCCGCTATCGCACCGGCACCCGCACCCGCGCCGTACCTCCACTTGCCCGCCCCTGCGACCTGTGAAATCCTTTCGAGTGCTTCAAGTGACCCAGCAAGGAGGCGACGATGACGACGACGACGACGAACGTGGTTCCAGGTCTCTCGGGGGTTCCGGTTGCCGAATCAAAAATCTGTTTCATCGATGGAGAGCGCGGCGTGCTCGAGTACCGCGGCTTCCCGATCGAAGTGCTCGCCGAGAAGAGCACGTATGAAGAAACGTCGTTCCTTCTCCTCAAGGGGCGGCTTCCAACACGCCCCGAGCTCGAGGCGCACGTCACCGACCTCACGCACCATCGCCGCCTGAAGTACCGAATCGTCGACCTCATCAAATGCCTCCCCGACAGTGGACACCCGATGGGCGCGCTGCAGGCCGCCGTTGCAGCGATGGGGATGTTCTACCCAGTTCACGACGTCCACGACGCGAAGACGAACGCGCTTCACGCGATTCGACTCGTTGCGAAGTTGCCGACGATCGTCGCCGCTTACCATCGCCTGCGAAACGGAGACGAGGCGATCGTCCCGCGCGACGACCTCTCGCACGCCGCAAACTTCGTTTACATGCTCACCGAAAAAGAGCCCGAGCCGCACGTCGCGCGCGTGATGGATGTCGCGCTTCTCCTGCACGCCGAGCACTCATTCAACGCCTCGACGTTTGCCTCGCGCGTGACGGGCTCGACACTCGCCGACCCCTACAGCGTCATCACGAGCGCCATCGGCGCGCTTCGCGGCCCGCTCCACGGCGGCGCCAATGAAGAAGTCGTCGGCTTCTTGCGCGAACTCGGCAGCGTCGACAACGTTCGCCCGCGCCTCGCCGCGATGATCCGCACGAAACAGCGGATCATGGGGTTTGGGCACCGCATCTATAAGGTCAAAGACCCGCGCGCAAACATCTTGCAGGCGCTCGCGCGACGGCTTTGCGAAACGCACCGGTCACGCCTTTACGACATCGCGGTCGAGACGGAGACGGTTGTCCGCGAACAGCTGAGTGCGAAAGGGATTTATCCGAACGTCGATTTTTACAGCGGCATCGTTTACGAGATGATGGGGATCCCGACCGATCTCTTCACGCCGCTCTTCGCGATCGCGCGCGTATCGGGCTGGCTCGCGCATTGGTTTGAACAACTCGAAGCGAACCGCATCTTCCGACCCGACCAAGAGTATAAAGGCAGCCACAACTTGTCGTACACGCCGATCGAGCGTCGCGCGTAGTCACAAACAAATCCATGAAATGACAACGCCGCGCCCCGCTTGTTCGCGCGCGGTCACGAGCAGCGGGCGAAACAAACTCCTCTTGCTCACGAGGTCGAACGAAACCACGCGACCCGCATCCGGGTACACTTCGATGGCCTCGCTGAAGGCGCCAGCGTCCGGGTCAAACCACGCCGACATCAGGGTTTCGCGCGGTGGACGCCTCTCCATCCAAACAAGGCCCACGAGCCCCGGTCGCACAACCGTGCCCATTACAGCGCGAAGATTCGAAACCGCTCCCGCGTCCGTTCGATAGCCGAGCACACGCGGGCCCGCGGCGGCCCCGCCCGATATCGAATACCGAAGTGCCCAAAGCTCCGCGCCCGCGTCGGCCGCATCTACCCAAGCGATCACCGCGGTCGCCGAATCCAGCATCTCAACATCGAGCGAGGAAATATTCGAAGCAACCGATGTTCCCGCATCCACAGCTTCAAAGGTTGTTACCGCCGTGCGCCAAACATTGATTTCGTTCGCAGTCGCAACGAACACGCCGATGCTCGTCGGCGCGTACGAAAGCGTCTTAGGCGGTGCCGTCAACCAGCCAACGCCCTCGTCGTCGGAAGACCAAAACGCTTGATATTGGTCGCCGTTCGAAGTCTTGTTCAAGACATTTTGCGCATAGACGAATGTCGCCACCGCCCAACCTCGCGAATCGATCGCGACGCGCGGCGAATGGACACCGGGCCATCCACCCGACAAATACCAAACATCTCGCCATGTCTGGCCAATCGGATCAAAGTCCGCGGCGCCTGTTCCGCCACCATCGCCAATCCAAACAACAAGGTCTCGCCCTTCGGCGCCGCCGCCGTCGATCCCACCCGCACCGACGTCAAACTCCTCCGGACCAACGCCCGAATCACCCGGCGCGATGACGACCGCGCTTGACCAAGTGTTCGACGCGACCCGATACCGACTCGCTACGATTTTATTCTCGCCGGCGATCGACCACATCCAGGCGGCAACCGCGTTGTTGTACGCATCGGCAACAACTTTGGGCCGGCTGACATCGCCGCCGTCAACGACGAACAGAACGGACGCGTCGCTGTACCAGGCCGAGTCCGGGGGCTGTCGTGCCGCGACAACCCGCGTCTCCAAGCCCGCATCGACTGGAACCGTCTCAATCCAAACCACGTGCGCGTACGTGGCTGAGTCGGCCGCAATCGATGGCAACCCGGCGTCGGCTGTTGGGCCACTCACGAGCGTTTCAAAAGACCAGATGCACGGTGTCGAGAGCGTCGCAAGTGGAACCCCCGCGACCCCGCCCGCATCCACTCCCGCATCCGCACCCGCATCCGGTCCAGCGTCCACGCCCGCATCGACACCCGCGTCCGCAACGCCCGCATCGACCGCGCAAACGGTCTCGCCGCCATCCAACCACGGCCCGACATACGCGTTCAGCGGCACACACCGATTCGCACAACACCCTTCGCCTTGAAAACAGTCGCTCGTCGTCCCGCACGCAGTCGACGGCGGCTCCTTCGAACGACAGGCACCGCCAATACCCAGAGCGAGAACGGCGCCCGTCACGACAAACGCCGCTCGCCCAAAATCGCGGGCGCACTCTTTCCTGGATCGCCTCATCGCCCTCAATCGCGGCATCTGACCTCGCAAATCCAGGATGCACGAAAGGTGAACGACGCGCCACTTCCCCAAGCCGCATGATCGACCGACCTCGCCCCAAACGCACCGCGCCTCAAGTACCCCGATTCCCGGTTAACGGCGAAGACCATGAAGAGAGCAGGCGGGGTCTGGGCTCGCTTCGGCTCGCGGACGTCCTCGGGGCTGACATCAAGAGAACGGCTGCGCCAGTTGAATCAAGGCCCGCAGTGGCGGCAAATCCACGCCAGATCAACACCTCAGCCCCTGCGGACGCGAGCCTCTGCTTGCCCAAACCCCTCCCGCCATCTCAGAAGTTCACCGTTCAGCGGGAAATGGCAGCGGTGTGTTTGGGGGTTGAACGATCGCCCGTCTGTACCCGTGGGGTGAACACATCGCACCGCCCTCAAGGGCCAAATACTATCGACCCGGTAAGCGGTTCGCCAGCTGTTGCGTCGGGTCGGCAGGGGCGCCGCAAAGGCGCGCCTATTCTGCGAGCGGTCTGCAGGCAAGCCGGTGGCTTGCCTGTGCGAGCAGAATGGCGAGGGCGACGGAACGGAGCCCGCAGCCCCACCTTTGCGCAG
>JACPTQ010000033.1 GCA_016192705.1 Deltaproteobacteria bacterium | reverse complement strand
CTGCGCAAAGGTGCGCTGCGGGCTCCGTTCCGTCGCCCTCGCGATTCTGTTCGCGTCGGCACGCCACAGGCCTGCCGACCATCGCTCACAGAATATGCGAGCCTTCGCGTCCCCAATCCCCGCCCGCCCAACCAGAACCCGGCCGTTTTCCTGGAACGACGGTTAGGAGACTTGGGGGTCGATCGATCGTCAGCCGGCACCCAGCGGGTGAACTCTTCGTACCGCCCTAAAGCCCCCAAACACGTCCCAGGAAAGCGGTCCGCCCGGATTTGCGTAGGGTCGGCAGGGGCGCCGCGAAGGCGCGCATCCGCAGGGTCTGCAGCACGATATCGGCTGCGAATCTCCGAGATTTCGCACGCTACAAAACAGTGGCTCGAGCGCTCGCTCGCGTTCAGACCCGAGGACGTCGGCGCGCCGAAGCGGGCTCCTGTCGACCCTCACGCTCACGGGCGAACGGACCGCTTAACCGGGAATCAGGGTATGTGCCAATCGGGCACATTTCCTATACGGGCTGACCCGCTCGTGTTATACCGGCCCCCGTGCGCGGATGGCTCTCTCGCTGCTGGGATTCAGGCAGCGCTCCCCAAACGGATCCGCCTGCAGCCGAGGGGCTGTGCGCGACGCTGGTCGTTGTCCTGGCGATCGCCCTGTTCCCGTTCGGCGCGTCGGGCGTGGTTCGGCACCTCACAGGCTTGGGGTTTGGCTCGGGGCTGGCGATAGGTCTTGCTCTCGTCGCCGTGTTTATTTTTTTCGCGAGACGTCGATTTCGTCCGCGACTCGGACGGCCGTCGGAACTGGTCCCGCAGATCATCGTCCTCTTGGCGTTGAGCGTGTTGGTCGTCGCTCCGATGTACGTTTCAGCGTACGAGGGGATGCCGGGCATGGGCGGCGGCGACGGGGGCGTTCACGCGTATCAACAGCTTGTTTTTGTTAACAACAATCCCAAGGACTATTACTGGGGTTTCGTCCTCTTCTATTCGCTTGTCCACTGGCTTCGCGAATTGTTCGGGATCGAGACGTTCGAGGCGTATCGTCTGCTGACGTACCTCACGTTCCTCGCGATCATGGTGGCGCTCGCGGCGGCAACATTTGCCCACGTTCGGTCCGGCGACACCGCAATCGTGCGCTTGTCACACGCATTACTTCCACTGCTTTCCTTTCCAGTCCTCTGGTGGGTTATCTTTCCCGCCCTTCACTACTATCAGGCGGACGGATACTTCACGCAGCTTGTCGGGTTTCTTCCGCCGCTCGCGGCCTGGATCGGTTGGGGTGTCATCGACCACCCCGTTGTTCGCTCAATTTTCATTGTGTCCCTCATTGCGCTCAGTCGCTATTCGTTCGGTCTAAATCTCGGCGATCTGATTCTCACGGGGGGCGCGCTCATTTTCGCGGAGGCATTCCCGTCGACCCGCGGGCGCCGGATGCGCATCGCATTCGCGACGGCCGGACTCGCGATGGTGGCGTTTGCGTTCTACGTCTACATCAAGATGCGGGCGGCGATCGTGGGGCCTGGAAGCATCCTTCCCATCGACTTCAACAAGACCGCCGTCGGGCTTGGGTGTACGTCCGTCGCGCTTTTGCTGGCACCGACCGTTTGTCGTCTGCTCCACGCTCCCCTTTCGGCCCGTGGGTCGCGTCTAACGTATTTTGCTGGCCTGCTCGCCTTCATCACGTTCGGCGTTCACGTCGCGCTCCTCGTCTCCAAGCAACCGATTCTCTACTACGCCTTCAAGTATGGTTTTTACGCGACGCTCATCGCGCAGTTCGCGCTCTGTGCGCTTATGGCCGAACGCATCGCGCGGGGCCTCCTTCTACCCGTGCCGAGGTTATGGCGGAGACTTCGTGCCCAGGCCGTGATCCCAGCCGAGACCCAAGCCGTCCTGCAGGAGCCGATCTCCTCGACCAGCCCACCAACCCATCGCCGCTTCGCGGGCGCTACATGGCTGACGACTGTGCTGGCCCTCGTGGTCATCGCGGGGAGCGTTGCGGGGCCCGTATGGCACGCGCGTGGGTATGCGAACTTTCAGGGTAGTTTCCGCGATCGCGTGCGTCGGCAAATGCATTGGCCGCAGTTCAAGCCCTTGGCCGATCGCGAAGCACTCCGAACGATTCGGAACGTGCTTGCAAATACCGGGAAACAATTTGGCGGTGCGGTGGCGCATGTATGGCCGCTGTCCTCGTTCATGAACGGTGCTTTCGGGCATGATCCGATGGTTTTCCTCATTCGAACCGGGCGGGTTAACACCACACCCGGGCATTGTGTGTTCTGGTACGCAGATCCGATGTCGCTCGTGTTTTTGGATCGCGAGGGCTCGGGCGCCGCTGTTCGTCGACTACATGCCCAGCCTGGACGCGCATGCTGGACCTATGATGCGCCTTGGGAGCCAAGTCATCGCCTTGAGTTTTGCTATCGCTGCTATTGAACCGGGCGTCGGATGGAACATTCTGATTTCGTTACGGCTTCACCGGCGGCGCAACGGGCGATTTCAACACGAGGCGTTTCAGACGCTCGATGGCGGCGCGCGATTTTCGCACGTGCTCCGAGTCGAAGCTCATCCGCTCCGCGAGTTTTAAAACTTGCTCGTGCGCGTGCGTCGCTTTGCCGATGAGCGGCTCGATGATTTTGTGACGCGCCAGTTCGCTCACGTAAAGCTCGGCTTGGGATTCGTTGAGTTCGCGCGGGATTGGAATCGCAAGGACATGTTCGCGAAGTTTTTCGTAGAGCGTCGCGATGCGGTGCGCCGCGGCCGCTGACCAGTAAACGTCGCCGCGCTCGATGGCGCGCAGATACTCGTCGCGCGCCTGATAGAGCGCTCGGGCCTTGTCCAGCATCGATGTGTTGAGCTCGGTTTTGGGATCGTCGAGGAGCACGGCGAAGAAGCGGCGATAATAGATTTCGCCCAGCCAAAAGAGCGTCTCTGCGGCGACGGCTTTGTCGAGGCGTTCGTACTTCGCATGCTCGTCGAACTTGTCGAGGGCGCGTCGCAAGATGCGCGTTGCTTCGTCGAGATCGCGTAGGTGAATAAACGCAACACCGCGCCACATCGCGAGCTCAATTCGGTCGGCCGCTTCGAAGTCGGACCGTTTCAGCACCGTTTCAATGGCGTCGGCCGCGTCGCGCCAACGTTTGATCGTCTTGAGGCACACAACGCGTCGCACATCGGCATCGCGCGATTCGGGTGACTTGGGCGCGAGGCGCGTCACGTCTGCGTAACGCGTGACGGCGTCGTGGCAGCGTTTGAGCCCTTCGAAACAGAGCCCGGCGTTGTAAATCGCGCGCAATTTGTTGGCGACGTTCGTCGTTTCGTTTGCGATGGCGTCGTAAATCTTGAGGGCCGCTCGGTACTCTTTCGCCGCGTAAAGTTTCTCGGCCTTCGCGAATTCGTTCCCCACGTCGACTTCCTCAACGCGGACTTTTCCGGTTGGGTCGGCGACGAACCGTACGGGATCCATGTGAAGGACGTGGTGGCGTTTCTCAAGCCCGGTGCGCGGCTTTTGATCACCAGGGGGCGCGATCGGTTTTTTTGCGGCGCACGACGTTGCGACCGCCGCTGTAACGAATGCAAACGAAAGTCGCGCTCGGAACACGGGGCATCGAGGGACAGCCGTTGGATTGCGAGGCGGCATTCAGACTTAATAAGCTAATAGAGATCGCAGAGCGCCTCAACCGAATTGAATTCTCAGCGGCAAACGCTGGCTAACACGGACGAATTGGTCGCGCCGTTCGATGCCCAGACCGCGATCGCGCCCAACGACTGCACCGAGCCAACACGTGGGTCGTTCGCGACCCCGCCGGCATCGGTCGAGAGCTCCCTCGTCGCACTCCACGAGTTCGAATAGGTTGAAAACGAGCTTGTCCAGACCCCGCCTTTGCACATCGTCCAGACGAGGACGGCCTCTCCTTCAAGGTCAACCGCGATCTTCGGACTCGCCGTTTCCGCGATCCCGATTCCGAACCCGACGACTGTTTTCCTGCTGGACGCACTTCTCGTGCAGTCCAACACGCCATCCGTCACGAGAGCAGGCGTTCCCCATCCGCCGCTTGCCGCGAGTCGCCGGTTCGCCGAGACCCCGGAGACCCCGCTGCTTTCCGTCCCCCACGCGGCAAAGACGTTCCCCGCGAGATCGGTCGCAACGCTCGGCGTCGATCCGCCGCTCAGCCCGTCGTCGATTGGGCCCGCGTCTCCCCACGCAGACACGCTCGCCAAGAAGGTGCTGGCGACGATCCTCGAATACCCGAGGGTATCGTTGTTTTCGGCCCAAACGACCGTAGCGTTCCCCAATGGGTCCGCCGCAACCGCCGGCGCTGTGGAATCCGCCGCGTTCCCCGAGACGAGGCCCGCGTCGCCCCATACGCCGCCGGGCGATACGAGTCGACTCGCGAAAACGGGTGTGTGCAGCCCACTCGACTGCGCCCAGACCGCGAACGCGCTTTCACCGACTCCCATCGCGATATCGGGACCATCGACCGCCCCGAGTCCATCCCCGAGCCGCGTGGCGCTCTCCCAGCCGCCCGCGTCCGCGACGTATCGCTTGGCCCAGACGGACGAGCCCCCAATCAAGTTGTCCCACGTGACGACGATGACCGCATCCCCCGAAGGCCCGACTGCAACCCGTGGGTCGAACACCTGCCCTGCGTCCGGCGTCTCCATGACAACCGTCCCTCCCCACTCACCAGCGCGGAACCACCTTGCCCACCCTTGCACGACTCCAGCGTCGTTCGCGTCCGTCCAGACCGCGATCGCGTCGCCATTTTTAGCCGTAACGATCTCGGGCTGTAACCCGGACGGCGCGACCGTCTCGGGTGTTGCCCACACCCCTCCGTCCCATGTGCGGCGCCGCGCAAGAATCGTCGCCTTACCCGCGTCGTTTGCCAACGACCAGGCCACGAACGCGTTCCCCTCACCGTCCACGGCGATCCGAGGGGTCGTGATGGCGTCGGCCCCCGCGTCTGCGACGGCGACGGGGCTTTCCCAAACGCATTTCGCCGTTCGCGCGCTCACTTCGGCTGAGTTGCCGCTTCCACCCGCGAACGTGAACGCGCGGACCACGTAGTAGTAAACAGTCTTGTTCGCAAGGCCGGTGTTGACAAAAGAAATCTCCGTCGCCGTTCCCGCGAGTGAATAGGGGCCACCCGAAACGGCGCTTCGCCATACCTCGTAGCTCGTCGCACCCGGCGGCTGTCTCCAGGTGAGCGATACCGCCCCTTCGCCTCCCAACGCCACGAGGTCCGTGGGCGCGGCTGGGGGGGTGATCACGACAACCTCGTTCGAGGTGCCAGAGACCCCGAGAGCGTTATAGGCGTAAAGCCGATAGTAATAGAGCATGTTCGGTGAGACGGATTCCGACCAGGTCGTCGTGTTCGCGGCGAGCGTCGCCTGCAGCGCGTAGTTCCCAAACCCAACTTTCCGTTCGATCTTGAAACCGTCCTCGTTCGACGAGGTGTCGCTCCAGGCGAGGGTTACTTGCGTTGGTGCGGCCCCCTCTACGGTAAGTGCAATCGGCGTCGATGGTGGCGTCCCCGCGTCGATTCCAGCATCCGCATCCGCACCGGCATCCGGACCCGCATCCGCATCCACACTTGCGTCCGGACCAGCATCCGCACTTGCACCCGCACTTGCGTCCGCATCCGCACCTGCGTCCGTCTCGTCTCCGAACGGCGATCGTACCGAGGAATTAGCGCACGCAACCAAAACGACCATGAACGAGGACACAGGGAAACGACCCAGCCCAGGCAGCAGCTTCATTCACCCCTCCCGCGATGCGCTCGTCGGCAAGCGGCCGAGACGACATTCATGATAGCACCGGTTGAATAAAAGCCATGGAATAACGGGCAGAAAAAAAAGCTTCGGACCAGCTTTTACGGAAGCGCGATGGTGCGCACGTCGTGGAATCGAATGGACGAATTCCAGCTGCTGAGCGAGAAGTAGCGCAGATTCGACAGGAAGTTCCCGTCTGTGCATTCGAACATCGTGCCGGTGCCGACCGCTGTTCCACGGCCCACCGAGATTTTTTTCGTCGCCTTGTCGACGCTGACCCACCAATCGACGCCCGGCCCGCGTCCGGGAGGCGAAATCGTTCGCGATGGAATCGACACCCGCGCCTCAGCGAACTGGTCGCCTTGCGAACGACGACGACAGACCGACTTCGTGTTTCCCCATCCGCCGATCACGACTTCATACATCGGTGACCGCGTTTCGGTGCGCTCAGAAAAGCCGATATGAATGTCGTTTTGCGCCTCAGCCCTGAAAAGGACCGCGCTTCGGCCCTCGTCCGTGAGCGCCCAACTCGAATGCCAGTTGTAGCGTCCGTGAAGGCCGCCGATGGCGTACGGCTCTGTGGGGTCGCCCGGCTTCTTGACGGTGCCGCTCTGGCACCAGCCGTGAAACGCCATTACGGGCGACACGCATTTTTCGACGCGGAGTCCAAGGTAGCCGTCGCGGTAACGTGCGGCCGCGCCCTTCCAATAGACCCACGGCAACCGTCGCCCGAGCAGGCAGTATGCGCTTCCGTTCGAATGGAAAACGTCGCCGTTCTCGCCCCAGCGAAAACGCCCCGCCGAAACCATGCGGTAATTGCTGCACCCCGACGCCATAATCATCGGCTCGCGCGGCACCGCAACGTCGTCCGCGTCGCGATGAATCTTCCGATACTCCGCGATAAACTGCGGCCACGTCAGTGCCCGCGATTGCTTGAGCGCGCGCCACACGTCGTTCCAGCCCCACTTTTGGTAGAGGCGCCACAGCCGGCAGCCGACGATCGCCTCGACCTGCAAGCGGTCGCTCTCGCCGCCGATCGCTGTTCGACCGCCCTGCTTCTTGTCGTCAAAACCGTTCGACCATTCATAGTCGCGAAGGCGCGCCGCGCAGTCCGGCATCCGACTCTGGTCCGACGCATAGCCAACCCCACGGACTTCCTTCGACTCGTCACGGAATCCGGCGACGACCGCGGAAACGAACGACGCCCACCCGTCGAAAAAGGCGATCTCCTGCGACGTTTTTTTCTCGTAATCGTGGTCGGCGATTCGACCGCCCAGCGTATCGGCTTGCGCCCATAGTTGCTTCACACGCTCGAGCATCGTGCCGACGGTGTCGAGTCGCGTGAGGTCAACAAGCGCCTGGACGTGCATGCCGTGTCCGAGCTCGTGCGAAAGGAGCCACTTTGCCTCTTGTCCTTGGCCAATCGCAACAAACACGATTCCCGCGAAGCCCGTTACGTCTTTCGTGCCCGCGACGCGCTGCGCGCCAAATGGATACGCGATGATGGCGGGCTTAAACGTGAGACCGGTTCTGTTTCGAAGCGTGGTTAAGACGTCGCGCATCAAGTTGAACATCGTCACATGCGCCGCATCGAACTTAAGCGCGCCATGGTCTTGCGGCGATGCGTCGCTGTCGATTCGTGTGTCCGATTCCACAGAGCGCGGCCAAGGGAGGGGCGACGCGGTGATCATCCAGTTTTCCGACGTCTCAAGAAGGCAGCGCACATAGATGTCGGGTTTATTCTCGTCAGCCCAAGGATTGATCCCCCAATCGCCGTGGTCGACCGTGACCTCGAATCGGCCGTTGGCGTCCGTGAACCCTTTTCTGAGCAGCGCATTTTGCGGTGTTCCCGGAATTCCCAAGTTCACGAAGTCGTTGCTCTTCTCGAGCGAGTGGTCGCTCCCTGATTTTTTCTTGTCCTTAATCCACTGGTCACGCACCTCAAACTTTGCGCCCGCGATGCCGTTCCCGTTTGTATCCGCGCAGCGCCCCTTGACCGTCACTTTAGCCGCCAACGCTGGCACCGACATCAGGGTGGCCACGACGACCGCCCCTAAGCCTCGAAAAACGACATTCGCTCGAATCATCGCGTCTCCTTTCGTTTCGCAGAACCTCGCCTATAACCATTAGACGGTCGACACGCCATTTTCTTCAATCCGCCCTGTGTGAATAATCCCACATCCCGGCGGTCCAGTTCTGTAGCCTCGATTCCCGGTTAACGGCCAAGACCAGAATGGGGCGGTCGGGTTTGGGCTCGCTTCGGCTCGCGAAAGTCCTCGGGTCTGACATGAAATGTGAGTCTGCACGAAACGAATAAAACATCATGAGAACGGCGAATCCACGCCCCATCGGCACCTCGTCCCCTGCGGACGCGAACCTCCGCTTGCGCAATCCCCGCCCGCCCAGTCAGAACCCGGCCGTTTTCCTGGAACGGCGGTTACGAGACTTGGTGGTCGATCGATCGTCAGCCGACACCCAGCCGGTGAACTATTCGTACCGCCCCCAAGCCCAGAAAATACATCTCCGGAAAGCGGTCCACCCTGATTTGCGTGGGGTCGGCAGGGGCGCCGCAGAGGCGCGCATCCGCAGGGTCTGCAGCGCGATATTGGCTGCGACAACCGAGCTTTCGCGAACCTCTGAACCGCGGATCGTTCGCACGCCTCAAATCAGACCCGAGGACGTCGGCGCGCCGAAGCGGGCTCCTGTCGACCCTCACGCTCACGAGCGAACGGACCGCTTAACCGGGGATTGGGGTTCCGTAGCGCCCGTCCTTGACGGTTCGCGACAAGTGTCGCCATGCTGTGAGCATGAAAACACAGATCGGAATTGTTGGGGCTGTTGTCGTCGTCATTTCGAGTTCGCTCGCTGCTGCGCGCGAAGATCCGTATGACCGCGAGATGTGTAAGAAGCTCGAGCCGATTGTGGCGGCGCTTGGGCGGTTGCAGGCGAAAAATAAGATTGTTCGGCACAAGGACAGCGAGTTCGCGGGGTCGAAATGGCAGGTTTCGCTCGACACGTTGTGGGCGCTGAAAGACAAGCTGCGCGATCGGACGGTTGGGTTTTCGAAAGATGAGCCGTCGTATCTCGGTTATTTTTTGACGGCGTCGGAGCAGCCGAGCATGACGGGGCGTAACAACCCGTACGTCAATGTGTCGAAAGAGATGACGGGGACGCTTGGGAAGAGCGTTGCGGCGAGCTACGAGATGGTGCTTGCGTCGAAGATTGCGAAGTCGCGCGGGAATTTGAAGCCGGCGCAAGTGTTTACGATGGCGGTCGAGGCGACAAACGGCGACTTGCCGCTCGCGATGCTGGTCGCGCACAACTTGCTGAAGGAAGCGGCGTACGCGAAGCGCGAGGGCTCTCAGATGTCGGTTGGGTTTTCGCCGACGGAGCTCGGAACGACGGCGGCTGTGAAGTATCGGCAGCTCGTGGGCGTAAAAAATCTCACTGTGTCAGCGGACAGTAAGGGCACCGAGTTTTTGATGCACCCGTCGTTTATCCTCGACAAGCTATCGAATCTGCGGCCCGACTTCGACAAGCACAAGAGCGACAAGGAAGGTCCGTGGTACCACACGTTTGGTCTTCTTTTTTATGGGTCGACGGCGCAGACGGGGCGCTATGGCGCGCAATTCCTCGCGGGTGTTGAGAATGTCACGCGCTACATTGGAATTGGGTCAAAGCGGAGCTACGGCAAGGAGGCGCTCAATCGGTGCGCGGGGCAGCTCGTCGGGAAGATGAACGACCTCGAGAAGACGTACGACGCGCGGCGGGCGCGCGCGGCCGACAAGGCGGCGGCGATTAAGTTTAAGGGGCGGCTCATCCAGATTCGCGACACGGTCGAGGCGTACAAGTGGGGGAAGAAGATTGCGGGGTTTGCGCGGACGGGCGTTGGGTCGGCGGACGAGGTGCGGACGCTCGTGCGGACGATTTATGGGACGTATCCGCAGGGGTCGAAGCTGCGCGAAGCCTTTCGACGCGGCTATGTTCAGGGGCAGCATTGAACGGAACGCGCGATTAGGGCTCCGCCGCGAAGCCAAGGAAGGGAACTTCCGACTTTGAAAACCGGTGTGTCGGGTCGCGCTCGATCGCGGCGAGGCATGCGGCAACGCCTTTGACGAATTTCGCGAGGGCTAGTGGTGTTGCCAGCTCGTCGTCGCTGAATGTCTGCAGCTGTTCGAGTCCGCCGCGAAGCAACTTTATGGCACCCGCGGGCACGCCGCCCTCAGCCTTATAGAATCCGGCTGCGACTTTGATGAGGCCTTGGAGAAACGTCTTGATCCGGCCGACCTCGATCCGCCAAGCGTCTTCCCAGACTTCGTGCGCCTCGAAATAGGCGCCGTCGTTGAAGAGCTGTGCACCACGGTCGAGCGCCAGCTTTGTCTCTGCGTCGAATTCCAACATGTCTTGAGCCTATCAAATGATCATCGTTTGACGGTGAGGAGATCATTTGCCGATCGGGGTGGCCAGCCGAACAACGCGGAAACTGGCGATTTTGAGTTGGTGCGCGGCTTGCGCATGGGGGAGGCGCGAGGTGCGTGACGATGAAGGGTGTTTTATGGACGAGTGTTTTGGCGGTGCTGGCGGCATGTGCCGATGCGCGAGCGGTAGCGGGCGCGGGCGCGGGAGCGGGCGCGGACGCGGACGCGGGCGCGGATGCGGGTGCGGATGCGGGTGCGGATGCGGGTGCGGGCGCGGGTGCGGATGCGGGTGCGGATGGGGGTGACGATGAGGGTCGAGCGTCCGTCGTCCGTCTTGCCTGTCGCGATCTCGGAACCATCGTCGCCATCGACTGCGCGCGATTTCCGGTCGAGCGAGGCGTAAACGAATCGGCGACGTCGTTCCATGTCGCAACGACGGGTGACGATCGCGCCGACGGCTCGTCCGCGCGCCCCTGGCGAACGCTAAGCCACGCGACCGACACCGCTCCCCCGGGCGCGACCATCATCATCGCTGGGGGCGATTATCGCGAATCAGCGGACGACGTGAACGCGCTCACGCTCCGAAAGCGCGGCCAAACGTTCGCCGTGCGTGCGGGCGACATCGCGACGTTGCGACCGTCGCGCGCTGAACAAAACTACGGGCTTCTCCCCGAGGCCGATGACATCGAGGTGCGCGGGCTTCGCATCGCGGGCTTTCGGTCGGGCGTTGCGATGTGGACGGGCGGCGGTCGCACGCAGCGAAACCTCGTGCTTGTCGGTGTCGAAGTTGACGGCCAGCGGCGACGTGGCGCCGAGGGGATCATCCAATACATGGATAACCGGACGCCGGGCGCCGTCGAGTCGCGTGTGCCCGCGACGCTCGATGGACTCTTGCTTCGCGACGTTACCGTGCGCGGCGTCGAAATGGGCGTCGCGTGCAACGGGGGTCCCTGTCGCAACTGGTATCTCGATGGGGTCCGCGTGGAAACCGTCCGGGTCGGAAACAACTCGGGGCTCGATGCGTTTGCGATTGAATCGGGCGATCACGTCGTCGTTGTCGGGTCGCAGTTTTCGGGTGCGTCGGGCGATGGAATCGACATTAAGGGCACGCGCGCCGTGGTTGTGAACAGCGTCGTGCGAAACGTGGCGAGAAACGGCGTTAAGCTGTGGAACGGCGGCGACGTCGTGCAGACGATCATCGAGGGCACTGGCGCCGACGCGGCCCTTGTTGTGCAAGGCCCCGCGCGGTTTCGACTCGCGCACTCCGTCGTCGCGCATCACGCGTGGCCGACGGGCAGCGGGTACGTTGCGACGATCGGTTACGACGACGTGGGCGCGTTCGACGTCGAGATCGTGAACTCGATCTTTTTCGAAAACGCGTCGGGCGGCATCTACCTTCCGCGTGACGGACGCGTCGTCATTCGGAACAATGCGTTTTACAAGATGCAGCGAAAGCTTTTCGATCGCGCGGGCGACGAACTCCTGGTCAGCGATGGAGCCGCCGCCATCCGCGCTCGCGGTTGGGGCGATGGGAATCTCGTCGACGTCGACCCGCTGTTCGTCGATTCGGCCCGCGGCGATTACCGTCTCACACCCGCGAGCCCGCTTCGCGATCGTGGAGCCGCCGTTTCACCGCTCATCGCGCGCGACTTAGCCGGCAACGCCCGTGCACAAGGCACCGCACCGGACATCGGTCCATATGAACTCGCGGCTACTGGCAGTCTCGGTTCACCGTGACGACAAAATTGTCAATGCCGTGCGTGATGACGGAGTCGATGGAGACGCTCGTATTCGAGTTGCTGCGGAGAACGCCGAAATGAATTTCGCCGCCCGCCGCCGAGAAGTCGGGCTCGGCCCCGCTTATCGCGCGAAAGTCAGACGCCTTGATGCGGAGGCGTTGCTTCGTCGTCCAACTTAAGTCGGTGAACGCGTTGTTGGGGTCGAGCGACAGGTGGTACGAGCGCCCGCCTTGCTGGAGAAGGAAGAGCGCCCCGACCGCAGCGCCCCAGAACGGTGGATTGAACTCGATTCGGTCTTCGGAGTAATCGATCCACGCGATGGCCCCTTGCGTTTGCGGGTTGTACGATTCGCCCACGTAGACGTGGTGGACGCCAATCGCGGACTCGTGCGGCATCGAATGCGACATCAGTCGATACGAGTCGGGGTTGCCGCCGCTCGTGAATTGGCCCCCAATCGCGGTTGTTCCGTTTTGGCTCCAAAGGACTGTTGACTGCCAATCCGCGTTGAGAAACGTCGTGTCAGCGATCACAACCGGGGTGCACGGCGCTGGTCCCGCGTCTCCTCCCGCGTCCGTTCCCGCATCCGGTTCCGCACCCGCATCCGGTTCCGCACCCGCATCCGCAGCATCGCCCGCGTCCGCATCGGCCGCATCCGCACCCGCGTCCTCGTCTCCCGCATCCGCACTTGGTGACCCAGCATCCGATCCCACTCCCGCATCCGCGTCCATCCCCGCGTCCGCTTCTCCAGCGTCCGCCCCCGCATCCGCACCTATGCCCGAATCCGCCTCGGACGTTCCGCTCCCCGCGTCGCGCACCGGCTCAGCGTTTCCCGGAACGCGAATCCCACCGCCGATAACCGGCCCATCGCTGCACGCGACGGCCGACGCGACCAACACTCCAGTTAACATCCATACGCTTTTCTTTTTCAAACCGACTGCCCTCCTTAATTACAGGCTACCCAGATTGAATAGGCGTCAAGGGGCCGTCAACTGAAAAGTGAAAACGGGATTGGAATTTGAAATGGGCGAAAAACGTCGAAGGTTACGGTTTTTGCACGCGCACCGGAAAAGCGGGTCGGGGTGAATCTTCTTTTGGCGTGGCGGCAAGCTCCTTCATCGCGATTTCGATCGCCTTGTCGAGCTGCGGATCGCTGCCCGCGAGAACGTCGGCCGGCGTTTGCTCGATCTCGACGTCTGGCGGGACGCCCTCGTTTTCGACGCGCCAGCCGTTCTTCGACAGAAATGCGATGTTGGGCGCGGTCAACCAGCCGCCGTCGATAAGGGGCGGGAATCCAAGAATCCCAACGAGTCCGCCCCACGTGCGTCGCCCGACGATCGTCCCAACCTTCAGCTTTCGAAAAATCCACGGGAGCAAATCGCCGCCCGAGCCCGCGGTCTCGTCGATGATCATGACCTTCGGGCCGTGGATCGCCGCGGCTGGCGATCTTTGGTCGGCGCCATAGCGCGTCACCCATTGATTCAAGTAGGGCCGCCGCAAAAGATCGATGTAATAGTCGGCGACGAGTCCACCGCCGTTGTGGCGCTCGTCGATGATGATCGCTTCGCGGTCGGCCTGCGGGTAAAAATATCGTTTGAAGTAGGCGCGGCCGGCCCACGACGTATTCGGCACATAGACATACGCGACGCGCCCCTTAGTCGCCGCGGTCACCTTGCGAATGTTCGCTTCGACCCACGCGCGATTGCGAAGCGAATGCTCGTCAGCGACCGGGACGACTTTCACCACGCGCGCGCCGTCGCCATTCGCCTTCGGGCCGATGGTGAGTTCAACGATGCGTCCGGCCGTTCGCTCAAAGCGCGCGTAAAGATTGTCGTCGGCGCGAAGGTCACGACCGTCGACGGCGATGAGGACTTCGCCAACTTTTGCGTTGACGCCGGGCTCCGTGAGCGGAGAGCGGAGACCCGCGTCCCAGTTGAGGCCGCCGTAAATCCGCTTGAGGCGGTATCGCCTCTCTGCGACGTCAAAGTCAGCGCCAAGAAGTCCACCCGGGATCGCGGGTGGGCGCGCAGGCATATCGCCACCCGCCACGCGGTGATGGCCAACGGCGAGCTCGCTGAACATCCACTGCATGACGCGATTGAGATCGGCGCGCGTCGAGAGGTGTGGCAAAAACGCCGCGTACTTCTCGCGCATCGCGGGCCAGTCGGCGCCGTGCATTCCGGGGTCGTAGAAATAGTCGCGGTTGATGCGCCACGCCTCGTCGAAGATTTGTCGCCACTCGGCGCGCGGGTCGACGCGAACTTCGAGGCGCTCAAGCGGCAGCCGAAACTTAGCGAGGTCGAGTTTAGGCGCGACGTCGACAACCGATGTACCGGCCTTCGTGCGCACGAGGATTCGCTTTCCATTCGCCGAAACTTGGAAACTCTCGACGCCTTCAGCGAGCGCCTCTTCTTTGCGCGACTTCAAATCGAAACGCACGAGCCGCGCGGTCGGGACCGCACCCTGAAGGTTCCAGCGAAGGAAATAGACGTGTCCCTCATCGCCTGCTTGAACCTCCGAAATCGGACCGCTGTCGATCGGCGCCGCGACGATTCTTTCGAGGATTCCGTCGCGATCGATTTGCACGTCGGCCACCGGTTTCGAGCCCTTGCTGGGTGCCGCGGCCTGTGCCTTCTCCTCGCGTCCACCTTTCTTTTCGTCGCCGGTGCTCTTTGACGCCGCCTCTTCGTCGCTCTCTTTTGCGAGCGGCGACGGGACGCTCTTCGCAAGAACGGCGATGTTCAGCGCTGCGGTAAAAGGCGACTCGAGATTCGCTTGCGAGAACCACTCGCGAACCGGCCCAGCGTTCGTCGACGCGAGGAAGTAAAGGTACTTCCCATTCTTGTCGAATGCGGGGGACGTTGCATCCGCGATTCCATCCGTCAGCGCGAACGACTCGCCGCGTCGCGTGTCGTAAATCCACACACGGTTCATCCACGTCGGCGTGTTTCGCGTGTGGGCGAGCCACCGCGAATCAGGCGACCACGCGTGCTCAAGCCCGCGCCACGGCCCGTAAACGGCATTCGCGCCAACGCGCGTTTGGTCGCCGCTTTTCGCGTCCGCGACCCAAATCGCTTGCGCGTTGTCCGAGTAACTAAGGTGCCGCGCGTCGGGCGACCATTTCAAATCGAAATAGAACCCAGCGCCTTTGAGCTTGTGAACGACGGACTTACCTTTCCCATCTTGCGGCGCGATGACGAGTCGGTATTCGCCACCCGCGTCCGAGAAGTACGCGATCGATTTTCCATCCGGCGACCACGCAGGGCTTCGCTCATGCGCGCCCGGCGAATTCGTCAAGTTGCGATCGTCGCCCTTCTCGCGCGGAACCGTGAGAATCTCGCCGCGAAACTCGACGGCCGTGCGTGCGCCGCTTGGCGAAAGGCTCATGGCGCGCACTTGCTCAACGCCCCGCGCAAATCGGGGCCGCGTTTCGATGAGGTCGGCGGTAACGGAAACCTTAATGGGCGACGCGACTTTTGTTTTCGGGTCGAACAGATGAAGCGCGCCCGCTTGTTCGTACACGACGACGCCCGCGCCGCCCGCCAAGTTGAGAACCGGGAAATCGTTGTGGGACGTGAGTTTAGCGATGTTCTTCGTCGACGGGTCGTAGGCGTAAAGGTTGAACTCGCCATCGCGGTCAGAGCGGAAATGGACGATTCCATCAACCCAAGTCGGGTCGGCGTCGTTCGAGCGGCCGCCGGGTTGCGGGATCTGTTCGATTGCCGCCGACTTCATATCGAAAATGAAGATGCGCGACGTCGTGCCGCCGCGGTAGTGCTTCCACTGCGTGAAGGCGTAAAAAAGCGGAACTATCGCGAGGCGCGTGCCATCGGCCGAGAACGCGGCGCGATAGGCGTGTGGGACGGGCAGTTTGGTTGGCGCGCCGCCGTCGACCGGAACCGTAAAGAGTTGCGTGTGGCGCATCGTGTGAACTTCGCGTGGCGACGAGAAGAGGACGCTTGCGCCATCGGGCGTGAAGCCAAGCGCGATGTCGGGGCCTGGGTGAAACGTGAGTCGCCGCGGGGCGCCGCCCTCGAGCGGCACAACGAAAACGTCGGTGTTGCCGTCATATTCGCCGGTGAACGCGACGAGTTTCCCATCGGGCGAAAAATGGGGGCCCGACTCGACGCCGGGGTGCGCGGTCAAGCGCCGCGCCTCCGTCCCATCGCGCCGCGCGACATAGATGTCGCTCGCGTACGAGAAGGCGATGTGCGTTCCGCTGACCGCGGGTTCGGTAACGAGGCGCGTGCCGCGTCCTTCTGCGGCCTCTAGGGGACGGGGCGCAAATGAGAGCGCGGCGAGCAAAGTTATCGCAACGAGATGAGTTGTGGTCGTTGGGGTGTATGGCACGGCGAGCCTCCGTCGGTTCAATCCCGCAAATCGCGGTGACGGCGCTTTTATTCCAAACGAACTCCGAAGGGAACCAATCGATGAGCGAACTACCTCACGACAGCGAAGAACCCGTTCGGAACGCCGCTGCCGTCACGCATGAAACCCGCCATCGATTTCGGCGCCGATCCGTGCCCTGCGTCGTAGAGAACGCCGGTCCCCTCGTTGTTGCCTGGCGAGTTCGCTGGACAGTGATTCGTCTCGCACCGCCGAAAGTCCCAGCGGTCGCCGTGGACGTCGCCACGCAACTTCCAGACTCGGTTCCCAGCGCGAAATTCGCCGTCGAGTTGCGCCGCATCCGCGTCCCGCAAGGTGACGCGAAGCGTCCCCTGTTCGTTTCCCCACGTCGCGTCAAACGTGCCGACGAGTCGGTCTCGCCGTGACGCATCGCCGAACTTCGACACCCAGCAATTTCGCCTTGCCGCGGCATTTCCATCGCACCGGAGTGGCGCCGTGTCATCGTTCTCATACAACTTAACGAGCACGTCCGACATCTTGCCTCGCAGGTCCATGCAGCCCCACCCGCTCACGGCGAACGCGGCAATCGCCTTTGAGTCCCATGGCTCCTTAGACCACCCGAACGAATGCGAGCCTATCGACAGCGCCCGCGCCCAATCCTCACACTCTCTCGCCTCATCGCTGTTCGAATACGATTGGGCTCGTTGCCAAAACCTCTCGTTCCCGACCCACGACTTGAACTTTTCGATCCAAATCTCCGATGCGCGCCACGCCATCATCACGGCGTTCAGATGCCGGTTGCGCTTGGCCGAATCGTGATTCATCCCACACTCCACGCCGTCTGGGTAAGTTGGGCATTCCATGTGTCCCTTGCCATGGCGTGGCCATTCCCTCGAATTGGTGTGAGCCCCGTGGCGATCGGGCGGCGAGAAGGCACCGACGAGTTTACGCGGAGGCTCGTTTCCGCGCGGCAGCGTGAACTTTGGATTGCCCCAGATATCTTCGGGCAGCTCGTCGAACGTCGCGAACGGCTGGCCGACCCACCGGTTCCAGTCGAGGTCGGGCATGTTCGAGTGGGTATAAAGGTCTTGGATCGCATGGAAGACGAGCCCCATCGTGATGAGAAGCCGTTCGGGGTCGCTGGCGTCGCGCGCTTCACGGGCATATTTCTTTCCGGCGTTTTCGAGCCAGGTGAGGTCGTGAGCGATTGTGCGCGCGTCCCGAAGACCGAGGACGTGAAAATACTGGGCGTGGTGCTTCATGGTCGCGAGGTACTGTCTGAGCGATTCGATCGCGATGACAGCGCCTGTCGCAGGCAAGGCAGCGGCCGGAACGAAAAACGGTAGGAGGACGGCCGAACCCTCCAGAATCGGCAAGATGATGTCGATGAGCTTGCTGGGCAACTCGGACGTGAAGTCAGCGTAGAAATTCGCGGCACGTGCAAGCCGGACCGCGTCACGACTGAACCCTTTCGCATCAAGAGCCCGCTTCGTCGCCTCAAAATGCCCGCCGCTGTTGAAGGCACGCGCATCCCCCATCGCCGCGCCGAGCGTCATCGTCACGACCGCCGCCATCACGTCCGTTCTTATTGTTTGTCTCGTCATCGTTCGTCCTCCGCTTTCTAATTCGTTTTCGTCATATAGACGCCCGCCGTGAGACCGTTCACCGTTTTCGTCGTTCCGGCGATCGCGCGCCCCCTTTCGGGGCCCACGAGGTAGACGACGAACCTCTGTGGACGCGGGTTTGCGCGATCGGTCTTGTCGAAACCGACGAGGTCAAACTCGACATAGTTTCCCATCGTGACCAAACTGTTGAGCGCGTAAGTGACCTTGGCGTTTCCCGTGCCTTCCACAAAGCGCCCGACGAATTTTCCCCATGGCTGACGCGGCGACCGCGCGTCGGCCGTGTCGTCGAACCGGTCGAGCACAAGTTCCCCCGAGCGTCCTTGGCCGATCACGGCGTTGTACGTACCGGCCCAGCGGTGTGGATTGAGCGCGTTCCGGTTCGGGAACACCGAAGTAACCGCCGCCGGATCGAGCGCCTCATTGCGCCCTATCTCAACTTGGTAGCTGACGCGATAGATCGCATCGTCCCAATCAAACGTGATCTCTTCGGTTTGCGTTGTCCCTTGCCGCGCCTTGACCCAATCCCATCGGAACATTCGATAGGCGTAACCGATTTCGTCGTCGTAGACGGGGTCGATCTCCCAAACCGCGATGTGAAGTCCTGCGGCCTCGAACGGCGACACGTCGACCCAACCCCCAAAAAACACGTGGCTAAGCTCGCGCGTTTCGCCATCGTCGACGTCGTCCCAACTTTTGGAAAAATGGTCGCGATCGGGGCTGCGTCGCGAGTGCATCCCCGTCGCGTACAGAATCGGTTCGTCGGCCCAAAATTCGTTTTGCTCGACGCACTTGAATCCGGTCAGCTTGAACTTGATCTTAATCTTCTTAAACTCAGGCGCGTCGGGAGCTGGCGGGAATGGAATCGACCGCGTCAACGAGCTGTCGTCGTTTCGTGGATTTGTGTCGACGGCCCCAATCGGCTCGATGCGGGCGGTGACTTCCGCGCTATCGCCTGGGTAAGCGAGGTTGAGCAAAATCTGCCTTCGAATTTCGGCCTCGTCGCCCGAGCGAAGCGGAGCCGCGCCGTCGACCCAAATCGGATCGCCTCCGGCGACAACGAAGCGCACGCGGTAGCGAACCGCCGCATCGGAGCGAACGTTGCGAATCGTAACCGTGGCGTCGGAACGCCCGCGCGCATCGGGCGCGGAAACGCCGAACGACGTGATCGCGAGGTCCACGGTGGGCACGGGAACCGCCTCGACCGCGACGGTGGCCGACGACGCACCGAGCGCAACGATCGCGTCGTAGGCTGAGCCGCTCCCCGCGTTTCGTTCAAGTTCGACGTTAAACGGAACGGCGATTGTGGCGCCGCCGTCGAGTGGTTCGATCTGCGTGTTCAGCAGAGCGACCGACGCTCCCGAGACGCGATGCTTGACATCAAGGGCAGCCGAGACCCGAGACGTGCGCGACGGGCTGACGTTTTTGACCCGCAGCTCGACGTTGCTGCGTCCGATCTTGTTGACGATGAGCCGCTCGGGAAGCCGCGTGATGGCGAGCGGTTCGCGACGGGTGGGCGGTAGCCGGGTGGCTCCAGACGACGAGCTCCTCTCGACGTCAGACGGCGTGGGCGCGAGGTTGAGGTCGACGCCGCGCGAACGCGCGACAGCCGGAGTGAGCGGAAACCGGAAACCGGCGCGGATCGCCTTCTCCGCGGACAAAACGCCGAGTGTCCGTGCGCGGTCGAGCGACATCAACAGCAGGCTTGTCGCGCGATGCGACAAGACCGCAACAGTCGCGCGGTCCTCTGAAACCCACTTGGTTCGACCTCCGGCATCGAGGCTTCCCAGTCCGTAAATGCGCGACAGCTCTTGCCGTCGACCGCTCGACTCGGTGCGAAAATCGGCGCGTATTTTGAAAACGATGTTGTCTTTGAAGTCTATTCTGAGCGCGCGAAACTCTCCGCCCGACGCCTCGGGAATCGCCGCGCGGATGCGCGTGAGGGCGCGTCGCCCAATTCCGGTTCGCTCGGTGCACGTCCACTTCTTTTGCCCACAGATCTCCTTGACTCGGGTGCGCGTCGTGCCGAGCTGCACGCCACCTATCATGGTGGGGGGTGTGTCGACGACCGGGGCGCTTGGTTCAGCCGCAGCCGCTGGCTCGGCCGCCCTCTTTCGTTCCGTACGCCCCTCGTTCGACAGCGCGACGAGACCCGCTGCGATCGCCGAGACCGCGACGATTCCGGCAAGAGCCGAGCCGCGCGCTTTTTTCTTTGTTGTGTCGGTCATTTCTTGCCTCCGCTTTCTTGCATCGCTCTTCCCGGCTCCGCTGTTCTTGTCGCCGAAAACCCCTTCGGTACGCCGACGCTGTTTCGAAGGAACCCGGCGAGTTCTGTCGGGTGATCGCGGCGCACAATGAGATAAACGACACCCGCGCGCGTCGTCTCCTGCTTTTTCTCGATGTTGAAGTTCAGGCGGTGATTGAACACCTCGCCCGTTACTTTCCACGGCCCGTCGTTGCCAAAGCGGAGCGACCCAGTCACCTTTCCGGCGCCAGGCGCACTGCTCAGGGTCAGCGTCGCGTTGATGTTTCCGTGGAGCACTTGATAAGTCCCAACAAAAGCTGCGCGGCGATCGGCCAGCCCAAATCGATCCGCTTCCCAGCAGTTCGAACCCGCCGTCGTTCGTCCGTCGCGTCGAATGGTCGCCTGGTCGCACGCCCACGGGTCGGCCGCGTCTTTCATTCGGAACAACGCGCTCGACCAGTTGTTCGCCCAGCGTTCGGAATACGAGAACCCGAGATCGCTGGCGATGATGACGCCCGCGGCGCTGCTCGCCATCGACCGTTCGACCGCCCACGTCCAGACCCCCGCCCCAATCGCTTTGCCGCGGTTGTTGGCGAGGCTGCCTAAGACCAAGTCCTGCGCCCCACGCCACTCGCGTTCGCCCCAGCCCTTCACCCGATTCCAGAGGTTTTCGTCGTTAACCCACTTTTGAAACTTCCGCGTCCAGTCGGCCGTTGCGCGCGCCGCCATGAGGAGAGCGGTGAGGTGTCGCGGGCGCCCGACGTTGTCTTTGTGGAGTCCGCAATCGACCGGGAGATCGGTGCGACATCGATTGTGTTGATGCTCGCTGTGATAAGGCCACACAAAACCGTCCGGCTTTTGAAAGGAGTGGGCTCGCTCCGCACGTTTTTCTCCGTGATCGTCCGACGGGGGAACGCCTGGGTAGCGTCCCGATTGAAGCCCGAGAGCCGGACTCCCCCAAATGTCTTCAGGTATCTCGTCCCACGTCGGGAAGGCGCGTCCCAGCCAGCTTACGAAGGTCGACGCCCGGCGGGTCGCGACGTCGGCGTCGTTTCGCGCGGTGGCCGAAAAGTTCGAGTGTGTGTAGATGTCTTGAACCGCGTGAAGGACGATCCCGAGGGTGTTGAGAATTTTCGTCGGGTCGTTGTCGCGAACGGCGTCGGCGAGGGCCGCTTTGGCGCCGCGCTCGAGCCACGCGGCGTCGTACGCAATCCGCTTCGCGTCGCGGAGCGAATCAAAATGGAAGTAACGCGCATAACGGGTTGCCTTAAGGTTCTCTGGAATGAGCGGATGATACTCAGCGACCGATTCCGGGACGTTTACGATGATGTCGACCTGTCCATTCGAAAGGTTGACGAGACCGCGCGCAAGTGGGCTCAACCGCTCGCTCTCGTCGAGGAAGTCGGTGAGACCGGTGTTCGTCGCCCAAAAGTGCGGAGCCGCGAGAAACGCGTCGGCCGGCTGAATCCCGTAGGCGCCAACAGCGGCAACGAAAAGTGAAACTCTGAAACATCGATTGCATCGCATGAGCGCCGCCGTCCTCATTTCGCCCTCATTGTCATGACGAAGCCTTGCTCGAGCCCCGCGTGCCACGTCGTCCCCGCGATCCGGTACTTTGATTTGTTGTCTGTGTCTCCCTCGCGCATAAGGTAGCCGACGAATCGTTGCGGCGCGCCGCCCGCGTCGAGCCCGCTGACGGTGAATTCAAAAAACCAGTCGAGCAGAACCGTCGTCGAAAGCGAAGTCACGCGACGACCGATTGTCACGGTGCCGGTGAATCGCCCCGTCGGGGTGCGATCCGATTTGTCGGCGTCACGAAATTCGAGCGCGACGGTCCCAGCCTCTGCGTCGTCGGTGCCGATCCGAAGGTCGTAAACCCATGCGCGCGACGTTGCCCACCGCGCTGGCGAAAACGACGGCGTGTCCGGCCGGAACTTGTGCTCAGCGACCGCGCGATCGACGAAATCCGTCTCTGCGCGCCCATACGTTACCGAGTACCGAACGACGTAACGGCTCCCAAACCCCGCGAATTGCGCCTCGTGGTGCGTCGTTCGACCTGCGTAAGCACGGGCCGTCGCGAAATCGACGACATGGTACCCGGTCGCATTTGTTCCGAGAGCTGAGCTGCCGTCATCGGGTTCGTCGGGGAGCTCGAGGTCCGGGTCGATCCAGGCGTCGGTCCCGCGGTCGCTCTCCCAAAACGATAGGTGCAGCCCCGTCCATTCATACGGCGTCACGTAAACGATGCGACGCCTCCCGGTCGCGGGGCGAATCTCGGACCCGACGCCGTCGAAAGCCGTAACGCCGATTCGCTTTTGGCGCTCGTCGTCCTCCGTCGAAACCTCTTCAAAGGAGACGCGGCGCGTTTCACGGTCGAGTTCGCGCGAATGGAGGCCTGTAATGAAGATGTACGGTTCGTCGTCGCCGCCGAACAGGGCGCCGTCGTCTTGCTCAAGGCACTCGAGCTCGTCGACCGTGAAGGCGACGGAAATCCGCCCGATCCCCGATTGTGGCGGGGCCGGCGGTGCGGGCGTTCGAACGAGCACCGACGCGCGATTGTCGTCTGGATTGGAATCTTCGCGCGAGATGACCCGCGCCTTGATTCGAACGCTGCCGCCCCAGCGATTGGGCTCGGGCAATCGGATGGTCGCGATCGATGTGAATTCTTGACCCGCCGCCACCGGCTCGTTGCGTTCGACCGTTACCGATTCTGGCTCGCCGTCCGCTCGAATCACGACGCGCACACGGCCCTCCGACGCGGTGCCGTTGTTTCGCACGCTGACGGTGACGCGGACGTCGGTCTGGGGGAGCGCCTCGGCGTCCGCCGTCATGGAGGCGATCGTGAAGTTGGGGCTCGTCGGTTCGATCGTGACCGCGACGGCAAACGACTTGTCGCCGCCCTCGATTCGGATTTCGCCGTCGTACTGCCCGACCGGGCGGCTATTCCTTCCCGCGAGATCGACGCGTAGGGTGACCGGCTCGTGAAATCCAGGACGAATCGCGGGTGCGTTCGATCGCGCAACACGCGTCCAATCCTCAGTGCCGGCCGCACGCACGTAAAGCTCAACGCGCCGGTTGGTGACATCGCCCGTGCCGATGTTGGTGAGCCCGACCGCGAAGTTGGTCGCCGCCCCCTCGTCGAAAACGGCGCTTCCGACCGGCTGGACGAGGATGGCGCCATCGCCGACACGGATGGCCCAAGCGGGGATGCGCGGGCCGCCGGTTCGTGTGGACCCGACGCGGAAACGACGGGCGAAATCGCGTGCCGCCGTTGGCTCCAAGTCGAGTGTTGTCCCGTGTGTCGACGCGACCGCAGCCGTGATTTGGAGTCGACGCGACGCGCGGTAGGCTTCCGTCTTTGAAATGATCCCACTTTGGACGGCGGCGGAAAGATCGACGATCGAGAGTCGTTTTCCACTTGCGGATAGCCGCGCGATGTTGCGCCCGTCCGTCGACACCCACCGCGTCTGGCCGTTTCGATCGCGACTGCCCGGGCCGAACGTTCGCGCGAGCGCTTTGTAGCGCGCCCACGGCGGGACGACGTCTTGTTTGTTGGCCGGCTTCCGGTAGAGCCCCGTGACGGCGACGACCTTTCCGTCTTTCAAGATGAACTTGAGCCGCTCGAAGTCGTCGCCCGGTTTCGCTTTCGGTATTGTCGCCGTCATTCGCACGAAGCGCGCGCGTCGCCGCTCCGCGCATCGCCAACTCGATCGCGTGCAGACCCGCTGAAGCTCCGCGAGCGTCATCCCCAATCGCGCGGCACCAAGATCCCGCGGAGGGTTGTCCGCGCCTTTCACGAACTTTGGTTCGTTCGCGGCGGCGGCACCGTGCCCTATCAACAGCACCAAAAACACGTAGAAACGACTCGGTCTCACGGGAATAAGGCGCATCGACCCCTCCTCGTCATCTTTCATTTCGACGATATGATTACTTTAGACGACGAAGCGGCTCCCTTATTCAACTCTACCCCGATTTCCGGTTAACGGCGAAGACCACTAAGAGAGCGGGCGGGGTCTGGGCTCGCTTCGGCTCGCGAACGTCCTCGGGGCTGACATCAAAAGAACGGCTGCGCCCGTTGAATCAAGGCCCGCAGTGGCGGCAAATCCACGCCAGATCAACACCTCAGCCCCTGCGGACGCGAGCCTCTGCTTGCCCAAACCCCTCCCGCCACCTCAGAAGTTCACCGTTCAGTGGGAAATGGCGGCGGTGTGTTTGGGGGTTGAACGATCGACTGTCTGCGCCCGTGGCGTGAACACATCGCACCGCCCTCAAGGGCCAAGAAATAACTACCCGGTAAGCGGTTCGCCAGCAGTTGCGTCGGATTGGCAGGGGCGCCGCAAAGGCGCGCCTCCGCAGGGTCTGCAGCGCAATATCCATTGAAATCTACGGGTGTTCGCGAGTCACTTTACACTGATTTGATCGCACGATTGCATTCAGACCCGAGGACTTCGGCGCGCCGACGCGGCCCTCTGCCAACCCGACGACCACGAGTGACATCGCCGCTTATCCGGGGATCGGGGAACTTTAGGGTTGAATAAAATCACGGCTGGATTCGTCTATTCAATTGTACCCACGAGGAGGAGCGAATGGCCAGACAGAGCGTAATTCTCGGTTTCGTAGCCGTCGGTTCGTTTGCGACATCCGCTGTCGCGGCGGCTCCCACAACGTGCGACAAGGTCGCCAAGGGGATTGAGAAAACGGTCAGATTTGTCAACGACAAGTTTCTCGCGAAGCTCAAGCTCACGGGAAGCACGTCGCTCGGACCCGCGACCCTTCGCGCGGAAAGTCGCCCGCCGACGATCAAGGCCACAGCCAGTGCGAGCGGGAACAAGATCAACGTGACGCTCGAATTCACGAAGGGGACAGCCGACGTAACGGCTTCGGCGACGGGACTTTCGGCGCGCGCGCATCTCGAGTACCCGGCGAGCGTTCCCAAGAAAGAGACGTTTTGGTTTTTGTGCCCCAATCTCGATTGCGACAAACTTTTTGGCGCGAAGGTGGATGGGCGCCCCATTCTTCAGTACATCAAGGATCGTCTCAACCGATTCGTGTCGACGTTGCCGACGAAAATCGAGGATAAGAAATCTGGGTTTTCTTTGACGCTTCGCTGGCCGGAGCTCAAGACGCTGTCGTACAATGAGCGGACGAACATCATCTCAGTTGAGACGACGAAGTGGGGGCTTACGGCGGTGGCGTACACCGTGCGGGTGAAGGGGGCGGGTAAGGCAGTTGACGACCTCTGGAACAAGGTCAAGGAGAACTTCGACACAGATCTCAGTCGGGTCAACTTGAAGCTCGACGCGAACTGGGGGCCAATTAGGCTTGAAATTCCGTGTGCGCTGAAAGAAGACAAACCGGTTAAGCCGGACGACGATGGCGGCAAAGAAGACCCGCCGGTCAAGTGCGGCAGCAGCATGCCAGGCTTCATCGAGTTCGACTTTGACAAGGACAACGTGGACGAGCGGAAAAACCGCGGCGAGCTACCGGCTTTTGAGCGGATGGTGAAGAGCCTTGAGCCGGGGAATTCGGTGCAAGTGATTGCGCACACCGATTGCGTCGGCAACTTCATTTACAACGTCGACCTATCGGAGCGGCGCGCGCGATCGGTTATGAACTGGCTTGTGCCGCAGATTAAAACACGCGCGGTGGCCGGAGCGACTGTGTATGAAGCGCGGAGCTTTACGGCGCCACGAATTCGCAAGTGCGGTGCGACATCGATGAACGCGGAGTGTAAGTCTTTTAGTGCCAAGCCAAACGATCCGTGCTTGAGTGAGAATCGGCGCGTCGAGGTGGTCACGAAGTGCAGCGACACGCCGCCGCGCGGGTTTGATGGGTCGCACGGGCACAAGGCGTATGTGGACGTTGGTGAGGCGAAGCTGTGGGGGCTTTTTGGCTCGCAGCAAATTTCGAAACACGGAAAGTGCACGCCGGTGCTCGTCCGATATGGGCTTATCGCGATTGATGTGACTAAGGCCACGGGCGGCGATTGGGGGCGTGTCGAGGTGGGTGGTCGGGTCGGTTATATGAAAAGGACCGACTTCAAGCTTGGCGAACCGGCGAGCTGTCGGCGGTAAGGTTCGGGCGCGCGATCGGGCGAGCTGAGAATCGTACGCTTCGCGGTGGACGGGCGCGCGGAGGTCGGGTAGCTTTGGGGCATGTCGATCTCGTTCGATTTTCGGAAGTGGATTAAGGACGAATCGGAGCAGCGGCGGCGCGGTGATGCAGCGCACCCGGGGGGGTACGCGTACACGGCGGATGAGAAAGTGCGACGCGTTTTGGGCGCGCTCGGGCCGGTGAAGCTCGCGACTGAGGCGACGGTGCGGCTGTGGAACACGACGGCGCGGGCGGATTTGCTCGGGAGCGCGGTGCGGGTCGGGCCGAACCAGTTCAAGGAGATTCACGAGCTTGTTTCGGGGTGTGCGCGGACGCTCGGAATCGCGATGCCGGCGGTTTACATCCAGCCGAACCCGGGCGCGGTGAACGCGATGACGCTCGGGACGGAGGACGACGGCATCATCATCATCACGTCGGCCGCGGTCGATCACATGTCGCCCGAGGAGCTGCGATTCATCGTGGGGCACGAGTGCGGGCACATCCAGCATGGGCACGTAACGTATATGACGGTCTTGCACTACCTCATGAACACGGCGTCGTATTTTTTGCGGTGGATCGTGACGCCCGCGCTCATGGCGCTGAACTCGTGGAAGCGGCGCGCCGAAGTGACGTGCGATCGCGCGGGGCTCGTGTGCGTGGGCGACCTCGACTTGGCCGTGAAGACGCTCGTGAAACTCGCGCTCGGGTCGCAAAAACTTTACGACCAGATCAACATGGACGAATACTTGAAGCAGCTCGACGACTTGCGCGGAGGCGTTGGGCAGTACGCGGAATTCAACAAGTCGCATCCGTATCTGCCGAAACGCGTGAAGGCGCTGCAGCTTTTCGCGAAGTCGCTTTACTTCAGGGTGCGCGTCTTGAAGAAGGACGGCGGGTTGCCGAAGGAAATTCTCGACGAGCGGGTGTCGGAGGTGTTGGGAGTTGGTTGACGAAGTGAAGGGGCAAGTTACCGCGGGGCTCGAGGCGCTGGGCGATGTGGCGAGCGACGTTGGGCTCGTGACGCTTGCGCGCGAGGTGCGCGAGGAGCGGTTGCCGAAGCTCGCGCGGGGCGACTTTTTGCTCGTTGTGATTGGCGAGTTCAACCACGGCAAGACAACGTTCGTGAATGCGCTGCTTGGGCGCGATGTGTTGCCGAGCGGCGTGACGCCGACGACCGCGACGATTCACGAAATCGCGTTTGGCGAGACGGCCGAGGCAACGGTCGTTGGGGCCGACGGTGGGCGAAAGCGCGCGGAGATCGGCGATCTCGCGAAGTTCACCTGCGAGGGGAGCGCGGGCCAGGCGCCGGTTGCGCGAATCGAAGTGCGATTGCCGGTCGAGATGTTGAAAGGCGGCGTGACCGTCGTCGATACGCCGGGCGTCAACGACTTGAACCAGCAGCGCGCCGAAATCACGTATGGCTATTTGCCGCGGGCCGACGCGGTTCTTTTTATTTTGGACGCGACGCAAATTTTGAAACGGAGCGAAGAGCGTTTTTTGAAGCAGCGCGTGCTTCGGCCAAGTCGCGAGAAAGTCATCTTCGTTGCGAATAAGATCGACTTGCTCGAAGGCAATGAAGTCGAAGAAGCGCTTGGGTTTGCGCGGCGGCATCTGACCGACTGGATTCCCAACCCGTACCTATTCCCGGTGTCGTCGTCGCGCGAAATCGAAAAGAAGGACGCGAGCGGGTTCGCGGAGTTTCGTTCGTTTTTGGCGCGGCACCTCGCGGATGAGCGCGGGAAGATTTTGCTCGACAACGCGATCGGTGAAGGGTTGCGGTCGGCGGCGTTTCTACAAGAGACGCTCGCGGTAAAGCGGGCGGCGATTCAGATGCCGGCGGCCGAGCTGAAAGAGAAGACGGATGTGTTGCGACGGCGCGCCAAGGAATCCGAGGCGCAGCTCGCGTCGCTCGCGGCGCGCATTGATGACGGCGCCACGCGAACAAAGGGCGTTGTCGAGGACGATTTGAAGGAGTTCGTCGAGGCGTTTTGCGCGGCGCTTGGGCGCGAAGTCGAAAACGTCAACGGGAGCGAGCTCAAGCAGCATTTGGCGCCGTTTATCGAGGCGAAGTGGAAGGAGTGGAGCGAGGCGGAGGGCGAGAAGGTCGCAAAGGCGCTCGATGCGCTTGCGGACGAAGTGATTCACGGCGTCGCCGAGGAGTCGCGGCGGCACGCGGCCGACCTTTATAAAGAGCTTGGGCTTGTGGGGCAGCGAATGCCGCTTGAGGTCGACACGTTTGCTTACGATGCAACGGTTTTCGCGGTTGGCGCGATCGGGACGTCGGTCATGCTGTTTATGAATGTCGTGGTGGGCGGCGTGCTGACGCTTGCGGCGCCGGTGCTTGCGGTGATTTTGCGGGAGCGCGTGACGGAGAAGTTGCGCGCGCAGGCGAAGATCGAAGGGGCGAAGGCGATTCGCGACATTGGGGCGAAGGTCGGGCCTGAGTTTGAGGCGGCGATCGACAAGTTCGCGGTGCGGCTTAAGGAATTCGTGGCGACGGCTGGTGCGGAGTTGCATCGCGGGCTTCTTGAGGTGTTCGAGCAGCTTGCCGTGGAGCGGTCGCGCGCGGAGACGTCGCTGGAAGCGAGCGAGGGCGAGGTCGCGGCGCTCGAGGCGCGGCTCAAGAAGGTCGTCGAATCTCTCTGGTCGGCTAAAGAGAAGGTTTGGGCCTGATCGATTTTCGGAAGATTGTCGGCGAAATCGAAAACCTTGTCGCTCGGGTTGCGCTGCCAGATGAAGTGCGGGACGCGCTGGCTGTGGCGCGCGAGCTCCTCGAGCGTGGAAACGCGGCCGAGGCGGCGCGGGTTGTCGAGCCGCTCGTTGACAAGTTCCCAAAACTCTCCGAGCCGTGCGTTTTTTTGGGCCTCGCGCGCGAACGCGATGGGGCGATGGCGGCGGCCGCGGAAGCATTTGAACGTGCGCTGAAGCGCGGCGCGCGACCCGAAGAAGTGTTGCCGGCGCTTGGGCGTGCGCGGGAGTCGCTTGGCGATTTGAAAGGCGCCGAGGATGCGTACCACGAGGCGGCGCGGTTTTCGGGCGACGATGTTGAGGTGCAGCTTGGGCTTGCGCGCGTTGCGCTTTGGGCAGGCGCATGGGAGCGGGCGGCGGCGATTCTCAAGCGGTGCGATGGGGCGCGAAGTGATGTGGCGCTTTTGGCGGTCGTCGCGGATTTTCGGCTCGCGCTGTACGACGCGGCGATTCGGCGCGCGCGGGCGGTGGAGGTGGCGTCGGCCGAGCTCGCTTGTTGGGAGGGGCGGGCGCATCTTGCGCGGGGAGATTTTGGCGAGGCGGTGCGTGCGTTTCAGCGCGTCGCGGAGGATCGCGAGTCACGACGCGAAAGTCACGTTGGGGCGGCGGCGCTTCTGGGTGAAGCGAGGGCGTTGGTCGCGCTTGGCCGTCGCAACGAGGCTGAGGCGTGCGCTCGTCGCGCGAGGGCGCTCGAGCCGTGTCGCGAAACGTTGGCGCTTGTGGCCGAACTCGCGGAGCCGACGGTGGCGCTCGCACTTTGGGAAGAGGCGCTGTCGCTTCCTCTATCGACGCGGGCGCCATGGGATTCAATGCCGTCGGGACGAGACGCCGCCGATCTTCACGTCGCGGCGGCCGAGGCTGCGCTGACGCTTGGTGATTTCGAGAAAGCGGTGGCTCACGTTGAGAGCGCGAAACGGCTCGGAGCGACCGAGAAGGTAACGCTGTTCATTGAGGCGCGGCTCGCCGAGCAAAGTCACGACGACAAAGCGGCCTATGAAAAGTGGACGCGACACTTCGACGTGACAGGAGAACCATCGGCGCTTATCGCCGCCGGGAGCGCCGCGTGGCGGGCAAAGCGCTGGGATGAGGCGAAGGCCGCGCTCGACCGCGCCGCCGCTCTCGCGCCGACCGCGCCGAATCTCCGGGATGCCCTCGCCCGCCTTTACGAGAGTGCATCTCCCGCGGTCGAGGATGCGCTCGACGCAGCGTGCCGGCGTTTTCGCGACATCGCATCGCGCGCAGGCGACGCCGCAATTGCAGAATCGGCAGCGGTTCTCGCGACTGAACTCGGACGGCCTCTGACACTCGCCGTCATGGGTGAATTCTCGGCCGGCAAGTCGACGTTCGTGAACGCGCTTCTCGGCGCTGAGGTTCTTCCGGTTGGCGTCACACCGACAACGGCAACCGTCAACGTTATCCGTTATGGCGCGGAGCGCGCCGCGCGCGTTGTGCGGGTGGACGGTCGCATCGAGCCAATCGCGTGGGGCGACTTGGCGGCGGCGATTGATCGTCGCCTGGGGGCGGACCCGCGCGCGATCCGCGAGGTTGAGATCGATTGGCCGGCGCTTGAGCTCCGAGACGTCTCGATTCTCGACACGCCGGGCTTCAACGCGGTCGCGGAGGGGCACGAGGGGCGCGCCGCGGAGCTTCTACAGCGCGCGGATGCGGTTGTTTGGCTCTTCGATGCGGGGCAGGCGGGACGTGCGTCGGAGGCCGAACAACTTGAGCGGCTCGCGGCGCTTGGGGTTCGCGTGCTCGGGGTGCTCAACAAGGCGGATCGACTCGCACCCTGCGACGTCGAAAAAGTCCTTGAGCTGTTACGGCGCGTTGCCCCGTCGGTCGTTTCAACGGTGCTTCCGTGCTCGGCGAAACTCGCCCTCGCAGCGCGTGGGACGGGGACCGACGCCGACTTGACGGCAACCGGGTTCCCGGCGCTGCGCACGACCCTCGACGAGCAGTTTTTTTCGAAGGCACGCGAGCTCAAGCGGGACGTGGTTGAACGGCGCGTTATGGGTGCGGCGCGAGGGTTGCGCGCGCAAGTCATCGCGCGAAGGGTGGCGCTCGAAGCGCGACGTCAACGCGTTGCCGACGTTGAGGCGGAGGTGGCTGAGGTTGGCGCGACGCTCGATGTCGAGCTTCGTGACGGGCTCCTCGCCGAGCTGAGGGCGGCGCTTTCACGAACGCTTCGAGAGGTGGCCCGCGAGGTTGTCCGATTTGTCGAGCCGGCAAACGCGTTTCGCGGAGCCCGAATTCGAGACGACGGGCAGGCGATCGCCGCGGCCAGTTTTGCCACGCTCGCGCTCTCGGCGGTCGATGCGACGGTTGTGTTTGCACGGGCAACGCTCGATCGCGCCTTTGCGCGCGCCGACTCCGCGTGGCGGGCCCTTTTGCCGCCCGACACCGGCGAGTTGTTGACGCGCTACGGCGAGACCGTGCGCGAGTTGTTTGTCGCCAAGACGGTCGAGCGTTATCGCGCGGAGCTGTTCGGCCTCACCGAGGGGCCGCCGGCGCTTGCGCTCCTCAAGGCGGCGGTCGACGATTCGAAGGGCGAGGCCGACGCGCTCGCATCGGCGCTGCTCGCGGCGCTTCCCCCGCTTGGGGGCGGGCTTCGGGAGGCGCTCAAGGTTGGCATCGACGGCGTTCGCGCGGCGTTGGTCGTTCCGGCCGCGGGGCTTCG
>JACPTQ010000031.1 GCA_016192705.1 Deltaproteobacteria bacterium | reverse complement strand
CGAGGACGTCGGCGCGCCGAAGCGGCACCTGGCGACGCTACGCGCCGAAGAGAACTGGCTGCATATCCGGGGATCGAGGATATGATTATCGCTAAATTGGGAGCCCGCGTAAAGCCGCGTATAATGGAATCCAGATGCCCCCCGTCTCGTTCTTAAAGGCCGCGCTGCTCGTCGCCGTGCCCATCGCCATAGGAAGCAACGCGATTGGAAAGGGCGCTGGCCGCGACCCGTACGCGCTGCCGCCGCCCGGCGAGCGGGATAAGCTGCGCATCACGTACTTTAAAGAGGATGGCGCGCGGCAAACGCGCTGGGTCCTCTTGGCGAGCGGAAAGCTCGAGACGACCGATGAAGTCGGCGGCAACGAAAAGGTGCGCCACGCCAATCGATTGGTGTCGGAGGTCGAGGTTCGAGACGTGGTGAAAGCGTTTCGACGCGCCGATTTCTTTGGGCGAAAGCGAATCGCGGGACACCCGGACGATCGCGGAAACGAATTCTTGCGGTTTGAGACCGGCGCCGGAAGCTACACCATTTCGCGAAAAAACGACCATTGGGGTGGTGCTTTCGATCGCCTGGTTGCGGCAATGCGCAGACTTACCCAATCGACGCTCACCGAAGATCACGCGCGTGCGATCCAAACGCTTGATGCGGCGTTAAAATCAAAAGCGGACGAGAAACCGGACGGCGCGCTCGACGCGATTCGCACGCTTCGCGACACGCTGTCGACGTCCGCGGTGCCGACACTCGTCCGCGCAATGCGCCGAAAAGAGCTTCGCGAGCCGGCGGCCGAGGCGCTCGGCTGGATCGGCGATCGCCGGGCGGCCAAAGCGCTCCTCGTCGAGTGGAAGCAAGGCGGTGCCGTGTCGATTGCGCTCGCGCTGGGGCTCGCCGGCGACAGAACAAGCGCGCGACCACTCCACGCCTGCCTTCGCGGAACCGCGGCGCCTGAGATTCGCGCGGCCTGCGCGGTTGCGGTCGGCGAGCTCCGTTACCCGCGGGCGAACGCGGCCCTCGTTCATCTCTTGCGCGACGAATCGGCGGAAGTCCGGGCCCACGCTGCGGAAGCGTTGGGGCGCTTGCGCGCAACGAGCGCCATCGAGGCGATCATCGAGGCGCTGACCGACAACGACGCCAACGTTGTCGTCGAAGCGGTGCAGGCGCTCGGCCTCCTTCGTCACCCGATGGCGCGCGAACCTTTGAAAAAAACGGCCGAACGGCTCCCCGCGGTCGCGAGGCTCGTTGAAGATGCCCTTTTGCGAATCCCAGCGCCGAAGAACGAACCCAAGCCCGACGATAAGTCGCCGTAAATCGAGATGGTCAATATCAACGGCAACCGAGGTGACCAACTATTTGTCGCGAAATGCTTGGATCATCTCCAGTAGCTCGTCTCCAGTAAAGTCAAGAATGATTTCGCCGAGGGTACGGATATCCTTGGCTAGGGCGATGACTCCGAGAATAGATCTAACGGCTGTTTCTTCTTTGGTTCTCTGCAAATCACGACATCCGACCGCAACAATCGACTCCCAGGCACCAGCGTACTCATGCTGAAGCCAATCCGGTAACTTTGGGTTACCTTCCCTCATGCGACAGACATCAATGGTGCCGATGAGCGCATAGGTTTGCCACTCGGGAACATCTCGTTCGAGATGAATCTCTACGAGGAGAGGCACCGCGGCATACGAGGCCACTCCAACATCACCTTGGTGATGAAGTTCGTTCCATAACTCATCCCATGCCGCACCATCACCATCACGCAACCTCGCCAAGGCAGGCCGCGGATCGTACGGCACGCGGTAACCCCCCTCAAGGTGAGACCAGCGTTCGTCGTCCAGCGAAAGCATTCCAAAGTCCTTTACCGAAGAAGTTCCGGCCGTTTTGGGGCACCGATACTTTGCAAGTATGGCAAGCGATCCCCCAAAAATCCAGGTGACTTGCACATGCCTCGATCCCCGGATAAGCGGCCAGGTCTCTTCCGTACGTAGGGTCGGCAGGTGCCGCTTCGGCGCGCCGGAGCGAGCCCAACCCCGACCGCCACACTGAAGTCTTCTCCGTTATCCGGGGATCAGGGTTGCACATGCGTCCACGAATACTTTGCAGATTCCCCGGTTGACATTTGACCGCCGATCGGCGTATATTTTCTCCCTTTTCTAACTGGGAGTGGTGAGGGAGAAATGAATAAACGAGCGTTTTTAGCGTTGGCGTTCCTATTTGGTGGCGCAGCTTGCGGTACGCGCATCACGAACACCGTGCGGTTGGATGTCGAATTCGAAGATGCAGCCTTCGACACCAGCCTCATCAAAACCCTTGAAATCGTTCTCGACAACAAGAACGGCAAGATGCCCTCGGGACTCAACCGCGCGATCCGGCGCGCCGACACAGTCGATGGGATCATCGTTTACTCCGAGTCGCGGAATATGGACGACGACCGGACCGACGCCGAGCTCGTCTTGTCGACCGCCGGAAACCCGTTCGTGGGCGGGCGGCGCGCGTGGGGGCTCGACATCACGGGTAAAGACGACACCGAGTTCAGCGTTGAGGCGCGCATTTTGAACAACGCAAACGAAGTTATCGCACGGGCGACGACGAGCTTCGACGCGACGGGGCGACCGATCAAATTCGAAAACGATTACAAGCGTGTCGTTCTCCGCGTTCGATGCGAGGCGAACGCCAACTGCACGGGCGGCGTGACGGTCGTTCCCAATCGGCCGACCGATGCGGGCGGACAACCGGCAAGCCCGGTCGAGGACGCGGGACCGGTTCCGGCTGAGGACGCGGGCGTCGTAGCAGAGGATGCGGGGATTGTGGCTGAGGACGCGGGGATCGTAGTTGAGGACGCGGGGATCGTCGCTGAAGACGCGGGCGTCGTGGTTGAGGACGCGGGAACGACGAGCGTCGTCGACGCAGGCCAAGAATCAGACGCGGGAGCGCCAACACCGGTGGATGCGGGACCGCCACCCGACACGACGGCGCCGCGCGTAACGAACATCACCGTTTCGCCCGACACGGTTGCGCGCGGACAGCAAGTCATCGTCGAGTTCAGCGTTGACGAAACGCTCATCCGCAATCCCGATGTCGTACTCGACACGTTTTCGATGTCGCACCTGTCCGGCACCGGGCCGTCATACAAATACAAACTTACGATTCCATCGAATGCCACGGGCGGCACCAAGGTGATCACGATTCGAGCGACCGATCTCGCGAACAACATAGGCGTCGGCTCAAGCGGGGTGACGATCGACACCACAAGCGGCACGAGCGACCCCGCTTTCGGCGTGAGCGGAGTTCGCGTTCACAGCAACACCGCGGGCGGAAACGGCGACGACTATGCTCGGGCGGGCGCATTCGATACAAACGGGCGGCTCTTGGTCGTTGGGAAATCGAGAGCCGACGCGGGATCGACGATTGATCGACTTGCGCTCTGGCGGGTCACGGACGCCGGCGCACTTGACACAGGGTTTCAGAACGTCGGGTACACGACACACCGAGGCGTCACGGACGGCATCACGGTAGCGAACGCCATCGCCGTTGCGCCGACGGGCGAAATCTACGCCGCTGGGACAACGGCCGATCCGAACGGAATTTCGCACGTCGCGATTTGGGGATTCTTTGCGAACGGATACCCGATCACGTCGTTTGGACAAGGGGGCGTGATGACGTTTTCTGGTACTTTGGGAACCGGTGTAGCGAACGGTATTGCGCTGAAGTCGCAAACAACAGCGGCAGGCGGGTCCGTCCTCGGGATCTACGCGGCCGGCTACACCATTTCGTCGCCCGGCCTCTACGACGTTGCTGTTTGGAAAGTCACGACTTCGGGCGCGCCCGATACATCGTTCAACGGTTCGGGGGCGCTCACGATTCCTTCACCGGTTCGCGGGACGAATCGCGCGACGGGTCTGGTGGTTGCCGACGCGGGTCAACTTTATGTCGTTGGAACGTCGTTGCCGTCACCCGGCGAATACGAGCTCGCCGTTTGGAGTTTCCTCCCAGATGGTGGCGCGAACACGGCGTTTGGTACTTCGGGGGCGCGCAAGCTGACGCGTAACCCCCAGCTCACGAACGACCAAGGAAACGCCATCACGCTCGTCGGGAGCAACATTTACGTTGCGGGAATGTCATCCAACGCGGCCAATCAGCCTGAAGCGATCGTGTGGAACTTGACAACAAGCGGAGCCGCCGTGTCGACGTTCGGATCGAATGGCGTTTGGAGCGGTACGTTTGCGTCACCGGCAACGGGAACGACAGCAACAACAGTGGCCTTGGACGGCAAGGGCCGCATCGTGGTTGGAGGCGGGAAGCTCGTTCCGCGAACGGATGAGGGTGTGCGCGTTGAGGGAACGTTGTGGCGGCTCACCAAAGAGGGCGCGCTCGACACGCTTTTCAACGGGACCGGCACCATGGCACTTCCGGGGGCGACCGGAGCGTCGAACGCGAACGACGCGGTTTATGATCTTCTCGTCGACTCGGCCAATCGAATCACCGTGATCGGCGGTGGCTCAAACGCCGCGGGCAATCTCGACATGGCCGTCTGGCGCGTGCGCTAGCGCGGGGCGCAAACGTCGCACGTGGATGCGACGCTTCTTGACCGACCTCTCGAAACACCATCGAAATCACGCTCGTCGTTTCTGGCACACGGCTTGCGAAACGCTATACTTTGAGCAGACCTGATGATCGCGCACCGCCTATGCACTCCTTTCTTGATCGCTGTCGTCACGATGGCGGGTTGCGCGCGCGTTGAGATTGCGGATGCGAAGACCAAGAGGACATCGTCCAAGGAATCACGGCGCACCGATTTTGAGGCTGCGCACCGAAAGTGGGAGATAGAGCGCGAGAAACGGCTTGCGGAAATCAAGCGCCGAAGCCAGGCGATCGAAGCGGACCGAAAAAAGGATCAGGCGACGCTCTGGAGAAAACATGCCGAAGAAGAGCGGGCGCTGAAAGACGCGAATGCGAGGCGACGAGCGCAAATCGAAGCCACGTTCAAAGAATGGAGCCCAGACAAATACGCGGCCATTGCGAAAGCGAACGACGAGCTCGTCGCGGCGCGCACCGCGCTTGAAGCGGCACAAAAATCGCGCAACGCGGCGCACATGCAACGTGTGGAGAACAAAAGCCGGGAGCGGGAAGAGGAACAGCGCAAGATTCACGAAACCGACATCCGCTGGCGCGCTCTGGCGGGCGTTCTCGCGTACGCCGACAAACCGGGATGGGACGATCTCAAGGAAGGCGCGTTTCGATTGGCGCTCGACCCCTATGGCGCGCACGCCGCGGTCCCGCCGCTCCGGAGAATCGCGCACAGGGAGCCGAACTCCCCTCTCGCTCAGCTCCTCTATGGTCTCGCGTTGTGGTCAACCGACGATCATAAGAGCCATCCCGAAACCGCGTGCGATGGCATTCGCACGCTTAAGAAAGTGTTCGAGCTCCTCGGCGCGGTGAATACCCACTTTCTCGAGGTGCCTCTGCGTCTACCCGTTTTCGGCCACGAGGCCCCCGAGTCCCGCCGTCTCGACGATTTTCTCTTTCGATCTAAGTTTCGCTGGAATGGGCTCAAATGGAGTTCACTTTCGGATCCGAGTTTTGCCGGTTTGCCGGTACGTTGGGATTCACACCCATTTGCACTGCTCGCGTGCATCGTGTTGCAGGAAGATCGGCTCGCGAATGCACGCGTCAACTTGGCGGTGTCGAGGCGGTTTATCGCCTTACTCTCATCGATCCGATGGCTATGGGAAATCCACGACTCGGCTTGGAAATCGGTCCCTCCGACTCGAAGCAACCTCGCGCTCGCAAACAACATGCTCGGGACGCTCGCCGCGCGGCGACGCACGCGCGCCAACAAAGCGTGGAAAGAAGGGAATGTCATCGGGGCCTATGCGCTTGCGCGTGAAGCGAATGAAGCGGCGCCCGGCCCGGCGAATGTCATTCTTTTTGCCGATCTCGCGTTGGCGTTCGATCGCGCCGCCGAGGCAAAGACCGCTGCCACGGCGACCCTTGCGCCCGATTGGAAACCTCTCCTTAGAGCGTGGACTTGGACGACGTGGGGTCTCGCGCGCCGAACGACGCTCATTGCGGAAGCCGACCTCGAGCTTGGCAAACCCGCCGACGCCCTCGCCGCGCTCGAACCGCTCGCGCGAAGCACGAGCGAGACGGCGGCCGATAACGATCATTGGCTTTCCGCGTGGGTTCAAGTTCTGCGCGCACGCGCGCTCCTTCGCCTCCGACGAGCGGACGACGCCACGACCGCGGCCCTCGCTGCGCAAAAGATTGCACCGGGCGAAACCGATGTTCTCGCATGGGGTGCCGCGGTGAGTGGGATCGCGCATCTCGACCGCGGTGAAATCGACGAGGCGATTGCGCTCCTCTCCCGCGCGATCGATCAGGAAGCGCGCACGACACCACGCCTCGCGCAAAGGCACACGGCCGGCTTCTACAACACGCTTGGAATCGCCTACCTCCGACGCGGGCTCACCGATCTTGCGATCGACAAACTCACGCAGGGGCTCGCCGCCCTACCCGACGACGCCACGCTGCGTTTCAACCTCGCGCGCGCATACCAGATGAAAGGACAACGCGATCGCGCCATCGACAATTTTTACCGCGCCCTCGGTGGTGCCGCGGGCGACGAGGTCACGAAACACTTCCTCGCGCAGGTCTCGTCGGCTGGAGCGACGACCGTAGCCAAAGCACACGGGACCGAATCGGTCGGACCGAAAACGCCTTCGACACCGCCCGTCACGGCAAAAAAGGCGGCGAAAAAACGCGCGACTGTGAAAAAGGCCCGGAAACCGTATCGCGTCGCCGTCTTCCAATTCTCGACAGCCGGCAGCGCCATTCGCCGCGAGGGAACCGCCGAAATCGTAAACGCCGTTTTCACGGGCGCGCTCGCCCGCCTTGGTCATCGCGTCGTCGAGCGTCAGGCGCTCGAGGCGATCCTCGCGGAACAAGCGCGAAGCCGCGCGGCCGAATTCGACCCCGCGACGGCGATTTCGCTCGGTCGATTGAAGGCCGCCGAGGTCGCTTTTTTTGGAACGATCGCTGAAGACAGCACCGGCTTTGAGATCGACGTCCGTGCCGTCTCTGCGCACGACGGAACGGTTGCGCTCGCGCGCTCGAAGCGCGTTCCACGGACACGCTCACTTCGAGCGGCCTTGAACGCCCTTGCCGACGAGTTCGCGGCGCTCAAATTGTGATTGGCCGTGAACACTCTTCTTCATTCCTTCCGGCATTCCTGATAGAACCTCTCGTCGCAGAATGGAGGCTCTAAGATGAACGAAACAGCGAACCCCGTCGTCGGGATCGTTGGTGGGAGCGGACTCTACGAGCTCGAGGGGCTCAAGGGCGTCGACGAACTCAAGGTTAAAACACCGTTTGGCTCTCCCTCGTCGCCGCTCATCGTCGGAACACTCGACGGATCCGATGGCCGCCCGGTCAAGCTCGCGTTTTTGCCGCGCCACGGCCGCGGCCATGCCATTTCACCGAGCGAAATCAACTACCGCGCAAACGTCCATGCGCTCAAGCAACTCGGTGCTGAGTGGATCATCTCGGTGTCGGCGGTCGGCTCCATGCGCGACGAGATTGAGCCCGGGCACATCGTTATCCCTAATCAGTTTTTCGACCGCACGCGAAGCCGCGGGAACTCGTTTTTCCGTAAAGGGTGCGTCGCGCACGTCGGGTTCGCGGACCCCGTATGCGGTGTGCTTGCGGACGCGCTGCACGGTGCCGCCAAAACCGTCGGCGCGACCGTCCACAAGGGCGGAACGTACGTCGTCATGGAGGGCCCCGCATTCTCGACCCGCGCCGAGTCGCGTATCTATCGACAGTGGGGCGTTGACGTTATCGGCATGACGGCGCTTCCCGAGGCGAAGCTCGCGCGCGAGGCCGAGATTTGTTACGCGACGCTCGCGCTCTCGACCGACTACGACTGTTGGCACGAGTCCGAAGAGGATGTGACCGTCGAAGCGGTTGTGGCCACCATCAAGAAGAATGTAGCCACAGCGAAAGCGATCGTCGCCGCGACAGCCAAATTACTCCCGCGCGCACGGACTTGCGCGTGCCCGAACGCGCTCCGCGGTGCCATCATGACCGATGCGAAAGCGATTCCAGCAACAACACGCGAGAAACTGAGACTTCTCATTGGGAGGTACGTCAAATGAGTTTGGTGGTCGTCGGCTCCGTTGCGCTCGATAGCGTCGAAACCCCCGTCGGCCGCCGCGACGACATTCTCGGCGGCGCCGCGTCGTTTTTTTCCGTGACGGCTTCACTCCTGACAAAGGTTTCGCTGGTTGGCGTCGTGGGCGATGATTTCCCAGAGGCGCACGTGACGCTGTTTCGCGAAAAGGGCGTCGACTTGACCGGCCTCATGCGCGCACCTGGAAAGACGTTTCGCTGGGCCGGACGCTATTCGGCCGACTTCGCGACGCGCACGACGCTCGACACGCAGCTCAACGTCTTCGCCGATTGGCGGCCGACGCTTCCTCCGTCGTATCGGGCCGCGGAATATGTATTTCTCGCCAACATCCACCCAACGCTGCAGGGGCGCGTCCTAGACGAAATCGCGCGGCCGAAATTTGTCGCCATGGACACGATGAACTACTGGATCGAAGGAACGCCGGTTGAGCTTCGCGATACGCTCAAACGGGTCGATGCCCTCATCATCAACGAGGAGGAAGCACGGATGCTCGCGGGCGCAACGAATCTTCTCGAAGCGGCGCGCGGGATTCGCACGCTTGGGCCGCGCATCCTCGTCGTCAAGCGTGGTGAATACGGCGCCGTTCTCTTTACCGAGGACGACACATTCGCCCTTCCCGCGTACCCTCTCGCGCGTGTTGTCGACCCAACGGGCGCCGGTGATTCTTTCGCGGGTGGGTTTATGGGCGAAATTGCGCGACGCGGAGCGTCCGACGCCGATGCGCTCCGATCGGCGGTCGCGATGGGGACGGTGACGGGGTCGTTTTCGGTTGAGGATTTCGGGCTCGACCGCGTGCGGACGCTCGGCGCGAACGAACTTTTTAGCCGACGGCGCGCGCTCGCCACGCTCGTTCGGATTCCGGAGCTGTGACCGTTCGCGGATAAACGCGCGAGAGCGCTCGCAAAAAAGCGACTTGATCAGCGCGCTCGACCAATCGAACCACGCGCGCCGCCAACGAGCGCGTGCGATCCGCTTCCATCTCGGTGACGTGGTTTGGCGCCGCGGCCGTGACTGGCCAAATGTCGACGCGTGGCTTTGACCGCGACCTCGCAAGGAAAGGAAAGTTCCGCGCCGACGCGTGAGCCGGAACAAACCCGGCAAAATTCGAAATGAGAACGATTCGACCCGGCCCCTCCAAAAACTCTGTCGCGACTCGGACCGCGCGATTCATCGCCGAGCGCAAAACGTCGGACTCAAGGTCCGCGGTCGGAAACACAAGTCCGAGGGCCGACGCAAACTCGAAGAGCGTTGCGTCCACGTCGATGGGGACGCGGGTCGTCGTCGCCGACTTGCCAAGTCTTGGTGCCATCCGCGACATCCACGCGGCCGCTTCGACCGCAAGGTCCATTGCGGACGCACGCGCTCTAACCCGCACACCGACTTGAACCAGCGCATCGGCGACGACCTGCAGCAACGCCTCTTCGTCGACACGGTAGAGGCTTTCGTCGACGCGCGTCGGAAGACGTGTGAGGGCCTTCACAAGCTCATCGCGCGCCGACTCCCGCCCTGCCGCGCGAAATTGCTCGATGACACGCCGATGGTAAACGACGAGCGCGACCGGCACCCGCGCTCGCCCAAGCGCCCGCACAAGCGCAACAGACCGCCCCGTCGCGACGTCGATCGCCCGCGCCCCTTCTGGGCCGCGTCGCATCCCGGCGCTGGCGTCGAGAACAATGGCGACGGGCGTCACTTCGGGCTCCTCGGTCCGCTTAACGAGCAACCGCCGGTGTCGAAGCGAAGCCGCCCACGCAATGCGACGAAGGGGATCACCGGGCCGATACTGGTCGATGTCGGAGAAGGCCGGGCTCTCGCCACGACGCGCGGTCGCGGCTTCGCCTTCGGTTGGGTTTGTGAATCGCGCCACCAAACGACCAGACACGTGCGACGCCCGCGGAAGCGCCCGCACGATAACGGGTCGGGCGCAGTCAGATGCAATCGACCAGAACCCGAGTGGGTCCGAGAAAACGAGCGTTACGCCACGGACCACGTGTCGACCGGCCGCATGAACAAGCACGGGAAGCTCGAACTCCGCGCGCACCCTCGCCTCAAAGTCAAACGACACCGGCTTAGACGCAAGACTCGGTGGCAGATTGAGCGTCGCCGTCACCGCCCGCGGCGCCTGCCACCGCCGAGCCTCGACGATCATCGAAACGCAAAGGACGCTTCCAGCCGACACCGCCCCCCGCGGTGCGTGAAGCGTTATCGCGAGCGCGTGTGCACGAAGCGCGAGGAGGAGTGCGAGAACCGACGCCCACGCGACGACCACGAGGAGCATGAGAATCCCGCCTAAAAAGATGGGCGCCTGGCGCCCCGAAAAAAAACCGACGACGGCGAAGATGCCACCGAGTCCCAGCGTGAGGCCGCCTGAAAGCGTTAGGTGCGGCAATTTCGCCCTACCGGCGCTGCCACGGCGTCACCTCGCGAATCTCGAGCAGCCGCCCCTCGACCGATTCGGATTCATCCTCGAGCAGCATCCGATGACTCCAAAGCGGAACAATGAGCTCCTTGACATCGTCGACCGTTACAAACCCGCGTCCCGCCAGCGCCGCACGCGCCTTGGCCGCCCTCACCGCACCCAGCGCCGCCCGCGGCGACACCCCGAGCCGAACCCCGCGCGCCTCCCGCGTCGCCCGAGCGAGGCGCGTGACGTAATGTAGAATTTCGTCTTCGACGTGCACGCGCGCCGCTTCGCCGACCGATCGCCGCCGTGATCGCTTCACCGTTCGCAACAGCGCGCGCACGTCCCGGGTCGACCTGATGACGCTTCAACATGTCGACCTCATGCAGAGCCGCCGGGTACGTGAGCCGCACGCAGAGCAAGAAACGGTCGCGCTCCGCCTCAGGCAACGGGTAAACGCCTTCCATATCGATCGGATTCTCCGTCGCAATGACCATGAATGGCCGATCGAGCTCTGACACGTTTCCTTCAAGCGTCACCTGGCGCTCCTGCATCGCCTCAAGCAGCGCCGACTGCGTTTTCCCAGAGGCGCGATTCACCTCGTCGGCCAACACGACATGCGCGAAAATGGGCCCGCGCCGCAAAACGAACGACTGCGACGGAACATCAAAGATGTAGCTGCCTGTGATGTCGGCTGGAAGCAAATCTGGAGTGAATTGAATCCGCTTGAACGAAACCCCGAGCGCATCGGCAAGCGCCTTCGCGAGCGTCGTCTTCGCAAGCCCTGGAACGCCCTCGATGAGGACATGCCCCTCGGCGAGAAGCGCGACGAGCAACAGCTCGACGGTCGAATCGGACCCGACGAAAATCCGTTTGACCTCGGCTAAGACAGCGCTGCGCAGCACCGCAACCGCCCCCGCAACATCGCCGCGTTGTTCGGTCATCGCCGGTCGACCCCCGCACGCCTTGACGCAACTCCAACGGCTGGCGGCAACAGCCTCTCCACACGCGGCAACCGCTCAAGCCGATCGAGAATCGCGTGGGCGGCTTCGACCCGCGCGGGCTTCATTCCGATCCGCTTTCCAATCGCTCCCTGCGACGGCATCCCGAGGCCCTTCATCCACTCCGCCCTGCGAACGTTTTGAAGTCTCACGCTCAAATCAAACCACGCGTCCTCAATTTCGACCGAGAGTCGGTTACCGGCCGCACCGTCGCCCGCACTCTTTCTCGTCGTCCCCCCTCGCGTGCGCACCCACCGCGAGGCGACGACGGCGGCGAGCACAAAAACCAAAATCGCAAGCACGACGGAAACCACCCATACCGGCTCGGCTCGCCGGCCAAGCTCAAGATTTAGATCCGTGAGAACCTCGCCCAGCGGTCGCGTCCACGAGGTCCCCCGCACGCTTGGTCGATGCAAGAGCGCGATCCCTCGCGCGGCGTCACCCACAACGAGCTTGACCGGCGCGCGACCATCAAGCGAAAGCCACCGGAGCACGTTCTCTGCGAATCGGCGATTGTCCCCAAACGCGAGCATGCGGTTGACAAATAGGCTTGGGTCAGCCCCCAAGACGAGATTCCCGCTCGCAATCGCTGCGACACTCCCGGACGCAAACTCGAGAATCGCACTCGCGCTCTGCCACGAACTCCGACTCGATTCGGGCGCCGGGCGATTCATAACGACCTCGCGCACGCCGGTCGTCGTGGGATGCGCGCGCCGCGCCCGCGCGACCGGCAGATCACGAATTCCGTGCCAAAAAAAATCTGCCCACACAGCGTCGCCGCGGCCGTCGCGCGGTCCAGCCGCCACGAGCTCGCCCCCAAAGTCATCAAACACGGCGAACCGCGCGTTCGGGCGATGACCCGCAAGCGCGACCGCATCGACCCGCGTTGTCGGAAACAAAATGAAAAGTGCCTCATCGCCTGGCGTTGCGCGACCCACTTCGAGCCGAACACCAAGAGCGCGCGCCATCGCCGCAACTTCGGACATTCCGTCCCACGCAAAGCCGTCGATGTCGAAAGGGACTGCGCCGAGAAGCGACGCCCAAAACGCAAACATCCGCACGCATCATCATTAACAGAAGTTCGCGACCCCGGCCAGCCGTGCGAACGTTCTATTTGTAAATGTTCACCCAGATAAACGGCCCGCCATCCGTCGATTGCGACTGAACTTGCCAGGCGACCGCCGCCCGCCCGCTCGCGTTGACAGCAACGCGCGGATAAGCCGCGCCACTCCCATGCACCGCAAGGACACTCGCCCCCACCCAATCGCCGGCCGCTGCCGCCGCGTGATTCAGCCAGACGCTGTTAACGCTCGCGCCGCTCTCCATCTGATACCAAACGACCGTGGCTCCCCCGTCCGCATCGATCCCAACCGACGGACTGTACGCCATTCCCGCGCTCGCGTTATCGAGTGTCGCGCCCACCCACGTCCCCGCGGCCGCGTTGTACCGCGCACCGCGAATGATCGAATCGCTGCCGACCACCTCCGTCCACGCGGCAACAGCGTTTCCCGCCCAATCAACCGCAACCGTCGGTGCCGCCTCCGTGCCCGCATCCGACGCCGGCGACACCATTCCGGCGTCGCCCCACGCGCCGCCCACGAACCGGTTCGCGAAGCCGCCCGCCGACTGCACCCAAAACACGAGCGCAACGCCGCCGTCGTCACACCCAACCCCTGGCGGTCCGCCCGCGGTACCGCCATCTTCGCCATCGACACGCACCGCGCCTTGCCAAGCGCCGGACGCCCAGCGATTTGCGTAGACGTTTGGCCGAAGGAGCGCACTGTGAATCCACGCCGCGACAACATCTCCAGACCCGCACGCGGCGACCGACGCATACTTCGCCGAAACCGAGTCCGATTCAAGCCGCCCCGCGTCGCCCCACGTTCCACTCGCGATGCTCCAGCGATTGGCCCAAACGTGTTCCGGGTTTGCGATCTGCCCCGTCGAATTCTGCGACCACACGACGGTCGCGTTCCCTTCGCGGTCAACGGCTATTTTCGGACCAAAATTCGTTGAGCCGCTGGCAAGCTCAACGCGCTCCGCCGTCGACCACGCACCCGCATCTGCGCTCCAGCGGTTCGCCCAAATGCGAAGGTCCTGAGACCACACCGCGACGACGTTACCTCCAACATCCGTCGCCACTTGAACGGACGACGTCGAATTTCCTGCGTCGTTCGAAATCGGCACGGCGCCGCCCCACGCGCTGCTCGCCACGACGTATCGATTCGCCCAAACGCGTGGCTTCGTTCCATCCGATTGGTTCCACGCAACGACCACGTTCCCAGCCGGGTCGATCGCGACCGCTGGCACCGACGAAGTCGCACCCGTGATTACCGAATCGACCGCCGTCGCCGCGCTCCATCCCGACACGCCGCCACCGTCGAGGGCGCTACCAGCATCGCCACCAACGCCGCCGCCGTCGATCGACGCGCCGCTATCGCCCGCCGCAGGCGGGGGTGTCGACGACGAACTGCATGCGACCGCAAGCACCATTCCCCCAAACACCCACCTTGTCGTCTGCTGTCGAATCAAACCCATCGTGTCCTCCTCTCCGCGCGTCCGCAGCTCCGGTCACCTGCGGACTCGGACAATAGATAGGTGCGAAGCCGAAATCAAACCTGCCCCTGATCCCCGGAAAACGGAGAAGACTTCAGTGGGGCGGTCGGGGTTGGGCTCGCTCCGGCTCGCGGAAGTCCTCGGGTCTGACATCAAATGTGAGTCTGAGCGAAATGAATCAAGCATCATGAGAACGGCAATTCAACGACCCATCGGCACCTCATCCC
>JACPTQ010000030.1 GCA_016192705.1 Deltaproteobacteria bacterium | reverse complement strand
CTCGCCCTCGCATTCGCTCTCTGACAGGCCGCTGAAAAACGCCCATCTGCGGCGAATCTGCCGAGACTTTGACGAAAGTGCGTTTACGTTTCTTCGTTGCGCCGCCGCTTGACGAGCCCAACGATGAGCGCGACGAGCCCAGCGGCGCCGGCCGAAATGGCACCGACCTGAGCTGCGCGCCCGAGATCGAATCCGGTTTTAACGCCCTGTTTCGCGCCGCGAATTGTTTTCATCGCGTTGTCGAAAAGCGGCTCGAACTGTTCGAAATCGTCGGCCCGCGACGTGCCGGTTACGAAGTAGGTTCGGTCGCCGCCGGGCACGAGGAGCTGCACGTACTTGAGCGCGCGGCCCATGATGGTCGCTTCGGCGATGAGGCGCACGGCTGGCGCGTCGACGAGGTCGATGAGCGACGATTCGACAATGCGGTATTGAACGCCGGGAAGAACTTTCGCCTGGAGCTTCGGGAGCTCGCGGCGCGCCTCGGCGAGAAAGCTCGCGTCGACGAAAGGCGCCTTGGGAAGCTCAATGACGTTTATCGTTTCGACCCACCCATCGGTCGACGCGGGTGGCCGCGAGAAATTGGCGAACAGCTTGACGACTTTTTTCCCGTGCATCTCGCGCACGAGTCTGCGCATTGTTTCTTGCTCAGTCGGCGAGAGGCCCGTTGCGTTTCTTGCGGCGGCCAGCGCGTCGCGCGGATCGACTTCTTTCCATCTCGGCGGAGCTTTCATGTTGAACGCCACCGGCGACGGCGTCGGCGAATCGCGCCATGCGGCGGACACGCCCACCGAGACGGCAATCGCGACTCCCGCAACGCCGACGAAACTCGATGCGCCAAAGCGCGCGCCACCACCGGGCTTCGCGCCCGCGAACTGTCTCGCGGTGTTGCGCTCCTCGCGCTTACAGATGACGCACCCGCGCGTTAGTTTCGGGTTGTAATGGAGGCCGTGTTTCTGGCAGCGGGTAACGTCGACATCGGGCGGTTGGTTCTTCGGGTCCATTGCCTCAATCCGGGAACGCTCTTATTCTAGCCTCGATGAGCCACCACGACCACAAATCGAAGGCACCCGAAACCGTTCGCGTCGGGCTGTTGACCGTTTCAGACACGCGGACGACGGATAACGATGAGGGTGGGCGCTCGCTGCGCGAGATGTGCGAGCGTCGCGGGCACGTCGTTGTCGCGCAGCGTATCGTTTGCGACGAGGCGACACCGATCGTTGCGGCGGTCAGCGAGTTCGTCGCGTCGCGGGCGGAGGCGGTGCTCGTCACGGGCGGGACGGGGCTTGCGCCGCGCGACATAACGATCGAAGCGATTGCACCCCTCTTCGAGAAGCGGATCGACGGGTTTGGCGAGTTGTTTCGCGCGCTGTCGTTTCGCGCGATTGGCTCGTCGGCGATGTTGTCGCGGGCGGCGGCCGGCGTTCATCGTGGGGTCGTCGTGTTCGTCATGCCTGGGTCGCCGGCGGCGGTGAAGCTTGCGATGGAGGACCTTGTGCTGCCGGAGCTCGCGCACGCGGTGTCGATCGCGCGGCGAGGATAGGTGAAGAGAAACCACGGAGGCACTGAAGCACGGAGGTTTCACTGAGTAGAAGATTGGACATTGCGCGGCTTGCGGCGTTGCTGCCGTCGGGCGCGGTGGTCGCGGACCCGGATGCGATCGAGCGTTACAGCCACGACGAATCGGGAGCCGGACCATTTCCACCGAGCGCGGTGGTTTTTCCGAAGACCGCGGAAGAAGTATCCGCGGTTATGCGTTTCGCCGTGGCGACAGGAATTCCCGTAACGCCGCGTGGCGCGGGGACCGGGCAAAGCGGCGGCGCGCTCGCGTCCCTGGGTGGCATCGTGCTTTCGCTTGAGCGAATGACTGCGGTGCGCGAAATCGACGCGGGCGATCTCGTGGCCGTCGCGGAGCCGGGCGTCATTCTCGGCGACTTGCAGCGCGCGGTTCTGGCCGAGGGGCTTTTTTATCCGCCGGATCCGGCATCGCTCGATATGTGCACGCTCGGCGGTAACGTCGCGGAGAATGCGGGCGGCCCGCGCGCGGTGAAGTACGGCGTCACGCGCGACTACGTGCTCGGGCTCGAAGTGGTTTTGCCGACCGGCGAAATCGTGCGCACGGGAAGGCGCGCGCCCAAGGGCGTTGCCGGCTACGACTTGACCGCGCTTCTCGTTGGCAGCGAAGGGACGCTTGGCATTGTCACCGAGGTCACGCTGAAACTGCTCGCGCGTCCGCGTCGCGTCGAAACGGCGCTTTTTGTGTTTGGCGACATGGTCGCCGCCGCGCGCGCGGTCGTCGACATCACGCGCGCTGGGCTAACGCCACGCACGCTCGAGTTCATCGACCACGTTGCGATCGCGCATGTGCGCCCCAAGGTTCCCGAGCTTCCGATCCCCGAGGGCGCGGGCGCCGTGCTTCTCGTCGAGATGGATGGCGCGACCGACGCGGTGCTCGACGACATCGTGCGCGTCGACGCCTGTGCGCGAAAAGCCGGGGCGTCGTCGACGGTCGTTGCAGAGGGTGAAGCGCAGCGGGCGACGCTTTGGCGCGCGCGCCGAATGGTTTCGCCCTGCCTCGTCGAAGCGAATCGGTTCAAAGTTGCGGAGGACGCCGCCGTTCCGCGGTCGCGCGTCGCCGACCTCGTCGCTGCGTTCCACCGGATCGCTGCGGCGCATCGGCTTCGCGCGTGTGCGTTCGGTCATGCGGGCGACGGAAATCTCCATCTCAACTTCTTGTTCGATGATTCCAGCCTGAAGCCTGAGGTTGATCGCGCCGTCGACGAGCTTTTCCGCGCCGTTATTGAAATGCGCGGCACGATCACCGGCGAACATGGCGTCGGGCTCACGAAACGTCGCTTCCTGCCGTGGGAGCAAAGCGCGCGCATCATCGAGCTCCAAAAAGCCCTGAAGCGTACAATCGATCCGCGCGGAATCTTGAATCCGGGAAAAATTTTTCTTTAGGTTGGCCGGTCGACCCTGCCGAAATCGGATTTTCCATTTCTACCGCCCATAATGGTATCGGCACGCCGCGATGTAGATGGCGCGCTTGTCGACTTTGTAGACGAGCCGGTGTTCGTCGTCGATTCGGCGCGACCAATAGCCCGCGAGATCGTGTCGAAGCGGTTCGGGTTTCCCGACCCCGCGAAGTGGATCTTTCGAAATCGCGTCGATGAGCTTGTTGATGCGATCGAGCCGCTTCTTGTCGTGCCGGCTCCACCACACATAATCGTTCCAGGCGTCGTCCGCCCAACGAACGGTCATTTCAGCAGTTTTCGCGCACGGGCCTTGCCGCTCTCAATTTGTGATGCCGCAGCTCGCAGGCGCCGCGCCATTTTGGGACTGCGGAGCAGATACGCCGTCTCCTGCCATGACTCGAAATCTTCGAGCGACAAAAGCACGGCCGATGGCCCCGTCTGTCGCGTAATGACGATGGGCGCGTGATCCTCGTTCACCTGATTGATCGCCTTTGCGAGATTGTTGCGTAGGGCCGAGTACGAAAGTGTTTTCATAAGGTCCTCATATTGTACGTAGAATTGTACAATGTTCCATTGAGAGGCGCAAAGTTGAATCGTTTCGGCGCGTCGTCAGTCGAACTCGTGGCCCATGCGACTCGCTTTGGTCGCGAGGTAGCCCTCGTTGTGCGCGTTGGGGCTGACGACGAGCGGCTCGCGACGCGCCACCGCGACGCCTTCCTTTTCAAGCCCCTCGACCTTGAGCGGGTTGTTCGTGAGCAGAATAACCGACTTGACCCCGAGCGCGCGCAGAATATCGGCCGCAACGCCGTAATCGCGTAAGTCGTCGGCGTACCCGAGCATGCGGTTCGCTTCGACGGTGTCGGCGCCGCGCTCTTGAAGCGCGTACGCCCGAATTTTGTTGCCGAGCCCAATCCCGCGCCCCTCTTGGCGCAAATAAACGACGACGCCGCGCCCGACGTCCGCGACCCGCGCGAGGGCTTCGTCGAGTTGCTCGCGGCAATCGCATTTCAGCGAGCCGAGCACTTCGCCCGTCAAGCATTCCGAATGGACGCGCGTTAATACCGATTCGCCGCCCGCGAGCTCGCCTTGTGTGACCGCGAGGTGCTCTTTGCCTTGGCGATCAACAAAGACGCGAACCTGAAAAGCGCCGTATTTTGTCGGAATCGTCGCCTTTGCGAAAAGGTCAACGGCTTTCGAGGGATCTTCGTGAATTCTGGACATCCAATGAAATATAGGCTTCTAGACGCGATGAGTCAATGTTGCGGGTGCGGGATTACGGGGTTAATGGTTCGATGAACTTTGGTAACACGAACGGATCTGACGCGGGGCCGCTCGCCCAGCGGCTCGAGGCCGATTTGCGCGAGAACATCATGAGACGCACGGCGGGTGCTTTGGGCGCTTGGCAGAACTTTGGTACGACCATTGTCGCGCCGACTTTCGTCGATCCGCACTTGTACGACGTGATGAGGCCTTTTGCGGTGAAGTGGTCGAACCACCACCACCCAGTCTGCACGAACTTTGTCTCGCGTTCGAACGTTTGTGACCAAGCCTCGACCTTGGTGTAGGCGCTCGGCGTCGATGGACACGACGCGCAATCGGTCGTCGTGCAGATGCAAACGCCAATCGCCGCCTGCCCCTCCACCGGTTTGAGATAGTCCGGCGATGTCGCGGTGTTCGTGGTCGCGCCCCAGACGCGAGAGACGATGTCGATCGCGAACATCCCGACTTTAATGTCATCAACTTTGAGATTCGCGCCGGTTTCGCACGCGTCGCCGACGCCGTTTCCGTTCGAGTCGACTTGGCTCGCGTTTTTGCTGGGGTAAACGCCGCCCTGCGGTGGCAACACGCAGTTGTCGGTTTCGTCGCAGACGCCGTCGCCGTCTTTGTCGATGGAACCGTTCTTGTCGTAGGGGCACGCGTCGAACACGTTCGCGACGCCGTCGCCGTCGATGTCACCGTCGCACGCGTCGCCCTGCCCATCGCCATCGGTGTCGGCTTGGGTTGGGTTTTTAACGGTCGGGCAGTTGTCGATCACGGTGCACCACTCGGGGCGCAGCGCCGCGTTAAGCACATCGCAGGCGCCATCGCCATCGCGATCCGCATCGTCCGAATCGATGATTCCGTCGCCGTCTGTGTCAACGCCATCGTACGCATCTGGGACGCCGTTGCCGTTGCTGTCGACGCCGAGCTTCGAAAGTGCGTAAGGGCCGCCCGGAACGTTGCTTGCGCTCGCCGGGCCAGCCGGATCGGACATGACGGTTATCGAGATCGGCATCTCCTTGTGAAGATGCTCGACGTCGTTGTATCCGACGATCGCGGTTTTTGTGATGCCGTCGGCCGATGGACCGAGCACCAGCCGACCGTCGTCTGCGCCATTCGTATCGCACTGAACATAAAGCATGACGGCACGGTCTTCGAAGACAAGCCCAGTCGCTGCGCTCGCTGCGCCGTACGTGCTCGACGTCTTGCCGCCCTGGAATTCGCCCCAGTCAAAGAGTGGGCCGTGAATCTTACCGACGATCGCCTTCATGCCGAGCGGCTCCGTTTGCGCGAACAGGTCGTAGTGGACAGTGCTCAGTTTGTACGACGTGCCGCTGCCCGCGGGAGGTTGCTTTCCCTTGAAGAAAAGGTAGACGCGTCCGTTCTTTGAGCGTTTGGGCGATGGGTCAAAGATGGCGCCGATGCGCCCCGTCACGACGCTCGCTTGGTGTCCGCAGGAGTTCGCGGTGTCCCAGACCCACGTGGTCGTTGCGGCACCGCCCGACTTAACGGGAATCTTGCGGACGAAGAGGCGCGCGTCGGGGCCACCGCACGGGTGTGTGGCGTCGCCCGGTTTTGCGCCGAAGAGGAGGACGTCGCCCTTCGCGTCGAAAACAAGGGCGGGCTCGGCCGTTGACGATTCACCAATGAGCCCAGGGAAAAAGCCTGAGATGTCGATGATCGCGCCCGTTGCGCACGCCCGTGTCACGACCATGGTTGTCTTCTGCGCACTGTTGTAAGCGGCTGTGACGCCGCAGACCGGCATCCCGGAGCTTGGTTGGTAGATGGGCGCGATTTTCTCAACCGCGGGCGTCGCGCTCTGCGATAGGGTTAGCCGAAGGATCGTGCCCGACGATGTTTGTACGAAGACTTCGGGTTTGCCGTTCGCGACGATGGCGCTGGGCGATGACGCCACGGCGCCGTAATACGACGGGATTGAGACGACGGTCGGTGAATTGAAAATGCTTGCGTCGAGCAGCATCTTCGATTTGAGCTGGTTTCGCATCCATGTAACGCTCGACGGTCCTTGGGCAACGGCGAGCTTGCCCTTTTTGTCGACAAACAGAGCCCAAAGCTTGCCGCTCACGTTCACGAGGGATGGCGCAAAACCCGTCGAGCTGGCGCGCGCGGGGCCGATGTCCTTGACGAGCGGGAAGTCGCCGAAGTCGAGGTCGATGTTCGATTCGCGCACGCCGCTTCCGCAGGTGTCGATGACGCCGTCGCCGTTCCAGTCGATGGCGCCGTTTGCGCGCACGAGCTTCGCGGGGAATGCGGGCTTCGCGACGCCGGTGTTCGAATTTGCGTTCACAAACGGGACGAGCTCTTTGGGAATCGCGAACCCGCCGATCATCTCTGTTCCGAGTTTAAGCGGGGTGTTGAGGCCGAGGCTCTCGCAGGTCTCGAATTCGTTCAGCGTCTGAGCTTTAGCTGCGGTGAAGCCGATATCGATGTAGCTGTACGAGTAGTTCATGAGCGAGAGGTAGTTGGGTTTGTAGTTGGTTTGGTCGGCGCCGCCGTGTTCGAGCCCGAACTTGTGGCCAAACTCGTGGATCATCGCTTCGCCGCTGTTGCCGAACATCACGACGAGATCGCCTTTTGTGGAAGCTCCACCGCCGCTGCAGCCGCTCTGGCCGTAGTGAAACCGCTTGGCGCGGCTCTTGGGAAAAAAAACGTCGTACGTTTTTTGATCGTCGTCGTTCCCATTCGCGAGCTTAAAACTCTGAATCATGCGCGCTTGGGCGAGTCCGCGGCGTTTTTCGTTGAACCAGAGCTTCGTCTTGCCGCTCGCGTCTTTCGATTTGGAAAGGTCGTCGCAATCCCAAATTGTTTCGCCGTTGTCGATGTGCGCGCACCAGCTTTCGGAGCCGAGGCGGTCGCGGAACATTTCGATCGCGAACCGCACATTTTCGCGCGAGAACGGCGCAGAGGCGACCGGATTGAAGTTTCCGGCGGCGTCCGTGCAGTACGACCAGTCGATGTGGAAGAAGATGTCTTTTCGTCCGACTTGCGCGCCGAGCGCTTTGCCTTCGGCGCTCGCCTCCCAATCGTCGGGAAGGCCGTCGCCGTCGATGTCCGCGGATGTGGCGGTGATCGATTGCGCGGGATTTTCGGCTGCTGCGTTTCGTGAGGGGTCGTCGGCCCCGCAGGCTGGGCTGAAGAGGGCCGCGAACGCGATATATGTCATGAGGCGTTTTTCCATGTTTCGTCTCCTCCGCCCCGATGAAGAGCAACGCGAAGGCCAGCGGATGGGGTCGAATAACCCAAGCCATTCTGGGTGTTGGACAGAACAACGTCGCACGAGAGTGCGACACCAGCCCTCGATTTCGTGCATGGCACAGCGGCGCAAGTTATATTTGAAGCAGATGCGATCGATTCGCGTGGAAGCGTACATCGCCTGGATGGTCGTTGGGGCCGCAGCGCTGCTCGCGCCTTCGTGTAAACTCCTCGAAAAAAAAACGCTCGTGTGTGTTGCGAGCGCGGACTGCGTTGTGACGGGGCACGTCTGTTGCGGGGCGACGATGAGCTGCATGACGCAATCCGAATGCGATGCGCTGGCCCTCGATGCGGGAGCGGATGCGGCGACGGACGCGGGACCGGACGCGGATTCGGGCGCAGACGCGGGTCTGGACGCGGGACCGGACGCGGGACCGGACGCGGGACCCGACGCGGCCGTTGACCTCGACGCCTCGTCGTTCGCGGTCTGCGAGCCGCCGGTCGCTCTTTCGCCGCTCGGGCAGTCGGTCGGGCAGGACGCCGTCACGGACCCGTTCGGGAATTCGACGATCGTTTGGATGTGGCGGCCGCTGGCCGGCGTGGAGTCGGTCTACGCGGCGAGATACAGCGCGGATGCGGGCTGGGAAGACGCGGGGCTCATCGCCGAGGAGAGCGATGCGTCGTTTTCAAGCAGTGCGAGTGTTGCGGTCGATTCGCTGGGGCGGGCGTGGGCGGCGTGGGCACTGAGCTCATCGGGGCAGGGGGGGCGGATTCGCGCCATTCGTTTTATTCCTGGCCCAACTTGGGGCGCGCCGGTCGACATAGAATCGGCCGATGACGGTGGGCATGTGGGTAATCCGCGCGTCGCGGTCAACGCGGCCGGGGAGGGGGCTATTATGTGGGCGCTGACGGCAGCCGGGGACAGTGCGGGCGGGGTGATTCGCGCGCGGCGGATCCTCGCGGATGGCGGACTCCTGGACGCTGGGACTCTGTCAGGCGCAGACGGGGGGAATGCGTCCGATCCTGACCTTGGCGTCGACGAGCAGGGGAACATTATCGCGGTGTGGATGGCGACGTTTGGGCCGATTTACTCCATTTTCTCGAGCCGGTATTCGCCGGCCGTTGGCTGGGAACCGGCCACGCTCCTCGACAGCGCGGTGTCGACGACGTTTCCGCGCTTGGTGGTTGATCCCGCGGGGAACGCGATCACCGCGTGGCGTCGCCCTCTCGATGGCGGTTCGACTCCTACGCGCGCGTGGGCGCGACGATTCACCGCGGACGGTGGATGGGAAAGCGCGGTTGCGATTGACGGAGCGTACTTCAACACGACGTACAGTTCGCTTGAGCCAGCGGTCGATCGCGCGGGGAATGTGCTCGTCGCGTGGCTTTATAGCGTCGACGGTGGCTCGGGCGGCACGGCGGACGGTGTTGCCGTGAATCGGTTTTCGATAGCCACCGGCTGGGAAGGCGCGGTGTCGTTGGCGTTTGAGGATGCGGGGGTATCGGGGCCAGGGCTCGCGCTGGATCCGAACGGCGCGGGTGCTATCGTGTGGTCTGTGGGCAACGGTGGTTCGAGCGTCTTGAAGATGCGGCGGTACGTTCCGGGCGCGGGTTGGATGCAGCCAACGGTTGCGGCGGCGACGTCGGGGTACTCTATATCCAGCTTGGTGTTCGACGTGTCGGGCCGAGCGATCGCGTCGTGGGCCGAGAATGTCGACGCGGGATCTTTGCAGCGCGCGGTGGTTTGTCGATGAGCGAAAAAGAGAGCGACGACGAAGGCGGAATCGGCGGGACGCTCGCGCTTCACGGCACGCGACAGGAGACGGTGACGCCGCCGGCGGTTGATGTGCGCGTTGTCGCCGGGCCCGATGCCGGACGGCGCGCGCAGGTTGCGCTTGAGCGATTGACGATTGGCACGCACCCATCGTGCAATCTCATCCTCACCGATCCGACCGTTTCGCGATTCCATTGTGATGTGCGATTTGCGGCTGAGGGCGTTCTCCTTTCGGACCTTGGGAGCACCAATGGAACGCGCGTCGGCAACCTACGGGTCAAAGCGGCGTTCGTCGAGCCGGGCGCACAGGTCCACGTGGGCAAGAGCACGATTGAAATCGCGGCGCCGCGCAGAAAGACGGAGGTGTCGATTTCGCCGGAGTCGCGACTCGGCAATCTTGTCGGCCAAAGCGTCGCCATGCGGCGTCTCTTTGTCGCCATCGCGCGCGTCGCAGAACATCCGATCCCGGTTTTGATCCAGGGCGAGACCGGTACCGGGAAAGAGGTCGTCGCGCGTGAAATCCATGCCCAGAGCGGCCGCAACGCGGGGCCACTCGTTGTTGTCGATTGTGGCGCGATCCCGGCGGAGCTCGCCGAGAGCGAACTTTTTGGGCACACGCGCGGCGCTTTCAGCGGGGCGACGGCGGAACGGCGCGGAGCGTTTGAGTCGGCGGACGGTGGGACGCTTTTCCTTGACGAGATCGGCGAGCTCGACCTTGACCTTCAACCTCGGCTGTTGCGTGCCGTGGAAGCAAAGGAGGTTAAGCGCGTCGGGAGCGACACCTATCGAAGCGTTGATGTGCGCGTCGTGGCCGCGACGAATCGAGACTTGCGCGTTGCGGTCAACCAAGGAACATTTCGCGAGGACCTCTATTTTCGACTCGCGGTTGCGACGATCCACGTGCCGCCGTTGCGCGAACGAGCCGAAGACATCCCACTTCTCGTCGATCACTTTTTCGCCGAGGCGGCGCGCGCCTACGATTTGCCGGCAAAGCAGGTGGCACTTGATAACGCCGAAGTCGCACGCCTCGTTGCGATGCCGTGGAACGGCAACTGCCGCGAGTTGCGGAACTACGTTGACCAGCGGCTCGTTTTTGGTGGCGGCGGTGGAGAATCAGAGTTCCTGCGCGCGGATGCGGCTCTGGCAAGCGGAACGGGCGCGGGAGCGGGGGTAGCGTCGGGTTCCAGCGCAGATGGCGGTCGGACCGTGTCGGTTCGCACGGATCTCGACTACAAGGCGGCGCGAGCGACGTGCCTCGATGATTTCGAGCGGGCCTATATCTCGGCGCGGCTTCGAGAGGCCGGGGGCAACGCATCGCGCGCGGCGCGCGAAATTGGTATCGACCGCGTCTATTTGATGCGGCTCATCAAGCGACACGGCATCAAGGCCGAATAGGTCCTCGGATAAGATCACCGCCGTTACGCGGCCACGGGTCGTCGGGAGTCCGCAACGACGATGGTCGATCCGCCGCAAGTGGCACGGAGTCAATGGCGAGGGTGGCTTGTGCGGTTACGAGGTGTGGCGCGCGAAGCCACAGTTCAGCGGAAAACCGTTGTGATTGCACTCTCTCCGTGTCGGCCGAGCGATTGCTTTTCTCTGAATTGCACGAACAAGGAGGTGCATATGACGAGAATGATGTTGGCTGGTTTCGTTGGGGCGTGTTTCATGGTTGGAGCCGTCGGGTACGGACCGGAAGGCGATGTGCGGCTCGGCGTTTCGGACGCGAGCGCAAAGTCGTTGAAAAAGAAACTGAAAAAGGCCGCGAGAAAGGTCGAGACGGCCGTCAAGAAAAACCTTCCGGCGCCGATTCGAATGGTCGTCGACAAGAAGTTTTTGCAGGAGAAGGTCGAAAAAGAGATCGAGAAGCGGATGCCAGAGATTGAAAAGATGGTCGAGACAACGGCCGACTTGCAGGTCGCGGGAGAAACGGAGAAGGGGGTTGAGTCGCAGATCTCATCGGCGTCTGAGGTTGTGAGGGCGGAAGCCGACGCGCTCAATCAGACGGTGCGTGCGATGGAGCAGAAGGCGCTCGCGGTGACGAACGTCGCGGCGAATTTCAAGGAGGTGCTGCTTGCGACCGCGATGTCGAAACTTCAGACCGTGCGCCTGATCGTCACAACCACCGTGAAGGCGCTCATGAAAAAAGCGCTCGACCAAGTTTTCGATAAGACGGTGTCGCGAACCTTCCACTCGATTCGATCGCCGCTCGAAGCGAAGATCACGGGCCTGGTGACGTCGGCGTTGGCATCGGTCACGGCGGGATTTGGCGCGGCGGCCGCTCCACTCATCAAGACGGCGATCGCGCGAGGTTTCGACAAGGTGCAAGCGAAGCTGCTTGTGCGGTTCCGCGGGAAGATCGAAAAGAAGATGGAGCGCTTTGTTGACAAGATGGCCGACAAGGCGATGGCACGCGTCCAGTCGACCATTCAGAAGCGCGTGGACGCCATTTGGTCGCGCCTCGTCGCGAAGACCGGCCAACGCCGCGGGTGATCGCCGATACGTCACTCACCGACAAGCAGCCAATGTTGACACGGGAAACTTAATGTGGCAGCCTCTCGGCGCTTGAAACCACCGGTCGCAATTCTTTGTATTCTCAATACGCTCGGATGCATCGGATCGACGGCTCCCATGGCAACCATCGATTTCGATGCGGCGAGCCCCGTTTCACGCGACATCGACTCAGGAGTGTCGATCGACGCTGCGCCATCGACTGACGCGTCTGGGGACAGCGCTGACGCCAGCCTCGACGCGATGGACGCCGCTGCGCCAGCACCGTCAAACGATTTGTGGCAGGGGACACTTCAAATGGGGACTCTTTATGAAGAGCGCGTCGCCGGAGTTGCACTTGACCCAAGCGGGAATCTCTACGTCGCCGGAGAGACAGGCGATGTTTTGGGCAACGCAGGGGGCAACCGCACCGATGGGTTTTTAGCGAAGGTGAGCGCGAGTGGCGCTGTTATCTGGCTGCGACAATTTGGAACGCCGCGGGCCGACAGCGTTGGAGGGGTCGCGCAGAGCGGGGACGACGGCGTCGTTGTCGTTGGGTCGACCGACGGCGTGATGGATGGAGTCGAAGCGGTTGGCGGTACGGACATTTTTCTGATGCGGTTTGACGCCGATGGCGGGCGCCGTTGGACACGGCAGTTCGGGACGCCGTGGTTCGATTGGGGCGCCGATGTCGCCGTCGACGCGCGTGGCGATCTGTACGTGACAGGCGGGATTGACGGCGGCACGTCGGGTCGCGAGGGGATCGAAACCGACGCGTTCGTCGCGCGGCTCGACGCTGACGGTGGGTGGATTTGGATGCGGGCGTTCGGCGCAGCTGGGCGCGACGTGGGCGGTCGAATCGCGCTCGATGCGATGGGCGCGGTCGTCGTGTTGGGATCTTTGTCTCGTGCGGTTACCGAAAGTCCACAGAGCGCGGACGGCGGTGTTTTCGTCGCATGGCTCGGCGCGAACGGCACGCTCGGTTGGCTGCGCCAATTCAACGCGTCGCAAATCCAAAGTGGGAAAGGGCTCGCGGTCGACCGGGCGGGCGGCATCCATGTCGCGGGAATAACCTACGGAAACCTTCGCCCCGCGGCGGATGGGGCCGACATTTGTTACCTCAAGCTTGACCGGGATGGAGGGGCCGGACGGGCGTTCCGGATCGTGAACGATCGTCTCGATTTCGCGGAAGACGTAGCGGTCGATTCAAGAGGCGCGGTTTATCTGACGGGCGGAACGCGAGGAGGGCTGGGAAATTATTTTTCGGCGGGCGCGACCGACGTTTTTCTGTTGAAGCTGGTCGACGACGAAAATGATTGGTTCCAAAATGGGTGGCTCCGACAGCTGGGGACGACGGCGGGCGAGTCGGGATCGCGCGTCGTCACGGGCCCCGGCGGTGCGGTGTTCGTCGCGGGCGTTACGGGTGGGGTGCTCGGACGCCAGGCGTACGGAAGCTGGGACGTGTTTGTCGCAAAGTATGATGCGGACGGGGGCCTGCATTAGCGCGTCGGGCGGTCGATTCGGACGCGCGTATCGTAGTAGGCGGCGCCTTCGCCGAGGTCGGTGAGCGCGTCGCTTGTGAGAACGTTGACCGCGCGACCGTGTTTCAGCGCACCGCCTTTTGCGACGCGGATGGTGTCGCGGCGCTGACGGTGGTCGAAGCGGAGCCGCACGGTGAGGCGACCTTGCGGTGATTCGAGTTGCGCGATGTCGCCGTGTCGCAAGCCAAGTGGTTTCGCGGCGTCGGGATGTACCGTGGCGGGCTCGAGCGTGCCGCCGTCGTCGATGTCGAACGATTGGCTGTTCTGGCGCGCGCGATCACTGACGGAGAAAAGCCAGAGCGGGTACGCGGGGTCTGGCGCGGTGATTTGCGGGATATCAGTCACCGCATGGAATTTGGCGTCGCGGTGAAATGTCAGGCCGTCCTCAAATGGGATTCCGTTCGCGGGTGCGCCGGGATTCATTCGAGAGCCGCGTTCAAGGTCGGTGCGCGAAAGTCCGCTCGGGACAAGGGTCTGCGCGATCAACGTTTCGGCCGAGAAGCGCGACGCGTCGAGACCGAGGTGTTCAGCAAGTCGGCGGCACCATTCGACATCTGACGCAGCCTCGCCCAAAGGCTCGACAACTTTCTTGGTGAGGCCGAGGTACGGCTGCCCATAACCGCCGACGAGGTCATCTTCTTCGAGCATTGTCGCCACGGGGAGAACGATTTCGGCGAGGCGCGCGGTGTCGGTCAGAAACTGCTCGGCGACGACAACGTGTGGCACGCGCGAAATCGCCGCGGCGACGGCGGTTGAGTCGGGGTGCTGCGCAACGGGGTTTGCGTTCTCGACGAAGAGGAGTTCGACGGGCGGGTCTTTGAGGGCGGCGAGTCCCCGCGCGAGCTGGGCCGTGGGAATGGTGCGCGCAGGGGCTGGTCCGTCGGCCCACGTGAGATCGAGGCGGCGCTTGCGCGTGAATGCAAAGAAGAATCCGCCGCCCAGGGTGCCGACGTCGCCGAGCAGATAGGCGAGGGCAGCGAGGACACGCATCGTCGTAGCGCCGAGCGCGCGTCGCTGAAGTCCCCAGCCCACAAGGAACATCGTCGGTCGTACTGAGACGAGTGCGTCGATGAGGCGATCGAATGCGCCTTCGGGCAAATCGGCGTCGCGACGCCACGCGCCGGGATCGCCCGACCGGACGAGGGTTTCGAGCGCATCAACGCCAACGACCCGCTCTCGGGCATCGGGTCGAACGATTCGGCGTTCGAAAGCGATGCGGAGGGCGGCGAGCCCGATCGCGATGTCGCTTCCGGGCGCTGGATGAAATGACTCATCGGCGATTTCTGTTGCGCGCGTGACGAGCGGGTCGATGACAAGCACGCGAGCGCCGGCCTTCTTGGCGCGCAGCATGTACGGGATGAGGTGCGGGCAGGTCGCATGGAGGTCTTTGCCCCAAACGACGATTTGCTTCGCGTGCGCGATTTGTTCGGGGTCGGGGCTGTCGCGACCGCCGAAGTCGAGGTTTTGCGCTTCGTAGCCGGCGCCGACGCACAGTGAACCGGTGGTTTCAGTGATGGGACCCAGCTTCCGCAAAAGCACGCCCCAACACGCTTTCAGCATCCCGAGGGAGCCGCCGCCGCCTTGGTGCATGATCGCCGCGGGGCCGTGACGCGCGATCACAGACTGTACGAGCGCCGCCATCCGATCGAGGGCCTCATCCGTGGATGCCGGCTTGAGGACGCCATCCGCGCTTCGAATGAGGGGCGTCGTTAGTCGCTCGGCGCTGTACTGCCGCTCCAAGAAGCGGTTCGTGCGGTAGCAAAGAAACCCGCGCGTGAACGGGTGCGCTGGGTCGCCGCGCAGCGCCGTGACGCGCCCGCCCTCGACCGTCGCCACCATCCCGCACGCATCCGGGCAATCGCGCGTGCAGGTCGTTTTGACGATCACTTTTCCTCGCGGAGGGCAGCCTTCTTCGCGTCGGCTCGACGGATGACATAGTTGTAAACGATCATCCCGATCGCGCTCGCTGCGCCGATCGCCGTGAACGTGTACCACATGCTGTACGGCGCCCTCGTGTCCCAAAGCATCTGTGTCACCGCGTCGGGCGTCTCCTTCATCGCGAACGTGATTTCCGACATGATCTTTTCTTTCGGCAACGCGTCGACGAGAAACCGATCTAGGCCGACCGATTGCGTGAGGTAATCGCGCGCGAGGTTCACTTTGTCGCCACCTTTTTCGTAAAGGTGACCCGCGAGCGTGCTCCCAATGCCCCAGCCGATGCCGACCGGCGCGTTTGCGTAGCCGAGGAAAAGCCCTTTCTTGCCAGGTTGCGCGATCGACGACAGATACTCGAGCTTCTTGGGCGACGCCGCCATTTCGCCGAACGTGAAGACGGCGATGGCGAGGAGGCAGAACCAGCCGGACATCGACACCGAGAGCAAGAAGATGCCGAGGCACGAGATGGCGATGCCGATGATGATCGCGACGAGCGGACGCACGAGACCCGTCAAGCGCGCGACGAACACCATGAAAAAGATGATCATGAAGGCGTTCAAGTTGATCATCGATTCCTGGTTCACGCGGCCGGCGTCGTGCGCGATGACGCCCCAGTCGACGAGGAACGAGGCGTTTTGTTCGACGGCGCGCAAAACCACGCCCGTGTTGACCCAGTCGTCGATGAAGTTCGGGAGGATGTCATAGAGCTGGTAAAACATGAGCCAGTAGCCCGAGAAGATGACGATGAACGCGATGAGGCGCGGCTCGAAAAAGCCGAGGACCGAGTCCTTGAAAACTTTCCATGGCGAGTCGGTCGATTGCACTTCCGGTTTCGGGTCCTTGTAGAAGAGGAAGGAGATGTAATTGAGCGAGACGATGCCGGCGCAAACCCAGAAGACGTATTTCCAGTCGAGGAGGCGGAGGTGCCCCGCGAGGATCGGGCCGACGAAGCCGCCGATGTTGACGCATTGATAGAAGATGCCCCAGCCGACCGAGGCGTGCTTTTCGTCGAGGACGGTCGCGAGCGTTCCTTGCACACCGGGTTTGAAGATGGCGGTGCCGGCCGCGAGCATAAGGCATCCCGCGAAGAAGCCGCCATAGTCCATGAAGTGCGCCATCATGCCGTAGCCGATGACTTTAAGCGCGATGGCGACGGCGATGGTGCGTTTGTAGCCATAGCGGTCGGCGAAACCGCCCGTGAACATCGGGAGGAACGATTGCACGACGGCCCACCAGAGATAGATGTTGCCTTTTTGGATGTGGTTGAACTCGGGGCCGCCTTTTTCGATTGAAAGGACCATGTAGGTCGGAAGGACGGTGCGGACGCCGTAGTAGGCGAAGCGTTCGAGGAGTTCCATCCAGTTTTGAACCCAGAAGACGCGGTTCATGCTGCGGATTTGGTACCAGAGGCCGGTCGACTTCATCGCGCCTCCTTCGCAGCCGCTTTTGTCGCGGCTTTTTCGACGGCGGCAAGCGCGTCTTTCACGACAACGGCGCTCGTGAATTTCCCGCTCGCGAGACGTGCCTCGTCGTGTGACAACGCTTCGAGTGCTGTTCGCGCGTCGGCAAGGGTTTTCGCGTCGGCTTTGGCGGCGACGCCTTTCAGCGCCTCGGCGGCGAATTCGCGGACGAGAGGTTCGGGGTCACGGACCGCGGTGACGAGTGCCGCGTGGCCAGCGCCCATCATTCCGAGCGCCCAGATCGCATAGCGGCGCACAAACGCGTTTGAATCGCGCGCCAGGACGGCGAGGGGCAGGGCCGCACGCGGTGGACTCTCCTTGTCGCCGATGCGAACGAGCGCGACGCTCGCTGCGACGCGCACTTGCCACGCTTCGTCTTTGAGTGCGGCGAGGAGTTCGGGAATCGCTGGGCGCGACGCTGTTCGCTGTTTGCCAAGTTCGCTTGCTGCGGCAACGCGCGCTGCGACTTCAGGCGATTTCAGTTTCGTGCGCAGCTCGTCGGTCTTGTCTTCTTGGCACGCAGCGGTGACAAGCGCGGCCGCTGCGATCGCGACGCGGCAGAGATTTTTCATCGGGCCTCCTCGAAAAAGACGGCGAACCTTACAGGAAGGGCCCATGATCGGCAACACCAGTGCGGCAATCATTCATGGGCGACGAACCACGTCTCTATCGTTCCTTTGCCCTTGACATTGATTTGGCGGCAATCTTTGAGTGCAATCGTTGCTTTCACGCGCGTCGCCAACGTTCCGCTCAAGTGCACACGCCCTGGTTCGCCCAGTGCCTCCATTCGGCTCGCCACATTCACCGTGTCACCCCACAAGTCGTAGCTGAACTTTCGTTTTCCGATCACACCCGCGGTCACTGGGCCGCTGTGAAGTCCGATTCTCAGCTTGAGAGGGTGGCCGCTCTCTTCGGAAAATCGCTTTATGGCGCGCTGCATCTCGATGGCCATGCGCACAGTCTCGGTCGCATGATTCTTCATTGGAGCGGGTAATCCGCCTACCACCATATAGGCGTCTCCTATGGTCTTAATCTTCTCGAGCCCGAACTTGTCGGCCAATTCGTCGAAATCACTGAATATGCGGTTCAGCATCGATACAAGCTCGCGATTCGACAGCCGACTTGAGAGCGCGGTGAAGCCGACGATATCGGCGAACAATACCGTCACTTCGTCGAAGGAATCGGCGATAATGTCCGCCTCGGTCATGAGCCGCGCGGCGATTGGGGCCGGCAAAATGTTGAGCAAGAGCTTGTCTGCGCGATCTCGTTCCGCCGCGATTTGTGCGAGCGCCGCATGCCGAAAAATTGCGGCGTGTGAGGCCAATACGAAAACGGCGTAAAGCGCTCCACCCACGTGTACGGCGAAGAGAAGGTGTTGTTCCCACGGTTCGAGAGCGATGAGTGGGGTTACGTCGACATGCGCGACGAGCGCCGCGCAACAAACGAGCGCGAAAACAGTTGGCAAGAGTCGCCACGCCCATTCCTCAGGGCGGTAAACGGAATACGCGGCAACGGCGATCGGAAACGCGAAAAACAAGACGCCCGCGTCGTTGCCAAACGCCAAATGGAGCCCGACCAAATATGCGCAGCTTGACAGCCACCCGATGAGGAGGGCGGTTCTTGCGTGACCGCGCCTCAAAAGCAGGGCGGCCGCGATCAACAAGGTCAAACCAAGGGCCGCGAGGCAGGCGTAATGAATTTGATCAATCCAGAGAAATAGAACGATGTGAACGACGAAGAGGATCATGCTGACGATGGCGACGGTCATTCGAATCGGGAAAAGCCCTCGATCGACAAGGGCGATGTGCTTCGGCGGCAGCAACAGGACCGCCAACGGAGTGAAACGGAGTACCGACGGCAAGTATTGGCGAACTTCGTCTTCGTCGCGACGGACAGTTGTGCTCCTTAACGTGTCGGAATCTCGCGGAAGCATCACCATGGCGGAATCATACAGCAAGTTGAGGAAGCCGCCGGTTGACGTTCATTCTCCAGCGGGCTAAGCGATCGCCGGGGAAACGGTATGGAGGATTGATCATGCGGCGAAACAAGATTTCGATCATTGGAGCAGGAAACGTGGGAGCGACGGCGGCGCACTGGGCGGCGTCAAAGGAGCTTGGCGACATCGTGCTCGTCGACATCGTCGAGGGTGTGCCGCAGGGGAAGTCGCTCGACTTGGCGCAATCGGGGCCGGTCGAGGGGTTTGACGCGCGCATCACGGGGACGAACGGCTATGCGGAGACCGAGGGGTCGGATGTCGTCATCATCACGGCGGGCGCGCCACGAAAGCCGGGGATGAGCCGCGACGATTTGTTCAACATCGGGCTGAATGCGGTCACCGCGTGCACGAAGGAAGTCACGAAGTATTCGCCGAACGCAGTGCTCATCGTTGTGTCGAATCCGCTCGACGCGATGACGTACGCCGCATGGAAGACGTCGGGTTTCGCGCCGAACCGCGTCGTCGGGATGGCGGGCGTGCTGGATACGGCGCGGTTTCGCACGTTCCTCGCGTGGGAACTTGGCTGTTCGGTCGAGGACGTTTTTGCGTTTGTGCTCGGCGGGCACGGCGACACGATGGTTCCGCTCCCGCGCTACTCGTCGATGGCGGGCATTCCGATCACGAAGCTGTTGCCTAAGGAGAAGATCGACGCAATTGTGACGCGAACGCAAAACGGCGGCGCGGAGATCGTCGCGCTCTTGAAGACGGGGAGCGCTTACTACGCGCCAGGCGCGGCGGCGGTGCAGATGGCCGAGTCGATCTTGAAAGACAAGCGGCGCGTGTTGCCGTGCGCGGCGTATTGCAACAAAGAGTATGGCGTCGGAGGTTACTTCGTTGGCGTGCCGGCGGTGCTTGGACGAAACGGCGTCGAGAAGGTGGTGGAGATCGACCTCGAAGCGGACGAGAGGGCGGCGCTCGGGAAGAGCATCAGCGCCGTGAAAGAGCTCTGCGCGAAAATCAAGTAGCAAATTCGTTTGACCTGAACGCCCGCGCCGTGGTTTAGATCTCCCGCTCGTGCGGGAGTAGCTCAGTTGGTAGAGCATCAGCTTCCCAAGCTGAGGGTCGCGAGTCCGATTCTCGTCTCCCGCTTTTTTATTTAACCCTTACGACTTTTTCCCGCGTAGGTCGTCGATCGTCATGTCGAGGTAGTCGAGCCAGCGGTAAACCTGCTGGCGATTCGTGTGAAACTTAGCGGCCACCGCGACGATTTTTCCACCCGCCTCGGCGAACGCCGCTTCGAGAGCTTCGCGCGACGGCATAATCGGCTTTGTCAAAACAACGCCCGCAGCCGGCGTCTCTTGCAGGGGATCCGGTTTGCGTCCAGCCCTTGTGCCGTCGCCTTGCGCGGCGCTCACAAGAATCTTTTCCGCATCGGCGGCCCGGAGCGTGTCCCCATCGCGCGTCGCGAGCACGAGCCGGTGCGTTGCGTGCTCGAGCTCGCGCACGTTTTCGCGCCATCGGTGCAGCAAGAACCGCTCGACAAAATCGGCCGTCAAAACGAGCGAGCGCCCAGCCCGCCCCAAAAAGTGCTCGAGCAACAGGAGAAGATCGTCGCGCCGTTCCCGAAGCGGCGGCAACGGAATCGTGATACCGCGAAGCCGCGCAAGAAGGTCACCGCGAAAACGGCCGTGCGTCACTTCATCGTCGAGTCGGCGATTCGTCGCCGCGACGATTCGCGCGTCGACCTTCACCGCACGCGTCTCACCAACGGGCGTCACCTCCATCGTTTCGATCGTCCGCAGGAGTTTCGCCTGCGCGTCGAGCGGCATCTCGCCAATTTCGTCTAAGAGCAGCGTTCCCTTATCTGCGCCCTGAAAGTAACCGCCCCGATCGTCGCTCGCGCCTGAAAAACTCCCCTTCCGGTGTCCAAAAAAAGCGCTCTCGAACAAATCGCGCGGTATCGCCGCGCAGTTCACCGCCACAAGCCGCCCCTCGCGACCCGAACGTTCGTGAATCTCCGTCGCGACAAGCTCCTTGCCCGTTCCGGTTTCACCGACGACCAAAACGGGCAACACGCCGCGCGCCGCAACGCCGACTTGCGCAAGGACGCTCTGAATCGCGCGGTTCGTGCCGATCAGCCGGCCACTCCTCTCGACCGGTGCCGTGCCCGTGCGCTCGAATCGCTCAAAAAGGAGAAGCGTGCCTCCAACCCGAATGACGTCGCCACTTTCGAGAACGACGAAATCCGTGGCGATGCGTTCGCCGTCCAAATACGTCCCGTTGCGGCTTTCGAGGTCGCGGATTCCCACGGCCCCGTCGTCCGACACGACTTTCAACTCCGCGTGTCGCCGCGACATGAGTGGATCGTCGATGACGATGTCTTCAGGGCCGCCCTCGCGCCCCATCGTGACGGTGCGCCGAAAAACGACCGTCTTGTCGCGCCAGCGCGCGTCCGGCGAAAAAAGACCTTTCACGGTTCGAACGATGACCTTCGGCGCCGCATCACGCGATTCAAGAAGCGTTGTGCGCGTCACGTCGGATTGTCCTTCACGACTTCACTATAGAGGACACACGAAACCTGTCAAACCTTTGGCGCGGCGGGTTCGACGGAGCCCGATTCGAGTAAGACCATCGCGCGCGCGAGCGTGGGTCGCGAACCAACAAGAAACAAAAGGTCGCCAATCTGAAAAGGTTTTGAAGGGTCGGCCTGTTCGATGAGCGTTCCATCCCGGTGTACGGCGACGACGAGCGCGCCCGACCTTGCGCGCACGCCCATTTCAATCGCCGAGCGTGCGGCCGCGTGGGCACCGTCGCGCACCAAAAACGTTTCGACTTTGAGAAGATCCAGCTCGGCCACCGTTCCGAGTCGTCGCCGCGGCAGCGTCTGATCGCGCATGCTGGTCTGCGTTTGCGCGCGCGCCGCATCGACGTGCTCCATAAGAACGTTGCGCGCCGTGCCGAGGTGTCGAAGCGTGAGCGCCAGCATTTCGATTCCGGCTTCAACCTCCTCGACCACCACCGATGAGGCGCCGAGGCTCGCGAGTCGCGCCGCCGCTCGACTGTAATGCGTGCGGACGAAAACGGCTGTTCGCGGGGCAATCTGCTTCGCTGCGGCGATCGCCCGCTCCGCGGCCTCCGGGTCGTTGACGAGAAGAACGAGCGCCTTGGCCTCGACGAGACGCGCGTGCACCAAGGCGTCGGGCCGCGTGACATCGCCGTACACCGCCGTGACGCCCGACAGCCGCGCCGCGCGAACGGTGTCGGCGTTCAGCTCGACAACAACGTGCGGCACGTCCGATGCGCGGAGCGCCGATGCAAGGACTTGCCCTGCAACGCCGTACCCTGCAATGACAACGTGCCCCGCGAGCGCAACTTCAGGCTCGCCGTTGGCCAAGTCGGAAGGTCGCAAGGCGCGATCGATCCAATCCCAGCGCCCGATAGAACGCGAAATGGCCGGGGCCGCCTTCGTGAGAAGCGGTGCGATCACCATCGTCAAGATCGCGGCCGCGAGCACGATGCGCATTTCGGATGCGGTCAGAAGCCCAAGCCGTCCGCCCGCCTGCGCGAGCACGAAACCGAATTCGCTGAATGGCGCAAGCGCAATTCCCGTCAGCACCGCGACCCGAAGCGGCGACCGAGCGGCGAGGGCGGCCAGTGAGCCACTGAGAAAGCGAACGGCGATGAGACCTAAAAAAACGATTCCGACAGCTATGGGCTCGTCGAAAAGGACGCGCCAATCGAGCAGCATCCCGAGCGACATGAAAAAAAAGCTCGTCAGGACATCGCGAAATGGGACGATGTCGGTAATCGCGCGATGGGCATAAACCGAGTCGGCGAGAATCATACCCGCGAGGAACGCGCCGAGCGCAACGGAGAGCCCGGTGAGCGACGTGAGCCACGCCGTGCCGATGCAGAGCGCAAGAACGGAGAGGAGAAAAAGTTCGCGGCTTCGTGCGCGATCGACGAGCCCGAGGAGCCGCGGAACGACGATGCGCGCGCCGACAAAGGTGGCCGCGACGGTGAGCGCCGCCTTCGCGAGCACGACGATTCCGTCGAGCGCTGGGGTGCCGCCCGATTCTCCGGCGAGCGTCGGCAGGATGAGCATCATCGGAACCACGGCGAGGTCTTGGAGGATGAGCGTGCCGACGATGAGGCGTCCGTGGGGCGCATCGACTTCGTTTCGGTCGCGGAGCGAGCGCAGCGCGATGGCGGTACTCGCGAGCGTCGCGAGGCAGCCGAAAAAGAACCCGCGCGCGAGCGATGCGCCGCCAATGGCCATCACGACAACGACGAGCCCCAGGGTTATTGCAATCTGCAGGGCGCCGACGGCGAGGACGCGCGCACCGAACTGAAGGAGGCGCGTTAGCGAGAATTCGAGGCCGATCGTGAAAAGGAGGAGAACGACGCCGACATCGGCCACCGCTTCGATTCTCTTGAGGTCGTTGACCAGCGCGAGTGCGTGCGGGCCGACGAGGGCACCGGCGAGGAGAAGGAGTGAGACGACCGGAAGGTCGAGGCGCCGCAAGAGGACGGCGATTCCAACGGCGAAAGCCGAGACGACGGCGAGCTCTGCGAGAAACGGGACTTCGTTCATCACGTGGCGAGCGTATCACCTGAGGGAAATGAATCCAGATGCGGTGCGTGCGTTTTCATTTCTTGCGACGGGGCGCTATCATCTACATGGGAGGTCGACAAAGGCGGTGCGTGCGTCGGTCCGGAGTCGAGCTTGTTTTCTTTTGTTGCTTGCGGCAATGGGTGCGTCCGCTGCGTGCAAGCCGAAAACAGCGGCGACGAGCAAGACGATCGCGATTCGCCACGTGCTGCCCGCCAATTTTAGCGCCGCTGTCCAAGCGAACATCAAGATTGTTCAAACGTTCCTCGACGAGATGCCGGGGCAGCCATCGCTTTTTTCGTCAACGCTGCAAGCGACCGGAACAACCGACGACGGTTACGCGTACATTGCCATCGTTGATAACTTGGACACCGATTCATCCTATGAGTTTGGACTGACGGTTTCGGAAAACGTTTTTGCATCGAGTCGCGAGTGGACGTTGTACGTTGCGCGAGACCCGCTGTCGAACGGATTTCACATCGTCGGGCGCATTTACAGGCGCGATGCGGGTGTTGACGAGGTCGTCGCGACGGCGCGCGCGGAGACGACGGTGGATGACGCGGGGATTCAATTTGGTGGCGGCGAAAAGACCGTTGTTCTGAATTACGCCTGCGCACCGGGTGTGTCGTGCCTTTCGGCGGAGTCTGATGCGGGTACGGGCGCGGGCGCGGATGCGGGCGCGGGCGCGGGCGCGGATGCGGGCGCGGGCGCGGATGCGGCGGTCGATCTCGTGAAGCCGGTTTCAAGCGTCGCGCTCGTTGATGGTGGGACGGCACTCTACGGCGACAGCGTACCAATTGTGGTCACGGCGTCGGACGTTGGCGCGGGGCTTCGCGCGGTCGAGATAACGACGAACGGCGGCGAGTCGTGGACGGCGATTCCCAACTTCGCGAGCCCGTGGACCGGGAGCGTCACGGCGTCGCTTTTTCGAAACACCGTTATGACGCGCGCAACGGACGATGCCGGGAACGTTGAGACGCCTGACGGAGGCGTGACGATCAACACGCTTAAGGCGGCCGCGAGCGACATGCTCGGCCAAGGGAACGAGGCGACGAATTTCGACGCCGGGTGTACGGGGGGACCCGGACGGTACGGTTTTTACTCGCCGAACGCCGTTTACGCCGACTCAACGAACAATCGCCTTTACGTATCGGACACCACGAATCATCGCATTCTCGTCTTCAACATCGCGGGCGACGGAACGTTTGATTCGGCAGCCGACTACGTTTTGGGCCAGCCCGATTTCGTGACCTGCGCGAACACCGGAACGCCGACGGCCGCGAACATCGACTTCTCGTATGGGATCGCGTTCGATTCGGTTCGGGCGCGACTTTTTGTCAGCGACACGAACCGAAATCGCATCCTCGTTTTCAATGTCGACGCGGGCGTCACGAACGGCATGAGCGCGTCGAACGTTTTGGGGCAATTGTCGTTTACGAGTGCAACCTCGGCGACGACACAGTCGGGGCTTAAGTCGCCCCAGGGGCTCGCGTATCAGCCGGCCTATAACCGACTCTTTGTCGCCGACGATAATAACAGTCGCGTCCTCGTTTTTTCGGTGGCGTCTGTCACGGACGGTATGAACGCGTCATACGTACTTGGCCAGGAGAATTTCACGACGTCGTCGTCCGGGACCGACGCAGGGCGAATGAACAATCCATCGGGCGTTGCGCTCGATATCAATGGGGAGCGACTCTTCGTGGCGGACTCGTCGAACAATCGTGTGACCGTTTTCAACGTGACGTCGTCGCTCTCGAGCTTTCAACCGGCTTTTGGCGTTATCGGACAGACGAGCTACACCGCGAAAGATTCAGCGACGACTCAGTCCGAGATGAACAACCCTGTGAGTGTGGCCTACTACTCACCGCTCAACTACTTGTTTGTGGGCGATGCGTACAATCGTCGCGTCACCGTCTGGCACGCCACGGCACTCGATGCGGGCGAAAATGCGCTTTACGTTTTCGGGCAACCCGGCTTTTCTTCGAATGCGCAAAACACGACGCAGAATGGGCTCGGGATTCTCTCTGCAATTCATTTTGACTCGACGGGAAACCGCCTTTTCGCCAGTGATAACAACAGCCGCGTCATGATTTGGGATTTCGACACCATCGCGTATGTGAACGGCGCATACGCAACGGGTGTTATGGGTCACACCACGGGGCTCGATGGCGGGCCGGTCTACAACAGCAATTGCGTGGGCGGACCGACGCAGTTCGGGTTCAACGCGCCGTATGGCCTCGCGATCGATTCGGTGAACAACCGAGCCTTTGTTGTTGAGAGCGAGAATCGCCGCGTCCTCGTCTTTTCGCTCAGCGCGACGAATCGCATCGGCAACCGCGTCGCCGATTACGTCCTGGGGCAAACCGACTTTGGGCACTGCGATTTCGTGTCGACGCCGACGCAATCGAGTTTTTGGTCACCGCGCGCCATCGCGTTTGATTCGGTCGGGCAGCGCCTCTTTGTTAGCGACGTGTCGAGCAATCGCGTTCTCGTGTTTGGCGTCTCGCCGGGCTCGATGGCGAACAATTTGAGCGCGTCGGTCGCACTCGGCCAATCGTCGTGGAGCGGATACAACCCCAGCGGAGGGGCGAACGGCCTCAACTATCCAGGCGACATGATTTACGACACCGATGCCGGGCGGCTCTTCGTGGCTGATACCGGAAACAACCGCGTCCTCGCTTATACGAATGCCGGTCTTCTCAGCATGGGCCAAGCGGCGTCGTACGTGTTTGGGCAGGCAGGTCTTGACGCGGGTGCGAGCGGCTCGGCTGCGAATCGGCTGAATGGCCCTGTTGGCGTAGCGTTCGATTCTGTCGCGAACATGTTGTGGGTTGCCGATACGAACAACAGCCGCGTCTTGGGGTACAACGCATCGACGCTTGGGACCGGACTGGATGCGTCGGTTGTGCTTGGACAGACTGACATGAATGGCTCGATCGGCGGATCGACGGCGAACAAATTCTATATCCCGCTGCACCTCGCGATCGATGCAGCGCGTCGGCGACTCTTCGTGAGCGACACTGGGAACGCGCGCGTGCTCGCGTTTGACGTGAGCGGCTTACCCGAAAACGGTATGCTCCCCTTTAATGTGATTGGACAAGGCGATTACACGTCAACGGTGCCGTCGCTGTCTCAGCAGACGTTTGGCGGCACTGCGGCCGTAACGCTCGACCCGTCGGGGCGGCTCCTCTATTTGGCCGACACGGACAATCACCGTGTGCTGATGTTCGACTTGGGGCCGTAGCGAGGATGGACGGGTGACGCGACGACGGCGGGCGGGCTTCGCGGCCTACCTCAGCTTTGGGATGGGCATCGGCTGCGCAAGTACGTCGGCGCCACCCGGCGCGCCGGCGGGTGCGGATGCGGGCGCGGACGCCGGTTCGGGAACGGGGGCGGACGGCGGACCGTTTGACGCAGGTTCGCCGATTCCACCGTGTGGCGACGCGGGACCGACGTTCACGACGCTGCCGATCGCCGCAAACGAGTTTTACGCGTTTCGCGCGCTCGGATTCATGTCGCCGCCTATTCACGTTTTTCCCGCAAAGCACTCAGCCTTCACGATCAACATTCCCGATTCAGGCGTCGCGTATCGCTCTATTTACTTTCCAGGCCCCGCGTGGGTCCGCGAGATCACAGCGACGAAACAGACGTCGTTTGATGGCGGTGCGATCGATGGCGGCACCGGATTCCAATTAACGTTTTATCCGTGCGCCGAGTACCGCTCATACTTCAACCACATTGGCGTCATCTCCGAATCGCTGCGTGCGGCGTTCGATGACGGTGGCAAATCGTGCGTGACGATTTTTCCGGGTGATGGTTACGGAATGGAGAAATGCACGAACACGAGCTTGATGGTCCCGGTCGACGCGGGTGAGTTCGTTGGAATCTCGGATGGTTATGCCGGGGTGGATTTCGGCGCGATCGACTATCGGCTGCCGCCGGCGCCGTTCATCAACCTCTCGCACTACGACGGGACGTACCCGTACTACACTTCGCCTGCGCTTTCGTTTGCGGAGCCGGTGAAGTCGCAGCTTCTCGCGCGGATCGGAAGCGTTGACGGCACAAAAATTCGGACGGCGCCACCGGTCGTTGGGACGCACATGCAAGACATCGCGGGAACGGCGCAAGGAAACTGGTTTTTCCCCGGGACGTACGTGTCGACAAACGGTGAGGTCAACAACGCCATCGCGCTTGTCCACGACATGGTCGACCCGACGCAGCCGATTTTTTCGATCGGCAACGCGCTCGCGGGCGTGTCGCAAGGGCTCGCGACGTTTCCCGTTGAAGCGACAGGGCAAACGAATCGCGACTTTAATCTCGTCAGGCCGGATGGAGGCGTTTTTTGTTACGAGCGGTTCGTGAGCGGCCAAACCGACGGCGGACAAAACGTCGGGTGGTCGGGCGCCGCGGTACTTCTCGTGACGATGCCGAGCGACAGCACTCTGCGCGTCGAGCGTGTCGCGGTGGACGCGGGGCTCTGCAGCAGCGTGCCGCTTTGGGCATTCACCGACGCGGGAACGACGTACGAGCGTTAACGCGGATGCTGTTCGCGGTGCCGCGCGAGAACGTCGAGGCCACGGCGTCGGCGATCTTCGAGGTGGTTGAACCAACCGTTGCCGAGTTCGGTGAGCTCGACGGTGTTGCCGTCGGGATCTCGAAGTGCGGTCATCTTGCAAAAGCCGACGTCGCGCGGAGGATAGAGGAGGGCGACGCCCTTTTCGCGGAGCGAGGTGGCGATCGATTCGATGTCAAATACCGTGAACGCGAGTCGCACGGCGCCTCCGCTCGGTTCACCAGCGTCCTCAAAATTCTCGCGCGGATGGATCGCGAAATGAAGATCGCCGAGTTCGCAACCATAATGGGGCGCGGTGTCGCCGTGTTTTTCTTCTTTGAGCGGGACACCAAGCGTGTCGCGATAAAAAGCCGCGAGGCGGGCCGGGTCTTTTGAAACGATGAGAACCGCGGAGAAGAATTCGATCGATTCAGCCATGGTGACCTCCTAAAAATCGGATCATTGTTTTTTGCGATTGCGCAGGCCGCGTCCCACGCGAGCGAGGAGCGGACGGAGAAACGCTTTGGGCGTCGCTTCGACGGCGAGAGCGGCGAGGCGCGGTGCGAGTCCAGGCACGACACGGGCATCGCCGCGTTTAAGTGCGCGGATCGCTTCTTCGGCGCACGTTGCAGCGTCGACCCAGAAGGGGCGCGGAATCGCGGGGCGCAGCATTCCGCCCGCAACGGCCTGGAACTCGGTTGGGACGGGGCCGGGGAGAAGAGCGGTGAGCGAGACGCCCGTCCCCGACAGCTCTGCGCGCACCGCCTCGTTCAGATGGTTGAGGTACGCCTTCGATGCCGCGTAGGTCGCCGACTCGGGCGACGGCACGATCCCGGCCGTGGAGCCAACGTTTAAAACAGCGCCAAACCGACGCGCAACCATTCCGGGAAGCAAGCGACGCAAGACGAATGTTGCCGAAACGACGTTGAGTTCGAGCAGGGACTCAATCTTCTTCCAATCGGCGCCCTCGAAGAGCCCGCGGTCGCCGAAGCCCGCGTTGTTGATGAGGATGTCGATGACGACGCCGTCTTTTTCGAGCGCGTCGAACATGACCGCGGTGGCCGCGCGATGGACGAGGTCGCACGCACGCACGATCACACGGAGGTTTGCGCGGTCCTTTTTCAGGTCGGCCGCGATCGCATCGAGCCGCTCGCGTCGTCGCGCGACAAGAACCAGCGTTCCGACTTCACGCGCCAATACGCGCGCGATCGCTTCGCCAATCCCGGCCGATGCGCCCGTCACGAGCGCTGACTTCCCGCGCAGATCGATCAAACGATATCGCTCCCCAAACTTGTTATCTCGAAAGTCGACCCATAAACTCATAATGGTGGAGCGTACGCTTTGACAATGGGAACTTCTCAATTGAGAAAAGCGACGGGGTTCGGCGCGCTGGCGGCGTTCGCCTTTGCGGCTTCAGCTTGCTCAACGTCCGGGCGCTCCGACGGAACGCTCATCGTAAAAGTGCGGCTCGCATCGAACTACAACACCGAGATCATTACGGGTCTGCGAATTATCCTCGACGGCGCAGGCGAAGCGGCGCTTTCGCTTCCCAACCTTGCGCCAACCCAAGGCAAAGCCGGTCTCGTCGCGTTTACGTATGAAGTTGCCGACTGCGATGGCGACGGCAAGTTTGAGTTTTGTGTGACGTTCGCGACGAACCCGATCGCGGGCACGGCGTACGATTTCAGCTTGTATGGGTCGTGGCCCGAAAACGTCGGCGTCCGCATTAAGTGCCAAATCTCTTATGGCGACGGTTCGAAAAAGGACACCGCTTCAACGGAGCTTGCCGAAGATGGCACGACGGCGCGCTTCGTACAGGGCCGAGCGCTCGCGGTGGTTTGCAACGTTGGTTGCACAACGGGCGAGTCGTGCGTGGGAACGATTCCAGCGCCAACATTGACCGAGGTTATCCCCGCGTCGCCCGCGAACAACAACGCGCCGAAGGTTCGTGGCACCGCGACCGATTCGAGCCAAACGATTACTCTGTACGGGACGAGCGATTGCTCATCGGCGTCGCTGGGCCAAGGATCGGGCGCGGAGCTTGCGACGACCGGCATCACGGCACTTGTGCTCGACAACACGATCAACACGATCTTCGCGCGCGCGACCGATTCGCAGAACCGCGCGTCGGCTTGTTCATCGACGTCGGTCGAATTCGTTGAAGACTCGGCGGCGCCCGCGGCACCGACGGCGCTCACGACGTCGCCGAGTCTGGTCGCGAACGACAACGCGCCGAAAGTGCGCGGGTTTGCCGAGCGATACGCGATGGTTCGTGTTTACGCGCAAGCGGGGTGCGATGCGGGAGCCGTGGCGACGGGGACCGCTGCGGATTTTGGTGACGCGGGGATCGCCGTTTCGGTTGCCGACGATTCGACGACGACATTTTTTGCGACGGCGATGGATGATGCTGGAAACGTATCGACGTGCTCATCCGTGGGCGCGACGTTCCGCGAGGACTCAACCGCTCTGGCGCCCACGGTGACGGGGATTTCTCCGACGCCGCCCGCGAACACCGCGACCGTTCGTGTCTTTGGCAGCGCCGAGGCGAACTCGGGCGTCGACGTCTTTGACAACGCCTCGTGTGACGGAGGGGTTCTCGGCAGAGGGAGTTCCACCGATTTCATGTCCGATGCGGGCGTGGTCGCGACTGTCACGCGCAACGCCGCACTTTCGCTTTACGCGCGGATCGTCGATGACGCGGGTAATGTGTCGACCTGCTCGTCAACTTTCGCAGCGTTTGTCGAGGACTCGACGGCGCCCCTGGCTCCGAGCGGACTTGCGACGAACCCGATCCCGCCCGCGAATAACAATGGGCCACGCGTTTTTGGGAGCGCGGAGCCGCTGTCGACGGTTCGAATCTATTCGTCCGGGACGTGCGATGGCGGCGTTCTCGCGACAGGAACGGCAAGCGACTTTGTCGACGGTGGCATCGCACTCGCCGTTGTCGACGACGCGTCGGTCACGCTCTACGCATCGGCGACCGACGATGCCGGCAACGTGTCGGGGTGCTCCCTGGCCGGTTTCCTCTATATCGAGGATAGCCAGCCGCCCGCGGCGCCAACGGGATTGGCAACGAACCCGACGTCGCCAGCAAACAACAATGCGCCCAAAGTCTCGGGAAGCGCTGAGGCGGAATCGACGGTGCGGATTTTTTCGGACAGCCTTTGCGATGGCGGCCTCGCGGCGACGGGGAGCGCCGTTGATTTCGCGGATGGGGGATTCACGATCGCGGTGCCCGACGACGCGTCGGTTAACTTCTACGCGACGGCGACGGACCTCGCTGGAAACGTGTCGGGGTGTTCCGTTGGCACCCTCTATTTAGAGGACAGCACTGCGCCCGCGCCGCCGGCGATGTTCACGGCGCCGGTAAGCCCCGCGAACAATAATTCCCCGACGTTTTACGGTTACGCGGAGGTTGGCTCGACGGTTCGCGTTTTTGACAACGCCGCGTGCGATGGCGGCGTCGTCGCGACACAAACGGCGGCTCTGTTCACGCTTGGCTTCGATGCGTCGGTCGGCGACAACTCAACGACGGCGTATTACGCGACAGCGACCGACCCGGCCGGGAACGCCTCTGCCTGTGCGCTCGCCGCGACATACGTCGAGGACTCGTTAGTACCCGACGCCGCGGTCATTACGGCAAGCGATCCGGCGTCGCCATCGGGCTGGATTTCCCCGCGCATCATCGGCTACGCGGATCCGAACACCACCGTACGCTTGTACGCGGATTCGCTTTGCGACGGCGGCACGATTGGAACGGGAAGCGCCACCCTGTTCTCTGGAGCCGGGGTTGTCGCTTTCGTGACGGCCGACGCGTCGACGACCGTTTACGCCGATGTGGCCGACTTTGCGGGGAATCGATCGCTCTGCTCGGCGGCCGGTCTCACCTACCAAGCGGAGGGTGTTACGCCGACATCGGTCGCTTGTGGTACCGGCCATACCTGCGGAGTCGCGCCAAACGGTGTCGTCAAGTGTTGGGGCCAAAATGTTTATGGCCAACTTGGCGACAACGCTCCTTCGGCAACGTATCGAACGTCGCCTGTGTCGGTGCAGAATCTGGATGCCGGCGCATTCACGCTTGCGCAGAACATGGGGTCGTACCACTCGTGTGCGATTCGCCGTTCAGATGGTGCCGTCTGGTGTTGGGGGCGGAATTCTTACGAACAGCTCGGTGTCACGGGCGGTGATAGGTACACGGCGGTTGCCGCAACGGGAGTGCCGAGCGGCGTTCGAGCGGTCGCCCTTGGCCGTCTTCATTCGTGCGCGTTGACCGACGCGGGCGGAGTCATGTGTTGGGGGGATAACGAGTTCGGTCAACTTGGAAATGGGACGTTGGACGCTGGGGCGACCGCGACAGACGTCGCCGGTCTCGATGGCGGGGTTGCGAGCATTTCGGCCGGTGCCTACTTTTCGTGTGCCGTTACGACAGGCGGGGCGGCGAAATGTTGGGGTTACAACGCGAACGGGGAGCTTGGTAATGATGCGGGGGCAAGTTCTGCGGTCCCCGTTGATGTTTGGGGTCTCGATGGCGGAATTGTTCAGGTCGGCGCGGGCCAGTTGAGTGTGACGGCGTTTGCGTGTGCGCTCAGTGATGCCGGTGCCGTCAAGTGCTGGGGGAACAACGATTACGGACAGCTTGGCAACGACGCTGGATTCGCGACGAAGACGCCTGTTGACGTCGTCGGACTTGCTGGCGGTGTTAAAGCCATCGCGGTTGGCGCGAGTCATGCGTGCGCGGTTCGAACGTCGGGTGCGCTCGAGTGTTGGGGGAGCAACAGCTCCGGCGAGTTGGGCGATGGGACGATTGGCAACCGAAATGCGCCCACGTCTGTTGGGGGGCTCGACGGCGGTGTCGAGGCGGTCAGCGCGGGTTACAACTATACGTGCGCGAAGCTCTCGGTGTCCGGCTATGTTGTTTGCTGGGGCAACTCGTCGGCCGGAATACTTGGTGACGGGACACCAGTCAACAACGCGCGCGCGACGCCAGTTGTTGTTCCTGGCCTTGCAGCGCCGGTTGCGACGCTCGCGGTCGGCGATGCGCATTCGTGCGCGCTGACGACGGACGGAGGAGTCTACTGCTGGGGAACGAACTGGAGCGGCGAGCTGGGCGATGGCACGGGGCGAGCGTCAGCGGGTGCGCCCGTCCAGCCGATTGGTCTTGCGAGCGGTGTGACCCAACTCACGTCGTATGGGAGTTCCTTTACGTGCGCGCGGATGGTCGGGGGCGGCGTGAAATGTTGGGGCGACAACCAGTATGGTCAACTTGGTGATGGGACGAGTGTGGATCGGGCTGTTCCGACCGATGTCGCGGGGCTCGATGGGGGCGTTGCGAGGGTTTTCGCATATGGGGCGCGCGCGTGCGCGATCACGGACGTCGGCGGACTCAAGTGTTGGGGGTTGGGCACGAACGGCGAACTCGGTGATGACGGCGGCGTCAACCGGTTGGCACCCGTCGATGTTTGGGGGCTTGACGGCGGAATCATCGATGTCGTCTTTGGAAACGGCCACGGATGCGCCTTGTCGGACGCGGGCGCAGTCTGGTGTTGGGGGCAGAACGGGTTCGGGCAGCTCGGTGACGGTACGACGACGACGCGGTTAACGCCGGTGCCGGTGACAGGACTCTCAAGCGGAGCCAAGGCGATCGGTGCGGCCGTCAGTAACACCTGCGCGCTCAAGGGCGATGGTTCCCTTGTTTGTTGGGGTTCAAACGATTACGGCCAAGTGGGAAACGCGACAACGACGACGCCGCAAAACATGCCGGTTGGCGTCGCGACGATGGATGGCGGCGTTACGATGATCACGGTCGGATACCAACATGCTTGCGGGTTGATGAGTAGTGGCGGGCTGCGATGTTGGGGGCGGCGGCTGGAGGGGCAGGTGGGGGACGGTGTTATCTCGATGACGCCGGTTTCGTCACCCGTTGATGTCGGCGGGCTCGGCTCCGGCGTTCAGTTGGCGGTCGCGTTCATCAGCGTGAACTGCGCGCTTCGCACGGGCGGCGAGCTTCTTTGTTGGGGCGAGAACAGTGTTGGGCAAGTCGGCAACGGAACGACGGCGGACACGCCCGATGCTTCGGTGCCGATTGGAACGACAACCGGCATCACGGCCATTGCGATGGGCCAGTATCACACCTGTGCGGCGTACGGGGATGGCGGCGTCACGTGCTGGGGGTACGACGAATACGGCCCGGTCAACGCGCGGTTTTCGGGGTACCCGCATGGCGTCATCGGATTCTCCGAGTAACGATTGGCTCGATGAGCTCGTGCGGGCCGTCGAGCGCCTCACTTTCGCGGCGCCGGTTGCGTACGTTTACAACCCACTCGTTTACGCGCGGGCGATGGTCGACGCGTATTTCGCGCGATACGGGCGTGGCAAGCGCGAAGTGCTTTTTCTTGGGATGAATCCGGGGCCGTGGGGGATGGCGCAGACGGGCGTGCCGTTTGGCGAGGTGTCGATTGTGCGCGACTGGCTCGGCCTCGATGCGCCGATTGGGCGGCCGGCGCGCGAGCATCCGAAGCGGCCTGTCGACGGCCTCCTGTGCAAGCGAAGCGAAGTGAGCGGCGCGCGGCTTTGGGGTTTCGCACGCGATCGATTTCAAACGCCGCAGACGTTTTTCGCAAGGTTTTTTGTGGCGAATTACTGCCCGCTTGCCTTTCTTGAGGCGTCGGGCGGAAACTTGACGCCCGACAAACTCCCGGCACGCGAGCGCGAACCGCTCTTTGCCGAATGCGACAAGGCGCTCGTCGCGTTGGTCGAGGCGATGCGACCGCGCTGCGTTGTGGGCATTGGTAACTTTGCTGAGGCGCGCGCTCGGGCGGCGCTCGCAAAATCGCCGGGAATCGTCGTTGCCCGCGCCCCGCACCCGAGCCCCGCGTCGCCCGCGGCGAACCGCGGATGGGCCGTGGCGTTTGAAACCGCGCTTCGCACGGCCGGTTTGCCGATCTGATATCGATCTTTATTTAAAAACGATGGATCGTCGTGGCGCCTCATTCGTCACATCAGAGTAAAATGATGTTAAGAGTCCATTTACGCGCCACTGGGCGTGAGAAGGAGGGGGGAATGAAAGGCATCGTCTTGCTGACATCTGGTTTCGTTTTTACCCTGATGATGGGTGCGAGTTCGAGCGTTTCGGCGTCCAGCACATGCACGCTGTCAAAGGGCGCGGAGGCGGTCCCACACGTCGAGCGGAATCTCGCGACGCTCGAAAAGACGCATCCCGCGAAGGCGACGGAGATTCGTGGGTGGCGCGCGGAGCTTCAAACGCTCGCGCAAAAGGGCGACGCGTTCAACACGCGCGCGCTGCCGATCGAAGTCGAATGCCAGAGCCTCGTCGCCGAGATTGCGCGCGTCAAGGCGGCTTACGAAAAACTCGAGCTCGACCGGCGGCCGCTCCGCGATCGGATTGCGCGATTGCGGCAGATTTGGGATTCGACGATTTTGCCGCGCAAACGAGGTTTCGACGCAGAGGTTTCGCGCTACAGGGGCGCTGGTTGTGGACGGACGTTCAACATGCGAACCGAAGCGGCGGCTTACCATCGGTGCGAAGCGTGGCGCGTGAATCTTCAGGGCCGGATCGACGCGCACAAGGCGGAAACTGCGCGCATCCGAAGTGAGTGGTCTGGAATCGACAACCGAATTCGCACGCTGGGGGATGAGTATCGTCGGGCGTATGACGCGTTGCGCGCGCGCCAGTCGAAATACCGGACGCTCGTCGGTGGCTATCGGACGGACCGCACAGCGTGGGAGAGCCAGATGCGGCAGCTCCTTTGGACGACAAACGGCCTTTTGGCGGAGGCTGCGCGACGGGCACCCTCGGTTGATGAGCGACGGGCGGCGATTAAAAAGCTGAAGGGACAGGTCGCGGGCCTTCAGGCGGCTTTGCGTCGCTTGAATCGCTCGATGCTCTCGGATGCGGTGCAGCGGGCCGAGTGGGAGAAGGCGACCGACGAGGCGATGAAGAACGCGTGGGATCGCGGGAAGGGAATGGTTGTCGACGAGGGGCTTGGGTTTTTGGGGCGGCGGCTCGAAACGCAGCTCGCGAGCGCGAACCAGGAAATTCAGCGCGCGGTCACGGTGCTTTCAGGTGAGAAAGACCCGGCTCGACGGGAACGGCTCCACGCGGCCGTTCGGCTGCTTGGGCAACAGCGCGATGAGGTGAAGCGGGCGCAGCGACTGGTTGTTGATCGCCTCGCGGACGCGAAAAAGGTCGCGGACGCGGTCGACTACGGGACGAGCAACCCCGGCGATCTCGAGAAGTCGCTCAAGGGGGTTTTCTCGATCGTGACGACGACTCTCGGTGACGCAAAGGTCCAGAAGGCGCTCAAGGTGGGCGGCGGCTACGCAGCGGGGGCTGGGTACGCGCAGTCGATTGTCGAGTCGTCGCTCGACATCACGACCGAGATCGTCGCGTGGCGGCGCATCAACCAGCTGAACCGCAACTCGGATGCGTATTTGCGGGCGGTAAACCGGATGAAGCAAAAGATGGAGAAGACGGTCAAGAAGATTGAAGCGCTCGAGAACAGCAAACCGGCGGTGTCGCGGAGTCGTTGATGCGGCGCTGGCGGTATATCGCTGACATGTTGGGCAGACAGGAGTTGCTTCTGTGTTGAGGAGGCGTGGGGGATTCAGTTATGGCGAGAGTCAGGCTGACATTCGCGACGAGCTGCACCGGTACAGCAAGGCCAATGCCTACATCGTCGATCATTTCGCTGACGCGGTATGTGATTGCGGTTGCAAAGTATTCGGTCTCGCGCTTGACGAAGCCGCGGGCGTGGCGGTGCGCACTTGCGTTGGGTGTCGGACCGAGCGGCCGATTGGCGACTGCGCTGACGACCTCGCCGATGCTGAGCTCGAGGAGTGCGCTTGCACGTGTGGTGGCGAGGAGCTGGAGGTTACGGGGGGTGTATCGCTCTATGAGGGCAGCGAGGACGTGCGGTGGTTTTATATCGGCTGCCGATGTCCGAAGTGCGGGCTTACCGCTGTCTACGGAGATTGGAAGAACGAATTCAACGGTTATCGGGAGCTGCTGGCCCGCGTGTAGATGAGAGACGGAGGAAGGGGGCAAGATTCACCCGACCGCGAATTGCTTGACAGCCTGTGACCCCAACCTTCTAATTGATGGAGTGAATTCGAGAGCCGTGAGATTTGTTGCCGCGATGTGTGCCTTCGGCACGTCGTGCAAAGAGGCGCCAACCAGCGGGCCAACTTCATCTTCGCGTCCGGTCGAGAGTCCAGCGCTGCTCGGCGATAATCCGGTGCGAACGGGCGGCGACACGACGTCCGCGTCGGCGCGCGATAGCGTGGGGGCTGCGCGGCGCGCGCGGTTTGTTGACGACATCCCGGGCGTCGATACGACCGACCTTGCGCCAACCGCGAAGCAGGCGTTCCTGCGCATCATGAACGACGACCTTTGCGCGTGCAGCCACCCGCACACGGCCGCAATCTGCCTCGCCGACAAGGACCATTGCACCGAGGCGACGCGCATTGGGCGATTTGTGGTGCGAAAACTGCGGCGCGGCGCGACGGAAAAGGAGACGGCGCACGCGGTGAACGACATTTTTGGCGAAAAGCCGAGGCGACACGCGTTTAATCTGAAAGGCTTGGCACGCAAGGGACCCGGGGGCGCGCGAGTGACGGTCGTTGAGTTTTCTGATTTTCAATGCCCGATGTGTAAACAGGTGCAGCCACTCGTGAAGCAACTGCTCGCGTCGTATGGTGGCAAGATCGCGTTTTATTCGCGCCACTATCCGTTGCCGCACCATCAATTTGCGGAGTTGGCGGCAGAGGCGGCCGAGGCGGCGGGCGCGCAGGGGAAGTTTTGGGAGATGAAAGACCTGCTTTTTGCGAACCAGGAGCGGCTCTCGCGCGACGAAACCCTGCGTATGGCGGGCGAACTGAAGCTCGACGTCGCGCGATTCACGGGTGATCTCGATGCGAAGAAGTTCGCGCCGGTTGTTGAGGCGTCGCGGCGCGAAGGCCGAGAAGCCGGTCTCAACGCGACGCCGTCTTTTTTCGTCAACGGCGTTCTCGTGAAGCATATGAAATCGATCGAAACGCTGCGCGACTGGATCGACGCCGCGCTTGACCCCTGAGTCGATTGTAAAAAATTACTTTATTGTTAAGTAAAAGTAATATCGATTGTTGATATTGTCGGTTCACCGCCATAATCACCTCGTCCACAACCAAAAGAAAAGGAGACGGAGATATGTATTGGCGCGTAAACAATTTGGCTTTGGTTCTTGCGGTAAATGCGGTCGGCGCGTGCGGTGTAGGGAATGGTGCGCCCGGCTCAGATGAAAGCGCGACGACGGACGAGGAGAGCCTCGCGGACGGCGTGAAGGCCGACACGGCGCCCCAAGCCGCGCGTTCGAATCTGTTTGTGCAACGCGGCCTGGTCCAAGACCTCGCGGCGGCGCTCGGCCCTCAGTTTCAGGCCGACTATCGCCTTCGTGTCCCCGGGGCGCTCGAAGCGTTCGTGAGTTACGGCGGCGACATGCTTTCGACGGTGCAGGCCGCCGGTGTCGAACTGGAGCGCATCTGGAGCACGACGCCGGGCGGCGCCGTTTTGGGCGTTTTGCAGAGCTCGGGCTGGGCCAACGGGAATCCGCGCGGTGCGCATCGCTCAGCGCAGGCGCTCTTCAACGCGATGACGCGGGCGCGTGAGACACGCACGGTCGACGGCACGATCACGAATGTCGAGCGAGCGTCGGCAGGGGGCCGCGTTAAGTGCGTCCAGTCGATCTACCAGCGGTCCGCCTCTTATCGCTGTACCTTTAAGGACCTTCTCTTCCTGCGACCGCTTTAGCTGGCCGAAGATCTTCGTGGGGACCGGCGGTACAACGGCTTGACGCGCAAAGCGTGCTCGCCGATTCTTCGCGCATGTACAGTTCGGCGTTTACGTGCAGCGAAGGGTGCTCGCCAGTTCGGATTCCACTCGACGAAATCGTTTACCGATGCCCCGCGTGCCGTGGGCTTCTCGATGTGACGCACGATATCGACGCGCTTCGCGATCGATCTGCGGCCGCGTGGATGCGGCTTTTCGACGAGCGGTACATGCGGAGCGCGTGGCCGTACGGAAGCGGCGTCTGGGGGAAGAAGGAGTGGGTTTTCCCGCAGCTCGCGAATGAAAACGTCGTCTCGCTTTTTGAGGGCGGTACGAATCTTTTTTGGGCCGACCGCTGGGGGCGATCGGTGGGTCTCGCGGATTTGTGGGTGAAGCAGTGCGGCGTTTCGCACACGGGGTCGTTCAAGGATCTTGGGATGACGGTGCTCGTGTCGGCGGTGAAAGAGATGATCGCGCGGGGACGAACCGTGCGCGCGGTCGCCTGCGCATCGACGGGCGATACGAGCGCGGCGCTGTCGGCGTACGCGGCGGCGGCGGGAATCCCGGCGGTTGTGTTTTTGCCGCGCGGAAAGATTTCGACGGCGCAGCTCGTTCAGCCGCTTGCAAACGGGGCGCGCGTGCTGGCGATTGATGGCGATTTCGATGCGTGCATGGCGCTTGTACAGGAGACGTGTGAGAAGAATGGGCTTTACCTCGCGAACTCGATGAACCCGCTGCGGATCGAAGGGCAAAAGACGGTGGCGATCGAAATTGCACAGCAGTTCGATTGGCAGTTGCCCGACTGGGTCGTCATTCCGGGTGGGAATCTCGGCAACGTGAGTGCGCTCGGGCGTGGCTTTGAAATGATGATCGCGCTCGGGCTTGTCGCCAAGCGGCCGCGCATCTGTGTCGCGCAGGCGGAGCGCGCAAACCCGCTCTATGAAAGCTATTTGAAGGGGTTTGCGGATTTTACGCCGATGACGGCCGGCGAGACGGTGGCGTCGGCGATTCGGATTGGGAACCCCGTGAGCGTGGGGCGCGCGATTCGGACGCTTCGCGTGTTTGATGGTGTTGTCGAGCAGGCGACGGAAGATGAACTCGCGAACGCGGCGGCGTCGGCCGATCGCGGTGGAATGTTCAACTGTCCGCACACAGGGGTCGCGCTCGCGGCGCTTTTGAAACTCGTCGCGCGGGGACTCGTGAAAAAATCGGATCGGGTCGTCGTTGTGTCGACGGCTCATGGGCTCAAATTCTCGGAGTTCAAGGTCGGTTACCACGAGGCGAAGTTGCCGGGGGTTGCGGCGACGCATGCAAATCGGCCGATCGATGTCGCCGCAAAATACGCCGATGTTCGGGATGCGGTTTTGCGAGGGCTCGATGGGTGACGAACGGCGCGAGAACGCAGAACACGCGCTGACGATGCCGACGTTTGCGACGGCGACGTACACCTTCGCGAACAGTGCGGCGCTCGACGCATACCATCGCGGCGAGATCGCGCACGCGGAGTATGGGCGTTACGGCAATCCAACGCGCGCCGCGGCAGAGCGCGAGTTGGCGGCGCTTGAGGGGGGAGGGGGAGGAAGAGAAGAAAAGAGAAACCACGGAGGCACTAAGACACGGAGATCGGAGGAGAAGAAACGCAGCGATATGAAAGAAGGATCCGGAGCAGAGGCGGGTGTGGATACCGGTGCGGTAGCGGATGCGGAGGCGGGAGCGGGAGCGGGGGCGGCGCGAGACGTTGCGGCGTGCCTTTTCGCGTCGGGCATGGCGGCGATTACGACAACGCTTTGGGCGATGCTTGCGCGCGGAAAGCACATCATCCTCACGAGCGACGGATATCGGCGGACGCGGCAGTTTGTTACCGAGTTTCTCGCGCGGTTTGGCGTTGAGTCGACGATCGTGCCGCCGGCCGATCTTGCGGCGATCGAAGCGGCGATTCGACCAGAAACGCGCGTCCTCTTCACGGAGTCGCCCACGAACCCGTACTTGCGCGTTGTTGACGTGCCAGCGCTTGCGGCGATCGCGCGCGCGCGCCGAAGCGGGTTGAAGCTCGTTATCGACGCGACGCTCGCGACCCCGATTAACCAGCGCCCGCTCGAACAGGGCGCCGATCTCGTCATTCACAGCGCGACGAAATACCTCGGCGGCCACAACGACCTCTTGGCCGGCGTTGTGATTGGTCGGGAGCCGCTCGTTAATGCCATTCGCGACGCTGAAGCGGTTCTCGGCGGAATCCCTTCGCCCGAGACGTGCGAACGACTCCTGCGCGGCGTTAAGACCCTAGGTCTTCGCGTTGCCGCGCAGAATCACACCGCGCTCGCGATCGCGCGCTCCCTCGAAGAGCACGACGGCGTCTCCCGCGTGTTTTATCCAGGGCTAGTGTCGCATCCCGATCATCTTGTCGCAAAGCGCATCATGACTGGGTTTGGCGGTGTCGTGTCGTTCATCGTTCGCGGCGACGCACGCCGTGTCGTTGATTCGGTGAAACTCGCACGCATCGCGCCGTCGCTTGGTGGCGTCGACACGCTCATTGAGCAGCCGGCGTTCATGTCGTACCACGACCGCACGCCCGAAGAGCGCGCTGCGCTCGGCATTCCCGACAACCTCATTCGTCTTTCGGTCGGTGTCGAATCGACCGACACGCTTATCGCCGACCTCAACCAAGCTCTCGAACGGAGGTGACCATGTCGAACGAAGCCGCGAACTGTCTTTTTTGTAAGATTCGCGACGGCGAAATTCCAGGGACGATCGTTTTTCGCGACGAGCGGTGCGTCGCGTTTAAGGACATCGCGCCGCGTGCGCCGATGCACACGCTCATCATACCGACGGAGCACATCGGCCTCGCGAAAGACCTGGGCCACGCCGAAGCTGGGTATCGCGTCGTTTTGAACTGTAATGCCGACGCGGGGCAAACGGTGTTTCATGTTCATGCGCATTTGTTGGCCGGCCGCGTGATGGGATGGCCGCCGGGGTAAGCGGAAGAATACCGTCAGATGGAACGTCCAGTCGTGCAAGGAGTTGTGAGATGAAGATGAAGGTGCGTGTGATGGTCGCTGGATCGATTATCGTTGGCGTGCTCGCAAGTTGGGGCTGCGCGGCGCGTCGTGGCGGCGAGCAGAGCGGCGTCGAGAATCCTCAATCGGGAAAGGCTGGAGCGGTTCGCCAATTGCGAGACAAGCAGGGTCCCTTGCTCGAAGTCGATGCCGCCGATCAGGACTGCCGGGCGGATGGGGACTGCGTTTTGACGATGGTTCGATGTTCTTGCGACTGTGGCTTGCCTGTTAACAAAGTTCACCGGGACAAGTATCAGGCGGCGCAGGGCCAGATGTGCAAGGAGTATCGGGGGATCATGTGCAAAATGAAATGTGACGAGCGCGTCGCGTGCGTCGACGCGAAGTGTGAGGCGGCGCGAAGGTGAACGCACGTGAAGCCTCGAATGACGATCCAACTGGTTCCGCCCACTGAGCGATGTCGAGAGAGCTTCTTGCGTGGGCTTCGTGAATTCAGAAGCGAAGGCCTTCCCTGGTGGATGGGAGGCGACATCGAGATCGCCGAGCACGATTTCGCCGCGTTCGTGGCGAGCAGGCTGGCCGACTCGAATCGGAGAACTGATACGTTCGTTCCCACGACGCATCTTTGGGCATTGATGGAAGACGAGTTCGTGGGGCGTATCTCCATTCACCACGAATTGAACGACGCACTTCGCATTGAAGGCGGCCACATCGGCTACGACACCGTGCCGTCGTTCCGAGGCCGCGGAGTCGCTACGGAGATGCTGCGTCAGGCTTTGCCGGTGGCTCGCGCGCTCGGCCTCGGTGCGGTGCTCGTTACGTGTGACGACACAAACGCGGCCTCCATTCGCGTCATCGAAAGAAACGGAGGCTCGTTGTGGGAGGCGAAGGCGCTCGATGCGAACCGGCCTCTGAAGCGCTACTACTGGATCGCCGAGTCATAACAGCGTGATCCGTCGGTGTTCGTGGGGCGATGGGAAACAGAATGGAATATCGCGGCCGCGATGCGGGGAGCGGGTGCGGTCGCCGCATTATAAGCGCGGATCGAGATAATCGCGAAGGCCGTCGCCGAGCAAGTTGAACGCAAGGACGACGAAGGCGATGGCGAGGCCCGGGAAGATCGCGAGGTGCGGCGCGAGGACGAACCACTGCGTGCCCTGATCGAGGAGCCTCGCGAAAGACCTGGGCCACGCCGAAGCTGGGTATCGCGTCGTTTTGAACTGTAATGCCGACGCGGGGCAAACGGTGTTTCATGTTCATGCGCATTTGTTGGCCGGCCGCGTGATGGGATGGCCGCCGGGGTAAGCGGGTTCTTGCGGCGGCGCGGCAGATGGGCCGTTGTCGCGGGATCAGGGGACGATATCGAACGCCAGCCGTCCATGCGCCTCACGAAGGAGAGCGACCGCGCGATCGGGCGTCTCCGCGCGCGCGAAAATAAAACCGAGATACCGACTCCCCTCGGGGAGCGGAACCACGCGTTCGCCAACGCGAATGGAGATGATGACGTCACTGATGCCAGGAACCGCGAGAGCCTGCTCGCGACCACGAACCGCCACGAGCGTCCCTTCGCGTGGGATGGGGATCATCATCACGCCCTCTGCTCCACGTTCGCGATCGAGCGTCGGGAGCGAAAGATGAAGGGCTTGACGCAAGATGACCTCCTCAAGCGACATTCCGGCGCCGAAGCGAAGCATCTGCGAGCAAAGGCCGCCGATCGATCGCGATGCGATTTCGATGATCACGGGGCCCCGCGGACTGAGCCGAAGTTCCGCATGGACGGGCCCCTCGCGAAGCCCGAGCCGGCGCGCCTCTCGCTCCGTTTGAAGGGCGATGGCGGATTGAACAGGGCCCGGCAGCGACGACGGCGTCACGTAGATCGTCTCTTCGAAGAACGGCCCGTCGAGCGGGTCTGGCTTGTCGAAAAGCGCGAGCAGTTCTAGCTTTCCGCCCCAAAGCAGCGCTTCGACGGCGACCTCGATGCCCGGAACAAACTCCTCGACGAGAATTTGATCACTCGCTCCACCGCACCCTGCAACATTAGGCGCCGCGAGAATTCGCCGGATGCGATGAAACGCGCTTATCGATTCGTCGAGCGAATTGGCGCGGATGACGCCACGGCTCGCTGACAAAAGCGTCGGCTTCATGACGATCGGATACGAAACGCGTTCAAACCGTTCGCGCGGGTTGTCGTCGATCGATACCGTTTGAAACCAAGGCGTTTCACCCCCCGCCACGTCACCGGCTTCGTACCCAGCGAGCAGTCTGCGCATGAGGGCTTTGTCGCGTGTCGCTCGAACGGCCGAAACCGGATTCGCTGTTAGGCCAAGCTCCGCGGCGACACGCGCGCCGAGAACGGTCGTCGTGTCGTCGACGGCGACGATCGCGTCGATCGGGTTCAACTTGGCGAAGGCCGCGGCTCGGTCCGCCGAAAGATCGGCGTTGCGAAAATCGAGCTCGACGATTCGCGAAGGAAGCATCGCGGAAAGAAGGTTCGGGCCGTCGGACCCATGAACGACGTCGACCCGAAGCGCATGCGCCGCTTTCAAGAACGCCCCCGCGCGATACGTCGTCGCAGGTGCGAGCAGCAAGATGCGCTTCATTTCATAATCATACCGCTCGAGCTTCGCGAAGTGGCGTCAGAAGGCCCAACTGGCCCTCGGTTGGCTCCGCTCAGCAAAACCACGGCTCGGTGAGGCGCGGCGGCGGCTCGCGATGAGGGACGAAATCCAGTGTCCTATCGCTTCCCGCGCTCGCAAGCCGCTTCACCGCGCGAAACGTCGTCGCCGGCGCTTCCCCACGCGCCACGGCATCCGCCACCATCGCGACGACTTCGCTCTGCAGCGTGTCCATCGACGGGTCGGGATGTCGCCACGGCACCACAAAGTTCTCGCGGTCAACCGGACCGAGATACGAAGTCATCACCGGCTCGGACAAGAGCGCGGATCTCGGCGGCACCAAAAGCCGGATCGCGAGCTGAATCGGGTCGACGCTATCCACCAAATCTTCAGCCTCCAAGAGGTCGAGCATCGTCACGTAGTCGCCGCGGGTCGTCCACGGCGTGAACGGCACAAACGACGGGTGCACCGAAATCCCGGCCTGTCGCACCATTCGAAGTGCCGCAATCGCCCCATCGCGTGTATGCCCCTTCTTCAAGTTCTCGAGCACAACGTCGCTAAACGACTCAACGGCAGTCACGACGAACGCGCACCCGAGCGCCGCAAACTCCGTGGCGAGCACCGCGTGACGAAGAAGATGTTCAACCTTCGCCGTGAAATCGAACGACAGCGCGGGCCAGCGTGCGTGCAGCACCCGCGCGATCCGAACGGCGTGCGTCGGTCCATTGAGGAAGTCCGGGTCCGCGAACGTGATGTGACCCGCGCCACGCGCGACGAGCGCCGCGATGTCCGATAGAACGATCTCCTCGGGAACCACAAAGAACCGCCCGTTGTAAATCGGCGTGATCGGGCAGTGGCGACACCGATGCAAACACCCGCGACTCGCCTCGACAGCGCCCGCCAAAATCTGCTGCCCGCCCTTCTCAAGCCGCGCATAACGCCTGAGCGGTGGCAAGCCGTCCCGCACGGGAAGAAAAAAGCGCGGCCGTTCGAGGTGGACCTTTGACATCGCGCCCAGTTGCTCGTGCGACTCACCCGCTTCGAGTCTCTTGGCGAGCGCAACCAACGGGCCGTCGGTCTCACCGCCGAGACACGCATCACCGTAACGCCCCAGAAGAAATTCGTGGTTGAGCGCGGCGTACAGACCAAAAAACGCGATCTGTGCGCTCCCGTTGACCCGCCGCACCTCTTCAGCCACCCGCACGCCGATTCGAAGCGCCGTATGCATCGGCACCGAGATCGCCACGAAGCGCGCGCGCGAAACAGCCGCCGGATCGAATCGCTCGGTCGAAACGTCAACGCAAACCGGTTGAAACCCGGCTTCGATGAAATGGGGCACGACCGAGGCGATCGCAAGCGGCTGATGTCCGAGCTCATAGCACGACACGAGGACGACCCCTCCCCGATCGCGCCATCCGACAACGTCGCTCTCGCTATGCACGGACACCTCTTCGCGCACCGAATCGCTCGGACGTTATTTCGCGGCTTGCGTCTGCGGAACGAAATCGGGCGGCAGCGCTGAACCCTCACCGAAAAAGTATCGATCGCATTCGTCGAGAAGCTTCTGCTGCGACGCCGGATCGGCGAGGTTCATCCGATATTCATTGATGATCATCTTCGCGTGCTCAAGCCACATTCGCCACGCTTCTTCTGAGACGTTATCGAAAATCTTCTGCCCGAGGTCGTTCTGAAAAGGCTTAAAATTTAGCCCCGGCAGCTCACGACTTAACTTCTTACACTGCACCATCCGCGCCATCCGAACCTCCCTGATCGATTACTTATCTCACATTCCTAGCTGTTTGAAAAGACGTCCAGTTGCAAACAAACCGGGCCTTGGCCATTGCTCAGAGAGATGGCCGTCGATGCCGAGGGATTCACGTCGGCGCTCCGGGAGCTTTCTACACATCTCGTCGAAAACGCAGACGGTTCGCTGTCGCCCTTTCGCGACTACTTCGCGCAGCGCGAAGCCGTCGAGACGCTTATCCGGCTCTACGATGTTCGGCGCGCCAGGGACAAGTTCGACCAGTTCCGTTTCGATGCGTCGGGTGCGGTCTCGTCCGGCATGTTCGACGAAGACTTTCCGCGCTGCGTCTTGAAAATGGCGACGGGTGCGGGTGCGGAGGCGGTAGCGGGTGCAGTTGCGGCTACTTGAGCCGCGGGTCGAGATAATCGCGAAGGCCATCGCCGAGAAGGTTGAACGCGAGGACGACGAAGGCGATGGCGAGGCCGGGGAAGATGGCGAGGTGCGGTGCGAGGACGAACCACTGCGTGCCTTGGTCGAGGAGGACGCCCCACGAGTGCGAGCCTTCGGGGCCGAGGCCGAGAAATGAGAGCGAGGCTTCGGCGAGGATCGAGCCCGCGACGCTGAACGACGCTTGGATGACGAGCGGCTGGATGAGGTTTGGGATGATGTGGCGGCGCACGATGAAAAAGGGCGAGGCGCCGAGGGCTTTTGCGGCGGTGACGTAGTCGCGCTCTTTGAGGGAGAGCACCTGGCCGCGGGCGAGGCGTGCGTAAGAGGCCCAGCCGGTTGAGACGAGCGCGAGGATGACGGCGGCTTCGCTCGGGCGGCGCGTGGCGGCGACGATGGCGATGGCGAGGAGGATCCCCGGGAAGGCCATGACGACTTCGGTTACGCGCATAAGGGCTCCATCGACGGCGCCGCCTGCGTAACCTGCGAGACAGCCGAGTGCGAGGCCGATGAGGAGTGAGATAGCGACCGTTGCGACGCCGACACGCACGGCAACGCGGGCGCCGTAGACGACGCGCGAGAGGACGTCGCCGCCGTTTTCGTCGTTGCCGAACGGGTGCGCGGACGAGGGGGGCGCGAGCTGTGACGCTAGCACGACGGCGCGGCGCGGATCGTCGGGATCGTACGGCGCGAGGAGTGGCGCGAAGAGCGCGACGACGAGCACCATCGCGACCATGGCGCCGCCGACCCAGAGTGCACGATGATGTTTCATCTCCCGATCCCCGCTACTGCATCCGCTTTCCGCTCTTCACCTGGTCCTGGACCTAAACCTGGACCTGGTCCTGGTCCATCAGGAGTCCAGGTCCAGGTCCAAGTCCAGGTCGAGGTCGAGGTCCAAGTCCAGGAAAGATCGACATTGATGTTTTGCTCCTCCCTCATTTCCCCCGCCCCACCACGCGAATGCGCGGGTCCACGACGGCGTAGGCGATGTCGGTTGCGAGGTTCACGAGGACGTACGAGAGCGAGAAGAAAAGGACGCAGCCCTGCACGACGTCGTATTCGCGCGCGCGGATCGCCTCGATGAGGAGCGTGCCGAGGCCCGGCCATGAAAAAACGTTTTCGGTGATGACGGCGCCCGCGAGAAGGCCGCCGAATTGGAGCCCCGCGACGGTGATGATGGGGAGAAGCGCGTTTCGAAGTGCGTGGACCCAAACGACGCGGCGCTCGCTGAGGCCCTTTGCGCGCGCGGTTGTGATGTAGTCGTCGGAGAGGACTTCGAGCATCGACGAGCGCGTCATGCGCGAGAGCATCGCGGCGAGGGCAAGGCCGAGCGTTATCGCGGGGAGGACGAGCGACGTGAGCCCGCGGTCGCCGGACACGGGGAAGAGACCGAGGCCGACCGAGAAGACGAGGAGGAGGAGCGGGCCGAGAAAGAACGCGGGCGTTGAAACGCCCACAAGCGACAGGAGCATCGCGAAGTTGTCGAAGAGCGTGCCGCGGCGAATCGCGGCGAAGACGCCGAGCGGGAGCGCGATGAGGAGGGCGATCGCCATGGCGGCGAGGGCGAGGCGGAGTGTTGCGGGGAAGCGATCGAGGATGAGCGAGAGGACGGTGCGGTCGGGTTGGCGAATGGGGCGGCCGAGTGAGCCGTCGGCCAGCGATTTCAAGTAGTAGGCGTACTGCACCGGGAGTGGCGCGTCGAGGTGACGCTCAGCGCGGATGCGGTCGCGATCGACTTGGAGGCCTTGTTCGCCGAGGTAGATGTCGACAGGGTCGCCTGGCGCGAGACGCGCGACGAGGAAGACGAGCGTTGCGGCACCGAGAGCGACGCCGAGCGCGGCGACGAGGCGGCGAGCGATGAAGCGGACGAGCGTCATCGGGGGACCTCGGGGGCGTGGGGACGGGTTTCGTAGTCGTCGTCGTGCTCGTAAACCGTACACGTCCTCGTCATCGTTTCTCATCCTCGTGAATCGAATACGAGCACGAGGACGAGCACGCGCACGACAACGACGACGAGGAAGAGCACGACAGGATGGCGGGCGCAGAAGCGGATGCGGGTGCGGAAAGCGAGGAGCGGAAGCGGGCGCGGACGAGCGTCATGGATGCGCGTCGGGCGCAAGGGCGACGTTGCGCAGCATGTAGAGTTTGCCGTTGGGTTGCGGCTTGAGGCCCACGACTTTGCGGCGCGTGATCGCGATGTTGTGCTCGTGCCATAGGGGCAGCATCGGCAAATCGCGCATGAGCGCTCGTTCGGCGGCGGTGTACAGCGCGCGGCGCGTTGCCGAATCGAACGTACGCTGCGCCGTTGCGAGAAGCGCGTCGACCTCGGCCGATAAGTACCCAGCGCGGTTGGATCCGTCGGCGGGCGGCGGAACGCCGAGGGCGAGCGGCAACGCGATCGGCGCGGCCGGTGAACCGTGGGCGTTTGCGACGATCGGTAGGGCGTGCGCCACGGTCCAAGCGGCGGCAAAGCGCGCGACGTGCGGATTGTCGGGCGTTGGAATGCGCGATGAATGAAAGAGCATATGCAGCGCGTCGGGCTCGTCGAACTCGGGCCACTGCATCGACGCGATTTCGAAGGCGCCCTTGCGAATATCGGCGAAGAACGTTCCGAATTCGTAGGGGCGAACGTCGATCTCGACGCCGACTTCGCGAAGCTGCATCGCGATGACGCGCGCGATCGAGAGGCGAAAGCGGTCGGTCGAAGTTTTGTACGTCAGGCGAAACCGCGTGGCACCTCGAAGCGTGTAACCCGCTTCGTCAAGCAGGGTGCGCGCGCGGTCGCGGTCGAACGGGATCTCTGTGATATCGGGTGAGGTGAAGGGGTGTGCGTCCGAGAGAAAGGCGCGGGCGACGGTGGCGTTGCCGCGCATCTTCGCGGCGATGATGGCGCGGCGGTCGATGGCGTGTGCGATGGCCCGACGAACGCGCACGTCGGCGAGCGGGCCCGAGCGAGTGTTGAAGACCATGTAGGTCAGAATGATGCTCGGCGCGGATTCGACGTGAAGCGCAGGGTTCGACGTGATGAGGGGGAGGTAGAGCGGCGAAAGCGCGTTTTGCACGAGGTCGGCGTCGCCCTTTACGAGTTCGAGGTAGCGCGTGACTTCATTTCGCACGACGCGGAAAGAGAGGTGGGAAAGGTTGGGTGGACCCGTGTGGTGATGAGGGTTTGCGGCGAGCGTGACGAGATCGTCGCCCGCGCGCGAGACGAATTTGAAGGGGCCGCTTCCAATGAGGATGGACTCGAATTTCACGCGCGCGTCGCGTGTCGCACCGCCGAGATGCGCGGGAACGATACCGGTCGTGACGTCGGCGAGAAACGGCGCCTGCGCGTGGTGGAGGCGAAAGCGGACGGTGTGGTCGTCGAGTGCGTCGACGCTGCGAATCTTGTCGCGGTAGACGCCGTGGTAGCGCGAGCCGAAGCGCTCGTCGAGAAGCGTATCGTACGTGAATTTCACGTCGCGCGCGGTGACGGGCTGGCCGTCGTGAAACTTGATGCCGGACCGCAAAAAGAACGTGACGGTGCGGCCATCGTCGGCGATCTCCCAGCGCTCCGCGAGGTCGGGGATGACGTTCAACTTTTCGTCGATGCGCGTGAGCCCGCAAAAAATGAGTTGCGAGATTTTGAGACCGTGCGATGTGATCGCAACGCGCGGGTCGATTTCGTAGGGCGCGGATTCGAGAAGGATTGTGAAAGCGCGGGCGGTAGGCGCCCGGCCGTCGGAGGAGGCGCAGGTCGAAAAGAGGATCGAAGCAGCGGGCAGGAGAACATGCGAGCGAAAGGCACGCGAACGCTTCAACGCACGCGAACCCGCTTGAAGCGACGTTTGCCAGCGCGAATAAGGAATTCACCAACGGTGAGCTCGTGCTTGACATCCGTGACGCGTGCACCATCGACTTCGACACCGCCTTGCGCGATGAGACGCCGCGCCTCAGAGATCGACGCCGCTAAGCCTGCCGATGCTATCGCCTTCGCAAGTGGAATCACGGGACGATCGGCGCCTTCAACCGAAACCTCCGCGCCCTCGACCTCGTCCGGCAGCGCCCCCTTCGCAAAGATGCGCTCAAATTCAGCGGCCGCGGCCTCCGCCTCCGCGCGACCCGCGTACCGCTCTGCGATCTCGACGGCGAGTGCGACTTTCGCGGCCTTTGGGTGCGCCGCGCCAGCGGCGACATCGGCACGCAACTTTGCAATCTCGGCGAGCGGTCGTGTCGACAACAGTTCATAATAGCGCCACATCAAGTCGTCCGACACGCTCATCACTTTGCCGAAGATTTCCTTTGCGGGCTCAGTAATGCCGACGGTGTTGCCGAGCGATTTTGACATTTTGTCGCCGACGAGTTTTCCGTCCTCGACCTTCGCGTCGAGCCCTTCCAGGATCGGCGTTGTCATCACGCACTGCGGCTCGAGCCCGTACGCCTGCATGATCGTGCGCCCAACAAGCAAATTAAAAAGCTGGTCGGTTCCGCCCAGTTCGACATCGGCCTTGAGCGCAACCGAGTCGTACGCTTGCATGAGAGGGTAAAGGAATTCGTGTACGCTGATCGATTGTCCCGTGCGATAGCGGTTCTTAAAGTCGTCCCGCTCGAGCATTCGCGCGACGTTGTATTTCGCGGCGAGCGAGATCACGTCGATCGACGTCAGCGCGCCGAGCCATTCGCTGTTGAAGCGCACAACCGTCCGCTCGGGGTCGAGGATTTTGAAAACTTGCCGCTTGTAAGTTTCGGCGTTTGTGGCGACGTCCTCGCGCGTGAGCGCCTTTCGCGTCGCGGATTTCCCGGTCGGGTCGCCGATCATCCCCGTGAAGTCGCCGATCAAAAAGACGACCGTGTGCCCAAAGTCCTGGAACTGGCGCATCTTTCGAAAAACGACGGTGTGTCCGAGGTGCAAATCGGGCGCGCTCGGGTCAAAGCCCGCCTTAACAACGAGCGGTTTTCCGCGCGCGAGTTTCTTTTTGAGCTCGTCGGCGACGTGCAAATCGACGACCCCGCGCATCAGCTCCGCCCACTGTTCTTCGATCGACGTGGACATGTCAGCGTTTCCTCGAGCGACGAATAAAAACCACGGTTCCGTAAATCACCGCGAAAAGACCGGCCCCGACGCACATCCAGAGCAAGCGCCCCTCGGGCGGCGCGCCGCAATTGTCGATCGCGGTCGCGGCTAGGGACTGCAAGAGATTCACGCCGTGAAACTATCTGCGACTTGGCTTTGGGTCAATGAAAGAGTAAACCCGAGAGCGTGCTCTGCGTGACCGAAATATTTTTCTCGATTCAGGGCGAGTCGTCGTACGCGGGATTGCCGTGTGCCTTTGTGCGGTTGACGGGCTGCAATCTGCGCTGCGTCTGGTGCGACACCGCGTACGCCTTCGAAGGTGGCACCGAGATGTCGGTCGACGCCGTTGTCGCACGCGTCACGGAGTTTGGCGGCGGCTTGAAACTTGTCGAGGTGACGGGCGGCGAGCCACTCCTGCAGGACGATTGCGTCCCGCTCATGGAGCAGCTTCTCGCGAAAGGATATCGCGTGCTCCTCGAGACGAGTGGCAGCCGCAATCTCGACCGCGTTCCGCGCGAGGTCGTGAAGATCGTCGACGTCAAATGTCCCGGAAGTGGGATGGCCGAACAAAACCACCCCGGTGTCTTGTTGCAGCTCGCGCCGCACGACGAGGTGAAGTTCGTGATTGCCGATGAGCGCGACTACCGTTTTGCCCTCGAACGCGCGCGCGCGATTGCGTCACGAAACGCCGTTCTCTTTTCGCCGGTCCACGGTGGGCTCTCCCCAACGGTGCTCGCCGGTTGGATGCTCCGCGACCAAGCGCCGGCGCGACTCCAGCTCCAGCTCCACAAACTTCTCTGGGGCGCCGACGCGCGCGGGGTATGACCGTTCCATTCTTGACACTGGCCACCTCCGCCAGTAAATGATGCGACGCTTTGGCGGTATAGCTCAGGTGGTTAGAGCAAGCGGCTCATATCCGCTGTGTCCGGGGTTCAAGTCCCTGTACCGCCATGCTCCATTGTCGTCCTCTGATCGGACTTGATCGCGTAAGGATGCACTCGCTCTCGCTCGTGCGCCATGGAAGCGCGTGCAAGTCCCTGTACCGCCATGCTCCTCTTAGCCCTATGATATTGGCCCCGTGGAACTCTTTGCGAATTGTCCATACTGCGGCGAATTGGTGTCGCTCTGGATCGACCCGGGCTCTTCTGGCGATCAAACGTACATCGAAGACTGTTCCGTTTGCTGTCGGCCGTGGTCGGTTCAGGTTTCTTTCGACGAAAACGGCGAGCCCAGCGTCCGCGTTGGTCGGCTCGATGAATAGTGGGGATGCTCTCAAGGTCGTGATTCGAGCCGACGACGGTTTTTCGCCATCGCGAGCGCGGACACGACGAGGGCGCACGCGGCGGCGACGTAGGCCGCTTGGTAGCCGCTTTGTGATTTGAGCGCCGCAGCGCCGCTTCCGGCGACGACAAGGATGATGAGGCCGGGGAACAGTTGGCCAAAAGTGTGGCCGATGTCGACGATCGTGTTGAAGAGGCCGTGCGCCGCGCCGAATTTATCGTCTTTTGAAAGGTCGGTGACGAGAGCGGCGGTTGCTGCGTTTGAGATCGCTTCGCCGGTTCCATAGACGATCGAGAGGGCGACGAGCGCGACGAACGAATGCGTAAACGCGAGGGCGGCGATTGCAGCCGCGCAGACGATGTGACCCAGGATGACTTGTCGCGTGCGCCCGTGACGATCGGAGAATCGTCCCCAAAATGGTTTCGAAATGACGATGGAGAGGAGCTGGCTGCCGTAGACGACGCCGGTTTCGATGGGTGTGAGGCCGACGACGAAGACGGCGTAGAGTGGGAGAAAGGCTTGGATTGCGCCGGTCGCGGTGTGCTCGACCGCTTCGATCCAGCCGACGAAGCGCACGTTTCGGTGACGGAGCGCGTCGCGGATTTGCCGCCAAATGGGGGGATGCGCGGGTGCGGGGATTTGACGCAAAGGCGCGGAGACGCAAAGGGGAGAGGTGTCTTTCGTTGCGTTGTTGCGGCTTGGCGCCTTGGCGTTGAAAGCCCCTGCGGGAGCGGATTTACGGTCGCGTGGCCACGTGAGCCCAATAACGAGAACCGCGGCGCCGATAAGCGCCGACACGACGAACGCCGAGAGGAACGCGTCGGGCGGCGGAATTTCTGCAGGTACGCCAGCCAGCTCCGCGGCGGCCTTCGGGGCAACGACGGCCATCGCGCCAACACCAAGGAGGACCGCGCCGAGCCATGGGCCGACCGTACGTCCGACGAGTTGCACGGATGAGTACGTGCCAAGTTGAACGCCGCGGGCGTCGCGCGGGGCGAGCTCGGAGATGAGGGCGTTCGCGGTCGGGCCGAGCGCGGCGGTGGCGGCGCCGTTCATGAAGCGCACGGCGACGAGGAGGGGCGTCGACTGGGCGACGATGTAAAGGAGGGGCGGCAAGGTCAGCGCGAGGCCGCAGATAATGAGAACGATGCGGTGGCCGGCGCGATCGCCGAGGACGCCGAAGACGAGCTTGCCGGGAATCCCCGTCACGGTTGATGCCGCGAGGACGAAGCCGATGAATTCGGGGGCAACGCCGATCGACGCCGCGTAGAGGTTCATGACCGGAAAGCGAATCATGTTGTAGGCCGTACCGGCGAGGAGGCCGAAGAGGCACAGGCGACGATATAAACTCATCGGTTCGCAACCGAATTCACAAACGTGCGCAAGGCGTGGTTCAACACCTGCGGCGCCTCGAACGGCAGCATGTGGCCGATGCCGGGCACCGGAACGAGCGTCGCGTTCTTGAGGTGCGTGGCGAGGAATTCCGCGTGGCGTAAGGGCGTCATGAGATCGGCGTCGCCGCAAACGACCACCGCTGGGCTCGCGATTTCGCCGAGCCGCGAGCGAAGGTCGAAGTCGTTGCAGATGCGAAAGTCGGCGAGCGCGATTTCGGGGCGCGTTGCGTGAAGGAGGTCGGCGACGCGTTTTATCGTGTCGGCGTCGGTGCCGGGCGCAAATCCAACGGTCGCGAAATGACGAGGGAGCGCGTGCCACTCGTGTTCAATGACGTGGAGAATGGCGGGCGACACGCCGAGCTTCGCGCTGGTTGAGACGAGCGCGAGCCCGACAACCCGATCGGGATGAATGAGCGCGAAATCGAGCGCAACGGCGCCGCCCATCGAGTGCCCGACGATGGTGGCGCGCGAGATTTTGAGGGCGTTGAGGAATCCGAGGAGGTGTGTGCGCGCGTCGCCAATCGATGCGAGGGGGCCACCCGGGGAATGGCCGTGTCCGGGTAAATCGAGCGCGAGAGCCCGCGCAACGCCGCTCACCGCACGGAGTTGGCTGAGCCACGCGAGCGACGAGCCGGCCGCGCCGTGGACGAATACGACGGGCGGCCGTTTCGTCGGTTCGTCACCCGAAACGCGATACGCGATCTCGGCGTCGCCGACGCGAACGCGTCTCAACCGAACACCATCGAGGCGTACCCGACAAAATCGGATGGCTCGCCGGCGTCACGTCGGATGCGAGGATCCGCGGCGGCACCGCTCGCAACTTCGTGACTTGTGGTGTGAGCGAGGAGGCTGACGTTCGTCGTCCCACAGCGTTGGGCGATAACGACAAGTGCGGCGAGCGCGCCGGGCCCGCACGCACTTTGATTCATCGCCGCGTGTCGCAAAACCCCGATCGCATCGAGGTTTCGTGCCGCATCGAGGATTTCGTCGTCGTTTTGTTTTGCCCAGGCGTGCGCAACGGCCCCAAGCCCGCGCGGCGCAAAATCGTACGATGGCCCGTAATGGGTCAGGTCCGACGAGGCGATGACGACGACGTCGGGCCGTTCGCGAATCGCATCGGCGATGCGTTCACCGACAGCGATGGCGCGCGCATCGGGCGTCACGGCGATGGGGACGAACCGTGCGTCGGGGAATGCAAGTTGAATGAAAGGAAGTTGCACCTCGATCGCGTGCTCGCCGTTGTGAGCGGTTGCGATAACGTCGATCCCCGTGACGGCGCTCGCAAGCTCATCGTCAACCGTGAGCGCGCCGAGCGGAGTTTCCCAAGCGCCCGGCCCGAATAGGGCCGGCCCGCGAACGCTGCCGCGATGGACCGCGCCCAAAACGATCACGGAACGCACCGCCGTTTGGGCCGACGAAAGCGCTTGAAACGTCACGGCCGCGGTCGCGCCGGAATAAACCCAACCAGCATGAGGCACGAGACCGAAGCGAGCCGGGACGGCGCGTTCGATCCCTTGCAGCGTTTGCCGGCCGTGCAGAAAGCACGCGGTGACCGACTCGCGCGCGGCTCGCGAATCGGCCGGGTAAAAAAGGCCCGCGACCGCCGGCTTTCTCAGCATGAAGTCCCATTAACATATTGCCCGTCACTCGGGAACAAGCCACTCGGCAATCGCGTCGGCTTTGTGGGATGCGAGCGCCAGGCGCACGCGAAGCCACGGCAGGAGCCGCGCGATCTGCTCGTTCCATTTCCACGGTGGATTGACGACGAGCAGCCCGGAGCCGTTTAAGCCGTCGGGTGTGCTTGGCGGACGAAGGAGAAGCTCCGCGCGAAACACCTTGCGAACGCCGCTTGCGCACACGGCATCGAGGAGTCGCGACCAACCACTCGCCGGGAGCACTGGGTACCAAAGCGCGAAAACGCCCTCAGGAAATCTGCGACGCGCGGCAATGACGGCGAGCGCGGCGTCGTCGTATTCTGTTTTTATTTCGTACGACGGGTCGATGAAGACGAGGCCACGCTTTTCACGAGGCGGCAAGAACGACTTCAGCATCGTGTACCCGTCGATGGCGTGCACACCGACTTGCGGGTCGCGCGCGAAAAGGCGCTTCAGCTCGGGAACCTCGCGCGGGTGAAGCTCGGCAAGAACCATTCGGTCTCCGGGGCGAAGGAGGTGTCGCACGACGCGCGGTGAACCGGGGTAGAAGCGAAGGCCCTGGGTTTGGTTCTCGGCGCGCACGGCATCGAGATACGGTTCAAGGTCGCGTGGCGCGTCCGCTCTGTCGAGCCCGAGGCGAACAATGCCGTCTTGGTGTTCGGCTGTTTTTTGTGCCGCCGGGGCGTCGAGGTCGTAGAGGCCGCGCCCGGCGTGCGTTTCAAGGTACGCGAACGGCGTTGGCTTTTTTTGTAGGCCGCGCGCGAGGAGCGCGAGTCCGGCGTGCTTAAAGACGTCGGCCCAACCGCCGGCATGAAACGCGTGGAGGTAGCTGAGCATGCGGAGGGAAAGAGTCTACAGCGCTTCCCGCGGTTTGACACGATGCGGAGTCCCACGTACAAACAAGGGTAGCTGGCGTTAAACGCCGCGAGGAGGAGAGCGTGCCGCGCATCTTGATCGTCGATGACGATCCGATGGTTCAAAAAACGTTCCGTCAATTCCTCGCGCTCGAGGGGTACGAAGTCGATGCGGCGTCGTCGGCTGATGAGGCGTCCCAACTGCTCGCTCCGGATCGTTACGACACCGTTTTGTCGGACATCGAAATGCCCGGTGAAGATGGTCTTTCGTTTCTTGGGATTTGTCACGACAAAGATCGAGACTTACCCGTCGTGATGGTGACGGGGGTTCCCGACGTTACAAACGCGATTTCAGCGCTCCGAGCCGGGGCGTTTGATTACATCACGAAGCCGGTTGGGCGCGACTTGTTGCTCGTCACCGTGGCGCGCGCGGTCACGACGCACAAGATGATTGCTGAGAAGCGGCGACTCGAGATTGAAAACCGCACGCAGAGGGCGAAGCTCGAGCGGTCGTCGCTTGAGCTTGAGCGCGAGGTGAAGCGTCGGACGAAGGCGCTGCGCGCGGCTGAAAAAAAAACGGGGCACATCGAGAAGCTCGCGGCGCTTGGGCAGCTTGCCGCGGGGATTGCGCACGAAATCAATAATCCCGCCGGTTACGTGACGTCGAATTTGCGTGAGGTGGCGACAGCGCTCGACAACGGCGGCGGATCGGACGAGTTTTGGCGAGGTGAGGGGCGTCAAGTTGTCGCGGAGTGTCTTTCCGGGATGGAGCGAATCACGCGCATTTGTCGCGAGTTGCAAGATTTCGCGCACACCGACTCACCCGAGATGGTTGAGACCGATGTCAATAAATGTGTCGAGCAGGCGGTTGTGCTTTGCCAGGCTGAGCTTAAGAGTCGCGCGAAACTTGAGACGACGCTCTCGCCGCTGCCGACTGTTTGTTGCCACCCGGGGAAGGTCACGCAGGTCTTCATTAACTTGTTGACGAACGCCGCTCACGCGATGGGAACGTACGGGTTGATTCGCGTCGAATCGCAGGTGTCGGACGATAACGTTATCGTGCGCGTGACGGACAACGGGGCCGGGATTGCGCGAGAAAATTATGAGAGGATTTTTGAGCCGTTCTTCACGACGAAGGAGATTGGGCGTGGGACCGGGCTTGGACTGTACCTCGTGAAGGGCATTATCGAGCGTCACGGCGGGGCCATCAGCATCGAAAGCGAAGAGGGGCGCGGGACGACGTTCGCGGTGGCGTTGCCGATTCATCGGGAACCGCGGCCGCCGGGTTGAGGCGATGGGGATGAAAGCCGTATACTGCGCCCATGACTGAACGACGGGCGCTCGTCAGCGAGGACTCGGCGCCGATGCGGGCGCTCATCGTGCAGGCGCTGAAGCGAATCGATGCGCTCGTGGTGGATGAAGCGACGGATGGCGTCGACGCGCTCAAGAAGCTCGCGACGCGCCGGTACGACATTTTGCTGACCGACATCAACATGCCGGTGATGGATGGGCTCAAGTTGATTTCGCTCGTGCGGCGGGACGCGGTGCATCGGGAGATCCCCATCATCGTCATCACGACGGAGGGGGGCGACGAGGATCGACGGCGCGCGATGAGTCTTGGCGCGAACGTGTTTATTCCTAAGCCCGTTCAGGCGGCGGGGCTGCTCGGCCATGTGCGAACGCTGCTGGGGCTGTGAAGGCTCACGCCGGGTTTTGGGCGAAGGTCGCGTCGTGGATTGTCGGGCGCGCGGCGATGGACGGGCAAGATCGCGAACGGCTCTCGGCGGCCGATGGTTTTGCGGGACCCGTCTTTTATGTTCTCCTCGGGAAGAGTTTGCTTGATGCGTGGGTGTTGTCGTCGGCGCTTCGTCGCGCGGGGCTTCGCGTGCCGGAGCTGGCCGTCGGGATTTCAAACCTCTTCATTCGGCCGTGGCGGTTTCTGGTCGCGCTTTTTGCGCGGCGCCGAGAATCCGATGCCGAACGGCTCTCGCGGGTCGCGAAAGCGAACGGCGCGGCGATCCTTTTTCTGGGCGCACCACAAACGCTGATACGCCACAGCGAACCGCCAACGCGTGCGGCGCTCTTGCCGCTCGTCACCATGGGGTTGCCGGCGACGTTTGTTCCGGTTGCGCTCTTGTGGTCGCGCGAGCCGCAAGGTGGGCGACGGCGCTTCGCGGACATTCTGTTTGGTGACGTGGGGTCGCCGGGGATGTTGCGAAAACTCTGGCTCTACATCTGGTACCGCAACCGGCTCATCGCGAAAGTCGCGCCCGTCGTCGATTTGGCGAGGTTTTCCGCTGTCCGAGGCGCCGACACGCACGCGCTGCTCGCTGACCTTCGGTATCGCATCCAGCGCGAGCGCCGCGTCGTAACGGGTCCACCGCTCACACCGGCGTGGCGGCTCAAGGAGCTCGTGCTTAGGTCCCAGGCGGTGCGCGAAGCGATTCACGGGGCGTCGCGAGACGAGGGGCGCCCGGCGCCTGAGATTCACGGGCGCGCGGCGAAGATGATCGGCGAGGTCGCGGCAAATTTTCGGCTCTGGATGATTCGATTTCTCGCGCGCGTCATGCGGTTTATTTTTCGGCGCATTTACCGCGGTATTGACGTTGACCGCGATGGTCTCGCCGCGCTTCGCGACGTCGCGCGACGGTCGCGACTTTGCCTCGTGCCGTCGCACAAAAGCCACGTCGATTATCTCGTTTTGTCGTACCTCTTTTTTGAGGAGGGACTTTTTCCGCCACACATCGCCGCGGGCGAGAATCTTTCGTTCTGGCCGCTCGGCGCGATTTTTCGGCGCGCGGGCGCCTTTTTCTTACGGCGCTCGTTTCGCGGCGACCGCCTCTACGCGGCGATCTTTCGAAACTACGTGAAGGCGCTTTTTCGCGCGGGGTATCCGGTCGAGTTTTTTATCGAAGGCGGCCGAAGCCGAACTGGGAAACTGCTCGCACCGAAGTTCGGCATGCTGTCGATGGTCGTCGACGCGTGGCGAACGAGCGCGGCGCGTGAATCGATCGCGGTCGTGCCGATTTCTATTTCGTATGAACGGCTCGTCGAATCGGAGTCGTATTTGCGCGAGCTCTCGGGCGGCGAGAAGAAGCGCGAAGATGCGTGGGCGGTGGTGCGCGCGGGGCGTGTGCTGTGGTCGCGGTATGGGCGCGTCGAGGTGCGGTTTGCGCGGCCCATCGATCTCGGTGGATTCGTGGAAGCGCGTGGGCTTTCGCGCGGCGAGGCGGATGGAGAGCCGTGGCGCGAGGCAACGGCGGCGCTTGGGCACACGGTCGTTGGTGAAATTAACCGGGTGACGCCCGTCACGCCCGCGGCGGTTGTGGCGGCGGCGCTCCTTACGGCGGGCGGCCGTGGTCTTGCGGAAACAACAATTCGTGAGCGCGTTCAAGCGTGGATTGCGGAGGCGCTTGTGCGAGGAGGGTCGCCGTCGCGCGCGATTGCGGAGGGGCGCGATTGGGATCTCGAGGCGGTTGAACTGTTTGTGCGCGCGAAAACGGTAAGGCGCGAGACGGTCGACGGAACTTCGTTCGTTACGGTGGACGACGCCAGTCGACTTGCCCTCGACTTTTACAAAAACACAATCCTGCACCTCTTTGCGGCCGAGGCGATTGTCGCGGCGGCTGGGCGAGACCGAGCGCGCGCGTTGGCACTGTCACGGCTCTTTCGGCTCGAGTTCTCGTTTCGAACGGGTCGCACGTTCGACGCGAATTTCGATGAGGCCTGCGCGCGGCTTTCGGCGCTCACGGGTGTTGTCGGTGAGACGGATGTCGCTGCCCTGCTTGCGCCCGCGGTTGAGGCGTATCGGGAGACGTTCGCCGAGCTCTGCGACGGGGCGGGCAATTCACTTGCTGCGCGGGATTGGGCGAAGCGTGTGCTTGCGCGGATTCGACGCGATCTCGTCACAGGGGCGACAAAGCATGCAGAGTCCGCCTCGCGCGCGCTCATCGACAACGCCGTCGCGATGGCATGCGAGCTTGGCCACTTGGAGGTCGCGGGGGGCGGGCTCCTTCGTTCGGCTGGGAAACAGACGCCGACCGAGTTGCTGTCGCCGCTCCCTTAACGATTGGCGAGGCGTTCGCGCACGGCGCCAATGACCCAGTCGATGGCGATGTCGTTTCGGCCGGCCGACGGGATGATGATGTCGGCGACGCGGCGCTGGGGGTAGATGAACGTCAAGTGCATGGGGCGCACGGTCATCTGGTATTGGTCAATAACGCTTTCCAGCGACCGCCCGCGCTCTTTAACGTCGCGGACGATCCGGCGAATGAGGCGGATGTCGTCTTCGGCGTCGACGTAAATCTTGATGTCGAAGGCGTCGCGAAGCTCGGGGCTCGCGAGGAGGAGGATCCCTTCGACGACGATGGCGTCGCCGGGCGCGATGCGGCGCGTGAACCGCTCGCGCGTGTAACGTGTGAACGAGTAAACCGGTGCGTCGATCGCACGGCCGGCTTTGAGCGCGCGAAGGTGGCGAAGGAGGAGCGCGTCGTCGAAGGCGTCGGGGTGATCGAAGTTGACGCGGCGGCGTTCGCGAAGCGGCAGGTGCGAGAGATTCTTGTAGTACGCGTCTTGCTCAAGGAGAACGACGCGGTGCGGGTCGAAGGCTTCGACGATCTTTCGCGCGACCGTCGATTTGCCGGACGCGGTGCCGCCCGCAATCGCGATCGTGGGAATCTTTGGTGTCAAGCGCGGCAAAACAGGGCCAAGAATAGCAGATTGCGAAAGCGAAGATGGCGCCCTTGACCCCGATCCCCCATGGGTTTCTTATTGAATGAATTCATCTGTGTCGGCGTCTAAAGAAGAGGCGGGGAACAAAAGGGGGTTCCATGATGATGCGCGTCGTGAATGTTGGTCTTTCGGCGGCGGCGCTTGTGGCGATGCTGGGGAACCGGGGCGAGGCAAAGATCTCAGAGCCCTGGGATACCTGGCTCGACAATCACGGGTGCGCGGGGAAGAGCGACTTTGAGAAAGTGATCTGCGGACGCGAGAAGGTGCAAAACCAGTGCAACCAGTTTCTCTCGATCCTCGCATCGAAGGGGTGTTCGGCGACGGGTGACGGGTTGAAGGCGGTCGGCGCAGCGCAGAACTGCGTGAGCAACTCGAAGACCGATTCGTGGCCCGCGAAATACATTCCCGCGTACGACAAGGCGTGGCCGCTTTTCAACAACGTAAAGAACGCGGGGTATCCGGGGTGCGACCCGAAGGTGACTCCCCCCGTCAAGACCGAGGCGTGCTGGCAGCCGAAAGGAACGCCATCGACGTGGCTCTCGCAGGTCAAAGCGCGGATCCCCGTGGTCGAGGGGACGGTGAATGCGTTTCAGTGCCAGGTCCCGATGACCCCAGCGCAAGAGAGCGCCGTCCAGAGTGAGCTCGCGAAGGCGAAGAACTATCTTGCCAAGGCGAAGAAGTACGCGGGCCAGGGACTTGGTGCCGCGTCAAAGGAGCAACTCTGTCTCGCCGAGGGGCGTCTCGCGTTCGCGAAGAAGATGTGCGTCGAGCCGCCGAAGCCGAAGGACAAGGATGACAAGGATAAGACGCCACCCGGGCCTCTGGACAAGCCGGGAAAATTCTCCGAGATGTGGGACAAGGTTGTCGCCTGGGCGAAGGAGAATCTTGGTTCGTGCTCGAAGATCGTCGAGCTCTTCAACAAGGTCGACCTGACGAATCAACTGCTCAAGGCGGTGGGAGGGGAGTTCGCCGCGACGTGCCACCTCCAGTTCAAGAAGGGCTTCATCTGCGAGATCCCGGACCTTGTGGGGTCGATCCTCGGGCTCCTCAAGGGGGCGCTTGAGCAGGCGTGGGAGCACAAATGGGTCTGCGGCGGGCTTGCGATCGGGCTTGCGCCAATAGCGATTCCGGTGCTGCTCCAGTGCGGGCTCGGCTACTACGTCTCGGCGCAGATCCCGAAAATCAAGACCGGTGTGTCGGCGCTTTGGGCGTGTGTCCAGAAGCTGAAAGCGAAAGAGTGGTGGCACATTATCTCGGGCACGGCGTGCGAGATCGCGGGGGCGCTTGTTCTCGAGGTTGCCATCGCCGCGTTGACCCACGGGGCTTCGGCGGTGGCAAAGGTCGGGCACCTCGTGGAGAAGGTTCTTAGTTTCCTCATGAAGACGGGGGTCACGCCGGGCAAAGCGATCTACAAGGAGATTGCCGAGGCGTGTGGCGTCTCGCACGTTAAAACACCAGGGACGACGGATCCGATCGTCACGCCACCGGTGGTTCCAGTGGTCCCGGGGGATCCAATCCCCCACGGGGAGAAAGAGCCTTCGGCGCCGCCGACGACGACCCCCATCGGCGAGTGGACGGGGCAGTCGAACAACTACCCATTCGCGGTGTCGATCGCGAAAACGCAATCCGGCTATTCGGTGACGATCACCACGGGTGGCGGGACGGTCGACTCGGTGAGCTTCAACGCGGAAAGCCGGGTCCTCGTGTTTCGCCGGATTGGCGGCGGCTGGTGGCAGTGGTATCGCGTCACGATCACGGGGAACACGATGTCGGGGACCTTCTCGCACACCGACACGCCAGACCGGCCGTCGCGGAGCGAGTTCAAGTGGACGACGAACATGACGCGAAAGGCGCCGCCGCCGCCAACGACCCCTGTGGGCGAGTGGACCGGGCAGTCGAACAACTACCCATTCGCGGTTTCGATCGCCAAGACGGCATCGGGGTTTTCGGCGACGATCACCACGGGTGGCGGGACGGTCGACTCGGTGAGCTTCAATGCGGAAAGCTGGGTTCTCGAGTTTCGCCGGATTGGCGGCGGCTGGTGGCAGTGGTATCGCGTCACGATCACGGGGAACACGATGTCGGGGACCTTCTCGCACACCGATACTCCAGACCGACCACTGCGGAGCGAGTTCAAGTGGACGACGAGCCTGACGAAGAAGCCGGTGGTCAGAGGTAGGCTCAGGCTTCCCGGGCGGTAATAAACACGTGATAAAACGCAAACCGCAGTTGAGGAGAGCAAGATGAAAAGGATCGCAAGCTACGCAGCGTTGCTCTGGGTCGCTCTAGAAGGGATTGCGTTCGCTCAGGGGCGGATGATGCGGGCCGTGCCGCCGCCGACGACGACGACCCCTGTGGGCGAGTGGACGGGGCACTCGAACAACTACCCGTTTGCGCTCCGGATCATCGCGCAGGGTGGTGGTTTTCAGGTGATCATCGTGCAAGGGGGAGGAACGGTCGACTCAGTGGGCTTCAATGCGGCGAGTCGGGTTCTCGAGTTTCGCCGAATTGGCGGCGGTTGGTGGCAGTGGTACCGCGTCACGATCACGGGGAACACGATGTCGGGGAGCTTCTCGCACAGCGGCGCGCCAAACCGGCCACCGCCGGGCGAGTTCAAGTACCCGATGAGCGTGACGCAGAAGCCGGAGGCGACTCGAGCCGATACGACCGGCGGGACGTTCACGAAGTATTTGGTGAAACCGCCGCCACCGCCACCACCACCACCGCCGCCGACCGGAACTCGCAAGAAGGGGCCGCCGGACATCATCGCTTGGGTGCCGCCGCCGTCAACGCCGCCGCCAGCCGGGGGCGGTGCGCCACCGACGCAAACCCCTGAGCGGTCGATATCCGCCTTCATGAAGCTCCAGGTCGATCCGGATGAATCGGCCGGAAAGGCGGGGCCGGGAGGTCTCGGGGGCCTCCTTTTTATAGACATGAGTGGCGCGAAGAAAGACCGGCAGAAGTGGCTCACCGAAAGTCTCCTCGAGATCCCCGCGGAGAAGAGGATCCCGCCGAAGAAGTTTTGCACGGGGATTGCTCCCGCCTTGCCCTGTTTCGACAACTATGCGGGCATCGCGCAAGCGATCTTTGGTCGCCCGGTCAAGAGTGGCGCGGCCTGGACTGGCGGGTTAAAGCTCGGATTGGCGGTGCGCGGCGCCTTGGGCCACGACGACCAGCCGCTCATCTTCTGCCGTCCGCTCGCGCAAGGGGAGCGCGGAACGACGACGGAGTGGTCCTCGGAGACGGCCGTCTGTTCTTCGAACTGGATGAACACCACCTTCGCCTTTGTCGCGACGTCGGTCGACAAGGAAAAGGGGGAGTATAAGGTTCCACCGTGGGGGTGCGTCGGGGGTGGCTATGTCGAGGAAACATTTCGTCTGCCCCCTGGAGGCGAGGCGGGCAGCGGCTTTCGCTGCAGGCAGCGGATCTTCCGCGTGCAAATCCCGGCGCCCGGAGGTGGTGCCGCTTCGGAGAAAGCCGACATCGATTCGATGTGCCACATGATGCGGATCCAGACGTGGGGGAAGGATGTGGCGGACAACAAATACAAGAACAAGGCGAAGGCGCAGGACGAGAAACCGTTCCCGATCCCGGACGAGCCGAAGATGTACTCTCTCACGCGCGAAGAGCTCCTCTACTTCTTTGGCCACAAGCGTCTCTACTGCAAGGCGAACCGACCGCTCACACACAGGGGCCAGAACACCGACTGGACAAAGTCATTCGTCTGTGGCGTGCCCCGTGGCCTTGTCGAATCTGGGCCGTTCGAGGAAGGGGTGCAACTCTGCGCGACGACGCCGTACGTCGACCGGGCTTTTCCCGAGATTGCGAACGTCGTGTCGCAGCCAGCGCGGGGGAGGCTCCACTGCTGGAAGTTCAACCGCCCCGAGTGCAAAGACTTCGCGGACGGCACGGTCGACAAGAATCCGCGGATGACGGACATCTTCGATGCGTACGACATCCTTGGGGAGCTGCGTCGCACGCGAAACGCATCGCTCATCGGCACGGAGAGTCTGAAAGAGATCGCGAAGGAGCCGTCGTTCGAGGAGAAGCTCAGGTTTTCGGACACGTCGAACGACAGCGGCGATGGCGGCGTCAAGGATTTCTGCCGCTTCGACGGCGGTTCTATGGTGAATGTCGTTTGCGGCTACGACCAGAAGAGCATGGCGCAGTGGTTTGAGATGAGGGCAAACGAGGTTGCCGAGAACTGTTCGAGCGGCGCTTGCGTGCGGGGTCAGTACCGTCGCGGCTACACCTGCGCGATCCACACGTCGCCCCAAGTCAAGGATGGCAAGCCGGTATGGCTCTGCGGGTTTGATCGAAGTGATGCGGGGCGAAAGAGGATCGAGAAGGCAACCTGGATCTGTGAGGGGGGGCGCTGGGTGCGCGATTACCAGGGACCGACAGGCGACCGGCCGTCGCTTCACTGCTCGAAGCGGCTCTTCTCGTGGACGACGATCGCGGAGGGGAACATTCCGAACTTCGGCTACTGGGTTAAGAAGTGGGCGGATGACAATCAGGTGAGCAAGCTGAAAAAAAATCTGGACGACAAGAAGACGTCCGTTGAGAAGAGTATCAACGCACGTGAGAAGTTCTACGAGGAAAAGTGTGGTTCGGGCTCGCTTGTTTATAGTGGGGGACAGTGCTCGGCGGCCCCGGACGACATCGCTCGGGAGAAAAAGCGGCTCCTCGAAGTCGAGCTTTCGATAAAGGAGCTTCCCGGTGGACCGAACAGCGCGGTGACGAAGGACCAGTGGTCACACTTTTTGACGATGGTCTATCTCGCGACCCCGGCTGACTACGCGGCGTTCCTTGGGCACCGCGGGGCGATGCGGCACCTCATGCTCGTCGACTCTAAGGAGTTGCCGGACGGCTTGAGGAACATCACGCTCTTAAAGCTCGCGGGCGCGATGAATCTTAACGACAAGAAGAGCGAGGGGCTCCGTGCACTCGTGAAGGAAGCGCTCACGGGCGAGCGGGCGCCGGATGGAGGCTGGTACAAGGACGTGCGGGATGAGACCGAGGAGCCCTTGGTGAGGCCGTACCGGGCTCCGGCGTACCTTCTCTACTCGTTCACCATGCTTCTGCAGGAGGTGTCGGAGAGAATTAAGAACGGGGCGTGGGGGAGTGTCACAAAGGTCGCGAGCAGTCCGGGTCCTTTCATGACGCGGCTCGAGCTCCTTGAGCACGCGCGCACGAAGGTTCCCGAGAACGCGAGGGGCCCGGTCTTTTGCATCGAAGCCACGAACCGACCGGGAGCGTTCGCTTGCACACAAACCCCCGTCGTTTTGGGTGGGATTATGTCGACGAGCGGGTTTGAGAGCAAAGGGCGACTCTGGTGCTACGGGGCGATCCCAGGCGAAAGCTCGAAAACCTTGAGCGCATCGAAGGCGTTCTCAAAGAAGGCGAAATCGCCTTGGTATGTCGAGGCGCCGTCGTACGACGCGTCGGCCTACGCGCAAGAGCCGGGCTGGATGAAGTGCGAGCGGTTTCAGTACTCGGACGAGGTTTGGGCGCGCGCAAAGCCGGCCGCGGATGCGAAGCAAGACGTGACTCAAGCAGGAGGGGATCCGGGCGGTGTCCAGAGTAAGGTCGGCGGGCTCGTCGGGTTCGTTCTCGATTTCTTGCTTCCGAAGCTCGGGGATGTGAGGCAGATCATGAACGACCTCGCGAACGTGAAGGGGGAGCTCATCGAAGCGTGGGTGAAGCGGTACCTCGAGAAGTTCACGCCCAACTGGACGGAGTGGAAGAAAAAGATCGATGCCGCACAACAGGAGATCGTGAAGGCGAGAGACGCTCTTTCGGACCTCAAGGTGAAGATCGCAGGCAAGTCGGTGAAAACCGATGCAGACGAAAAGCTGCTTGAGGCCGCGAAGGACGAATTTAAGAAAGCGCAGCAAGACCTGAAGAACATGCTCCTCGAGTTCAAGGGGATTGCGAAGAACCCGGGCGAGGACAGCATGCTCAACGTCATCGTTCAGAACGTGCAGGCGCTTCTCGCGGAGCGGCTTGAGCGGTTCATTTTGCCAAAGGCGAGGTCGCTTCTCGCGGAAGGCTTCAGGAAGCTGCGGTCACTCGTAAACCCGGTGCGCGATGCGGCGGCGAGTGCGGTCGCAGCGATCCCGTTTGCGGGTGGGGCGCTCGTTGTCGCTGTCACGTTCGTCTTTGACTACGTCGTCACCACGCTTGAGAACTACCTTGCGGACAAGCTCACGAATCTCGTGCGGAGCTTGCTCGCGAAGGGGTTAAATGCCGTCATGAGCCCACTGGTGTCGAGCGTCAAGGGGACGATCCTCGACAAGCTGCTTACCGTCTGTTTGCGAGATTTGCCGTATGATCTTTGTCCCATCAAGATTTCGGGGGTTCCGAGGGAGGACAAGTGGCTCGAGCGGGCGATCGCATGCAACTGGGCGCCGAAGATCGGGCCCGCCGACTGGGAGCGGGCGTATGCGGCGGAGCGAAATATGGAGGCGTACGCGGCGGGTCTCGCGCGAGAGGCGCCGGTTTTCGCGAAACGGTTCGCGAACCACTTCCTCGCGCGTGTGGGGCACACATACGACTCGTGGATGGCGGCGACGGCGCCGGCGGCAGATGCGGCGAAGCGTGCGCTCGCGGCGCGCCTTGCCCCCCGGCTGGAGCGGTCGATCCACGCCCACGTCGCTTCGCTTAAGCAGTCGATGGCGCCAAAGTTCTGAAAAAGAACATTTTCGAGAACCTTCGCAAACTGCGGTAACATTCCGTTCCGGACCGGAGGACGCATGACGACACACGACGCACGAATCGATAGCACACCTGAGTTTGTGACCCGAGCGTACGAGCGGATGGTAAAGAATCTCGAAGTGATCAAGAAGCGCGTGGGGCGCCCGATGACGCTCGCGGAGAAGATTCTACTCGGGCATTTGGCCGAGCCCACGACGCAGGAACTGAAACCTGGCGAGAGCTATTTGATGCTTCGACCGGATCGCGTGGCGATGCAGGACGCGACGGCGCAAATGGCGCTCCTCCAGTTCGAGCACGCGGGGCGCGCGAGCGTCGCCGTGCCAACAACGGTGCATTGCGACCATTTGATCCAGGCGCACGCGGGCGCGGCGAACGACTTAAAGCTCGCGGTTGTCGACAACGACGAGGTGTACGAATTTTTGCGAACGGCGTCCGCGAAGTATGGCATCGGTTTTTGGAAACCGGGGTCGGGGATTATTCATCAGATCGTCCTTGAGAATTACGCGTTTCCAGGCGGCCTCATGATCGGCACCGACTCGCACACGCCGAACGCGGGCGGACTCGGCATGATCGCGTCGGGCGTGGGTGGCGCCGATGCGGTCGACGTAATGGCGGGTTTTCCGTGGGAGGTGAAGTACCCGAAGCCGATCGGCGTGCGGCTCGTCGGCGAGATGAACGGCTGGACGTCGCCCAAGGACGTCATCCTTTATCTTTGTGGATTGCTCACCGTCAAAGGCGGGACGAATCGCGTCATTGAGTATTTTGGGCCGGGCGTGCGCGCGATCTCGTGCACCGGTAAGGCGACGATTTGCAACATGGGCGCGGAGCTGGGCGCGACGGGGTCGGTTTTTCCGTTTGATGAGCGAATGGATAAATACCTTCGTGGGACGGGGCGCGCGGTGCTCGCAGACCTCGCGGCGAAGAATCGCGCGATGCTCGTGGCTGACCCCGACGTCGAGGCGCGGCCCAACTACTACTTCGAGCGCGTCGTCGAAATCGACTTATCGAAGCTCGAGCCGCAGGTGGTCGGACCGCACACACCGGACTTGGCGCGGCCAATTTCGAAACTGGCAGACGACGTCAAGCGTGAAGGTTACCCGGATGAGGTGAAGGCGGCGCTCATCGGGAGTTGCACGAATTCGTCGTACGAAGATTTATCGCGCGTCGCGGAGGTCGCGGAAGAGGCGCGAGTGCTGGGTGTGAAGTGCGCGACCAAGCTGTACGTGTCGCCAGGTTCGGAGCAGATCCGCGTGACCATTCTGCGCGACGGGCAGCTCGCGGCGCTCGAATCAGCGGGCGGCGTTGTGCTTTCGAATGCGTGTGGGCCGTGCATCGGGCAGTGGAAGCGCGACGAGGTCGCGAAGGGCGAGAAGAACACGATCGTGACGTCGTTCAATCGGAATTTTCCGGCGCGAAACGATTCGAACCCATCGACGCTGGCGTTCATTGCGAGCCCTGAGATCGTGATGGCGTTTGCGCTGTCGGGGCGACTCTCGTTTAACCCGGTAACCGACGCGCTCGTGTCAAAGGATGGGTCGCGCGTGAAGTTGCGCGCACCGAGGGCGGCGCCCGACGTGCCGAACAGCGGATTTGAGCGGTGTGACTTGGGTTATATTGCGCCACCCATCGACCCGGGGCAGGCGACGATCGCGGTTCGAGAGGGCAGTCAGCGGCTGCAACGGATCGTGCCGTTTGCCCGGGCGGATGGGAACGATTTCATCGAGTTGCCAATTCTTTTCAAGGCGAAGGGAAAATGCACGACGGACCACATCTCGCCGGCCGGGCCGTGGTTGAAATTCCGCGGACACCTCGACAACATCAGCGACAACATGTTCCTGGGCGCCGTGAACGCGTTCACGGGCGAAGCGGGTAAGGGCACGCATGTGTTGACGAGCGAGAAGGGCGTCGCGATTCCGCGAATCGCGCGGGACCTGAACGCCGCGGGAAAACGGTGGGTCGTGGTTGGCGACGAGAATTATGGCGAGGGGTCGAGCCGGGAGCACGCGGCGATGTCGCCCCGGTTCTTGGGAGGCGCGGCGATCGTCGTCCGGAGTTTCGCGCGGATTCACGAGTCGAACTTGAAGAAGCAGGGGCTCTTGCCGCTCACGTTTGCGAATGCGGGTGACTACGACAAGGTGCGCGAGCGAGACCGGATGAGCCTTTTGGGTCTCGCGACTCTTTCGCCGGGGCGCAGCGTGGAGGCGCGGTTGCACCATGCGGACGGGTCGGTTGACGCGATCGAGCTTCGCCACACTCTAAACGTCGAGCAGATCGCTTGGTTCCGCGCGGGTTCGGCGCTCAACGTGCTGCGCGCCCAGGGGAACTGACCACGCGCGGACATTGAATGGCCCGCCGTCCTGTGTGAAAGTATTGAGTGATGGTAACTTCGTCGGTTCTGGCGCGAACAACACGGGGTGAAAAATCATGACTCAACTCAAGACGGCGGTCGCAAACCTTCGGCAGGGCGGGTCGGTGCTCGCCGAGGCGGTCATGCGCGGCAACTTGAAGACGCTCGCGACGATGCTCGGCCCCGCGTATCGCGGTTTCATTTTGCAGCGCGCGAAGCGGGAGGAATCAACGCCGATTGAAGTTGGGTACACGTCGCGATTTGACTGGCACTACCGGCGGAATTTTCCAGAAATGGCGAAGCTGTACGAGGCCGCGAAGAGCGGTCAATGGAACGCATCGAAGGATGTCGATTGGTCGATTGACGTCGATCCGATGGACACCGACAAGGCGCTCATGCCGTTCGATTATTTTCCGCTCTTCGATATGCCGGGCTTCACGGCGCTGTCGGAGCGCGAGAGGGCGACGCAACTTCACGGGCTGATGGCGTGGATGCTGAGCCAGTTTTTGCACGGTGAGCAGGGGGCGCTCTTTGCGGCGGCGCAAGTGACCGAGTGCATTGACGGGCTCGATGGCAAACTGTTCGGGAGCACGCAGGTCGTCGACGAGGGGCGGCACGTCGAGGTGTTTCACCGTTATCTCACAGAGAAGCTTCAGAAGTGGTACCCGGTAAACGACAACCTGTACGTCATTCTCGACGCGCTCATGTCTGATTCACGATGGGACATCAAGTTTCTCGGGATGCAGATCCTTGTTGAGGGGCTTGCGCTCGGGGCGTTTGGGACGATTCGTACGGGGACCAAGGAGCCGCTGATAAAGGAGATTTTGAAGTACGTCATCACGGACGAGGCGCGGCACGTTCATTACGGCGTTCTCGCGCTTCGCGATTTTTATTTGAACCAACTTTCGGAGCACGAACGTCGGGAGCGCGAAGATTGGACGTGCGAGATTGTGGCGCTCATGCGGAATCGGTTTTTGGCGCACGAATTCTATGAAGAGTACTGGGCGCACGCGATGTCGCGCGCCGAATGGGATCGCATCGCGAACGAATCGAAGATCATGGATGTGTTTCGCGTGACGATGTTCAAGCGGATCATCCCGAACTTGAAACGCATCGGGCTTCTCAGCGATCGCGTTCGGCCGCATTACGAGAAAATGGGGCTCTTGCGGTTCGAAGTTGGGAAATCCGCGCCCGAACTCACCGCAAGCGATCTTCTCAGCGACGCGTAATTGCCCCAACCTCAATTCCAATTGCCTGTGCGACGCGCAGAAGCTCGGTGCTTGTGTCGACGCGCTTTTGTACGCCGACGGCATCCGCGAGAGGCACGGTCTCAATCGCCGCGCCGCAGAGCGCGACCATCGTTCCAAACCGCTCGCGCACAACGGCATCGACCGCTGCGGCGCCAAACCGCGTTGAGAGCACGCGATCAAACGACGACGGCGAGCCCCCACGCTGCACATGCCCGAGAACCGTGACGCGCGATTCACCACCGTGAAGTCCCCGCAGCTCCGTCGCGACACGCTCCCCGGCTCCGACAAGTCGCGCGAGCGCACCCACCGCGCTCTTTCGTGTCTTGACGCGACCGCCCGCGGGGAAAGCCCCCTCGGCGACGACGATGATGCTGAAGTGGCAGTTGTGGCGCGCGCGTTCGGCGATTTTTGCGACGACGCGGCGAATGTCGTACGGGAATTCGGGCAGCAGGATGACGTCGGCGCCGCCCGCGACGCCCGCGTGGAGTGCAATCCAGCCGGCGTTGCGTCCCATCACCTCGAGAATCATGACGCGGTGGTGGCTTTCGGCGGTGGTGTGGAGTTTGTCGAGTGCGTCGACCGCCGTCGCGACGGCGGTGTCGAATCCGAACGTGACGTCGGTTGCGGAGAGATCGTTGTCGATTGTTTTCGGCACGCCGACGACGCGAACGCCGAGTTTTCCCATTTCGTGTGCAATCGAGAGCGACCCGTCGCCGCCCACGACCACCAGCGCGTCAACACCAAGCGTGCGTAAGCGTCGAATGATTGTTCGCGAAACGTCCTTGAGGAGCACGCGGCCACGCGACTTGACGGGGAACGCAAACGGATTCGCGCGGTTCGATGTCCCGAGAATCGTCCCGCCGCGGGGCAAGAGTCCACGCACGTCTCCGACATCGAGTCGCCGCACGCGCGCCGGCGTTACCGCGAGCCCCTCGAAGCCGTCTTGAACGCCGATCACCTCGATTCCATGTTCGCGGGTCGCCGAACGCACAACCGCCCGAAGGACGCCGTTCAACCCTGGGCAGTCGCCACCGCCCGTGAGAATCGCAATTCGCTTGACGCCCACCGTTACTCTCCCATCACCTTGAGAACGACGCGCTTCGGCCGCTGCCCGTCGAATTCGGCGTAATAGATTTGTTGCCACGGCCCAAAATCGAGTCGCGCTTTCGTGACGGGCACGATCACCTCGTGGTGGACGAGCAAACTTTTCAAGTGCGCGTCGCCGTTGTCTTCGCCCGTGCGGTGATGGCGATAGTCCGCTTTGAAAGGTGCGAGTCGCTCGAGCCAATCATCGATGTCGGCGATAAGCCCGTCTTCCGCGTCGTTCACGTAAACGCCGGCCGTGATGTGCATCGCCGAAACGAGAACCATGCCGTCCGAGATGCCGCTCTCTTTCACGGCGGATTCAACGTCGCGCGTGATGTTGATGTAGTCGCGGTGCTTTTTCGTGCTGAAGGTTAGGTATTTCGTGTGGAACTTCATGGGGACCGTGTAACGCCGCGCGGTGCCCGTGACAAGGGCGTTTACCGCGCGCTTCATAAGCTGGTTAGGAAACAAAGGCGACGGTAATGGCCTTTCGGAAAGGCGGATATACCTTTTCGAGCGGCCTGAGTAACTCTATGTGCGAATCCCAATAGTCGCAAAACTCTTTGTGATGCAGGCTAAGTCCGACCTCATTGCCAAGTGCCACCAACTCGTTCATCGTGTATTCACGAAAGTGACCCGGATTGTCGCGACTCTCTCGTATCCGCTCAAACGGATTGATGCCCCGAACCATGGCGAGCCTCTTTGACAGCGATACGGCATTCGGTGTTTGGATGATCAGGACGCCGGCATTTTCTCTTAGGGCATTTTTTAGCATCTTCAAAACAAGAACGGGTGAGGTATGCAGATGCTTCACAGTTTCGGCAAAAACAATCAGATCGAAGCGGCGGCCGATACGGTTGACGTTTTGTTCTGAGCAGAGATTCAGGTCAAACTGAATATGATCGTCGACGAGGCGCGATGGAGCGAGTCGCTCATTAGCCCATCCCAACGTTGAAACAGAGACGTCAGGACGAATGAACTGCTTCATGCAACTGATCAAGAAATGCGGGCCCACGTCCAAAAGAGTTTTCGCCGAGAATTCTTTGGAATACTTCTGAACAAGGTTGGTCGTGTACGCCAACCGTTGAGCGTGAAAGTCGAGATAGGCCAGCTCTTCGTCATTTAGAACTTGTCGATTGCAGCAAAACCTTTTGACGTCCTCAGCAGTCAGAATTCTGGGTTTTCCGTTGGCACGCATCTCTGGGGTTACGTTTCCTCTTTTCTTTTCCCTACCCAATCATCCTCGCCGCGGCCCGCGCGAAGTACGTGATGATCGTGTCGGCACCGGCTCGACGAATCGCGGTCAGCATCTCGAGCATCGCGCGTTCCTCTTCGATCCAGCCGTTTGCACTCGCCGCTTTGAGCATCGCGTATTCGCCGCTCACGTTGTACGCCGCGAGCGGGAGCGGGAAACGTTCACGCGCTGCGCGAATGACGTCGAGGTAGGCGAGAGCCGGCTTCACCATGACGGCGTCGGCGCCTTGCGCGATGTCGACTTCGATTTCGCGGAGCGCCTCGCGCACGTTCGGTGGCGCCATCTGGTACCCACGCCGATCGCCAAACTGCGGCGTCGATGTGGCCGCGTCGCGAAACGGTCCGTAAAACGCCGACGCGAATTTTGCCGCGTACGACAAGAGGAGCGTCTTCGTGTGCCCCGCAGCATCAAGCCCCGCACGGATCGCCGCGACTTGGTTGTCCATCATCGCGCTCGGGGCCACCACGTCGGCCCCCGCGTCCGCATGCGAGACCGCCATCTTCGCGAGAATCGGCAGTGTCGCATCGTTGTCGACCTCGCCGCCCACGACGATGCCGCAGTGTCCGTGGTTTGTGTAGGAGCACACACACACGTCGGTCATGACAACGAGGTCGGGGAACGCCTTCTTGAGCGCCTTGATGGCGGTCGGGACGACGCCGGTTTTTTGTGCGGTGAGCGTGGCGCGCGGGTCTTTTTTGTCGGGGACACCAAAGAGGAGAACCGCGGGGATGCCGAGCTTTGCCGTCTCTTCGACTTCGGTGAGGAGCGTGTCGACGGAAAAGCGATAGACCGCTGGCATCGACGGGATCGCCGCGCGGACCGACTTCCCCGGAACGACAAAGAACGGCTCGATCAAGTTGTCGCGAGAGAGGCGAGTCTCCGTGAAGAGGCGGCGAAGCGCGGGCGTTCTGCGGAGTCGGCGAAGGCTCGGGTTCATGAGTGTGGCCCCTTCGTAAAATGTTCAACCAGTCGGTTCGTGAGCGCATCGATGGTGTAAGTGTCGCAAACAAAGGTTGGCGCGAGACCCAGATCGCGCGCGGACTCTGCGGTCACAGGGCCGATGCACGCGACGACGCAACTTTTTGTGAGGGCGGCCGCCTCGCCCGGACCAAACGCGTTCACGAAGTTTCGAACGGTTGATGATGCGGTGAACGTGACCGCATCGACGGATCGATTCGCCATCCGGTCGCGAAGCGTCGCCGTGTCAAACGCCCCCGGATCGGTGCGGTACGCGGGAACGACCTCCACGCGCGCGCCCTTTTTCGACAGCTCGTCGGGCAGCGCCTCGCGCGCTTCGAGCGCCCGCGGAATGAGGATGCGTTGCCCCGCGACGTCGCCAAATGCCACTGCGAGCGCCTCGCCCCGAAACTCGCTCGGCGTCACGTCGACGCGCAAGCCACGCCCCACAAGGGCCTCCGCGGTCTTGGGGCCGATCGCCGCGAGACGCGCGCGCCCGAGCGCCCGTACATCGCTTCCACGCTCCCAGAGCCGCTCAAAAAAGAATTTCACACCGTTGACGCTCGTGAACGCAATCCAGTCGTAATCCGCGAGATGCGCGATGGCCGCGTCGAGCGGGCCAAAGTCCGTGGGGGGCGCGACACCGATCGTTGGGAACTCAAGGACCTCGGCGCCCCGGATGCGAAGCTGCTCAGCGAATTCGGACGCTTGTTCGCGCGCGCGCGTCACGACGATTCGGCGTCCAAAGAGAGGCCGCCGCTCGAACCAGTTGAGGGTGTCGCGAAATTTGACGACATCGCCAACGACAAGGATCGCCGGCGAACCTAGTTTTTCGCGCTCGATGTCATCGGCGAGAGTCGCAATCGTGCCGACAACCGAGCGCTGGCGCTCCGTTGTTCCCCATTGCACGGCGCATGCGGGAGTCGAGGGTGCGCGACCCGCCTTGGCGAGCTCCGCGAGGTTGTGTCGAGCACCCCGAACGCCCATTAAAAAGACGACCGTCCCGGAACGGGCGAGCGCGCCAAAATCGAGGTCGGAAGTCGGCTGCGTCGGGTCTTCGTGGCCCGTAACGAACGTAACGCTCGATGCCGCATCGCGGTGTGTGATCGGAACGCCGGCGTACGCAGGCGCGGCGATGGCGCTCGTGACGCCAGGTACAACTTCGAAGGCGACATCCGCCGCGTGAAGGACGAGCGCCTCTTCGGCGCCGCGTCCGAAGAGGTAGGGGTCGCCGCCCTTCAGGCGAACGACCCGTTTCCCGGCGCGCGCGAGCGCGATGAGCTTCGCGTTGATCTCGTCTTGCGATGCGGACGGTTGCCCGCCGCGTTTTCCCATGAACACGCGCTCCGCGTCGGGTCGCGCGTGGCGCATCACACCGTCTGAAACGAGCGAATCGTAGACGACGACATCCGCCGCTCGGAGGAGATCAGCGGCCCTGAGCGTGAGGAGCCCAGGATCGCCCGGTCCCGCTCCGACGAGGAAGACCATGCCCTTGGCGGTCATCGGGAACCTTCTTTGAGAAGGACCGCCGCACCTCGCTCAAGAAGTCGTTCTGCCGCGGTGCGACCAATGCGCTCTGCATCCCTCGATGGCCCGCTTGCCGTTTCGCGCAGGATCTGTTTTCCGTCGACCGATCCAACGAGACCTTCGAGTTGGACGGTCTCTCCCGTGAGCGTTGCGTGCCCAGCGATCGGAACCTGGCAGCCGCCTTCGAGCTTCGCGAGAAACGCGCGCTCGGCGTCGATGGCGACGCGCGATGCGGTGTGCTGAATGTGCGCGACGCGTCGTTCTTCGCCGATGCGGCACTCAACAGCGATGGCTCCTTGGCCAACGGCCGGGATGATCGGGAGGCGCGCCCAAGGGACCTCGAGGCGCCCCAAGCGCGCGAGTCCGGCGTAGGCGACGACGACAGCTTCGCAGGCGCCCTCTGCGACGCGGCGAAGGCGCGTGGGGACATTGCCACGCATCGGGACGAGTGCGAGGTCGGGGCGAAGCGCACGAAGCTGGCAGATTCGTCGCAGTGAACCCGTTCCAACGCGCGTGCCGGCTGCGAGTGAGTCGAGACCGCCGCGCGCGCCGCCACAAGGGGCACGCGTGACGACGACATCCCAGGCATCGACGCGCTCCGGGACCGCGCCCAACGTGAGGCCCGCGGGAAGCACGGCGGGCATATCCTTCAAACTGTGAACCGCGACGTCGATGCGCCCCGCGAGCAGCGCGTCTTCAATCGCCTTAACGAAGAGCCCCTTCCCGCCCTTGTCGTTAAGCGGCCCCTGGATTTCGTCGCCCTCTGTTTTAATGATAACGATTTCGGAATCGCCGCCGAGCAATCCCGCGATGTGTCGCGCTTGCCAGAGCGCGAGCTCGCTGCCCCGCGTGCCGATGCAGAATCTGTTGGGGTGAGCCACGCGGCCGTTATAGCAGAAATCGACGAGGCGAGGGGTTGGAGCCGCGGTCAATCGCCGCTATGATCCTGTCGTGGTCTCAACCTCAACGAAGCGTGCGCTGGCTTGGGTGGTCGATGTGCGTGGGTCGTCACCCCAGCGGATTGGCGCGAAGATTTGGGTCGATGAGGATGGCGCGATCGAAGGCACGGTGGGCGGTGGCGCCGTCGAGGCGCGTGTGATTGAGGAGGCGCGTGCGGTCGCGCGAGACGGTGGTTTTCGGCTGCTCAAGCTGCATCTCACAGCGGAGCTTGCGATGTGCTGCGGCGGATCGATGGAGTTCGCGATTGCGGCGGTTGATGAGTCGAATCCGTTTTTTGCGGAGTTGAGGTCGGGCGTCGCTCTGCCACGCACATGGAGCTGCGTTCTTGAGGGCGATGGGCGCGGGCGTTTGGGTTGGGGGCCGCTCGTTGGCGATCGCGTCTATAGAGAGGATGCGGTCCCGGCGCCGCGGCTGCTCGTTTTTGGTGCGGGGCATGTTGCCCATGCGCTTGCGCCGTTCGCGACAGAGCTGGGCTTTAGCGTGGTTGTGATCGACGATCGCCCCGAATGGGCGTCGGCGGCACGTTTCCCGAATTGTGAGTGTCGGCTTCAAACGGCGCAGGACTTTTTTTTCGGCGATGCCATTCGCTCGACCGATTGGATTGTCATCGTGACGCGGTCGCATGCGCTCGACCAAGAGATTCTTGAGCGTGTCGCGCCGGAGCGATGCGTCTATGTGGGAATGATCGGCAGTCAGCGCAAGGTGGAGCGCGCGAAAATGAGAGCCCGGTCGGCTGGACTCGACGCCGACGCTCTCGCGCGAATCCACGCTCCCATTGGGCTTTCGCTCGGTGCAGTGACGCCCGCGGAGATTGCCGTTTCGATCGCCGCTGAGCTTGTGAAAGTGCGCCGAGGTGCTAAGTGAATTCAGCGTTCCTTGCCATGCGTTTCCGCGCTCTGTGCCTCTGCGTCGCTGTGGTTGCATTTTTCTTTTCTTCGCCCTTCTGCACCCCGAAGCTCATCGATTCAACCGGCTCAACGACGAGCGGCGTTGGCGCGTCCGGCGATCGATGCTTCACCGCGAACGATTGCGACGCGGGAGCGGGATGCGTTGACGGGTCGTCGCTCGGAATGACGTCGTACTGCGCTGCGACGTGCGGAAGCGATGCGAACTGCCCGGGCGGAATGCGATGCCAGCCCATCGCGGGCGCGCCGCGCTGCTTGTTCGATCAACCGCCACCGGCCCTCGGCGAAGGCGCGGTGTGTCCGTACGACCTCGGGTGTCTATCGCTTCTTTGTGCGCGCGATCTATTGGGCGCAGGGCGGACGTGTTCGCGCACGTGCGTCGCGACGGCCGAATGTGCAGCCACACAGCTTTGTGGTTCGGATGGGGGCGGGCCTCTTTGCGTTGCGGTTGGGGATGCGGGGAGCTGACGAGCGGGAGCGGATTTGACGCAAAGACGCAGAGGCGCGAAGGGGAGGGATCTTTGACTTTGCGGCTTTGCGTTGAAATCCTTTGTTGTTGCGGACGCGGAAAAACGGAAGGAGGCAAGAGCGATGATAGGGAATCGATTTCTGGTCGTTCTGCTGCTCGTCGCGGCGTGTGCGGGGAGTGGCGGGACTTCGAAGGTCGTGAGGGAGGCACTCGTTTTTGAGGTTGACCTGTTCCTCGAGGGGCACAAGAAAATCGGGCGCGACCGACTTGTGATCGACTCGGGGTTCGAGTCGGTCGAGGGGCGGTCGAAGGGTTTTATGAAGGGCTCACTCGACGTCGTTGGCAAGCACGGAAATTATACATTCTCGGCGCACACGAAAACTGCGCTCGGCTACGAGGAAAAAACGTGGACGGGAAAAGTCGAGGGCGATCGCATCGACGGCTTCTACATTTGGAACCAGCGCGACAAGGCGCCGGTGAAAGTGACGTTTGAGGGGAGGCTCGTTCCAGCGCAGAAGCCCGCGAAACCAACGGTTGTGCCGCCGCCAGAGCCCAGTCAGCCCGCTCCCGCTGTGCCGACACCGTCGACCGCGAAGCCGCCGTCGCCCCGGTAACCGTTCTGGAAGGTGGCATCATCATGAAGGACCGTGAGTCGATCGAGATGAAGCTCGACTCTCTTGCGAACGAGGAGGCGCGAGCCCACTTCGCGCGTGGGGCGCCGGTCTACATCCTGGTCAACCCGCTCGAATACCACGGCCCTCATTTGCCGATCGACACCGACGCAGCGATCGCGCTCGGACTCGCGCGGGAGTTGCACGCAAGCCTCGGTGACGCGCACGGCGGAGCACCTCTCATTTGGGGAGACGAAATCGGAATGGGTGTTGAACCGACGCCGGGCAAGGGAACGGTCGCGTGTCCGCACCGCGATGTCACGAGGGCGGTCATCGCCGCTTGCCGCTCGGCCGCCTCCAAAGGTGCTCGGCGAATCGTGCTCATGACGTTTCACGGCCATCCGCTCCACAACGATGCGCTTTGGGCCGGTGTCCGCTGGTGCCGGGCGGAGGGTATCGCCGCGGCTGCGCCGCTCAATGTTCTTTTGCGTGAAATGCTTGCGCTCTCTCGCGATCCGGCCGCGTGCGTGAAACGCTTCACCCAGTTACGCGATATCTTGAGCGACCACGCGGAGCGCGATGTGGTGCTCGGCGAATTGCCGCGCGATTTTCATGCGGGGTTTTTCGAGACGTCGATGATGCTGCGTTACGAACCGAAACGCGTTGACCCCGTTTATCGGGAGCTCCCGCCTTGCGGAGTTGTGACGTCGCTTCCGGGCCTTGAGCGCGCTGCACGTTTGGCGAAGTGGTGCGGTCGCGACACGCTGGCGAGCGAGCTTTCGTACGCGGCGTATGGAAATGGCTGGCACGCGCTCGATCCGTTTCCCGGTTACACGGGGCGCCCGGCACTGGCGTCGGTCGAGGCGGCGGCGTTCTTCGCTGGCGAGATCCTGCCGCTCTTTGTCGAGAACGTTCGGGCGGCGTTCGCGGGGGATCGCAGTGGGCCTCGTTCCATTTTGCCGTGGTTGCGCACGATGTCGTTCGGAGGCCGGCTCTTCAAGTCGCGCGTTCGGACGCGATAGCGGGGGCGGAAGCGGGTGCGGGGGCGGATGCGGAATCGCTATGCCAAAGTGCGCGCCGGCCAAACGAGGCGCTTCGCGGCGGGGCGCGTCCCAAGACGTCAGGCCCAGGGATAGTCCGTTGCGGAACGGGATGTTTTTCATGGAGGGGAGCGCCGTCCGTTCTGCGGGCGAAGCCCTCCGTCTCGAAACGGAGAAGCTGTTCGGACCGACATCAGGCTTCCGTCTCGGAACGGGAAGCCGTTTCGGGGGCAAAACTGGTCTCCGTCTCGGAACGGAAGGGTGTTTTCGAACGAAAAGGGGTTTCCGTCTCGGAACGGGCGCGCAAGACCTTGAAAGAATTAAGGGTTTATTCAGCGGGGCGTGCAGTTTGAAGCGGGCGCCGAGCCTGCGGTGTGCAACCGGGAGATCGGGGGCGGATGCGGAGGCGGGTGCGGAAAAGAGAACATGCACCACAGAGACACAGAGAAGAGGGAGCGCGGAAACACAGAGGGACATGGGGGAGGAGAACGGAGCGGAAGCGGTAGCGGAGGCGGTGGCGGGAGCGGTAGCGGGGGCGAATTTGTCGCGTCACGCGGCGCGTGCTGGCCAAACGAGGTGCTTCGCGGCGGGGCGCTTGTCGAGGTAGTCGACGGCGGAGGCGAGTGAGAAAAAGCCGAGCGCGGCGTGCGTCCAGAGCGTGACGTCGTCGGGCCAGTCGACGTAAATGTGCGTGATCGCCGCGGCGACGTTGAGGGCGAGCGTTGCGCCGAGAATCGTCGCGGGGATCTTGAGGCGGAAGAGGCGGCGCGGGTCGAGCACGGCGAGGCGCTCCCAAAGGACCTGCTCCTGGCGCCAGTACGTGTAGATGACCGGGATGATTTCGAGCGTGAGAAATGCCGACGTGATTAGCCCGCCGACCATGGGCGCGGCGATTCGCTTCATGACGTCGGCGCCCGAGCCGGTCGCCCAAAGGAGCGGGATGAGCCCGATGAGCATTGTCGCGACGGTCATGAGCTTCGGCCTCACGCGTAAGACGGTCCCCTCCATGTGCGCCCAGATGATGTCGGAGAGGTCTCGAATCTTGCCGGCGGCTTTGCGTCGCGCGTAGGCGTTGTCGATATAAACGATCATCACGATGCCCGTCTGCGTCGCGAGTCCGACGAGCGCGATAATGCCGACGTAGACAGCGGTCGAGAGGCGGTAGTCGAGCGCCCAGAGGAGCCACACGGAACCGATAAGCGCAAATGGAATCGAGAGAAGCACGATGAGAACTTCGATGAAGTTCTTGAAGTGCAAGAAGAGCAAGATGATGACGATGGCGAGAGTGATCGGAATCACGATTTTCATTCGGACCGACATTTTTTCGAGCAGCTCGTATTGGCCCGTCCAGATGGGCGAGTGGCCTTCCGAGAATTTCAGCGCGCCGCGTGCGATCGCGTCGTTGACGACTTTCTTGGCGTCGTTCACGTAGCCGCCGATGTCGCGTGCCTTTGCGTCGATGTCGATGTAGACGTAGCCGACGAGGAGGCCTTGTTCGTCGCGGATCATCGGCGGGCCACCGACGATTTTAACGTCGGCGACGCGGCCGAGCGGGATGTAGCGCTTCGTTGAAAGCGCGGGGAGGGCGCTTGGTCGCGCGGTGGGCACGAGCGGCATCGCGCCGCCGCCGCCGAAGAGGCCGCCTGACATTTTCGCTGCTGTGCCGCTGCCCGGCATTGGCATCGAACCGCCGCTCCCCGACACGTCGGACATCGAGCCACTGGACGCCCCGGTAGCGCCGCCCGCACCTTCGTTTGTGCGCCCGCTGCTCCCTGACATTCCAGACATGTTTTGCGCGAGAACGGCGCGTGGCCACGCGTCACCGATCTCAAGAGCACCGCGCATGCCCGGCGTCATGCCGTTTCCGGAGCCGCCACCCGCTTGAAGTGGAATGAGGATTTGCTCAAGGCGGTCGCGATCGCTCCGCAAGTCTTGAGGGTATCGCACGTTCACCGTAAAGCGATTCCGTCCTTCGATGGTGACAGTGATCGGCGTCCCACCGATCGCGGCTTCGATCGTGCGCTGCAAGTCTCCGATGCGGAGCCCATACCGCGCGAGCTCCGCGTCTTTCGGGATGATGTCGAGGTAAAGCCCGCCGAGGTTACGTTCGTAGATGACGCTCCGTGTTCCACGAATGGGCGAGATGAGTCCCTCGAGCGCAATCCCGATTTTTTCGATCTCCTCGAGGCTCTTCCCGGGGATCTTGATGCCGATGGGCGTGCGGACGCCGGTTGTGAGCATGTCGACGCGCGTTTTGATCGGCATCGTGATGGCGTTCGTCCAACCCGGGAAGTGCATCGCCTTATTCATTTCGGTCGTGAGCTCCTCCCAGGCGATCGGCGATTCCTCCGGCCAGAGTTTTCGCAGCGCCGCCTTGAGCCACTCAGGCGACCACGACGAGTACCAGCGTGCGCGCTTCAGTTTGCGCCACTCCTTCTCGGGTTTTAGGCGCACCGTGGTTTCGACCATCGTCAGCGGCGCGGGATCGGTCGGCGAATCGACGCGCCCGATCTTTCCGAAGACCGAGTGAACCTCGGGGAAACTTTTTAAGACACGGTCCTGCACTTGGAGCTGTCGCTTGGCTTCCTCGATCGAGATGTTCGGGAAGGTGATCGGCATGTAGAGAACATCGCCTTCGTTCAAGGGTGGCATGAATTCGCTGCCGAGCTTTAGCGCGAGCGGTACGGCCGACGCGAGAGCAAAGACGCCGATCGCAATCGTCGAAATGGGGCGTCGCAGCGCAACAAAGACGAACGGTTTGTAGTGGCGAATGATGAAACGCGAAATGGGGTGGCGACTCTCGGGGCGGATTTTTCCGCGGAGGAGCAGGTTGCGAAGCGCGGGGGCGAACGTGATCGAGAGGATTGCGGCGGTGAGCATGACGAATGTTTTTGTGTAGGCGAGCGGCTTGAAGAGGCGCCCGGCTTGCCCCTCGAGCGCGAAGACCGGCAAAAACGCAACGGCGATGATGACGAGTGAGAAGAAGATGGCGGGTGTCACTTCGCGCGCGGCTTCGGCGAGAAGCGCGTCGCGATCGGCTCCAGGCGGTGCGTGCTCGAGTTTTTTGTGGGACGCCTCGATCATGACAATTTCCGCGTCGACCGTGGCTCCGATGGCGATGGCGATGCCGCCCAAACTCATGATCGTCGACGGGATATCGAGCGCGACCATCGGGATGAAAGCGAGTGCGACAGCCAGGGGAAGCGACAGGATCGGGAGGAGTGAGCTGCGAACGTGCAGGAGGAAGATGAGGATGACGAGCGCGACGACGATCGCTTCTTCGAGGAGCGCGTGTTTGAGCGTTGTGATCGAGCGGTGGATGAGGTCTGAGCGGTCGTAGGCGATCTCAATCTCGACGCCGTCAGGGAACGCCTTCGCGGCTTTCAGCTCTGCGATTTTTCGCTTCACGCGATCGATGACGTCGAGTGCGTTTTCGCCGTAACGCATGACGACGATCGCGCCGACGGCTTCACCTTCTCCGTTCCACTCGAGCAGCCCGCGGCGAATGTCGGGTCCGAGCCGCACGTCGGCGACGTGGCGGACGAGAATCGGCGTCCCCGCGGGTCCGGTTGTGCGCACGGCGATTCGCTCGATGGCACCCAAGTCCTGGATGTAGCCGCGTCCGCGCACGTAAACCTCGCGCCCGGCCATTTCGATGATGCGGCCGCCGACGTCGTTGTTTGAATCGCGAATTGCGCGGAGCACCTCGTCGAGCGTCACGTCATAGGCGCGTAAACGATCCGGGTTGACGGTCACCTGATACTGCTTTTGGTAGCCGCCGACGCTTGCGACTTCCGCGACACCGGGGAGGCTCGCGAGGAGATAACGAAGCGTGAAGTCTTGGTAGGTGCGAAGCGCATCGAGCCCCCGCTGCCCGCTCTTGTCGACGAGCGTGTATTGGAAGACCCAACCGATGCCCGTCGCGTCTGGGCCGATGACGGGGTTCACGCCTTCGGGCAGTCGGCCGCGGATGCTCGACAGGTATTCGAGGACGCGGCTTCGTGCCCAATAGATGTCGGTCCCTTCTTCGAAGATGACGTAGATGAATGACATGCCGAACATCGAGAACCCGCGCACATCGCGGATGTGCGGCGCGGCGACGAGCGACGAGACGATCGGGTAGGTGACTTGGTCCTCGATGAGCGTGGGGCTGCGGCCCATCCATTCGGTGAAGATGATGACTTGTGGGTCGGAGAGGTCGGGGATGGCGTCGAGCTTGACGCGGTGGATCGAAAGGACGGCGCCGGCGAGCGCGAAGGCGACGCCGAGGAACACGATGGCGCGGTTCTTCGCACAAAACTCGATGATGCGGGTTACCATTGGCGCGACCTCACTTCATCCCCTCAAGCGCGGTGCGGAGGCGGCTCTCGGAGTCGAGGAGGAAGTTGCCGGTCGTCACGACGATGTCTCCGTCGACAAGGCCAGTCTTGGCGAGAACGCGATCGCCGATGCGGGGGCCGAGGGTGATGCGGCGCGGCTCGAAGCGGCCGGCTGGGCGCGCAAGAAAGACCACCTGCGTGTCGCCGGAGTTCACGATCGCCTCGATGGGCACGAAGATTCCGCGCTCGGTGGCCAAGTCGAGTGTGACCTGGCCGTACATCCCCGGGCGGAGCTTGCCCGCCTTGTTGGCGAGGACGATGCGGACGCGAACGGCCCGCGCATCCGTGTCGAGCGCGGGGTAGATGAAGTCGAGCTTGCCGTTGAAGACGTCGTCCGGGTAAGTCGCAAATTGGATCCGCGCGGTCTGGCCTTTGCGAATGCGCGCCGCGTCGCCTTCGAGGATATCGGCGATCGCCCACACGGTCGTGAGGTCGGTGATTTCAAAGAGCTCGGTGCCAGGCTGGACGAAGAGCCCAAGCACGGCGGCCTTCCGCGTGATGGTGCCACCTGCGGGCGCGCGAAGCGCCGTGAGTCGCGTGGGCTCGCCGCTTTTCTCGCTCGCCGCGATTTCGCTTTCTGAGACACCAAGCAGCGCGAGCCTCTTACGCGTCGCGCGCGCGAGATCGGTTCCCCTGTTTAATCCTCCGTGCCTCAGTGGATGTGGTTGGGTTCGCCCTCCGATTCCGTCGGGCTCCCCATTTCGCTCGCGGCGAGAGGCCGCTGGGCTCTCGGCAGATCGCTCGCGAAATTCCGTGGTGAGTCCCTTCTTTTCCTTTTCTTCCTCCTTCCCCCACTTCACGGCATTCAGATGATCGACCATTGCGGCATACACCTCGGGGCTGTATATCGCCGCGAGCACTTGACCGCGCGCGATGGTGCGACCCGTTTCGAGCGCGTCAACGCGTTCAATCCACCCCGAGACACGCGTATGGACACGCGCAACGCCACGCTCACTCGCGACGAGCGTCGCGGCCACTTTGAGCTCAGGCGTCAGCGTCTCACGCGTCGCGCGCGCTGTGCGGATTCCCATGAGTTGCACGCGGTCGGCGGCGATCTCGACAGGCCGAAGGCCGGGGGTGTCGCCCGCACCCGCACCCGCACCCGCACCCGCACCCGCTCCCGCACCCGCTCCCGCTCCCGCTCCCGCTCCCGCCTTGCTCCGCGCCACAAGTTTCATTCCACAGACGGGGCATCGGTCGGTTGCGTGGAGCGCTGTCTCGTCAGGATCCATCGGGCAGTAATAAGGGTCGGAAGGGTTGTGGCGATGCCCTTCGTGGCCGGCGCGTAGCGCACCCGCACCCGCACCCGCACCCGCACCCGCTCCCGCTCCCGCTCCCGCTCCCGCCTTGTCTCTCAGCACAAGATTCATACCGCAAATCGGGCACTCGCCCGGATGGTCCTGCACCACCGCGGGGTGCATCGGGCAGTAATAGACGGCTCCAGCGGCACTCGCTCCGCTCGGCTTGAAGACGTTCGCGTAGTAGAGGATTGAGAGAACAGCCAAGTTAAACATCGCGGCGACGAGGATCCACCGCATAAACGCCATCACTTGCCAGCCCGGCGGCGCGGTCTCTTCGCCCTCGGGCATCGTCTCGCCATGTCCATGGACTGCATCGTTTGTTGTCGTCGCCATTATTTTCCTCCTCGCTTTTCCTTTTCCATACTCCGTGACTCCGTGTCTCCGTGGTGAATCTTCTTCCCTCTCAGTCTTTGCCCAATTGCCTCCTCCAAATCCGCCCACCGCGCCTCAAACTCCGCGAGATACCGCTCGCGATCGCGGTGGTGTCCGACGAGCTGCTTCACGCCATCGAGAATGGCGAACAGGTCGCCCTGCCCAGCCGCGAAAGCCGTGCGCGATGCGTGAAGCGCGCGCTCCGCAAGCGGGACAAGCGTTCCCGTGTGAAGTCGCACATGCGCCGCGGCGATGCGAAGACGTTCGAGCGCCTGGTCGAGCTGAAGACGCGCTTCGAGCATGCGCGTGTCGAGACGCTTTGCGCGCGACCGAACAATCGCCTCCGCTTCCTCGACGGCCCTTTTTTGTTTTGAGCGATAGAACAAGGGCACGTTGACTGCGACGCCGACGGACCACATGTCGGTCATGCCGCCAAAGTTCGCCATGTACGACGCGCTCACCATGAAGTCGGGAAGGTGTTCCTTCTTCCGCGCGGCAACTTCGGCGCGTGATTCATTGATCGACGCGGACAACGTCGCGATGTCGGGGCGAGAAAGCGTGGAGTCGACGAGGCGCGTGGCCGTCGGGACCGCTCGCAGCGCGGGTTCGGTGGTGAGCCGAGGCACAGCATCCGCATCGCGTAAACCGAGGAGCGCGGCCATCTCAATGAGGGCCAGGCGTCGGCTCGCGTTGAACTCGAGGAGATCGATTTTGAGCGCGGCCCGGTCGGCTTCGATTCGTGGGATGTCAGCGAGATTCGATGGACCAACCGAGAGCCGCGATGAGACGAGGCGCAGTGTCTGTGCGTAAAGCGAATCGATCTCACGATAAACCTTCGCGAGGCGCTCGGCCGCCTTCACACGAAAGTAGGCGCGCGCAACGCGTTGTCGCACCGCCAGAGCCCGTGCTTCGCGCTCGCGCGTCGCGACATCGACGGACGCTTCGGCCACGCGCCCGCGCGCACCAAGCTTTCCGGGGAAGGGGATCGTCTGCGCGATCTCCCACATCACCGGGAACGATTCGAAATTCGTCGGCACCTGGTAAAGCCGCAGAGCGAACATCGGGTCTTGCCACGCCTTCGCTTGCGGCACGCGTGCACGTGCGGCGTCGATCGCCGCGGTTGCCGCTGCGACATCGGGGTATTCTTTTTCTGCACGCTCGATCGCTTCGTCGAGAGAAAGCGCGGGCGCAAACCGCGGTGCCAAAAAAACAACGAGCGCAATCCAGTTTTTGTGCGGTCCCATTCACACCTCGGACAAAAGGGCCAAAGCGAACCCGCGCACAATGAAGCCTTCCGGCTAAATCGGAGCGGTCACGCGAAGGGTGTGTTGTGGCTCAGCAGCGAATCGATTGAAAAACGAGAAAGAGCGGAGCACCCGGCGGTGCAAACCTCTGGCAAGAAGCTGCGATCGTTGATGCAGCGTCAATGGAGCCTGTGGCTGCAACCACGACAAATCCCAGCAGCGCCCCATGATCGAATAATGGCGAAACGGGTGTCAGCTCAGCTGGAAGTGAAGCTCGCCGCGCGACGGACAGAACCGAACAGCATTCATTCGCGTCATCGGAGATGCGCGCGACTTTATCGTCACAGCACCCGCACCGCTCGCTCTTCTCCATCGGGCACGCCATCGAGACGGCGTTCTCGACCGCGAGCCCCGCGACGAAAACCGCGAGGACCGCGGCGACCACTTTGCGAAAACGCGACATCACTCACTATGGTACTGGAAACGCTTGAGACGCACAACCCGCGCTACTTCGGGGTCACCTTGACTGGCTTCCCAGCGTGGCAAACGTAAGCGTAACGTCGGAGTGCGCGACACGGCCCTTCACCTTCGAATGGACAGGGGAATGTCTTCCGTTCCGGGAGGTCGATGGGGATGTTGAGCGTCTTGCGTGCGTTCATCATGTTGGCGCCCGGCTTTTCTGCGCGACCTGGGTAACAAGCAAGATGGCAACTGTATACGACGTCCGGTGCCCCAGTTGCGCTGTTGTGAATCTCCGATGAGTTTACGTAACGGTGCTTGACGTCGACTGCGTGAATGAGTTCGTGAAAGAGAAGCTCGGCAAGCCGCGCGCGCAGCGCCTCAGACTTTTGGGCCTTAACGTTGGTTCTGTCGCCAGCCGTGACTTGGTACTCGTCGCTGCTGAAGTTCGGCGTGTCAACGCTTATCCTGACTTTCCCGCCGGGAAGGCGTTCCGTGCGTCCGTGTCCTTTTAGATTCTGATCGCTGCACCGAAGAGTCACCTTGCCGCTTCTTGCGATTTTCTTTATCGCGGTGGCGAGTTTCGCGTTGAGCCCGCGCGCACCGCCAAGACAGCTTGCGGCGCGGCTAACCGCGGCGTCGGCTGCGGCTGGCATCGCGTCGTTCATGAACGGCACACACCCCTCCACCTCGAATTGGGACTTTGCCTCAACCGGAGAGGCCGCAACCGTGATCGCGAGCCATGTGCCAACAGTTAGCGCCACTGGTGTGAATGACAGTCCTTCATGCATCATCGCAACCCCTTTCCCCAGGCACGTTAGACGGGCAAACGTCGTTTTTCATTCAAACGACCGAACCCGCGAAAGGATCGTACGTCGCAAGGGCGTTGTCGAGCATCGACTGCATCGTCTGTGCGACCCGAGATTGAAGCGACTCAAGGCGCGCGGGATCGTCGAGCGTCGACGCGGGCTCATCGAAGTAGATCGGCTCGCCGACCGTTTGCGTGAGTTTCGCCGGGAACGGGAAGGGCCCGATGCCGAAGAAAAACGAAATTGGAATGAGCTTGGTGCCGAGCCGCTCGCGAAACAACTTTTCGAATCGATATGCGTCGTTGGCGACGTAATACATGTGGTCGACGCCGACGCAGGTTACCGGGATAACGGGAACTTTCGCGCGAATCGCGATGCGCGCAACGCCCGCGCGACCTTCCCAACGAATCTTGTAACGCTGGCGCGTCGACTTGAACGCTTCGCGCGCGCCGCCCGGCATGATCATGATCTTCTCGCCGCGCAGAAGAAGCGCCACGGCGTTATCCGGTGTGCCGTCAACAACGCCGAGGGTCGTCCAGAGGTCGCGGAGCAAGGGCGTTTGAAACGTGCGCGGATCGGTGATGCCCCGAAAGATTCGCCCCGTCTTTTGAAAATAACGGGCCCCCAGCATGAACATTTCGACCGGCAAGATTCCATGGTTCGCGACGACGATTGCGGGGCCCGTCTTGAGGAGGCAGTCGAAATTGTGGACCTCGTAACGGAAAACCTTTTCGAGCGCGGACGTGATGTTGAGCACGGGCTGGATGGCGGCCGCGGGCGGTGTGTAGTCGAGCCGATTCTCGAGGCCGCGCGCGTACCGCAGCATCTTTTGGGGGCCTGCCGGATGTTCGACGGGCGAGCCGTTACCCTTCATTTGCGTTTCTGGTGAACGCCTCAAGGTGAGTTCCTCATATCGGGATCATACACGATGTGCTGGGCGAGTGATGAACTGCGCCGCACGGGCCGCTGATGACGGGACGGCGCGGGAGCGGGAGCGGAGAGAAAAGATCGTTCACGAGTACGAGCACGATCACGACTACGACGACGATGACGGAAGAGCGGGCGCGGTTGCGGGCGCGGGTGCGGTAGCGGTAGCGGGAGCGCTCCTTCGCGACCTCCTTTGTCCCCGTCGTTTCGTGGGCTCGCCCCGGCGCTCCGCGCCTTTTGGGCGGGAGCCCACTCAACTCCGGGCTCCAAAGGAGGTTTCTCATGAATCAGTTGCTTCCCGCTTCACACTCTCTCGAACGCATCGATTGCTATCGCGTCGCTCGCGATTTCGCGCGTCTCGCTCAACGGCTCCCGATCGCGAACCAAGTCTTGCGCGATCAATTTCGTCGCGCATCGTTGAGCGTGCTGACGAACACAGCCGAGGGCGCGGGGCGAGTCGCCAAGGCTGACAAGCGGCGCTGTTACGCAATCGCGCGAGGCGAAGCGTGCGAGTGTGCGGCACTACTGGATCTGATCGACGATGCACCGCTCGAAATCGGCGCATTGCTCTCGCGCGTGATCGCAATGCTCACCGTGCTCGTGAGATGAGCTTTGACAACAATGCGCACACTCGATTGGCAATCGCATCGAGTTCGGCGACCATCTCCTTGTCGACGTAACCCCAAACCGCCGCGAGTCGGAGTGCAGCCCTCGCCTCGCGACACGAACCGCGAGCGATTTCGAAGTAGCGCCCTTGATCGCGAAGGGATGATTTGCCGTCGCCCTCGCTGATGTTGAGAACGACGCTCGCCACCGCCCGCCGAAGCTGATCTTCGAGAGAGCGATCCTTGCGACGCAGATGCAGGAGCACCGGAGCAAGCTGATGCGCGAACTCGAACGCAACGTCGAAGGCGATGAACCGATGAGACATGAAGAACTCCTTTCGAAACCGCCGAACGCGGCCCCCGCAAGGAAATGGGTCGCGTGAGGCGGTGAGAATGTGCAACCGGGAGATCGGGTGACATTTCAGCCCGGGTGATCGGGTGACACTTTTCGCCTTTGCAGCGGGAGGAAGTCATACTGCAAAGGGTCCCCGGCGAACCGCCTGGCGAGATTAGTGCGAGCAACGTCGTGGCTGTGACGTCTCGCGACCGTATACCGGCAGAGCGTTCGCTGGGGGCACATATTCACCCTCGTTAACCGGGCATGGGATCTAAACAGCCTCCCTCCTCCGCAT
>JACPTQ010000025.1 GCA_016192705.1 Deltaproteobacteria bacterium | reverse complement strand
CGGGGACGTATTCTTTAGGTTTGAGGGCGGTACGAAGGTTTCACCCGTTGGGTGTCGGCCAGCGTTCGATCGACCCCCAGGTCTCTCAACTGCCGTTCCAGGGGAACGGCTTGTTTCTGGTTGGGCGGGCGGGGTCTGGGCTTGCTCCGGGTCGCGTCCGCAGGGGATGAGGTGCCGATGGGGCGTGGCATTGCCGTTCTCATGATGTTTGATTCATTTCGTGCAGACTCACATTTAATGTCAGCCCCGAGGACGTCCGCGAGCCGAAGCGAGCCCAACCCCCGCCCGCCCCACGGAAATTTTTCCGTTATCCGGGAATCAGGGTTCAATACGTGTTCGGCGCGCCTTGACCCGGCACGGCAAACCCCATTAAAAAGGTTTTTTACCTGTCGATTTCGGAGGTTCTCGTGGCAATTGCAAGCGCGAAGCGGTTTTCCCGCAAGGAGTTAAAGCAGCCGGACGAGTTCATAACGCGGACAACCCGCGCGATGAATTTCATCATCGAGCGTCGCAAGGCCTTCATCATTGGAACGGCGGCAACGATTCTGATCACCGGCGGCGCGTGGGCTTACAAAACAATCGCCGACGCCAAGGCGCTTGACGCATCGAACGCGCTCTCGGCGGCAATAAAAGTTTACCAGGCCGACGTTAAAGAAGATAAAGACAAGAAAGACGACGAAAAGGCGAGTGACCCGCTCAAGGGCGCGGACGACAAGAAACTTTCGTTTCCGACGCACCACGAGCGGTTGAAGGCGGCGCTCGACAAGTTTGACGACGTCGCGAAGAAGTTTAGTGGATCTCATGTTGCGCTTGTCGCCGACCTTTACGCGGGGCGATGTCACCTCGAGCTTGGTGGGACGGATGCGGCGATTGCGGCGTTTCAACGGTTTTTGACGAAATCGTCACCCAAAGACCCGATGCGTTTTGTGGCGTTGGAGGCGCTCGGGTACGCGTACGAAGATTTGAAGCGTTACGACGAAGCGGTCGCGAAGTTTCAGGAGTTTTCAAATCACGAGGTCGGGCGAACGGCCGGGCCCAAACATGTCGCGCGCGTTTTGATTGCACAAAAGAAATACAAGGAAGCGAAAGACGTTCTCGAGGTTGCAAAGAAGGCGGCTGTCACCGCCGCAAAGGGGAAGGGCGCCATCGAGACGAGTGAACTCGACAACCAGATCGCCGCGATCGACTTTTGGTATCTGGAGCCGTGACGCGGGTCGGCACGTTCGTCTTCACGGTTGTGGCGTGTGTTGGCTGCGCGCGCAGCTTCCCGGAGTCGGCGAATCTCTTCGCCGAAACCCCGCACGACCCATGGAACGAACCGCTCTCGCTGGAGTGGCGCGCGGCGCTGACCGAGGCGACACCCTGGGAGTACAAGCCGATCGAGCGGGGCGCTGTTGCGCTGAACGATTCGCGGGATCGCGTTTACGTCGGGGTGCGGGACGGCACGCTGTGGTGCCTGCGGGCGCTCGATGGGCGCGAAGTGTGGCGACGCGACATGGGCGCGGGGATTGGGTCGACGCCGGTTTACCACGAAGGAACGCTTTACGTCGGAACGAATGGGGGCGACCTCGTGGCGCTAAACCCAGAGACGGGACAAGTGCTTTGGCGGTACGCGACGAAGGGGCTCGTGACCATGGCCCCGGCCATAACGGAAGACGCGCTGTTTTTCGCCGATTCCCGAAACACCGTTTGGTCGCTGCAGCCGTTCAAGGGGACGTATGGCTGGCACTACAACCGCGATGTGCCCGAGGGCTTCACCGTGACGGGGTACGCGGCGCCGCGCGTGTTCGGCGAGTTGCTCGTGGCTGGGTTCTCGGACGGGAAGCTCGTCGGAATGAGCGCGAACGACGGGTCGGTCATTTGGGAAGTCGACTTGGGCGGCGGCGCGAAGTTCCGCGATGTTGATGCGACACCGGTGATGGCGGGCGGACGAATCATCACGGCGAGTCACGCGAAGGGCGTTTACGCGGTCGATCCGCACGAGGGAACGATTGAATGGCATCACGCGGTTGAGGGGGCGACGCAGGCGGCGGTCAAGGCGGGGCGCGTGATTTTTGGCGAGGCGAAGGGCGGCGTTCGGGCGTTGTCGGTTGACGACGGGCGGCTCTTGTGGCGAACGCGACTTGTGTCGGGCGCGCCCGGGGCGCCGGTGTTTGTTGGAAATCTGGTCGCCGTGGCGACATCGCGTTCCGGTTGGACCGACACGCGCGGGTCGATTCTGCTCATCAATCCGCGCACAGGGACCATTTTGCAGGATCTCAGCGTGGGGCTCGGCTTCAACGCGCCGCTCACCGCGAGTGGGCGTGATTTGTACGCTGTCTCGAATGGCGGCACGGTTTACAAATTTCGTTTGAATGAATAGGGCGCGCGGCGAGGGCGACCCGAAGCCACGAAAGATTGTGGTTGCTGCGCTCGTTGAACAAGACGGCAAAGTTCTCGTGACGCGGCGACGCACGGACGGCGCAATGGGTGGGCTTTGGGAATTTCCGGGCGGAAAAGTCGAGCCGGGCGAAAACCCGCGTGCGGCCCTGGTTCGCGAAATCCGCGAGGAGCTCGGCGTCGAAATCGGCGTCGGAAAACCGGTCGACGTGGTGCATCACATCTACGAGGCGTTTGAGCTGCTTATGATCGTTTTTGAATGTGTCATCACGCGTGGCGAAGTTTCACCGCTTGAGGTTGCCGAGGCGCGTTTCGTTCCGCGCCGCGAATTGACCGCTCTCGAGTTTCTGCCCGCGGACGTTGGTCTCGTCGACGCTCTCGCAAACGGCCGGCTCTAAAGAAGAATCATTCGCGGAGAAAGTGGCAGGTGTATCCGCCCGGGTTCCTCTGCAAATAGTCTTGATGAAACGTTTCGCCGCGAAAAAAAGGCCCGGCCGCGACAATCTCGGTGACGATCTTCCCCTTCCATTTGCCTGATTTCTCGACGGCCGCGCGCACGCGCAGCGCGGTCACCCGCTGCTCCTCGGTCTTGAAAAAAATCGCCGACCGATACTGCGTCCCGACATCGTTCCCCTGGCGATTTGGCGTTGTTGGGTCGTGCATCCGAAAAAAGTAACCGAGCAGCTTCTCAAACGAGATTCGCTTTGGGTCGTATTTAACGAGCACCGACTCCGCATGTCCCGTCGCGCCCGTTTTGACCGCTTCGTACGTGGCGTTCGCCGTGCGACCGCCGGCATAGCCGACCTCGGTGAATGTGACACCTGGAATCTGCCGCAAAATCTCCTGCATCCCCCAAAAACAACCGCCCGCAAAAACCACGGTCTCGATCGGCGCGCCGGCGTCTGCCTCCTTAACCGATGCCGAGCCCGGAAAAAGTGAAACGTATTCGCCGTACCCTTCGGCCGCGAGGCGCGCCACGGGAACGAACCGCAGCGACGCAGAGTTGATGCAGTAACGCTGGCCTTTCGGCCCAGGACCATCGTCGAACACGTGGCCGAGGTGCGAGTCCCCCTTTTTCGAGCGGACTTCGATGCGCGTCATACCGTGCGCCTTGTCGGCTTTCTCGACGACCTGCGCCGGCTTCAGCGGCTTCGTGAAGCTCGGCCACCCCGTCCCCGAATCGAACTTGTCGAGCGAGCTAAAAAGCGGCTCGCCGCTCACAACGTCGACATAGATTCCAGCCTCCTTGTGGTTCCAAAACTCGTTTCGAAACGGCGGCTCGGTCGCCGAACACTGCGTCACTTCGTATTGCAGCGGCGAGAGACGTTTCTTGAGGTCGCCCTTATCGGCCGCTTTTGATTCGCTCATCGGTTTCTTCCCTTTCGGTTTTTTCGATTCCTTTGCGACAAGATGGACCGCCACACCAAGGACCGCGACGCCCGCGACAATCGAAACTATTTTTCGTGAAGACATCGGCATCCTTTTCGGAACCCCCAATGTGGTCCTCATTAGTCTACAACGATTTGGGGGCTGCCGGATATTCCTGACGGTGCACAATGACGGCGAGCGCCGCACCGCACCCGATGAGAAGGGCGATGCAGACATATTGAGCGGGGGTCAATCCCGCATAGCGGATGTCACTGTGAAGCGTTGGATGATCGCCGGGGGCGAGCCGCAAGAAATCGAGCGCGAACCTTGGCGGTGCGTAAGCGACGCCGATGAGGGCTGCGAGGGAACCTGGTTTCATCGGGCGGCGCCGCACGATTTCGAAAACGCCGAAGAGGGCGAGCGTGACGAGAAATTCGTAGAACCCGAGATCGTGACGTGGGCCGCCGAGGTGCCGTGGGTAATTGACGGCAAGGAAAAAATCGGTTGTCAAACCTGGGTGGTCATGCGCGGTGAAGCAACCCAAGCGACCAAAGAGCCACCCCACAAGGAGACCCAGCGCCACGACGTCGGCGATAGGGCCGAACGCGTTTTTTTTCTTTCGACAATATTGGCCGAGGCCAATGAACGCGCCGAAAAAACCACCGGTTGACGATAGGCCGTCCCAGAACATGATGAGGCGAAGCGGATCTGCGAGAGTTCTTGCCGGCTCGTATGCGATCACGGCAAAAAGATGCGCACCGACGAAGCCACTGACGAGCAGCCACGTAAGCGCGTCGCGCAGGTGCTTCACATCGACGCCGCGCGCGATGGCGTGCCGGCGCGTCACCCACGACCCGACGAGTACGCCCGTTACGACGAGCAAGCCGAACGCGTGAACCTTGAGCGGGCCGAGGACAAGAAGCGGATCGTAGTCCCAGTAAGGGATCACGGCGTGTGCGTCTCAAGCCAGCGGTTGAGCGATGCCGCCGCACGAACGTACGTCTCTTCAATCGACTTCAGAACGATCGATTCAACGATGCCGCCCACTCCAAAGAGCCGCACGTCAACGTCGCCCTCAACGACGCGCTGAATCCTGTTCGCGCCCAATTCCGCAACGTGAAGCGTCCCCGCAGCCTTCACGCGGTCCGCCATCCGATTCGGAATCGTCCTCCACGCCATCACGTTCGTTCCCTTGACCCACGTCGACTCCTCGACAAAGCCAAACCCGTCGCCAAACACCTTCTCAATGATCGCCGGCCACGTGCGCTTTGGCAGCGTGGAGATCCGCCGTGAGATTTGCTTCTCGTCCTCTTTGACCTCAAGGATTCTCCGCTCGCGAAACTCGAGATCCGTTTCAATGTAGGCGTCGTACGCTGGGTCGTACAGATTTTTCCAAAACTGTGCGGGCGTCATCGGAAACTCATGCGCAACCGAGAACTTCATCGTCGTTTCTCCGAGCCTTTTGCTACTGTTTCGTCGACGGGCGGCATTCCAACGACCGCGATTCCGCCGCGATTGGCGACACGAATGAACTCGTCGCGATCGAAGATGAGCGTGCGGCCGGCCTCAACGGCGAGTGCGCGCGCTCGAACTTCGCGCATCACGCGGAGCGTCCCGAGGCCGACCGCGGGCAAATCGAACCGAAGGTCCTGTTTGGGCTTTGTGACTTTAACCACGACGGCCCCACCTTCCGCGAGATCGCCGCCGCGCCGAATCGTCGCATCGGTGCCGTCGATCGCCTCCACGGCCGTCACGACGCCGCGTCGCACGACGACGCACTGTCCGACGTCCAACGCGCCGAGGGCCCGCGCGACCAAAAGCCCATGTTCGATATCGCGCCATTCGTCAGCGTCTGGCGAACGTCGCGTCAAAACGCCTTTCGTAATAAACAGTTCGGGCAAAAGGCTCGTCGAATCAACGATGGTGACACCGTTTTCCGCAAAGTAGTCGGCAACGGCTGACAGCACCGAGTCGTCACCGCGCATCCGCAATCGATTGAGGAGCGTGAGCGCCGCGACGTCCGGCTCAACCCGTCCAAAAAACCGCTTCTTATCGAGGCCGCCCGCAAAAAGCGCCTGGCGCACGCCGCCCCGCTGCAGCGTCTCGAGGATTTTTCCGAGCTTCCCAACGGGAACCCAGCGAACGGCGTCGGCCTCCCTGTCGATTGCCGGATCGGTTTCGCCATTCATCGCCGTCGCCACAATGCGCATTCCGCGGGCTTTCGCCGCGCGCGCAACCAGAACCGGAAGCGGGCCGTTCCCCGCGATAATTCCTAATGTCGCCGACATCTCGCCGTATTCCGCAACCTGCGATCTCCCTGCTCGGCTCCCTGCTGGATTTCCTACGAGTGCGGCCCCGCGCCACCGCCCGGCCCACGGCGCGCCTCATCAAGCGCCTTTTCGAGCGACGCAATCCGCTCCTTGAGCTCCGTAATCTCACGCTGAAGTGACGGCACATGCGTCACCGCGTCGACCGCACTTCGCAATCGGTCGTCGATCTTTTTCTGCAGCTCGTCGAGCTTCGCCTGCGCGCCTTCGACCCATTCGCGCACGGGGCCTCCCCGTCCATCGGTTTTTCCCGCTCCCGCCTCGGCCTCCACTCCCGCCTCCGCACCCGCTTCCGCTCCCGCATTCCCGCCGCGCTTGAAAATCCGCTCAATGTTTTGCGTTGCTTCGTCGCGCAGCGTCGTTACCGGCTGCGCAATCTTCTTTTGGATAAACTCCTGCAGCGACTCGCCGCCACTCTGAATGATATTCCGGAGCGTCGCGAGCGGCAGGATTCGCTTCTGCTTCTTCTCTTCCTCAAAAATAATCTGCGTCAGCGTGACACTCGTCAGGTCTTCCTTCGTTCGATTGTCGACGATTCGAACCTCGTCACCCGACTTCACCATCTGCGCAATCTCATCAAGCGTCACGTATCGACTCGCGTTCGTGTCGTACAGTTTCCGATTCGTGTACCGCTTGATAACTTTCGGTTCCTTCGTCATTTCAACCGCCTCACTCCTACTCTGAAATCCTTATCCGATGCGCATGCCCCGCGCGCTTTCTCGCCTTCACCGCTCCCGCGCCCGCATCCGCGACCGCTCCCGTTCCCGCTTCCGCTTCCGCGCCCGTCCCGTCCGCCCTCCAGAGTCCACTCAACGTTCGCCCAAGCGACAACACGAGATCCGCCGCCGCAAAAAGCGACACGCCCTTCATCTTCACAATCTGTGCGCGAAGCCGCCTCACGACGCCGAGCGCCGCCTTCGCCGGTTCACTCTTTCCGTCGGCGCCACGCTCGAGCACAGGCTCCAGCGCCACCAAAAAAGCGTCGGCCGCAGCCAAAAGCTCTTCCCACGCCTTCGCGACATGCCCGCGCGCCGCAAACGCCGCAAGCAACAAGTCGATGCCACCGAGCGGCGAGCGACCAGCGCCCGATTCTGGGTCTTCTGTTCTCTTCGTCATCGGAACGTCACCGTAAACCGATCCCCGTCCATCCGCGCCCCCTCAGGCGAAAGTCGCTGAAGTCGTTTCGGCAAAACAATATTTCGCCGCCAATTCTTAACTTGCAAAATCAACTCTTCGCCGTGCATCCAAAGGTCGAGCTCCTCGCGCCGAATCCCGGGAAGCGGCAACGACAAGTCGTACCCTCCCGCGCTCTTCGTAATCGTGAGCGTTTCCCCCGCGTGCAGCGGCGCCGCCGGATCGGCATCGCGAAACAGCTCGCGCGCAAGCCCACGCAGCGCCTGGATTCCAACCGGTTCTCGCGGCTGCAGCGGGATCGTTCGCACGGCGAGCGGGCGAAACGCCTCCTCAGCGACCGCGAGGTGCTTCTTGTGAATCGCCTCCCATTCACCAAACGTCGGCACGACCTTCCCGTTCCCATTCCCGCTGTTCGTCGTCGCGAGCCCGATGACGCGATTCACAAAAACCGCATCGACCGGATACCCAAAGAGGTTCATGTAGGCGAGCGCGCGCTGCGACTCTTTAATGACGATCTTCTCGGCCTGACAAACGATTCTCATCGAGGTTTGCCGCGGGTTCGAGAGCAGCTCACGCGTTTTCCGAACCTCGTCGTACAGATCGCGCAGCGACACGTAAACATCGTCGGTCGGCAGCGGAATCTTCAAAACTTTTTCGATCAGCGGCTTAGCGTTCCGCATCACTTTGCGCTCGAGGTCCCAAACCTTCTCAAAATACCAGCGAAACGCGTCGGGCAGCGCGAGCATTCGCATCGTCGCGCCCGTCGGCGCGCAATCGAGCACCGCGACATCGTACTTTCCGCTCTCCGCAAACTCGCGCAGCTTAAGGAGCGAGAGCAGTTCGTCCATCCCCGGAAGCACCGCAAACTCCTCTGCGACGATGTCGTCAAACCCCTGCGACCTCAAAAAGTGCGAAATGAAATCGCGGATTCGGCTCCAGCGGCGCGTGATCTCGCGGTTGACGTCGATTTCGAGCGCCGACAAACGCGGTGCGATCTCCGTCGGCTCGGCGCCCACGTCTCGATCGAGCGCGTCGGCGAGCGAATGGGCCGCATCGGTCGAGAGCACGACCGTGCGATGGCCGCGATCGGACGCGGCGATTGCGGTGGCGGCCGATAGCGTCGTCTTCCCGACGCCGCCTTTCCCGGTATAGAGGAGAACGCGCATCAATAAAGCAGCATAGACGGCGAGCGCGCACCCACGCAAGGAACAACCTCGATCTCCGGATAAGCGGCCAAGTCTCTTCCGTACGTAGGGTCGGCAGGTGCCGCTTCGGCGCGCCGACGTCCTCGGGTCTGAACTCACTCGCGCGATTGAGCCGCTGATCAGAGGCATGCGAAAACTCGGAGACTCCAAGCGATATTGCGCTGCAGACCCTGCGGATGCGCGCCTGCGCGGCGCCCCTGCCGACCCTACGCAAATCCGGGCGGACCGCTTTCCGGAGACGTATTTTCTGGGCTTGAGGGCGGTACGAAGAGTTCACCCGCTGGGTGTCGGCTGACGATCGATCGACGCCCAAGTCTCTTGACCGCCGTTCCAGGAAAACGGCCGGTTTCTGGTTGGGCGGGCGGGGATCGGGCGAGCGGAGGCTCGCATCCGCAGGGGATGAGGTGTCGATGGGGCGTGGAATTGCCGTTCTCTTGATGTTTGATTCATTTCGCGGAGACTCACATTTAATGTCAGACCCGAGGACTTCCGCGAGCCGGAGCGAGCCCAACCCCGACCGCCCCACTGAAGTCTTCTCCGTTATCCGGGGATCAGGGCAAGGAACAACGTTGGGCGCTGCGCCGTCGTGGCCCGCGCGGCCCTGTTATTTCGTTGTCGACACGGAGACCATTTTGATAGACGATTCGCGACGCACATGGAGGTGGATTGATGAGGACGAAGAAACAAAGTTCGCGGTTCGCTGTTGGGACGCTGGTCGCCGTGGTCAGCGCCGTCGCGCTCGGCGCGTGCAAAAAGGAGCAGCCGCCACCGCCGCCACGACCGGCGAACCCGCTTGACCAGGTTGCGCGGGCGATTGGCGACAAGCTCGGCGATATCAAGGCGCGGGTTGAGGGCGCGATCACCGACAAGCGCCCCGCGCTCTCGCCTGAAGAGTATGAAAAGGCGTTGCTCGCGCTTTCGGCGTGTACCGTCACGGAGCACGGCATCGACGGCAAGTGCGAGGCCGTCAAGGCGTTCAACGCCGCAAAGAGCAGCAGCACGTCGCTTAAAGATTTTGCTGGGATGAACGCGGGGCTTGGCCGCAAGCATTTGACAAACCCGAGCCCGGCGGTTCGTGTCATGGCGGCGGACCTGCTGGGGTCGTTTTTTGGCGCAAGCCAGGAGTCGCAAACGGCCGTCGTCGCGCACGCGCCGAACGAGAAAGACCCGCTCGTGCTCGCGCATTTGATTCGTTCGGTCGGGTCGTCGTCGAAGCGAAATCCGGCTGTGGCCGAGCTGCTTATCAAGGCGGCCGACCACGCCGATGAGCGCGTTCGCGTCGCCGCCATCGGTTGGCTCGCGTCGAGTTTTGCGCGCGGCGTGAAGGGCGTCGTCGAGAAGGTGATCGAGAAGATGCAAAAAGACGGGTCTGTCAAAGTGATGCAGGCGGCGTGCCGCAACGTGCATCGACTTGAGGACGAGCGGTTTGTGCCGGTTTTGAAAGAGCTGACGCGCGATCCCGAAGCGAGCAAGGCGTTTTACAGCGATTGCTTCGCGGGGCTCGTCGAGAGCTGGAACGCGTATATGGGGAACGATGCGCCGAGCCAGAAGGCGTATGAGCTCACGCTCAATCGGCTGTGGGACAAGCCGCGGTCCGATGCGCGTCCGCCGTGGACCGTGATGAGTTATTTCGGAAAAACGCCGAAAGGCGCACCGGCTTGGTACAAGAAAGAGACGGTGCTCAAGGCGCTCGGCGACGTCGCGGCCGATCCAAAAGCGAATTGGATGGCGCGCACGGGCGCGGCGGAGTCGATGTCGAAGCTGGGGGGCACAGCCGAGCTCAAGGACGTGAAGGACAAGATCGAAAAATCGGGCGAGGGCGACCGCAACGGGAAGAGCTATGTCCTCCCGAAGGTCGCGGGTTACGTCGGCGGCGCGCGCTGAATCAAGCGCTCGCAATCGCAGCGGCCGGGATCGCCCTTGCGTTCCAAGGCCCCGCGTACGCGGACCCCAAGGAAGTTCGGGTTGGCGGCGACGCCGGGTTCGCGCTTCTCGCCGGGTCCGAGTCGATGTCGGGCTACGGATTCGGGCTGCGCGCGGCGTACGGTCTCACTTGGGAAATCACGCTCGTCCTTGAGGCGCGATACTCGAAACACGTCCCCGCGACCAAACACGGGCAAATGGTCGCCGTGCTGTCGGGCGTCGAATGGGCGCTCGACGTGCTTCGCTTTGTTCCGTTTTTCAGCATCGAGACCGGCGCGTATTTCGCGCAAGATCCAAGCTTCGGAAGCACAACCGACGTCGGGCTCTCCGTTGGCGTCGGCGTCGATTACCGCGTCAATCGATCGTTTTCGGCGGGGCTCTACGGCCGCTATCATCTCGTCGCATCAAACGTGAACAAATTCCCCGCGTACGTCGACTCGGGTCTTCGCTTCGCGTTTCACTTCGATTGAATCGCCTACAGCATGAAAAGGACGGCGCGGAGAAGTTCGAGGACTTCGTTCGAGGCGACCGATTCCCAGTGGAACGATGTGTAAAGAATCTTGCCGTTGCCGGGTGTTCGGTAAAGGACCGTGAGCGGCGCATTGTTCACCGTTATCGGCGTCCCGCAATAAAGCGAGCTCTGGCATCGTTGAACGCTCCCGCGAATGAGAACCTCGGAGCCAGTGCCCGTGCGCTCCATGACCGCCCAAAGCGCCGCGCGCGGCGACGGGAACGTCACGGACACCGTGCTTCTTCCGAGCTGCGTCGACAGCGCCGAGCTGACGATTGATGCGTTGACGGTCTGCGGAACCGAGCCGATGTCAACGTCCATCCAGTCGTCGTCCTGTCCGTAGAATTCGACGGCTCCTGGATAAAGCGACTCGAGCGCCATGTGCGCCCAGTCTGAGACGTAGAGCGACTTCCCGGCTTCAACAAATGCCTTGAGGTTCGCCGCGGCCGTGGGCCAATCCGACGGCATATCTTGCGCGGTGCGGCTTCCGCAGTTCAGCATGATGATGTCGTACGTCATCATCCGGTTTCGATCGCGCAAGAACGTCACGACGTCGGTCGAAAAGCCAAGCTGCCGTCCTTCGATCGTGTCGTATTGAAAACCGAGCGTATCGAGGCTGTGACCGACGTTGTCCCAATCGCCCGTTACGACCGCGATTTTCACGGCGTTTCGCGCAAAACAGAGCTTCTCTTCGGATTCGGCTGCGTTGACGGTACGGCCCGCGATGACTTGAACGGTGCGGCTGACGCGAAACGATCCCTTTTCGATGGTCAGCGTCCAACGACCTGACGGAACGCCCGAAAGCGTGAAGCGGCCGTCGTTGTCGGATGTCGTCTCGCGGTGGACGGCGTTTCCGTTGCAGTCGGTCGCGTCGACAAAGACGCGTGCCTGCGCGAGGAAAAGGCGCGCCGACGGGGCGCAAACGCGGCCGGTAATTCCGCCGGGCCCGCAAACAGCGCTGCCCGCGTCGTCGACCCAGCCACCTCCACCCACGCCGCCATCAACGTTGCCGCCGCCGCCACCACCTCCACCGCCAACACCCGAGCCGCCGCCGCCGCCGCCCGCGGGGGGTAATTCGCCCGGGTCAGGCCCGTACGTGAACTGCCCCGCGTCGCCTCCCGCGTTTTCGCAAGCCAACGTGAAGCCGATGATGAAAAATGCGACGCTTGCTCGATGAAACATCACGCCTCCGTCGAAAGAACGCGGCAGTGTACACGAATTCCAAGGACGTGTAAAATGCACTCCCCGATGCGCCTCTGTGTCGTTTCTATACTGGTTATGGTCGCAACCGCGTCCGCCTCGTTTGCGCAATCGCCGGAGGCTGAGCGTCTCGGTGTGCGGATCCGCGAACGCGTTGAGCTCGGACGCGAGATGGCGGCGATTCTCGTTCAGCCGACCGAAGACGTTCTGCGCGTGCGGGTGACCGTGTCCACGGGCGATCGGACGGTCAAGAAATTCACGAAAGCGGTGAAAGCCGGTACCCCCGTCGAGTTTTCGTGGAAGCCACCGGCCGGGCGCATCGATTATCAGGCCGATTTCGACATCAAGTTTGCGAACGGCGACAAAGGGAATTTCAAAATGGAATTCACGGTTGCCGCGCAACCGCCGCTTCGCGTGCAGATTCTTCGAAGCGAGCTCGACCTCGAAAAGCGCCGGCTTGTCTTTACGCAGTCGCGGCCAGCGGCGAAAACGGAATTGCTCGTTTGGGCGAAATCGGGCGGCGATCCGGTGCAAAAAAAAGAGATTGAATGGAAGGGCGATCCGCTTACGAAACTTGAAATCATATGGGACGCGCTGGACGGCGAGCTCGGTCGCTTGGCCGTCAAGACGTACGACGCCGACGGGTTTTGGGCGGGCGTCGAGGTGGAGCCGTTCACGGTTGAGATTCCGCATGACGAAGTCGAATTCGAGAGCGGGAGCGACGTCATTCGAAAGAACGAAGCGCCGAAGCTTGAAAAGTCGTACGCCCTCTTGCGCGACGCGCTCGAGAAACACAAGGACGACATTGAAATGAAGCTCTTTATCGCCGGCTACACCGACACGGTGGGTGGCGTCGACTACAACATGGGGCTGTCGGAGCGCCGAGCGCGGTCGATCGCACGGTGGTTTAAGAAGCGAATTAGAATCCCCGTTTATTATCAAGGGTTTGGAAAATCGGTGCTTGCAGTCGTCACACCCGACCAGACGCCCGAGCCCAAAAACCGGCGCGCGTTGTACGTTCTGACGAATATGCCGCCCGTCACATCGACCGCAATTCCGCGCCAGTATTGGAAAGCGGCGCGGTGAACGAGGCGCGCACGTGACGGCGAGGGGTAAGGATGGGGAACGCGGCACGAAAACGTGTGAGGTGTGTCGACACAGCAACGCGGAATCGGCGACCACATGTGGCGTGTGCGGCAATGAGCTGCCGTCCGCAGTGATACCGGTCGCCGAAAGGGTGGCTTGGGTTTGCGACGCATGCGACGCGTGGAATCCCGAGCGAAGCGAGAGGTGTTCATTTTGCGGAGAGAGCCTCGATGGCGAGCTGTTGGCGGCTCCGCGCACCGCAGCGCCGGCGCGGGTCGATGTTGAGGAGACGACTCATTCGGCCGTTGTTCCAAAGCCACCCGAAGACGCCGCGGCGACGCTTGCCGAGCAACCACGCCAAAGCCGAGAGCCCGTTTCAGCGTCCGAGACGAAACTCGACCAGCGTGTCTGTACGGCGTGCGGCACACCGGCCATTCCCAATCACCGCTTCTGTGGAAACTGCGGAGCTCCGCATGCACAGCCGACGGGCGGAGCCGTTCCGACCACGAAACAAGCCGCGTCGGGGGCGGTGCGGACTCGAGCCTCCGCGCCGCGCGCCGAGCTTGTGCTCGTTCAAACCGACGGCACCGATGGCGTACGATTTGAGGTCGGGGCAACGGCACAAATCGCAGGGCGCACGGAGGGCTCCATCCTCTTCCCGGACGACCGATTGCTCTCGGGCCGCCACGCGTCGCTTGTGTTTGAGAACGGCGGCCTTGTGGTCGACGACCTCGGAAGCGCCAACGGCACCTTCATTCGCTTATCAGCGCCTCATGCCCTCACGGGCGGAGACACAATTCTCCTCGGCGAACAGCTCCTTCTCTTCCGGCACCCCGTGAGCGCGTCGCCGGCGGTTCCCGACGCGACCGGCACCGTTCCGTACGTCAGCTCGGTTGCGCCCGCGGCTTTCCACCTCGTGCAAATCATGGCCGGTGGCCGAGCCGGATCGGTGTTCACGCCTGTCGCAACGCGCGTCACGATCGGGCGCGAGGCGTCGGACATCAGCTTTCCAAACGACCGCTTCTTATCGTCGCGACACGCGCGAATCGAACCAACCGGCAACGGCTTCCAAATCGTCGACCTGCAAAGTCGGAACGGCACCTACATTCGTATCCGTGGCCGCGCGGTTGTTCGTCCCGGCGAAACGGTCTTTTTGGGACAGCAGCTCTTTCGATTCGTGGTTCAGGCGGGTTAACTTGGTGACGGGTTGGTCACAGCGCCGTCGGCCCCATCTGGCGTCGCGACCCGATTTCGGCCAAGCTGCTTTGCGCGATAAACGGCTCGATCCGCTGCGTTGATCAGCTCCTCGCGATTTCGCGCGTGTCGCGGGAACTCAGCGACACCGATCGACAACGTGACGCGGCCACCCGGCAGCGCCTCGCGAAACCGAAACGGCGAGGCTTCGATGGCACGGCGCAACCGCTCCGCTTTGATGAGCGCGCCATCCACCGACGTCTCGGGCAAAATGATGACAAACTCCTCGCCCCCGTATCGCGCGGCGATATCCGATTCGCGAAACGCGATCAGCATGTCACCCAAGCGACTCGTGTTGCGAAGGCTGCGCGCAATGTCGCGCAACAAGCGGTCCCCCTCCACGTGCCCCTGCGTGTCGTTATAAACTTTGAAATTGTCGATGTCGCAAAAAAGGAGCGACACGGGTCCACGGTCGACAAGTCGAAAATGGCTTTGTAGAGATGCGCGCCCTCAAACGACAACGCGAGCCAATCGACAAACTGACGGAGGAGATTCCGCTCAAAAATCGTGAAGGCGCCCGATTCTCGTTCAAGCACCGCAATCGCGCCCCATGGGGTCTGCCCTTGGAAAATCGGCACGATGAGCGGCGTTCGCGTCGTGAACACGCCATCGAGAAGGGCCGCGAGCGGAACATTTTCCTGGATTGCCGAAAACTCTTTTTCGGGAACAATCAGTGAAACTGCGCGGGCCTGCGCCGTGTCGGCCTGAACCGCGCGGTCGCCCGTTAGGATTTGGCGAACCGCATCGTAACGAAACAAGACGACATCGCGCGCGCCGAGAAACTCACGAAGCGCCGCGAGTCCGCGCGCGTAAATGGTGTCCATGTCGAGCGTCGCGTTTCGCCGCTGCGTATCAATGTAAAGGCCAACGACGTCATCATAAAGCGTTTTGACTGTCTGGTTGAGGCGCACGAGCGCCGTGTTGTTCGACTGAAGGTCCCGAAGGAGAAGCTGGTTCTGGCGGTTGAGCCGGACCTTGTCGTTCACGCGGCGCATGAGCGACGAAATGATCTGAGTGTTGTCGAGCGGCTTGGCGAGAAAATCATAGACGCCGAGGCGAAGGGCGTGGGCCGTCGCGTCGACGGTTGGATTGGCGCCAACCAAAACGACCTCTGTGTTCGTCTGCTCCTTGCGAATCGTCTCGGCGAGGTCGAGGCCACTCATGCCGTTCATAACCGTGTCCGCGAAAACAACGTCAAACTCGCCCTTGTACAGCTTTTCGAGCGCGTCCTCTCCGTTCTCTGAAAATTCGTGCGGGTACCCATCGCGCTCGAGCGCACCCGCAGCCGCCGCGCGCGTCGCGTTGTCGCTCGTCACAACGAGAACCCTAGGAAGCAGATACGCCATTCGGTTTTTGAGAGTAATTGCCGCGGTTGGGGCGGTCAAGTTGCGGCGCGACATATTTCCGCGGTAAACCCGCGCACGAAGGAGAACTCGATATGCGATACACGCTCTTTTCGATAGCCGTTTGTTGCAACGTCTTTGGCGGTGACGCTCTCGGGGCCGCACGAAAAAATGTTCGCGTCTCGTTGCCGGCGGGCCACGCCGTCGCGCAAGAGATCGACTTTGAGCTCGCGGCCATTAAATCGCCCATTTCGCTTGCCATCGTTTCGCCGAAGGAGGGTGAAGTCG
>JACPTQ010000032.1 GCA_016192705.1 Deltaproteobacteria bacterium | reverse complement strand
GTCTGCAGCGCGATATTGGCTGGGACAACCGAGCTTTCGCGAACCTCTGAACCGCGGATCGTTCGCGCGTCTCAAATCAGACCCGAGGACGTCGGCGCGCCGAAGCGGGCTCCTGTCGACCCTCACGCTCACGAGCGAACGGACCGCTTAACCGGGGATTGGGGGGATGATCGATTCAGCGAGAAAGGAAAACCGTTACCGTCTCTTCTTTTGTGACTTTGATGGTGCGCTGAACGCGAATGGGCTCGCCGGAAGCGGGGGTTACGACAAACTTGAGGGTGTAGTCGCCTTGCGCGAGCCGAACAGGATGCGAGATGCGGCCGGGGACGCGCGTGATGTGTGACGAAAGGAGCTTGTCGCCCTCGCGGAAAACCTGGACGTCGAGGGCTGGCTCTCCAACGTCGAGCGCTGTGACGTCGTAGACCAACGTGATGGCGTATGGGCGCGTGTCGATGAGATTCATGATGACGAACGCGATCGGGACAACCAGTACGATCGCCCAGCGCCGATTTGGTTTCACCGGGTCACCCTATCACGATCCGATGTCCCGTTCTCGCGACCGCGGGCCGCGCTTAGTTTTTCGGTTTTGGCGTCGCGCTGTCGGGTGTTCTCGTCGGCGACGGTGCTTGTGATTCATTTTCTGTGGGCGCATTCACCAGAACGAGGCTCGGAATGATCAAGCCGTTCGCACGCGCGAACCGAGACAGCGTCTCAAGATCCGCGCGATCGGCCGCCGCCATTTTTTTGAGCTTCACCTTGAGCTGTTCTTTCGCCTCATCGAGCTCGCGCAGGGGATCGGGATGAACGACGGTTGTCATCGACGCAAACGTGACGAGCTTAGACGCCCGCATGCGCTCAAATGCGTTTCGACAGAATCGCCCACACGGCGCGTTTCGCTCAAGGTCGCGCAGCTTTATTTCGATTTCGCCAAAGTTGGCAAACGGCTTGGCGGCCCCGGCGACGACCGCCCGGACGAGCTCCGCTTCGACGAGGCCAATCCCCACGGCGAGGAGCGCTTCGGTCGATGCATCGTTCACGTTCACGCGGCCCAAAAACCGCCGGTTCTCGAAAAGCCAACGCGACACCGACTTAAGCGCCGTACCAATTTGCGCGCCACGCTCGCGCCACTCGTCACGCGCACGGACGACCAACTCGATGCCCGCGCCAACCGGCATCCGCGTGGGCCCAGAAAAAACGATGTACGGACGCGCCTTCTCGATCGCCCGCAAGCAGTACGGCCCGCAATCGAGGAGCCCGTGTCGCCGCAGCTCTTGACGAAGGTCTTTCCAACCGGTAAACGGCCCGGTCGTTTCGCGCGCGACGATTATTCCGAGAGCCTGCGGAAGGTTGAACCCCGCGGCGAGCAGTTCAACCGCAATCGCGCTGTTGACGTCAACTGGAAACCGGTTTGGGATTTCGCTGCGCCCGAAAAACAATGACGCGGCGCATAGAAGAGCGGTATTCAACATCAGGTGCCTTTCAATCATTAGACGTGGGACGTCGCGAAAATATTCACTAAGTTGTTCTGAAGGAATCTATTTACAAAAAGGGTGCGATAATGTAGTCTTATGTGCTTTAACGGGGGCCCATCGCGGGAGGGACTTTGCGTAAAATCATCGTGTATTTCGCAATCTTGGCCGCCGCCTGCGGACCAGAGAAGAAGAGTGGTGGACCAGGCGATTCTAATACACCGCCGTCGACCACGACCGAAAGCTGCACGCCTCCGGGGTCGACGCGCTGTAACGCGGCCGGTGCACCGGAAAAGTGCAGCGATGACGGGATTTGGACGGCCGATGCGCCGTGCGCGTCGGGCTGGGTGTGTGACCCAGACAAGAAGGCGTGCGCGCAACGGATTTGCGTTCCGGATGAGCCGCGGGCGTGCGTGAACGGAAATCAGCTCGAGACGTGCAACGCTGCGGGGACGGAGTATGTGCTCTCGACGTGCCCGGGCGGCCAAGTGTGCGACGGAATACGCTGCAAGATCGGTGTTTGCACTCCCGGACAAACGATTTGCAAAGACGACGTTCAAGTGCAGGTTTGCAACAGCGCGGGCGCGGCGTGGGAAGACAGCTCGCGGTGCGGCGCGGGATTTAAGTGCGTTGATGGCGATTGCGTTGCGTTCTGCACGCTTGCGGCGCGCGAAAAAACAAACATCGGTTGCGAATATTGGGCGGTCGACCTCGACAACGCGTACTTGCCAGGCCAAGGCGACGCACAGGGCGCGCAGTACGCGGTCGTCGTTGCGAACACGCATCCGGTTTTTGATGCGCGCGTGACGATCAAAAAGCCTGGGAACGTGCTTGTCGATTCGGCGGTCGTGCAGGCGGGCGGGCTGCATGCGTTTCGATTGCCGCGCATGGATGTGAACGGGACGGAGATTGCGCAGAAGGCGTATTTGGTTGAGTCGAGCATTCCGATCGTTGCGTACCAATTCAATCCGCTCCAAAACGAAGATGTCTTTTCGAACGACGCGTCGCTCCTCCTGCCGAACAGCGCGCTCGGGCTGAAATACATGGCGGTCACGCGCGCGCAGCCAGGCAACGTGTCTGAGTTTCGAGGGTTCGTCGCGATCGTTGGGACGGAAGACAACACAACCGTGACGGTCAAGGTCACCGCGAAGACGATGGGCGGCGAGGGGATTGCGGCGCTCGATCCCGGTGGAACGGTGCAGAAGGTGATCAATCGGTTCGACGTGTTCAACATCGAGTCGAACGCGGAGGGCGCGGATCTCACGGGCACCGAGGTGTCGAGCGATAAGCCGGTTGCGGTGTTCTCGGGTGCGGAAGCGTCGTATGCACCGTCGCCGCCGCCGCTCGTGTGCTGTGGCGACCACCTCGAGAAGCAGATGTACCCGGAGGCGTCGTGGGGGACGCGCTATTTGGCGACGAAGAGCGCGCTTCGCGGGCGGATGGACGACCAAGGCAATATTATTGTTCCGTCGCGGGCGGGCGATTTGTGGCGCGTGCTTGCGAAGGACGACGGAACGGAAGTGCGGACGGCGCCGTTTCAGGCGGCGATTCCGGTGCTCAATCGCGGGCAGTGGTTTGAGTTTGAATCGTTTGGGGATTTTGAGGTTGTCGCGACGAAGCCGGTTTTGGTGACGCAGTTTTTGACGGCGCAGGATGCGCCCGGGACCGGGCGGCTTGAGGATGGCGACAATTGGATCGGCGATCCGACGATGATCACGGCGGTGCCGGTTGAGCAGTTTCGAAAGAACTACATCTTCTTGGCGCCCGATTCGTATAAGTTCGACTTTGTGAATGTGGTTGCGCCGGTGGGCGCTGTCATCACGCTGGATGGGCAGCCGCTCTCGGTTGCGCTCGTGCCGTTTGGAACGGGTCGGTACGCGGCGGCGCGGATACCGATCGCGGATGGAACGCATCGAATCGACAGCGATAAGCCGGTTGGCGTCATCGTGTATGGTTGGGACCGGTATGTGTCGTATGGTTACCCGGGTGGGTTGTCGCTCGAGGACCTGACGGGGCAAGTGCAATGATGCGAAGACAACGGAAGAAAAGAGAAATGCAACCACACCCGAGAATGATCGACAGGACTTTGCCAAGCATGTTGGGGAAGCGGACGCTCCAAGTTGGTGTCGCGGCAGTGCCGCGCAGACACAGAGGCACAGAGTCATGAGGGAGAAGAAAAAATTTAGTGTGATCGTGGGTGCATTCATGATCGCCGTGCTGGGTTGTGATGACAGGGGCGCGGGCGTGGGTGCGGGGGAAGGGCCGGGAGAGGTTGCGACGTGGCGGCCGAATCATCCGGGGCCGGCGGAAGAGGATGCGGGGGCGCCCGATTTTCGCGATGCGGGGACGCCGCGGCCGAGGCGTGATGCGAGTGTCGATTTTGCGGATGGGGGCGAGCCTGTTTTCAATCCGCCGCCGCCGCACATCGACGTCGTCGAGCCGGCAACGGGGCCAACGGCGGGCGCGACGCGCGTGACGCTTCGCGGGACGGGGTTTTTTGGGACGGCGTCGACGGTGGCGGTTACGGTTGGTGGGCAGTCGTGCAGCGATGTTGAGGTGCAGAGTCAGATCACGATGTTTTGTAAGACGCCGCGCGGGGTCGCGGGGCCAGCGGACGTCGTCGTAACGACAGCGTACGGTTCCGACACGAAGGTGGGCGGTTACCTCTATTACATCCTCGTGACGCTGACGGGTGTGACGCCGGATCGCGGGCTGACGACGGGCGGGACGGCGGTGACGATTGCGGGCGAGGGGTTCGTCGCGGGGTCGATCGTTTCGTTTGGCGGGCAAACAGCGAATTCGGTCGTTGTTGTGGACGAGCAGACGATTACGGCGGCGACGCCGGCGCGCGCGGTGGCTGGGCCTGTTGAGGTCCGAGTCGCGGGGCCCTTTGGGGCCGCGCGAAAGGTCGATGGGTTCACGTATTTGACGAAGGTACGCGTTACATCGGTCACACCCGCGAGTGGACCCGTTCTGGGCGGGACGACGGTCACGGTTGCAGGCGACGGTTTTGCCGCGGTCGGCTCGACCGTTCGATTTGGTGCGACGGGTGGGTTAAGTCCGGCGACGGTTGCGGCGGACGGGAAGAGCCTAACGGTTGCAACTCCCGCGGCGGCCGCAGCGGGGCTGGTCGATGTAACGGTCGATGTCGCGGGCGATGCGGAGACGCTGAGCGGCGGCTATGCGTATGTGGACCCCGCGGCGACAGCGTTTTCGCTTGTGGCGGTCGCGCCGTCGTATGGGCCAGCCGCGGGTGGTAACACGCTCACAATTGCGGGCGCGGGTTTTGATGGCGCGCAGGCGACAACGGTTTCTGTTGGGGGCACGGATTGCACGGCGCCGACGGTCGCGGACGCGAACACGATTCGGTGCACGGCACCCGCGCATGCCGCGGGGCTCGTCGATGTCGTTGTGACGAACGGGGTGAACACGGCGACGCTTTCGCAGTCGTATCGGTTTGTGGCGGCTGTGATCGTTTCCGCGGTGGCGCCGCCTAAGGGTCCAGCAATCGGTGGGACGCCCGTCACGATCACGGGGAGCGGGTTTACGGGTGCGACGAGCGTGAAGTTTGGCGCGGCGGCGGCGACAAGTTTTTCAGTGAGTGACGACGCGACGATTCTCGCGACGACGCCAGCGGGCGCGGGTGTTGTTTCGGTTTCGGTTGAGGCGGCGCTCGCGCGCGGCGAGCTCGCGAACGCGTTCACGTACGAAGAGCCGCCGGTTGTTACGTGGGTTGAGCCCAATCGCGGCGCGATCGCGGGCGGCACGTTTGTCACGATTTCTGGGCGGGGGTTTGACTCGGCGACGGCGGTCACGTTTGGTGTGACACCGCTCGTTGCAACGCAGGTCGTCGGGCCGTCGGTCATTGTTGGGCGCGCGCCGGCGCACGCGGTCGGCACGGTGGATGTGACGGCGACGTCGCCGAATGGGTCGAGCACGAAGCAGCAGGCGTATACCTATTACGATCCGTTTCGGCCAAACGGTGGGAACGGTGGCGGTCCGATCGAAGGCGCGGTCAACGTGACGGTACTGAACGGCGACGACGGATCTCGCGTCGACGGTGCGTTCGTGATGCTGCGGACGGTGGCCGCGACACCCTACAAGGGAACAACCAACGCCGCGGGTCAGGTGACGCTGTCGGGTGATGACGTTTATGGCGAGCAGGTGGTGACGGCGTCGAAGGCGGGGTTTGCGGCGGGAACGGTCAACGCGGTTAACGCGCGTGACGTCGATGTCATCTTGATGCCGATTCCCGATCCGCAGCCGGGACCGCCACCGCCAGGGCAGGGTGGGATCATTCGCGGGCGCGTGCAGGCGTTCGGCAAGGACGTTCCGTCGCCGCGGAACCAGTTTGAGTACAAGGCGGTTTTCGTGGCGACGACGCAGCGAAATATGTTTCGCGCGAATCCGAATCCGGGGCCAGGCGCGTCGATGATCGACACGTCGATGAGCACGAGCCCGGTGTCGTTCGATTACGAGATCGTGTCGCGAACGGGCGATGTCGCGGTCGTAGCGATCGCGGGGCTTTACGACACGCGGCCGGCCGACCAGGGCGGGATTGGGTTCACGCCGTTTGTGTTCGGCATTCACCGCTATCTGTTTGTCGGGAATGGGCAGGAGCTGAACAACATCAATGTTGATATGAAGCACCGTCTTCTTGTCGAAGCGAATTTCAGAATGATCGATCCGCCGCCGCTGGCGCCGGCTGGGCCGACGGCCTACGAGATTGTTCCGTACCTTGATTTCGGCGGTGAGGGAGTTTTCACGTGGACGATGGGGACCGGTGCGGGGCCCGATTTTCGCGTCGATAAGCTGCCCGATCGCGTCGGGGATCTCGCGGGGCTGACTTACATTGTTTGGGCGCGCGCGTATAACGACGGATACATCCCGTACTCGTATTATTTCTTGTGGAGCGTGACCGACACGAATGCGCGAATCGATATCGGGCCGATGGTCGACATCCCGCAGGCGCAATCACCGCAGCCGGGCGATGCGCCGGTTGGGCGGCGCTTTGTGTGGACGGCGGCGGGCGCGATGCCGAGCCTCAACACGGGGATCATTTTGAAACCGTCGTTCCCGGCGCCGATCCCAATTTGGACAATTACGCAGCCGGGCAATGTGAAGGAGTTTACGCTGCCGGATCTCGTGGGCGCGGGTGGGCCAACGCCATTTGAGACGACGGTGCCGCAGTACTACTGGGCGGTCGTGCCAGAGCTTGCGGAGTCGACGTTTAACTTTAACGACTACACGATGATGGATCTAGCGGGCGAGAAAGTTAAGGGCTACGCGGCAAATGCGTGGCTGTTCCAGAACCGGTAGCGTGCTTTTCTCGCGCTGGTCGCCCTTCTTTGTCTTTGTATTTCTTCTTTCAACGGCTGGTTGCCAGCGCGGGTGCGGCGAGCATCCTTATGAGATGCTTAGGGAAATGTCTACGTCCATGGCACCGACCCTCAAAGTGGGCTCAATGGTCATGATGGTGAAAGGGCTTCCGACGTCTGGTCCACGACGTGGCGATGTCATTGTTTTTCTCCGTCCCGATTTTGACGGTAGCGAGCGTTTTATTAAGCGCTGCATTGGAACGGCTGGAGACCGCGTCGTCGTGGTGAACGGCGCCATCGTGCTAAACGGACAGCCGGTGCGGGCGGAGCGGGTACACCCGGATTTTGAATACGACGATTCGTTAGAGGAGTCGCGGAAGGTTCGTAGCCCGCGGTGGCGCGAAACGATCGGTGACGTGACATTCGATTCACTTCGAGATGATTCAGCTAAGGCCGACAGTTACGACGAGCCGGTCGATGTTAAAGTCCCTGACGGGGCCGTATTCGTTCTGGGGGACAATCGAGCGAATTCGATGGACAGCCGGCACTTTGGTGTCGTTCCGCGCGAGAAGGTTTTGGGCAGAGTTGTTCTGGATCCGTTTGGGAAGGACAAACCGCGCTGATCGAAGGGCTTTCTCTTTGCCCCCTATCGCACATTCCCGCTTTTCAAACGCCCATAGTCGCGGTACGGAATAGTTCGGGATGAAGATCGTCGTGAACGGCGAACTGCGCGATGTAGAGGCGGGGACGACGGTTGCCGCGGTTCTGGAGCAACTGGGCGCTCGGGTTGGCGCGGTGGCGGTTGAGGTGAACCGCGACGTGGTGCCGCGCGCGGAACATTCAGCACGCGCACTTCACGACGGCGACAAAGTCGAGATTGTGCATTTTGTCGGCGGGGGATGAGGAGAAACCAAATGGACAAGGCGCTGAGGATTGGGGATCGGGAGTTTGGGTCGCGGCTCATTCTAGGGACAGGTAAGTATCGGTCACACGCGGAGATGAAGCGTGCGCACGAGGCGGCGAGAACCGAGATGGTGACGGTCGCGGTGCGACGCGTTGACCTGGCGGCGCGCGGGGAGGAGGCGCTCGTCCAATGGATCGACACGAAGCGTGTGATGCTCTTGCCGAACACCGCGGCTTGCTACACGGCAGACGACGCGATTCGAACCGCGCGGCTTGGGCGCGAGGCGGTGGGGCACGGGTTTGTGAAGCTCGAGGTGATCGGCGATGAGAAGACGCTCTTCCCCGACACCGAGGCGCTCGTTGCCGCCGCGCGGGTGCTCGTCAAGGACGGGTTCACGGTCATGCCGTACACAAGTGACGACGTCGTTGTCGCAAAGCGGCTTGAGGACGCGGGGTGCGCGGCGATCATGCCGCTTGGTGCGCCGATCGGGAGTGGGCTTGGAATTCGGAACCCCGTGAATCTGATGCTGCTCCGCGAGGCGGTGAAACTGCCGGTCATCGTCGACGCAGGCGTCGGCACCGCGAGCGATGCGGCGATTGCGATGGAGCTTGGGGCAGATGGCGTACTTATGAATACGGCGATCGCGCTCGCGCAAAACTCGGTCTTGATGGCCGAAGCGATGCGCGACGCCGTTATCGCCGGGAGAAAAGCGTTTCTCGCGGGGCGCATCCCCCGAAAGCTGTACGCGACGTCGTCAAGCCCACTCACCGGAATGGTCGCGTAGCGCGCCTCGCCCCGTTCGTTCTGTAAAGCGAGTTTGTCACCTGTCAGAGTTTGGCGGCTGCCGCACGCTGACGGTGCCCCTGATTCCATTGCGGAAAACACGGGAAGTTGGCGACGGATCGCTGGGCGCGCGTTTGCATTTTCGATCGGTTAAGCCGGCGCGATGAGATGCACCGGCAACGTGAAAAAGTAAGAAAGGGGATTTAGAAATGAAATCGACGAAACTCGCGGCTTTGGTTTCAGTGATGGTCGTCTTGAGTGCGTGCGGAATGGAGTCGACGCCCGAGTCGGGCAATGCCACGGAGGTCGACACGAGCGAGGCTGAGTTGAGCGGGGTCAGGGGCGGTGTCCGTGGCGGCGCGGAGCGCGGTATGGCGAACGGGGACATTCTCTCCAAGCGCAGGCTCGGCATTCAGCTCTTCGACGGCACCCTCGTCACGAATCGCCCCGATGCGCAGCCGACGCGTCGAAAGGTTGTGAAGGAGGTGTGCGAAGCGCTCGCCGATCGATCGAATCCCGCACATGAAGGGCTTTCCGGACTTCTCTGCGACGCGCGCAGCAAGGCCAGGGCGATTGCAAACGGATTGACGGTGGACAACGAGGCACCCTCCTGCGCTTTCCGCGACACCGTTTGCACCGACGACAACCAGCAACAGAAGAGCAACATCGACGTCCATATCGGCACGTGCGACTCATGCTTTTCGAAGTGCGAATCCTGGTGTGGCGGCTGCAAGAGGGCATACTGTGGAATGATCTGGTGCACGATGATCTGCTGAACGGACGCTGCCCGCCGAGAATCCTCCTTCGTTCTCTGGGGACGCCTAACCCCGACTGTGACAACTTTGGCCACGGACGGTGACCGATTGGACGCTCACAGCCGCCGCATTGCCCGAAAAACCTGATAATTCAAACACTTTCTCATCTCGCCTCGTGGCGCGCGCTTTGCGACAAGAAGGACCGCGATGCCCCAACCAACGACTCTCCTGCTCTCATTTTTCGCGATCGCCGCGACCACGCTCGCGGATCCGGCCGTTGTGACAAAGTGCGCAACCGCGCTCGCACCGTCGCCCGATGGCACTGCCTGTCGTGTCGCGTCGCGCGGCTCGGCTGGCCTCGTGATCGTCGGCTCGATTTTGGCGCCCGCTGCCGTGCTTGAGGGGGGTTCAATCGTCGTCGGCGGCGATGGCCGCATTGCTTGCGTCGATTGCGACTGTTCGGCAACCGCGGGCTACGCGGCCGCAACGCGCATCGAGTGTCCGCGCGGCGTCGTGTCGCCGGGGCTCATCAACGCGCACGACCACATCACCTTCACGGGGAATTCGCCGGTCTCCGCGGGCAGCGAACGGTACGATCACCGACACGAATGGCGAAAAGGGAAAAACGGAAAAACAAAGCTCACCGTTCCATCAACGTCTGGCGCCGACGTCGTGCGATGGGGCGAGCTCCGGCAGGTTCTCGCGGGGACGACGTCGATCATCGGTTCGGGCGGCGCCGACGGACTCGCGCGAAACCTCGACCGCGACAGCGAGGGGCTCACGCACCCAGCGGCCGATTACGAGACGTTTCCACTTGGCGACAGCTCCGGGCAACTCATCGCGAGCGGCTGCTCGTACCCAGCGCTCCCCGGCGCCGACACCGTGAGCGGCGAAAATTCGTATTTGCCGCATATCTCCGAAGGCGTCGGCGTTGAAGCGCGCAACGAATTCTTGTGTCTCTCAGGCGGGCAGGCGGGCGCCGTTGACATCGTGCGGCGAAACGTCGCGATCACGCATTCGATTGGACTTACGGCAAAAGACGCCGAGCGCATCGCGTCGCAAGGCGCGGTCGTCACGTGGTCGCCACGCTCGAACATCAGCCTTTACGGACATACGGCATCGGTCACACTTTTCGACCGCCTGCGAATTCCGATTGCGCTCGGAACCGATTGGACGGCGAGCGGTTCGGTGAACATCCTCCGCGAGTTGCGCTGCGCAGACGAGTTCAATCGAAAAAGCCTGGGCGGCTACTTTTCCGACGCGGCGCTTTGGCGCATGGCGACGGCGATTCCCGCGCGCGCGGCGCTTTTCAACGAATCGATCGGCGGACTGAAAACGGGGATGCTGGCCGACATCACCGTCTTTGACGGTCGGACGCGCACACCGCATCGCGCGGTTCTCGAGGCCGGGCCAGCCGATGTCGCGCTCGTGCTGCGCGGCGGAACAGCGCTTCACGGTGAGGATGCGCTCGTGCGAGCCGTGGCCCAAGACGCGGAGACCGGTTGCGAGGCGATCGACGTGTGCGGCTCGGCGAAGCGGCTTTGCGTTTCGCGCGAAACGGGGAAGACGCTCACAGCGCTTCGCTCGGCGAACGGCTCGTCGTACCCTCTTTTCTTCTGCGGCGACCCAGACAACGAGCCGACGTGCGTGCCGTCGCGCCCGAACGAATTCACAGGCGTCGGCCGTTCCGGCGATGCCGATGGCGACGGAGTGCCGGACGCAACCGACAACTGCCCGAACGTCTTTAACCCACCGCGACCGATGGACAATGCGCGCCAGGCCGACGAGGACGGCGACGGTGTTGGCGATGTTTGCGATCCTTGTCCCCTGACCGCCGGCACAACCGGCTGCGGTTTGTGAGCGCGGGCGAGCCCTCACGCGCAAATGAACTTCGAGGCGTTTTCGTCGCCATCGCGCGCGACGCCGGGCTCACTTTGATTAAGCTCCTTCGGTCAAGAGCGATGTCGACGCACGCGGTCGATAACTGTTGCCCGCCTCGGCCCCGCGGCGTTATATGGAGCCGGGCCCATTGAAACCGTTCCCGGATTTGAGAATGGGGGGCCAGGAGGTGTTTCATGACGCTACAGATTAACGATACCGCACCCGATTTTGAGGCCGACACAACGCAAGGCACCATTCGCTTTCACGAATGGGGAGGTGATGGTTGGGTCGTCCTTTTTTCACACCCGAAGGACTTTACGCCAGTGTGCACGACCGAGCTTGGCTATATGGCGAAGATCAAGCCCGAGTTCGATAAGCGCAACGTGAAGGTCCTTGGGTTGTCGGTTGACCCGGTCGATGCGCACGGCCGTTGGGCGAACGACATCAAGGAGACGCAAGGGACCGCACCGAACTACCCGATCATCGGCGACAGCGACTACAAGGTGTCGAAGCTTTACGGGATGCTCCCAGCAAGCGTTTCGGGCGACCCGACAAAGCGTACGGCCGCGGACAACCTCACCGTGCGCAACGTGTTTGTTGTCGGGCCCGACAAAAAAGTGAAGCTCATTCTCGTTTACCCAATGACCACCGGCCGTAACTTCGACGAGGTGTTGCGCGTGATCGATTCGCTACAGCTGACGGCGAAGCATCGCGTTGCGACGCCGGTCAATTGGAAGCAGGGCGACGACGTCATCATCGCCGGCTCGGTCTCGGACGAAGAGGCGAAGAAGGTTTACCCGCAAGGTTGGAAAGCGCCTAAGCCGTACCTTCGCATCGTTCCGCAACCGCGTTAGCTTCAACAGACGCCAGAACCGCTAATAATCGATCGAGAGCTCGATGAAATCTGCCGCGAGGACGGACGGAATGTTTGTCGACGACGGGTGTCGCGTCGCGACGAGAAGACTAACAACGCCGCTCGAAACGTATTGAGCTGTGCTGGTCGTCGCGATGGTCGCTTCGATCGTGCCCTCGCCTGGACCCAGAAAAACGGCGTCCCAACGTGAAAGCGACGCGTTCCACGCAAAAACATAAACGCCGTTCGTAATCTGAAACGTAGGCGACGGCGTCGTTCCACGTGCGCCGCTCCCCGTCGCAACGGCCTTGACGCGGAGCGCCCCGTACGGCGCCGTTACGCCCGCCGCAGCAACATTGAACTGGAACAGTTGCTCCGCGAACCGTCCACCAAGGGTCACCTTCCAGAAGTCGTTCGAGACGCCACCGAAAATGTAAGCCTCTCCGACCGAATGGTCGAATGTCATGCTGTGCTTTTCGTGAGGCGTCAAACTCGTCAATCCGAGCTGCGTCCAAGCGACGCCATCGTACTCGAACACCTCGGCGCTCATCCCTCCGTCGGCGCGCCCACCGTGCATGACAACGCGCCCCCGCCTCGAATCGAACACCGCCGCGTGGTCCTTTCTTCCGTCACCCGGCCCACCGGCGTCGACTTGCGTCCAGCTCGGACCCGTTCCGTCAAACTCCCACGTGTCGTTTAGCGCACCAACGTAGCCGTCACACTCCTCGTCGGCATCACCGCCGTAGAGCACGCCTTTCCTCCTTACCGAGTCGTAAGCAAACGTCGCGAACGACCTCGCGGGCGGCGCCGTCGTCGTCGTCACCGACGACCAATTTGTCCCATCCCATTCCCACGTGTCAGCGAGAGGCGGGCCGCCGTTTATGCCCCCGAGTCCGCCGCACCCGCCAAACACCACCACGCGGCTTCGTTGGGGATCGGTCATGACCGCCGCGCCCCACCTCACGGCCGGTTTCGTCGTGACAGATCGGGGCGACCAGCTGTTGCTCGAAAAAAGATACGTGTCCTGGAAAAGCGACGTCCCGTTGTTGCCTCCGAAAAGGAGCGGCAGTCCACTCGTCACCGGATCATCCGTCACGACCGCTCCCCATCGCGCTGCGGGATGATCGCTGCCACGCGTCCAGCTCCCGGTGTCGTAAATCCAAGTTTCGGCGGTTGCTGTTTGCGCTCCACCCAGCGTTCGACCGGTCGCAAGAACAACGCGCGTTTGCGTTGCGTCGTAAACAAGCCCGGCCTGGAAAAGCGCGGGCGGCATTCGCGTCGAGCTGGATTGCTGGTCAACAAAATCGACCTGACTCACGTTGACGGTGCCAACAAGCGTGTCTCCCATCGGGCTCGGCGTCGTGTCTTGCCGGTATCCGCCGAAAATAACGAGCTTCCCGTCTGACCGCGTCGCCCACGCCATCTCGAGCCGACCCGCGTCGATCCCCGTTGTCCCGTACTCTTTCCATGTGATCGTCGTTGTTCCAGGGTTGTAGCTCATCTCGAAGACGTTGGTTGGCCACGTCGAACCCGATGCCGGGATTCCGCCAAACAGGAAAATCGGATTCCCGTTTGGATCGGTCTCTTTCCGCGTGAGGCGGAATCTACGGCGCCCTGCATCTGGGAATGACGTCGGCGTCGGCTGCGACCACGCTTTCGTGTTTCCGTCCCAAAGATACGTGTCGCTCAAGACGCCAGACCCCGTGCGGTACCCACCGTGCAAGATCACCCGCGAGCTTGCGCTCCCGGCATCCCCCCAAAACACCATCGCGTGCTCAGCCCGGTTTGTCGGAGAGGCGACGCTTGCGTCGTAGGCGGTCCATGTCGACGCGTCTGGACTAAAAACCCACGTCTTGGTGTCAGACGGTGAAAGCGTGCCACCGAAAAGAACGAGCGCGTCGTTTCGCTCGTCGAAGGCCATCGCGTGGTCGATCCGTCCAGCTGGCCGAACAAGACCGGCATCGCCCACCGGAGTCCGATTCGTCCACGTCTTGCTCGCCACGTGAAACTCCCAAAGATCGTCTTTGAAGGGGCCGACGCAGTTCAGCGTCGAGCATCCGCCAAAAACCCAGATCTTGTCGCGTCGCCGGTCGTACGCAACCGCCGCCGTGTCGCGCTCCGACGGCGGGCCGCCATCGGTCGGCGTAACCTGAAACCACATGAACCCATTCCAAGTCCACACGTCGGAGGCGAGGTTTCCTCCGAAGATGTAAATCGACTGGTCGATGGGTCGGTAAACCGCACCGACCGATCGTCGCGCGTCGACAAAGAGCTTCGTCGCGGTGAGCCCGGTCGACGCAAGACCCGCGTCGTTGACGGCGGATGTCGCATCGCTCGATGCGAGCGCTCCATAGTCGCCCGTCGAGAATTCAAACGAGCCGCCGTCGGCAACGAGCGTCGACAACGTTGGCTGGAGCTGATTCGTGAAGGTCCAGCGCGCGACGTGCGGGTTCTCTGTGGTTGAACCCGCGTCCTTGCCGGCGAACGTTGCGACGAGCCGTTTTTGGGTGACGAGCGAAAGCGCCGTTGAAGCGTCGCCGTTTGTGGCTCGAATCGCCGCGGATTGAACATCCTCGTCCGTCAGCGTGATCGCGAATGCACCCGATGGGGCAACGGTCCCCGAGCCGATCGACGCACCTCCATCGAGGTCGCGATACGCCGTGACAAGCGCGCCCGCGCTCGCGGAGGCGTCGGCTCCCTCGATCCGATCGGCCGTTCCAACCGGATTTCGGATCAAGCGAACGAGCGCGAGGTCGACCGATACCGACGCATCTTGAACGGGAACGCTCGCGTCCGCTGCAACACCCGCATCACCTGCATCACCCGCGTCGGTGCCGCCGCCATCGGTGCCCCCATCAAGGTCACAATCGCTTGCGATGGCGCAACTGAGCACCACGACGACGACGTTCCCCTCACGAAAAAACCGAATCGGGCGATATGCCGTATCGACGGTTTGTCCGCCCGTGTAAAGAACGCGCGTCGACGACAACACTTTTGCTGATGCGGTGAACTGGGATTCCTCTGGGTTCGAGTTAAGAAAGAGTGGCCACGAGCTCCCGGCGCCGAACGGATTCAGCGGAAGCTTGAGCGTAAATTCGCGGCGCCCGTTCGCGTTGACATCGGCGATCTGGGTTGTCGCCTGAAAACCCTCCGCCGTCCTGACGCCGACGACCGCCGTCTCGTCGCTCGGCCCCCACCGCGATTCAAAGCCGGCTGCGAGCTCAAGAACAACCTCGACCGACGCGATCTCTTCGTTCGGGACGCGCGACGTGGGAAGCGTGATCCGCATCTCCATCGTGTTCAAAATCGTTGTGTTCGTGCAGGACACAAGGCCCAGACTAACAACGGCCGCTGCGACTGAACGTTTCATAGCGCCCGAATTCAGTTTAGCGCGTCGGTCCCATCGAATCGATTCGCACGCTTGGTTCTTCTTCACATCATCCGTCACCGCGCGCGAGCGTTTCGGGGCTGCACCTTAAAGACCTCGTGAAATCTCGGCATACGCGTGGTCGGAAATGGCTCGGGCACGCTTCTCGGTCGATTCCGTCGCGGTTGCGACGAGGCCGTCAACGACGGTGCGGGACAGCGTTTCCGCCGCGTGATGCGCCAACATCACGACGTGTTCGGCCCGCTCGCTGCTTGGCGCAACACGCAGTTCACCGTGCGCCCGCAAGACGACGGCGATCAGCGCGACGAGCCCAATGGACGCATCGGCAAGGTGCGCGAGGAGCGATTGGTGTTCGGCGACGCGAATGCCGTACCGCTCGCGCAATACGTCGATCGCCTGGACGTACGAGGTAACGTGTCCATCGACGATGTGGGTGAGATCGCTGAGTCGACCATCGACGCGCGCCGTGAGCCGCGGTCCTCCCGTAAGGCTCGCCGTGAACCCAAGTGCCGCCGATGAAATGTGAAATCTGAGGAGTTCGTTCGCCCCCTCAAAGATGCGCGTGATGCGGCAATCGCGCAAGAGACGCGCAACGCCTGTCTCTTCGCAAAAGCCCGAACCGCCGTGAAGCTGTACCGCGTCGTCCGCGATCCGCCATGTCGCCTCGCTCGCAAAGACTTTCGCAATCGACGACTCCCAAACGATATCGGATGTCGCCGTCGACGCAAGTTGCGTCGTCAGGCGCACGAGACTCTCCATCGCGAAGAGCGTCGATCGCATCGCGGCGATTTTCGCGCGCACTTGTCCGAACGTCCCGATCGCGCGCCCGAACTGGTGCCGCGTCATGACGTAGCCCGCAGCGCGTCGATATGCCTCGCGGGCCGTCCCAACGCACCCAGCCGACATGAGCGTTCGCCCCCACGCCAGCACATCGGCGAGATGCTCGAGTCCGCGCGATGGCTCCCCAAGGACGTGGTCAATGCCAATCTTGACGTCGTCGAACGTGACCGTTGTTGTTGAAGACCCGCGAATGCCGAGCGTCTCTTCTTTTTTGCCGATTGAGATGCCGGCGGTTTCGCGCGGAACCAAAATGAGCGAGAGGCCCCGCTTCGCGCCGCCCAATCCGGGCGTTGCCGCGAGAATCGTAAAGAGATCGGCGAACGCGCCGTTCGTCACGAAGCACTTTGTGCCGCTGATGGTGAGCGTCTTGTCTCCATCCCAACGCGCCGTGGTTTTAACACCGGCGATGTGAGAGCCAGCCTCCGGCTCTGTGCATGCGAACGCGGTAATCCGCTTCCCAACAGCGATTTCCGGCAAGTACCTTTCCCGCTGCGCGCGCGAACCAAAGCGAATCAGTCCCCGGAGCCCGAGCCCGTTGTGCATTCCGATGCCGGTTGCGACGGAGCGGTCAAACGTGGCAACTTCCTCGATGAGGCGCCCAGCGGCGGTCAACGAGAACCCCGCACCGCCGTGCGTTTCGGGCACGAGCAAACCAAACAACCCCAACTCGGCGGCCGACGCGTAAAGGGCGCGGGGCACCTGGCCACACCGATCGGTCGTCTCGCTGTTGACGTGACGCCCCGCCCAGGTCCGAACTGCGCCGAGCATCAAATCCACCGACTCCGCCTCGGCGGCGCTCGCCCCTGTCATCACGAGGCTGTCGGCGATTTCGTCCGGCCGCGCGAGAACTTTCGAAATGGGATCGCTCACCTCTCTCGTCGCCGTTGTTGTCGTCATTTCGCCTCCCTTATTCCTCGCTCAAAATTGGATGGTGCTTCGCGTGTGCGGGCGTTCCGACATGTCGCGCGCCCGCCCCTGATAAAACTCGCGCCAAAGGTAGAGATATCCCTCGAAGAGTCGCTCCGGCGTCATATTGTGCGGACGAAAAACGATGTTCGCGTCGTTGTAATGTTTCCACGCGCGATCGAAGACGCGCCCCTCGTCGTTGTACCGCCGCCAGATCGGCGTCCCAGGGTAAGGCGTTGAGATACAAAACTCCGCGAGGTCAATCTTCGCGACCCGCGTGAATTCGAGCATCCGGTCGAACGTTCCCTCATCGTCATCCCTGTTGCCCACAAGAAACGAAACATACGGGTCGATACCAAATTCGTGGCAACGCGCGATGGCGCGAACGGCTTTGTCGAGCATCTTGGGATCGCCGGGGCCAAACGCGCCGCGCGTCACGGGATCGAAGCCGCCAACGACGTAAAAGCGATCGATGCCAGTTCTCTTTAGGTCAGCGAGGAGCGTCGGATCGAGGTTGAGAATTATGGGAAGGCTAATGCCGATGTAGCTGAGACGCAGATTGAGGCCTTCGCCCTGGAGCTTTACGCAAAGTTCGATGAGCTCACGAAAACCGCGTCGCGCCTGCGGGAAGAACGATGTGTCCTCGGTGAACGATGCGAGTTTGCCGGCGGCCGCGTACCGCTTCATGGTCGCGGTCAAGTAGTCCATCGAATGAAAACGCATCTTGGGCGCGAGGTATTCGGGGAGAACGCACGCGTCGCAATGGAGCGGGCAACCGCGCGAAATCTGGAGTGGATAGTCGTCGGGACGATAGCCGTCACGTTCGGCGCCGAGGTAGAGATCGACCTGCGGCGGAACAAGCGGCGCGAGATCCGCGGGTGGCGCGCTGTAGCGCGGGCGGAGCGCGCCGTGTTCGGCGTCGTTGACCACGTCCGCCCAGACCGGTTCCCCTTCGCCGACCACGACGGCGTCGAAGTGGGACGCGACGGCCTCCGGCATCATCGACGGGAAAATGCCGCCTGCAACAACTCGTTTCCCGCGCGCCCTCAAGGCGTCCGCAATTTCGATCGCGCGGGTTGCCGCCGGCGTGAAAAACGAAAGCGCGAAGAGATCGGACTCGTGATCGACATTGAAGGGCGTCACGCGGTCATCGATAAACTCCACGGTGTGTCCCGGCGGCGTCGCGGCGGCGACACACGCGATGCCGAGCGACGGTGGCCCAATGTACTCGTTCGCAGGAACCCACGCCTTGAGCTCCGGGTGCGCGTCGGCGTGACGCTCAAACGCCGGGTAGACGAACGTGATTTTCATTCCCCGACCCCGATGTGTCCCGCGAGGAGCGTCACGACTTCATCAACGGTGACAACCTTCATCACCTTGTCCATGTCGGGGTCGATGTTGAACTCCTCGGCGACCCGCGACAACAACTCCATGTTCTGCATCGAATCGAGCCCAAGGTCTTCGCGCAATCGATCGCCACCGCGAATATCGCCGCGCGGTATCGCCGCGAGTTCCGAGAGAATCCCGAACACGCGGTCAGCAACTTTTTCTTTGGTCGTTCCCATTGTGAGCATCCTCCCTTGCTATCGCTTCAAATAACCGTTGGCCCGATACCACGCGTGCGCCGCCGCGATCGTTTCGTCGAGCGGACGGACCGTGAAGGCAAGCTCACGCGCCGCTTTTTCGGAATCGACGAACTGTCCGTGAATGATGAGGTCGACCATTTCGCGCGAGATTTTGGGTCGACCGGGCGGTTTCTCGCTCGAAGCGCGGGCTTCCTCGTCGATCGCAAACGCAATCGCCGCCTCGGGGTCGAGACACCGCGACGGCATCGCCACCTCAAATCGCTCTGCCACGCGCCGAAAGAGTTCTTCGACGCGGATGTTCGTGCCACCGATAATGAAGCGTTCACCACGACGCCGCTTTTCGGCCGCTGCGACATGCGCACGCGCCACGTCACGCGCATCGACGATGTTAATCTTTCCGTCGACATAAACGTCCAAAAGTCCGTTCGCAAGCCCGACGAGAAAAAACCCTGTTCCGACCTTGTGGTCGTACGGCCCGATACACGCTGTCGGGAGCAATGTAATGACGTCGAGTTCCGACCGTGAGGCGCGCTCGATTTCCCGCTCCATGGCGAGTTTGACCGCGATGTACGTTGAGCCCTCTGGCGTCGCGGCGGTTCCGTCGGTCTCGACCGCTGGGCGATCCTCGCGCGGACGGCCCACCGTTGCGACCGTGCCCGTGTAGATGAATCGCGCGACGCCCGCACGGCGCGTGGCCTCGAGCACGTTTGCAACCTCAGCGACAGCGCGGGCGACGTGCGCCGTGGTGTCGATCGAGAAGCGCGGGTAGTGGCCTGCGGCAAAGCAAACGACGTCAGCGCCCGACAGCACCGAGACGAGCGAATCAACATCGGTCAACGACGCCGTTGCCATGCCGACTTTGAGGCGTCGCAAAAAAATCGTGTTTGAGGAGGGACGCCGCGTCGCGACGACATGGTGTCCGGCGTCTCGAAAAGCCTCGACGATGTTGAGACCGAGAAACCCGGTCCCGCCCACGACGACAACGTTCATGCGAGGCGACCGTCTCCGAATTCGCGCCGAAGCTCACCGCGAATCGCCGCGCGATGGGACGCGCCCGAAATCCGCCCCGGCGGAATCGGCACGACACGGTCCGCACGAATTCCAACGTTCGCAAGCAGGGCGCCGTTTACGTCCAAGGTCAGCTGCCGGCGGGCGGCTTCGTCCAACGCACGGCTCTCAACGATCAGCACCAAATCCTCCGTGCCTTCCGTCGCGCTTGGCGATGCAAAGGCGAGCGCGCGCCCCCCCTCGAGCGCTGCCACCGACTCGGCGGCCTCCTCGATGTCGCGTGGGTAGTAGTTCCGACCAACTTTAATAACCATCTCCTTCTTGCGCCCCACGACAAACAATTGCCCGTGCTCAATGAATCCGAGATCGCCGGTGTAAAGCCAGCCGCCAGACAACACGCGCGCTGTCGCGGGTTCGTTGTTGAAGTAGCCACGCATGACAGAAGGGCCGCGCACGATGATCTCACCGACCTCACGTTCACGCGCAACTTCCCCGGCGTCATTGACAATCGCCACCTCTTGCCCGCGGATCGGCCGACCGACGCCGACGACGGGCGTTGCACCATCTCCAGACGTCGACACCACGAACGCGCGCTCGAGGTCCGGGCACGTCGCCGCTAGTGCGTTTTCCGCAAGCCCGTAAAGCGGGTAGAAGGCGCTGCGACGAAACCCGACGCGCCCAAACTTCTCGGCGAACGCATCGACCGTCGTGGCCTGAACAAACTCAGACCCATTCAATGCGAGTCGCCACGATGAAAGGTCAAGTCCCTCCATATGGCGGTCCGTAACGCGTCGAACGCAAAGCTGATAGGCGGCGTTTGGCGCCGCGGACAATGTCGCGCGCAGATCCGAAATCGCGCGAAGCCAGGCATGCGGTCGCATGAGAAAGACCTGCGGTGGCATCACGAAGAGTTGCGCCCGCGCGTAAAAGCTCGTGAGGAGCATGCCGATGAGGCCCATGTCGTGAACGAGCGGCACCCACGTCAGTGCGATGTCGGCGTCGCTGAGCCGTAAGACGGATGCGATCCCATCAATATTGGCGAGGATATTATTGTGAGTTAAGGCGACACCCGTCGGCTCGCCAAGTGGTCCCGAAGTGTACTGAATGAGCGCAAGATCGTTTTCGTCGATTTCTGGAAGCGAGGCTGCGCGTGGCGTAGCGTGCGCCATCTCCGGTATGAGGACGGCCTTCGTGCCTCCAACGTTTGACATGATCGATTCAGCCGCGGGGCCCGCAACCTGCGGCAGAGTGATGAGCAGCCTTGGACGCGCGCTCGCGACGATCGGGGCAAGGTTCGCCAAGAGCGGCTTAGGGTCGCCGAGCACAACCGGAAAGACGCATGGGACGGGAACCGTGCGCGCCATGAGCGCCCCAAAAAAGGCTGCGACGAACTCCTCGCCGCTCGGCAAGAGGAGAAGCACGCGATCACCCGCGCCAAGCCCACGCGACAAAAGGGCCGACGCAAAACGCTCCGACTTGTCGAGCAAACGATCAATTGCAAGCGGAGAATTTGGACTTTGTGTGTCGATGAACGTGAGCGGATCGGCGTGGTCGTCGCGACGCCACTTGGTGATCAGCTCGGCGACAGTGCGAACTTTGGGTTGCGGCAAAGCGCGATGACTGAGAACCGCCGCACGCACATCCAGCTGCCGATCCGGTAAAAACGCAGTACCACCCGACTCTCCGTCCTCCAACGCGCCCATTCCCCTTTCCTGGCTGCGCGGATCGCGTTCAACATCAATGCCACGCGCCCGGCGAGGAAACTCATGTGGTTTAGTCGTTTACGGTGCGCGTCTTGCGCCCGAATTAACGCGATACGCAGGAAATGCGGACCTAGCGCGGACTTGCCTGGTCCACGGCGTCGTCTTCCTCTTCCGCGAAGACTCCCATGATTCGAATTCCCCAATGCCCCTCGACCTTGTCGGGGCGAATCGATACGCCGCCGCCAATCGGCACGCCCCTGTTCACGATCTCTGCAATGCCCCTGAGCTCCGCGATGATCCGTTTGAGCGGCACCTTGTCGGTGTCGCGCGCATCGAGCTCTGACTTTCGCCAGAGGAAATTAGGAAGCGCGTCGATGTCCCGTTTTCCATCTGGCGAACGTGTGCGAGCCGCGCCTTCCGTAGATTCAGCGGGACGCGCCGCACCGCCCGCTTTCGAATCAGTCACTGGCACGTTCCCGGATCCAAGTGCGAGTGCATCGTCCGCGGCGCCCGCAACTTTGCGCACAACGAACCGTTTCAGAAACGCGAGACCGGGCGGGAGCCGGCGCGGCAATCGTCCAGAAATCAGCGCGACGTCGAGCAGTTTTTCTCCCTCGCGCAACGCACGAAACGAGCTTCGACTTCGTCCCGCGTTCGGATTTCGCAGCGCCCATTCCGCGCGCGCGATGGCGATGCACCGAAACACCGCCGCCACGACGTTCTGCTGCCGGCGCACGAACGCGGCAAACCCACGCGTCCCCGACCTCTTAACGGCGCGCGCAACGACGCGGCTCGCGCGAAACACGCGCCGGGCCATCGCGATGCATCGCCCCGATTCATCGCCGCACTGCTCAAGGGCTATCGCGGCAACAACGAACGAGGCCGGGTCCTTTGTTAGCGTCGCAACCAACTCCGACACCGCGGTTCCGGTTTTAGGGCCTCCATTTGCCTCCGCCGGCGCACCGCCCGTACCGCGCGTGAGAGCCATCAGCGCGAGAGCGATTGCGGCTGGCGTCGGCGTCATCATGTCGACATGTTCTCACGACGGCACCTGACCGTCCACGGAATCACTCTTGCAGTCCATCGTTTTGCGGGCTCCATCATCCCCGCACGGCGCAAGACCGATGCAGGGTGGGGCTGCGTGGCGAATTTTTTGCGCGCGGCCAACCACGCCACGTCAGGTGCGCAGGGACCAGGCTACGTTGTGGGAATCTGAAATGGCCTCCCCTCGCGAAAACGCACGACGGGCGTATCTCATCGATCGCTTGCGGTGGCTCGTGTCTCTCCGATGGATCGCTCTTGCGGGCATTGCCGTCACCATCACTGCTACAGGATTCATGCGCATCGTCCGCGAGCCGTTACCGCTTATCGCCATCGCCCTTGCGATGGTTCTCTACAATTTAGGTTACTGGCGCTGGTCACGCGCGGCTTCGAAGATTCAAATCACCACGGTCGAGCGCGCGGTCTTCGTGCAAATGATCCTCGACAGCTCGGCGCTCGCCTGTTTGCTCCACCTCTCAGGCGGCATCGGAAATCCGTTCGCGATGTTTTTCGCTTTCCTTGTGGCCATAGGAGCCATGCTCCTTCCGCTCAAGAGCGCAATCGCCCTCGGCGTCATCTCGACGGCGTCGCACGCCATCTTCGTCATCGGCAAACACGTCGACCTTCTCGCTCATCATCCCCTCTTCCTCGGGGGCACCGAAACTCTTTTTCTCTCGCCCGGCTATTGGAGCTCACCGGGGTATCTGTTCGGCTACCTGATGGCGTTTGTCGTCATGCAATTCGGTGTCATCTATTTCGTGCAGTCGATCGCCGCGCGTCACCGACTTGCTGAAGCCGAGCGCGAAGAGAGCGGCCGCGTCGCTCTGTCGCGTGAGCGCCTGGCGCGTGTCGGTGAGTTGTCGGCGGGCGTCGCCCACAGCGTGCGAAACCCTCTCCATGGCGTGATGAACTGCGTCGAGTTACTAAAGTCAAAGGTCGCAGGCGTCACCGATACCGCGGAGACCCTCGCGCTGATGGGCGAAGGGCTGTCGCGCATCGAGGGGGTGACGCAACGCCTCTTGGTGTTAACACGCGAGGATCCGCCGCAGCGCGCCCGCGTTGACCTCAACAACATCGTGCGCGACGGCGTTCGGTTCGTTGAAGAACGGGCGAAGCAAGCGGGCATCAAACTGCAAGTTGGGCTCGGGCGTATTCCGATCGTACACGTCGACGCGATGCGCGTGAGCGAGGCGCTCCTCAACATCATTGACAACGCGCTCGATGCGACACCCGTGGGTGGCGCGGTTTCGGTCACGACGAACGAAGAGCTGAACGGCGTTTCGTTCGCACAATTGGTCGTGCGCGACACCGGCGTAGGTATCGCGCCGGTTGATCTCACGCGGGTGTTCGACCCTTTCTTCACGTCAAAGGCGGTTGGAGAAGGCACGGGGCTGGGACTCGCCATGGCGCGACGAATCGTCGAAGAGCATGGCGGTACGGTGACTGTTGAGAGTGAGGTTGGTGTCGGAACGGTTGTCACGATGCGGTTCCCGGGGGCACCGCTGGGGAGCGATTGAGGTGGCTTGGGGCCAGTGACGGAGGGCGATCGATGGCAGCAGGGTTAAAGATTCTTGTGGTCGATGACGAACGGCTATCGCGAGAGACAACGGCAAAGTTGCTTGAGGGGGATGGCTACATCGCAAGACCGGTTGAGAACGCCGAGGTTGCGCTCAAGCAATTGGCGGAAGCGAGGTGGGACGTGGTTTTGACGGACTTGCGGATGCCAAGAATGAATGGGCTTGAGCTCATTCGGGAAATCAAGCGGTGCGCGCCCGAGGTGGATGTGGTCTTGATGACCGCGTACGGAACGGCCGATGCGGCGACGGCGGCGATGGACGCGGGCGTGAGCGACCTGCTCACGAAGCCGTTCAGCTACCGCGAGTTGGAATGGCGAATCCGGCGCATCGCCGCGAATCGCGCGAGAGATCGTGAAATACGGGAGCTCCGCGAAGAGTTGGCCCGACGCTAACGGGTTCTTGAGCGAGCCGATACGCGGCGGCGAAGCGCGCGGGTCGCCGCGCCGACAACGATGAGGAGCGCGAACCCAAGGTGGGGCGTCGAATTCGACGTTGCCGCAACCGCGCATCCGCCGTCACTCCCGGATGGCGTTTCGTTGACGAGCGATTCGCCACCGTCCGGCGCCGAGACTCCTCCGCCAATGGCCCCGGCATCCTCGGGCGACGATCCCCCGTCCGCCGAGACCCCCGCATCTTGACTTGGCGCGCCGCCGCCGGCATCCGGTCCGCCATCGACGACTTCGGAACCGACCGTCCACGACCAGGTCGCGGGCGTTGGATCGACCGCCCCAGTCGTCGCCTTCGCGCGAACTTCGAGCGTGTGTGGGCCATCGAGAAGCGCGGTGTAGGTCACCGGGTTCGCACAAGCGCCAAACGCCTCGGCCGTGTCGAGCCTGCACTCAAACGTTGCGTCCCCGACATCGGATGAAAACGAGAAGGTCGCGTTCGAGGGCGCATTCGTGGTCGGCGGTCCAAGGGCAACGGTCGTCTCGGGCGTTGCGGCGGTGTCGACGATCCAGGTCCAGGTCGCGGGCGTCGGATCGACGTTGCCCGCCGCGTCTTTCGCGCGCACGGCAAGGAGATGCGTTCCATCCACAAGCCCGTTGAAGACCGCGGGATCCGTGCACGCCGTAAACGTTGTCGCCGAGTCGAGCTTGCATTCAAACGATACGCCTGCAACGTCGGAAGAAAAGTCAAAGGCGGCGGCGGTCTCGGAGGTTGGCGACGATGGCCCAGAGACGATGGTTGTGCCTGGCGTCGCGTCGGTGTCGACGATCCACGTCCAGGTCGCGGGCGTCGGATCGACGACTCCTTCGTTTGTTTTGGCGCGCACTTGAAGCGTGTGCTCGCCGTCACCAAGCCCCGGGAACGTCGCCGTGCCCGGGCATGCGGTGAAGCTCGACGCACCGTCGAGACGGCACTCGAACGAAACGCCAGCAAGGTCCGAGGAAAAAACAAATGTTGCGCTCGTTTGGTCGGTTGGATTGGACGGTCCGCTCGTGACGCTTGTGTTGGGCGCACCCGGCGCAACGATCCACGTCTGTGAGGCCGGTGAGGTCGAGACATTCCCCGCGGCGTCTTTCGCGCGCACCGAAAGCGTGTGGCTCCCGTCGACGAGGCTGTTGAACGTCACAGGGTCCGTGCATGCCGTCCAGCCGGTGGCGCTGTCGAGTTTGCATTCGAATGTGACACCCGTTTCGTTCGACGAGAAATCGAAGGTCGCGCTCGCACTTCCGCTTTGAGCCGGTGGGCCAGAAACGATCGCCACGACCGGTGCCGAAGTGTCGACGGTCCAAGCGTGAGTCGCGGGTGTTGCATCGGTGTTGCCGGCTTGGTCTCTCGCACGAATCTCAAGCGAATGCGGTCCGTCACTGAGTCCGGTGAGCGCGAAAGGACTGATACACGCCGTAAAAGACGGTGCACCGTCGAGCTTGCACTCAAACGTCGCCGCGGTGTCGTTAGACGAGAAGGTGACGCTCGCGCTGCTCGTCGCGACGAGAGCGGCCGGGCCCGAATCGATGGTGGTGTCGGGAGCGACTGTATCGACGACCCATGTGTATGTCGCGGGTGTTGAATCGAGATTGCCAGCCACGTCCTTCGCGCGAACGTCGAGCGAATGGCTGCCGTCCGCGACACCTGCAAACGTGACGGGCGTCGCGCAGGCTGTCCACAACGCCGCGCCGTCGAGCTTACATTCGAACGTCGCGCCGACTTCATTCGACGTGAACCCAAAGCTCGGCGACGAAACGTTTGAAATGGCTGCCGGTTTTGTCGCGATCGCCGTATCGGGCGCTGTGAGGTCGATGGTCCATGTGAACGAAGCTGGCGTCGCGTCAACGTTGCCGGCCGGGTCTTTCGCGCGGACGTCAAAAGTATGGTTCCCTTCGGCGAGCGCGCTGTACGTCGCCGGACTCGTGCAGGTGGACCACGGAGCACCATCCACGCGACATTCAAACGTGGCCGCGGTGTCGGCGGATGCGAACTCGAAAGCGGCCGACTTGGCTGCGGTCGTCGCCGCTGGGCTCGCCGTGATCGAGGTATCGGGCGCGGTCGTGTCGATGGACCAGGTGTAAGAAGCGGGCGTTGCGTCGACATTGCCCGCGGGGTCCTTCGCGCGAACATCGAACGCGTGGCTCCCGTCCGCGAAGCCTGTGTAATCCGTGGGGCTCGTGCAGGCGGCCCACGCGGCGCCATCGAGTCGGCATTCAAACGTCGCCGTGCCGTCCAACGATGAGAAGACAAAGGTCGCCGAGGTTGATGACGTTACGGCTGGTGGCGTCGACGTAAGGCTTGTGTCCGGCGCCGTCGTGTCGATCGTCCAGGGGTACGACGCCGGCGTCGCATCAACGTTGCCAGCCGCATCGGTCGCGCGCACGAGGAAAGTGTGGCTTCCTGCCGAAAGGCCCGTGAACGAGACAGGGCTTGTACAAGACGACCACGCGGCCGCGTCGAGTTTGCACTCGTACGTCACGCTCCCTTCGTTCGAGGTGAACGCGAAATTGGCAGACGTGCCGTTGGTGAGCGTCGGCGGACTCGACGTGATCGATGTATCCGGCGGACCGGTGTCGATCGTCCAAGTGTACGATTCCGGCGAAGCGTCAACGTTGCCGGCCGGGTCCTTCGCGCGAACTTGGAACGCGTGAACACCGTCCGCAAGACTCGAATAACTTGTTGGACTTGTACAGACGCCCCACGCGCCCGTATCAAGTTTGCACTCGAAAGTCGCCGTGACGTCGAGCGATGAAAAGCCGAAGCTCGCGTTTCCCGACGCGCTTTGCGAAGGCGGCGTCGATGTTAGGTTTGTATCCGGAACAACCGTATCGATCGCCCAAGTGTATGGCGCGGGTGAAGCATCGACGTTTCCGGCGGCGTCTTTCGCGCGCACCCAGAACGTGTGGGATCCATCCGCGAGCCCAGTCAGATCTCGAGGGCTCGCGCACGCGGTCCAGGCGCCGGTGTCGAGTTTGCAGTCAAACGTCGCGCCAACCTCGTTCGACGAAAAGCTGAAGCTCGCGCTCGCGGTGTTCGAGAGGACGGGCGGAGTCGCGGTGAAGCTCGTCTCGGGGATGGCGGTGTCGACGGTCCATGTGTACGACGCGGGTGATGCATCGGTGTTGCCAGCCGGGTCTTTCGCACGCACGTCGTAGGTGTGCGAGCCATCGGCGAGGCCGGAAAGCGACGCTGGGCTCGTACAGACGGACCACGAGCCCGAGTCGAGCCGGCATTCGAATGTCGCCGTTCCATCGAGCGACGTGAAACTGAACGATGCGGCCGAGGAATTCGACGCGCTGGGCGGTGTCGATAAGAAGCTGGTGTCGGGCGCAACGGTATCGACCGTCCAAGTGTACGATGCAGGTGAGCCGTCCATGTTGCCCGCGGCGTCGGTCGCGCGCACGGCGAAGGTGTGCGAGCCGTCGGCAATGCCGCTAAAACTCTGGGGCGATGTGCAGGATGCCCACGGGCCCGTGTCAAACCGACATTCGTACGTCACGGGACTCTCGTCCGATGTGAACGCGAACGATGCCGATGTGGAGTTCGAGGCCAAGGGTGGATTCGATGTGATGGTTGTGTTGGGCGCGGTCGCGTCGACGCTCCATGTGTACGGCGCGGGCGTCGGGTCGGTGTTGGTCGCGGCATCCGTCGCGCGGACTTGGAACGTATGGGTCGCTTCGCTGAGGCCGCTGTAGGATTGGGGGCTCGTGCAGGGTGTCCACGCGCCCGTGTCGAGCTTGCATTCAAAGGTCGAGGGGGTTTCGGTCGACGTAAACACGAACGTTGCGGACGTCGCGGGCGTCGCGGCCGGCGGATTCGATGTGATGCTCGTGTCAGGCGCGGTCGCGTCGATTGTCCACGTGTACGATGCGGGCGACGGGTCCGTGTTGGTTGCGGCGTCCATCGCGCGAACTTGGAATGTGTGGCTCCCGTCGCCGAGGCCGCTGTACGACTTCGGGTTTGTGCACGGCGCCCACGAACCCGAATCGAGCTTGCACTCGAACGTCGCTGGGCTCTCAGTCGACGTGAAACCAAACGTTGGATTTGGCGTATTCGACGGGTCAGACGGCGTCACCGAAAAGCTTGTGTCGGGCGGCGTCGTGTCGACTGTCCACGTATGCGTTGCGGGTGTTCCGTCGCTGTTACCGGCTGCGTCCTTCGCGCGGACGTCGAGCGTGTGCGGCGTTTCGGAGAGGCCCGTAAAGGTCACGGGGTCGCTGCACGCGGCCCAGCCCGCGGCGTCGAGGTTGCATTCGAACGTCGCAAGCGGGTCGTCCGACGAGAAATCAAAAGTCGCAATCGGCGAGTTCGTCGGATTCGCCGGTCCCGAAACGATGGTGGTCGTCGGCTCCGCGGTGTCGCGCACCGTGGTCGTGGTGTTGCTCGCAAGGGCCTTGGCCGTCGGTCCTACGCGGTAATTGAGGAGCGCCTCATTTGTGTACGTCCCGTCGGACGCGACACTAACGGTTACCGACACGGAGCCCGACGCGCCTGGCGCAAGATCGCCGAGCGTCCACGTCACGACGCCGCTCGCAAACGTGCCGCCGCCCGTCGCCGACACGAACGTTGTTCCCGCGGGGATCGCGTCTTTAATCACCGCGCCCTCGGCGGTGCCGCCGGCCGTGTTACCGTACGAAATCGTGAAAGTGATCGACGAGCCGTTCGTGTACGCGGGTGCCGATTTCGTGAACGTGAGAGTTGGCGACGGAACCGCCGTTGTGCACCCGGGGTCAAGCAGGCTTTGAAGGAAGAGGCGTGATCCATTCGTCTGCGCGCTCGCCGAAATCGGCAGCGTCGTCGGGTATTGGTGCCCCGTGAGGTACGTGACTTTTCCTTGCGCTGCGTTGCCGTCGAGGTTTCCCGAGAGCCACATGACGCGTGTTCCGAGAGCAGACGTCGAGCGATTCAAATGGGTCGCGACCGTCGCTTTCCAAGAGCCACCATTCTTTGTCAACGAGTCCATCGCGAAGGCTGAGTTGTTCGCCTGAATCGTCCCGTCGTATTGCGAAATCGCGTTGTCTGGCGTGCGGTTCGTGAGCGGCGTGGGCGCTGTCGAACTGTCCTGTTTAACGCCGGCTGTCGACAGGAAACGCCCGGTGGCCACGTTGTTCTCAAAGGCGAGGATCGCCTCGCACTCCATGAACGCGTGCACCGACGCGCTCGACGCAAGCCATTGCCGAACTTCGCGACGAACTTCGTTGTCGATCGCCGACAGTGGGTGGTGCGCCACCGCGAACTGGCAAAAATCGGGCACGCCCCCCGCGCGGAAAAGAGCGCCGTCGTTCGACCCGTTGACGGGGCCCTTTGTTTCAGTGGCGTTCAGAATATCTGGATAACCCGCATAAACACCGGTTGCGTCGAGAGCCGCTGGCCACGCCTGTCCCGCGCTGTCCGTAATCCCAGCGGCATTCAAGTATCCGAAAAGAATCGTCTCGTACCCATCGACGAATACGGCGATGCGCGGCGCAACGGTTATCGTCGACCGAACATCCGCGCTGAACGCGGCGGTCATGTCGTGCACCGTCGTGACGTTCCCCGCTCCGTGCCACGCTTGAACGATCGGCACCGCCGTCGCGCGATCCGCCGAGTCGATGATGAAGGGACCACCACGATATCCAAAATCCGTGATGACCGCGCCCGTCTGAAAATCGACGCCGCTCGCCGTGAAGTCGGTGGCGCCCTGCGCTTTAGGCGTCAAGATCGCCCACCTCACCGGGACGCCCCGTTTCACCAACGTGTAAACGAGCCCGAACGCTTTGAGCATCCCGTTGTCCTGGTACGTCGTGTCCATGGGGATGACGAGTGAACCCGCCGCGAACGCCGTCACGACGGCCTGCTTGACGGTGCGCGTTTCTTCTGGCCGCGCGGACTCTGCGCCATTATCGATTGACCGGTCCGTACACGCCGTGGCGGCCACAGAGACGACAAGCGCGAGCCGACGGCGCGTGGCGCCCCCGCGAACGGACAACCGCTCCCTGTCACTTACCGCGAGCGGGGCTTTCGATTCTCCGAACGACATGCGCGGTAACACATGAGCCGCTGTTGTGGTTCCAAATGTCATCCCGCATATCGGCCGAACACCAGCCCGGAAATCTGGCTGGTGTCTTAAAACAATACTACCGAACGCGTTGGGTTGTTTCAATACAACTGGAACCCGGATGTAAGTGAAAAAACCACACGCGTCGCGACGGCGCCGCTCGCGTCTTTGCTGAACGGGGCGTTAACGGCCGCGGAATGGAACTACGCTGACCACCGCGCCACAGCGACGAGAAGGTCCGCGACGTGGTTGTGAAAAGGCGTCGACAACTCGAGGAGTCGTCCCGGGTTGTTCGCGGCGGCCATCATCCCCGCGTTTCCACCGTACGCGGCCCGCAAGTTGTTCATGAGCGGGTCGGCGAACCAAACGCGGTCGGATAAAACGCGCAGATCGACCTCCGTATATGAAAGAAGCCCGGCGCGTATCGGCGCATAGCCAAGTATCCCAAGCACCGCGGCTGCATCTTCTCCGAAAACCTGAAATCGCTTGTCGAAGGCCGCATCGCCCGTTTCGATGCGCGTCGCAAACGCCGGTTTCAAAGGGTGGGGTCGCCCTCTGTAAACAGGGGCTCCCCATTTTCGCCGCGCGTTCAAGCCACCGGCTTTCACACCATCGCGGCGAAAATAGTTGTGTTCGAGGTTGGTCACCATCCCCTTCAGCTTCTCGCCCGTCGACCCAAAGCTCCGTTCGGCGACGTGCCACAGAACCCGCGGCTTCGCGCTGAGCGGGATCGTAAAATCACACGACGTCGACCAACCACCGGCTCGGCCCGCGGTCGTCTGCTGTTCCCAGTGGATCGTGAAGTCGTGAATCTGGCGCACCATATGTGTTTTCTTGTACGGGTCGCGTGTCGCTTCCTGCATGCGGCGCATGGCGTCAGCGACCTGCGCGTCGATCGGCGTGTCGGCAAGCTCCACGTAGCAATACCCCGTCGCCTCAAAGAAGCGTCGGTACGCATCGGCAAGCGCCGTCGCTTGGGGACCTTGTCCAGACGCCGCGGCTCGTATGGCCAAAGCGGCACGCCCCGACTTGAACGCGAAAAAAACGCCGACCCCAACAACGACAACGGTCGGAATGAGGACCGTCAAAAAATCCATGGTCTCGGCTTATCACGCCCAACACGGCATTTCGAGTCGAGGCGCCACGCGATTGATGACCACAGCATGGCGGAAAGCGGATCTGTTGGCCTCCGATCGATTGATCGCAGTTTTGATCCCTTGAGTTGATCGACTTCATCACCGAATCCACAAAGGGCATCAGATTCCTGCGATTCCGCGTTGGCCGCTAAGTTGCTTTTGGGAGCGAACGTCAACGGTCGTCGTTTGCGCTTGGCCAAATGGAAGGCCGAGCGATGAACGACGGTCGGGATGACGACGGCTACGAAAAAAAAGGACGGATGAAAACGATGAAGGCAATGAGCAGAAAGAGTTTCTCGATGGCAATCGGTTTGGTCGCGGTGGTTTCGGGTGGGGCGCTCGTCGCGTGTGGCGGCGAGGGATTCAGCGTCGAGGAGCCGACGGATGTTGTGGCGAGCGAGGCGACGGGCGATCTCACGAAGGCGGATGGCGTCGTGAGCGTGTGCCCTGCGGGAACGATTCGGGTCGAGTGGGACGTGAAAAAGACCGACGCGGCGGGACGCGTGAAGCCGCTTCGCATCTCGGCGTGCGTTGCGAAGAATGCGGCGGGGCAGCCGATCGCGAATGCAACGACGCCCAGAGCGCCGCGAACGACGACGGCGGATGCGCGCGCGGCCGGCGGTGGCGGCGGTGGAAGCGCAATCACGTGCAAGGATTACGGTTCAATCTTTTGCTGCTGGAATAAGAACTACGGCGTTTGCGTTAGCACAAACTACTAATTCTTTGAGCGTTCGATAGGCCCTCCGAATTACCGCAGCGGCTCTTTCCGCCGGACGATCCAGCCGAGCCAAGCCCCCGCGAGCATCGACGTCACGATCGACAAAAGAACGAGCACGACAAAAAAGCTGTCGCTGATGATCTTCGCTTCGTAAGCGATCGTCGCGAGCACGATGCCGGGCCCGCCGCGGGCGTTCAGCGCGACCGCAAGGTTTCGCGCGCCGCGCGTCGACTCACCCGCGAGCCGCGCGCTCCCGAACACGCTCGCCGCTTTCGCGACACACGCATAACCAAGAAACGCGACGAAGAAGAGCGGGTCGAAGCCGTGGATGAGATTGAGTCGCAGCCCGACGCTCGCAAAGTAGATCGGAATAAACAGCGCAAACGAAAAACTCTTTAGCGACTCGCGCGCTTGCGCGGACTGGTCTCCCGCGCGCCCGGCGACGATCCCCGCAACGAACGCGCCGAACATCGGTGCGACGCCGAGGAGCATCGCGATTGCGACGACGCTTAGAAGAAAGACGAACTGAAACGCGATGTCGGTCGCCTTGGGGATTTCTTTTCGGCGAAAGAGGGCCGTGCGTCGGACGAGCGCGGTGCCGGCCACGAGCGTGACGGCGAAGAATCCAATCGTCGCGGCGACGTGATAGATGACTGCCCACAAGTCCGGTCGAAAGTCCTTGAGGATCGCCGGGAGTCCAAAGAGTTGGTCGTGGCTGGTCCCGACGATTCCGAGCGCGATGGCGACGACGAAGTAGAGGAGGATGTCTTCGAGCACCGCGGCTGCGAGGACGATGCGCGCGAACGGCGTTTCGATGAGGCCGAGATCGAGCATGATGCGCGAGATGACGGGGATGCTTGTGACCGCGATGGCGGCACCCAGGATGAGGGCGAAGGCGGTGGGGTCGGCGGCGGCGCCCAGCAAGGACACGGTGTCGATGAACTGTACGAAGGCGATTCCGGCGGCGAACGGCAAGAGCGTGCCGGCGGCGGAAACGGCGATGACGACGCGGCGCTCGCTGCGATCGAACGACGTGCGGATTTCGGCGCCGGACGAGAACATGAGAAGGAGGAGGCCGAGGTGGCTCGCGATGCCGAGGACCCACGGCGTTGCGCGGCCGCCGATGAAGAGAGCGGCGTGGATGTCGGGCGCGAGGGCGCCGAGAACGGTGGGGCCGAGCAGAAGGCCGCCGAGGATTTCGCCGACGACGCGCGGTTGATGGAGGCGGACGAACAAGGTGCCGAAGCCGTGGGCGAAAACGACGATGAGTCCGAGCGACAAGAAGACGTGAGCGGTGTCGGCAGCGGAAAGATGCACGCGATCGGAGGTATAGCACGGCGGAAATGAATAAAATCGGTCCAGATTCGTCCAATAAACAGGAAAGGGAGGAAACTTATGAAAAAAGCACTGTTTTCGGCGCTTGTTTTGGGAGGAGTTTCGACGTTCGCGTGGTCGGGGGTTGCGTCGGCGCAAAAGGACCCTGGAACGGCGAACGTTTCTTCGTCGATTCTCCAGATCGACGGTTATTCTGTTGTGGCGATCGGGCCGTCGAAGACGGCTGGGAAGTCGCTCGCTAATGTGGGCGTCACGGTGAGCATTCGCAACACGTCGAAAGATAAGACAGCGAAGCGCGTCTGGCCGTTTCGGACGAAGGTGCGGCCGGCTGGCGCACTCGGAACGCGGTGGACGTGGACGGCCGAGCGGTTCTTGGATTTGACCGACGGCAAGAAGACGACGCTCGCGCCCGGTGAAGTCCTCAAGAACACTTACCGCGCGGTTCTCAAGGGTTCGGGTCTGCCAGCATGCGGGAAGAAGGTCGAAATCGAGACGCATTTCGGGTCGACGCTTGGCGCCGGCAAGGTGACGCACACGAGCGCCGTCATTTGTCCGCGCTGATTCCGCGGATGGAAAACGTCATGCGATTGAATATCAGCTAAGCTTCGGGTGTGTGTCTCCTCGTCGTTGTGTTTCAGGTTCACCCCGACGCGCCCCTTGTCGTCGCCGCCAATCGCGATGAGTTTTTGGCACGCCCTGCGACGGCGATGGCGGTCCTTTCCGAGAAAGACCCGCGCATTCTCGGTGGGCGAGACGCGTTGGCCGGCGGCACTTGGCTCGCGCTCAATGAGCGCGGCGTCTTTGCTGGGCTGACAAACGTTCCCGGCGCCCGTGACCCGTCGAAGCGATCGCGCGGTGAGTTGCCGCTCATCCTCGCAAGGCGAAGATCTGCTCAAGAGGCGGTAGCCGCTTTTGAGGAATGCGTATCCCCCGCGGATTTTAGCCCGGCCTGGCTCTTCGCCGGCGATCGGTCGGATCTGTACTTCATCGATTTGGCGAGTGGCGGTGCGCGAGCAGGCGTGACGCGACTTTCGCCGGGACTTTATGTTCTCGAGAACGCGCCGCTTTTTTCGCCATCGCGCAAGGTCGACCTGGTGATCACGGCGCTCAAAAACATCGAATCGGCCCGGGGCGAGGCCGTCGTCGCGCGACTCGCGGACGTTCTTCGAAGTCACGACATCCCTGAACCTGCATCTACGCCCGCTTCCGCCTCAGCATTCGTGCGCCCCGCGGAAACCTATGCCCCGTGTGTACATGCGGGCCCTTATGGAACGCGCTCGTCGCTCATTGCCCTCATTGGCGAGAACGCAGCGTCGCCGTTGCGCCTGCTGTCCTCCGATGGGCCGCCCTGCAGCGCGCCGTATATCGATGCGACTCACCTTTGGGCACCGTGACGATCACGGTCCGCAGATGCCGCGATCGGTGTCGCTAACCGGGGTGCTGCCGTTCATAAATTTCATTGGCGAGCAGCTTGTGATTCCGCCGACGGCGACGCAGAGCTGTCCACCCGCGGGCGGGCTCGTGAATTGGAGCGAGTCGCCTACGCGCGTTACGGTCCCTTGCTCGCTGTACGTTCCGCTAAGTCCCTCGACCACAACTGGGACGCCCAAGGCGAGCGACGCCGATGTCGTGTTCGCGAAATCCCACGCGACCGGCGCCGAGCCAGCGATGCGCCCCGTGAACGTCGCGGTCCCGCGCCACGTGGTCTCCACAGGACAACCCTGCCCGACGATCGCAAACTGAACTTCGCCGGGAGTGCCCCAGACGTCGGCCGTGTTGTAGCTCACCGATTCGATCTTCTTTTTCTCGTGCCACGTCACGGTCATCCCGCCGACGCCGTGGTAGGTCACGGTGTTTCGAAACCGGTCGAGCTCGGCGGCACCGAACAGTCTCGCGAGCGACGCCATGACTGGGTTCCCCATGAGTGCCCCGAGCATGTTCGAAATTTCGCTGCTCGGCTTTCGTTCGACATCGGCGGCGAGCACAATCCACCCAGTCTTCTCGGTGTTTTCAGGCTTGTGCACGTCGTCCGGCTCGCTCTTCATACGCACGCGGTAGGTCGCGGTGTTGGCTGCGCTGAGCGCCGCGTCGGCCGACAATTTCGCCGCGTGCTCCGGGAGTCCATGACGCTCGGACCAGGTGACCTTTGAACCTTCGGGCGTCGCCGGGAGCGGAAGGCCTGCGGCGGCCGCGCAGTTCGACACCAAACTGTTTTGCCCGAGCGATGCGACCGCGGCCGTAAACGAATGCTCGACGTTTTGGCTGCCAACGGCGTAATGCGACGATGGCGCGTCGGGCGTGATGGTGACGAGCCAGTCGCTGAACAGGGCGCGGGCATTTACGAACACGGCGAGGAGTCGCAGCGGCGCCGCAAACTGCTGTAGGAGTGCTTGTGCGGCGCTGGTCGACATTCGCGCAAACCCAGCAATGATGGCGCGCGCGGCGGCTCCCCAAAAACCCCAGTCTTGCGGCACAACGCCCGCGAGGATATCGGGAAGCATGTCGAGAAAATCGTTGATGGCAGCGCACGGGTCGGTCGCGGCGGCGCGCACGGTAGCAATCGCGGCGTCACCCGGTTTCCCATGCGATGCGGGCGGCGCGGGATAAAGGTCTGCGACGAAGAGAGCGAGTGCGAGCGTCGGAAACGTCACGCGCGCGGGCGCATCGAGCGGTTGGCCGTCGAGCAGCGCTTTAGTCAGCGTTGCGCCAAACGTCGTTACGCCCTTTGCGTACGCGACGACAAACGCAGACACACCGACGTTGGCGCCGTCGATCGGTGCGATTGCGTCGAGCGCCTCACCGAGAACACCGGCGCCATGCGCCGCCTCGAACGCCATGTTGCGAACTTGGGTTCGCACGAATCGTATCGCAGAGGCGCGTCCCGACGTGTTTTGCACAAGCCGCGTTCCGTCGTCTTCAAACGTCGAAACTCCGGCGCGCGCAAACGCCTCAATAAGGGCGTCGACTTTGGCGTCGCCAAACGGCAAGCCCTTGAGCGCGGCGGCGAGACGTGTGGCGGCGCTGGGTTCGTCAGTCGGAGCTCGTCGCGCTGCAGTCGCCCCGGCATCCAGCGGCGTTGCCGGCGTTACACCCGGTTGTTCTGGGCCCGCACCGTTCGCGGGCGGCGAGTCCGCAGTCGGTGCCGCGGAGGACGACGGTGCGCTCCCACACCCTCCGGAAATCGTTGAAAACAGAGCGTAAAAGGGGATGCTGAGAATAGCTCGCCGAAACTGCACGCTATGTTGAAACATATTCTCGACAACACTCCATTCTCATTAAAAACTACATGATACCACATTATCGCACCTCTTATGCATTCGACAGAATGGACGTGACACACAACTCTTGACGTTACCGAAAAGGCGACGCTAAGAACGGGTCTCGTCGATTTCTAACCAGACGACTTCGGGGCCGAGCGTCACGTCAAAAGAGGTCCCGGCCGGTCCACGTTCGAGGATGGCGCCGACGGCGTTGACGATTTCAGTTGCGCCCGGAACCGCCGGCAAGCGAATCGTTCGACGCCCATCTTTCCAGCGCCACATCGCGATCGCAACGCGAGCTCCATCGCGAAACGCGAGTGCCCATTCGCGCCGGTCGTCGGTATCGAGCCCCAAGAGCGCGCTCATGTCGTCCACAAAACGATACGCGCGATAGCGTGACGTCAAATGTCGGAGTGCCGCGACGACCGGTTTTTGATCTCCGTTTGCGCGAAAAAGGCCAAACGCCGCTTCTTGGTTCTTGTCCGCGCCGGTCGCCCAATCATCGAGCGTGTAGATGTCGTAGCGGGTCGCGCCTTGTGCCATCGCGATGAGCGCCGCGCGAATCGTAAAACTCGCTTGGTCGTTTTCGCTGACGCCGCGAAACGCATCGACGAGCCGTGAGAAGCGCGCGTCGCCAAGGAGGTGTCGTGCCCCGGCCACGACCAATACGCTAACACCGAGAAGTCGCGCGATCTCCTCGTCGGTCGTTGGCACGGACATGTTCGTCGGCCAACCGTTTTCGGTGACCCAGAGCGCAAGTCCGCGTCGCGCCGAACCAGAGAGCTGGGCCACGGACCGAAGCTGCGTTGCAAGGCTTCCTTGGACCCGCGAAGGGAAGGGCGCGGTTTCGGCTTCAGGCGGGTCTTTCGGAAACTGATAAGGATGGAGCGCGACGGCGTCGACAATCCCCGCGGATTCGGGGAGGCGCGCGAAGACGTCGGCGAGGAACGCGGGCCCCGTCGGAAAAAGATCGAAGCTGGGAACCGGCTGTGCCATGGCAACGCCGCCCAGCGAGAAGCGACACGACGCGCATGCGGCACGAGCCGACGTCGCGGCCGCACGAACCAGCGCCACGTACGACGCGGCATCCGCGGTGGGACGCCAAAAGCGCCAGCCGACGTTTGGTTCGTTCCAGATTTCGAAATCGGTTACGCGGTCCTTGTAGCGTGCGACAACAGCTGCGACGTAGCGCGCAAACGGAGCCGGGTCGGAGACGGCCGCGTAGATCCATGACGCGAGATCGTCACGAGGAGTTGATTCAAACCCCAACCGGCCGTTTGGTGCGTAGAGCGGGTTTCCGTAAGCGAGGAGTCCAAGAATCGCGACGCCGGCCTGTGTGGCGTCATTGACGACTGCGTCGAGGCCGGAAAAATCCCAGACGCCGCGGGTGGTTTCGAGACGATGCCACGAAAAGTCGATTCGGATGCGTCGAAGTCCGGTCGCGCGAAGGCGCATGAGCTCAGCCGCGCGTGCGGCCGCCTCGCGTGAACCGGTGCCCCACGTGAGCTGCATCGCGACGCCCAACCGATTGCCGATAGGGTCAAGAGAATCCGCGTCGGGCACCAACGGAAACGCCGAATCCGTCGAGCGCGACGACGACGGCGCGACTCCGCCGTCACCGCAAGCGGCGGCGAAACATAAAACAAACGCAATAGTCGAAATTACGCGCCGACCCATATGGGGCGCGGACCTTAGTCATTCGCGATAAAAAACGCAAGAGAAAAGTTTACCGCTTAACCACCGTGCGCCTCATCGCGAGTTGCGCGCGCACGTCGCGCTCCATCTCGCGCCCGATGCGCTCCGCGATCGCGCGCTGCCCGGCCGTCGCCGCAGGCCCGACCATCGCCATCCACGAGTCGAGCGTATGCCCGTACCGCGCGAAGTGCCGATCTGCGAACCGCCGCGCAATCTGCGGCGCCTCCTCGATGAGGCGCTGGTGCCGCCGCTCGAGCCGCTCGCGCGCAACCGCCGCGATGGCATTCAACTCCTCGTGCGTCGGCACGACCGGCGCCCCCTCGCACGCGAGCGCACCTTCGAGCCACCGGTCCTTGGGCGGCAGCTCGGCAAACTGGCTCGGGCAGAAATCCGAAATCCCGAGCCCCTGGCACGCCGTCTGAACGCCGTCGATCACCATCTGCTTGATCGCCTTGACGATCGGCCCAAACACGGCCCGAAGTCCCGCGGTCAGCATTCGCTCGATCACGCCAAACAGCTTATTCGTCAGCAGATCGACGATCGCCGACCAGACGTAATCAAACGCCGCGTTGACCGCCATCACGAGCGCGCCGCCGCCGAACGGGATCCCCGCGACCGCACCCGCAATCGCCGTCCGCAAGCCAACGACCAGCGGCTGCAACAGATTCATGACGAGCGAAATCAACTTTCGCGCAAACGGCTCGATGAACCCGACAATCTTCTTCGACAAAAACCCGATGAGCTCGTTCGCAAGCGCCGTCACGATCCCGCCGCTCCCCTTCAGCTTCATCGCCGCTTGCTTGAGGTCCTTGAACTTCGCCTCCGCGGCCGTCTTCGCGTCCTTAAACTTCGTCTTCGCCTCCGCGAGTTTTTGCTTCACCGCCTCGACGGCCTTCGTCGTCGCATCGCCCGGCGTCGCCGCGGCCGCAACCATCGCCTTCGTTTCGTCGCTCACGAGCGTGTCGATCGCCTTGGCGCCCTTGTCCACGAGCTCCGTGAGGCCCTTCATGTTTCCCTTAGCCGCCTCGGCGACCCCCTTCACGAGCTCCATCGCCTGGTCTATGTACTTCTTGATCATCGTCAAGTCCGGCCCCCCCAAGTCCGAGACGATTTTCGCAACATCCCCGAGCTTCCCCATCATCGACTCAACGCCGCCCCCCACGAGCGACATCGCCTGCCCCGCCTCGCCCCCCGCCGCACCGCCCCCCGCGTCATCGCGCTCCGCCTGCTTCTCGTCCGCGAGCAGCGCCAAAAACCACGCCTCATCGGAGAACTGATACTTCTCGCACCGAAGCCACCCATCGCGCTTGTCGTCCTTCTCGCGCTTCGGCACATCGACGACCCACGGCGACCCGGCCCCCGGCTCAAGCGCTCGCGACGCGTCGTCGACCTTCGCCGTCTCACCCGGGATCGCCCCGTAACACCAAATCCCGCCCACGCTGTTTTTCGCTTCGAGCCGAATATCCTCGCGCTCGTTCTCGGTCACCCGCCAGTCCTTCGCATTCCGCCCATGCCGCACGGCTGCCGAATACCGCGCCTCGTAGTCCTTGAATCGCCTGTCCGCGAACACCTCGACCGCGCCCGCGAGCAACAAGGGCGACGTCCCGCAGATGTGTTCACCCGTCGGCGCAAACTCAATCACCTTCTTCTTCTGCACCTTATCCCACGTGCGCGGCAACGTTCCGAGTCGCTCAACGCAAAACAATGGCCCGTGGAAACGCGGGGCAAAGGGCGCCGTGCGAGCCGCTTCGAGCAGTTCATACCGCGAGAGCGGCGCCGCGTTCTTCGCGTGGTCGGCGAGCGCGTTGAAGTAGTCCTTCGCCCGACGAAGAGTTATTCCGCGCGTGTGATCGAGCATGTTGAACATCGCGAAATGGAGAAACGCCGAGATCAGCGTTCCGCGCCCACCCGGAATATCTTCGCGCATGATGAGGTCGCGTTTCTCATCGGCGAGCGCATTTCGCATCTCCTGAAACCACTGGCCATCGGGCGCACGCTTGTTGCCGAGAACGTCGCCAATGAGGCCCTTGATCGGTTTCGCGCTCTTCTCGCCGCTGCGCAGCGTCTGCTCAAACCCCTCCTCGAGCAGCACCCGAAGTTTCGGGAATTCATCTTTGAAATGTTGCAGCGCCTTGAAATGCGAGTCTCGATGCGCGAGGTAGTAGTTTCGAATTGTGAGCCGATGCCCCAGAAACCCCGCCTGGTCGATTCGCAAATCGTCGAGCGTGTTGAAAAGCACTTTCATCTTGTCGTCGAGGACCTTGTCCCAGCGCCCGTCGTGCGCGTCGAGAAGGTGGCGCATCTTCTTCTCGTCGTGGCCAAGCCCGTAAAATGCTTTCTCCGCCGGCACCTCAATCACGCGCGTCTCAAAAACTTTCATCACCTGATCATGCGCCGACTTGAGCACACCTTTCGCGCCGTGCATGATACCCTTGAACTTCTGATACTCCGCTGAATGTTCGTCCTGCAAACGCCGCGTAACAGTGATTTTCCTTCGCTCGAGCCGATGGTTCTTCACCCAATCGCGAACCCCGTCGAGCGGATCGAAATTCTCGACGATGTCGTTCACCGCGAGCGTTTCCGCGAACTTAAATGCGCGCCGCCCGCACCGAAGCGTCGTGCGACTGCCGTCTGGGTCGACGTAACTCTTCAGCCACTTGCCGCCCGTGCAGACCCATTCCGCCGGCGCCAGCTTTGAGCGCCCAAAATAGCCGCGGTCGTAACCGCAAACCCACATGAGCTTCTTGCCGCCGAAAATCTGCGGCGACCGGTGCACGGCGCACATGTAACCGCGATCGTATTGCCCGCGCGCGCAGATGCCGTCGTGACACCCTTCCGGTGCCTCGTGCGCCCGCACCTCGTAATACTGCGCCATGCTCTTTTGGTCGTACCCACAGACGACGCGCCTCCCAGTCCCATGAAACCGACAAAACTCCTTCACGCTCCCAACACCGCTGTCCTTCGCCGCATCCGCAAAGGCGAGTCCCTGCGTCACTTCAAACGTCGGCAGGTCGGTGATCTTTTTCATGTCGGGCATTCCGAGAACCTTCGGATCGCGCGTCCGCCGAAGCTCGCCGACGATGTCGTAGTGGTCAAAAACATCCGAGATCCACATTCGCTTCTTGGTCTCGCCCTTCGCGATCTCCTTGCACCACGGGCGATCAAACTTCCAGCAGTGGAGTCGTCCCTTGTTCGCATCACGCATCACCCGGCGAATCTCGGGGAACGCCCGGTCGACGTACGGCGTCGTCGCACACACCTGCACGCCTTCCTCGAACGGCCCCGACTCGACAATTCCGCGCGGCACCCCGCACGTGAACGTCACGTCGTCCGACCATTTCTCGTTGTCGATGCGATGCGTGAGCTTGCGGTTCGCGCGGCAATATTTGTTCGTGTGCCCGTAAAAATAAAGAAACTCCTCGCGCGTGAGCGGCCACTGCGGCGGGTCTTTGATCGGCTTCGGTTTTTCGCCCTTCTCCTTTGCCTCTTTATCGGCGACGCGCTGCGCGATGTCGTCGCCCCACGTTTGCCGGCGCATCACGAGACACATCTTGTCGATCTCACCTTCCGCCGCCTTCTCGGAGAGTTCGTTCGTCGGCTGGAGCACGCGAAAAACACGTCGGCGACAACGAAAGCCGCTGTCGTCCCCGGCGACGCCGCCCCCCGGCAAGACAAACGAATCAAGAAACTCGGGACTTCCCACGCACGCCCAATCGGGGCTGTCGGCGACGCCATCGCCAACGGTCGTGCGCCAATCGGACGAGCACACAACCTCTTTCCTTGACCACTCGTCCGCTGCGCCGCGCTTTCCAACGCGCTTCGGCGAACAAAAAACGATCGGCATGTCGTCGTTTCTTTCTGAAACGTGGCGCCGACCATAAATCTCACGCGCGACGCTGATGTACGTCGCGAGCATTTTCTTGCCAGCCCAAAACACGTCCGGCTTGGGAACGCCCTTGCCCTCCGCCGGAACGACGCGCGTTGAATCGTGCAGCCAGTCGAGCCGCTCCTTCTTGACCTTCTCGTTCGGCTGGTCTTCGCCGCCGCTGCCCTCCACGTCGGCAGGCGGACGCTTCTCGACCGTGAACGACGAAATCGGGACGATCTGCTCCGGCGCCCTCGAGAGCGGCGTATCTTTCGGCGCCCCTTTGCAGCGGTAAACGGGCGGCAAGTGATTTGGGTTTGCGCGCTCCTTTTCCCCTTCGCATGGCATCGCGTACGACGTCTGGAGAAACCGTGCATAACGAACGACCTCGGTGCCCGTGCGCGACCGCGCGTTCCCTTTATGCATGCCGCGCGAAACCTTGCGGTTCTTGATGTAGAGGTCGAGTCGCTTGCCGGCGGGCGACCCGATCGCACCCTCTTGCCAAAGAACGTACAGCGCAACGGCAACGTCGAACGTCGCGGCGGCGTCGATTTTCGCAAACTCGAGATTGACCGCGCGCTTCACCTCGGCGAGCGACGCTTTCCCGAGCGCGTCGCGAAACGGCTTCCACTCTGGGATTTTGATTATCCGGACGGGTCGACGAGGCGGCGGCGGCGCGTCGTGCTTTTTCGATGCGGCGGCCGGCGCTGCTTTAGCGGGTGCCTTCTTTGGTTCGGCTTTCTTCGCGGCCTCTACAGCGGACGCGAGCGGACCGACGGCGAAAAGGAATGTCACGGTTTTGAGGCAACTATGTTTCATTGAGAACCCTCCCTTTATTAGAAAGCAGGAGTCTACATTGTGAAATGGATAAGGGGAAGCCCAATCCCCGGATAAGCGGTTCGTTCGCTCGTGAGCGTGAGGGTCGACAGGAGCCCGCTTCGGCGCGCCGACGTCCTCGGGTCTGAACGCGAACGAGCGCTCGAGCCACTGTTTTGTGGCGTGCGAAATCTCGGAGATGCCCATCCGATATTGCGCTGCAGACCCTGCTCAATTGTGGGGCTGCGGGCTGCGCGGCACTGCCGCGACACCAAGTTCGGTCGAGCACAACCGGCATTTGCAACTCCGAGCACACAAAGATCTCGGGTGTTCCGTCGCCCTCGCCATTCCGCTCGCGCCGGCCCGGTGTAGACTTCGGGCTCCCATTCGGTCGCCCTTGCCATTTCCGCTGCGCGGACGCTCCACTGGAGCATCCGCAGAAGGCAGCGG
>JACPTQ010000056.1 GCA_016192705.1 Deltaproteobacteria bacterium | reverse complement strand
TGAGAACGGCAATTCCACGCCCCATCGGCACCTCATCCCCTGCACAAAGGTGCGCTACGGGCTGCGCGGCAGTGCCGCGCAGCCCGCAGCCCCACAATTGAGCAAGGTCTGCAGCGCGATATTGGCTGGGACAACCGAGCTTTCGCGAACCTCTGAACCGCAGATCGTTCGCGCGGTTCAAATCAGACCCGAGGACGTCGGCGCGCCGAAGCGGGCTCCTGTCGACCCTCACGCTCACGAGCGAACGGACCGCTTAACCGGGGATTGGGGAGCGGAACCCATCTCTGTGCTCCTTGATCCCAGATAGTTCGTATGCTAACTATTCGCCTCCGAACGAATGGCGCGGTATGGCGAACGAGGTGAGATCGATCGAGTTGTAGAGATGTTCCTCTACATTTACTCGGAGGGGCGTCGCGCGTCGGACGAGGTCGCGGCAAAGTTTGGACTCACGGGGACGCAGGTCGCCGTCATCAAGGTTCTCTACACGCTCGGCGAAGTCTCGTTGTCGCAACTGTCGGAAGAGATTCGACGCAAAGATTCGACGGTGTCGGGGATCATCGATCGGCTGGAGCGCGACAACATTGTGCGGCGCGAACGGTCGGACGACGACCGCCGCGTGGTGACGCTCGCCCTGACCGCGAAGGGGAACGACCTCGCGCGAAAGCTGCCGCGTGTGTCGCCGCTCGTCGCGCTGCGCGATTCGATCGCGGAGCTCACGGCCGCGGAGCAAGCCGATCTGTTTCGCGTGATGTCGAAGCTCGCGGACAACGTCACGCGGAGGATCTCGGAGTGAAGGGGGATCGTTCATGAATGTCGGGACTTTGATCGACCGCAACGTCAAGGAGTTACCGCGGCACACGCACCTCACGATTGGTGAGATGTCGTGGTCGAACAACGAACTTCTCGCACTTGCTGGGGCGCTCGCAACGGAACTCGACCGGGCGCGCGTCGTGCCGGGCGACCGCGTTGTGACGGTGTTGCCGGTGTCGGAGTGGGCTGTTGTTGCAAACGCCGCGATTCAGCGGTTGGGCGCCGTGGCGGTCCCGCTCGACCCGTTTCTCGCGAAGCCTGAGATCGACGCGATCGTCGCGGAGTGCGCGCCGAAAGTCGTGCTCACGCCCGACAAGCTACCGGGCGAGAATTTTACGTGGTTGCCGGGGCCCGCGCCCCGAGAAGTCGATGAGAACGCACCGGCGCTCATCGCGTACACGTCGGGAACGACGGGCCGACCAAAGGGGATCGTGCTTTCGCATCGGAATCTGTTGTCGCAAGTACCGGAGGCGCTTCGCGCGCAGCCGCTGGCGATGTTCGCGGCGCTGTCGGGAGGAGGCGGGGCGTCGCTCATTCCGGTGCCGCTCACGCATATGTACGGCATCACGCTCGTCAACCTCGGGTGGTTCGCGCCGCTCGAACTTGTTGTGCAGCCGCGGTTCGACGTGCACGCGGCGCTCGCGGCGGTCGAGAAGCACAAAGTGCGTTACTTCAACGGCGTGCCGACGATTTACGCGCGCATCTTGCGTGAGGCCGGGATTGAAAAACAATACGACTTGTCGAGCGTTTGGGTGTGGCTGTCGGGGACGGCGCCGCTCCCGCGGGCGATTGCCGACGAGTGGACCGTGCGGTTCGGCGCGCACATTCAAGAGGGGTATGGGTTGTCGGAGGCGGCGGCGGGCGTCGCGGCGCAGTTTCCGGGGATGGCGCACAAGGTTGGGTCGATCGGCGTTCCGATTCCGGGCGTTGAAGTGCGCGTCATCGATGACAAGGGACGCGAGTTGCCGCGCGGCGAGGTGGGCGAGCTTGTCGTGCGCGGGCCGACGGTGATGAAGGGGTATTACGGCGAGGATAAGCTGACCGCCGAGACGATCCGCGATGGATGGCTGTACACGGGTGATCTCGTCACGCAAGACGACGAGGGCTACCTTTTTGTCGTCGGGCGCAAAAAAGATCTCATCATTCGCGGCGGTTTGAACGTTTACCCGACCGAGGTTGAATCGTGTCTCCTCACTCACGCGGCGGTGATGGACGCGGCGGTTGTTGGCGTTGACGATGCGGATCTCGGCGAGCGCGTGAAGGCGTTTGTTGTTCTGCGGGATGGCGCGACGGCGACGGGTGACGAGCTGCGTGCACACTGTGCGGAGAAGATTGCCAAGTACAAAGTGCCTGAGGCGTGGGCGTTTCTTGGGGAGCTGCCGCGAAACGCGGTTGGCAAGGTTTTGAAAAGGGAGCTCAAGCTATGGACAAAGTGATCATCACGAACGCGATCTCGGGCGCGATCGCGAATCGCGCGCAGTGCGCGGCGATCCCCTACACGCCGGAGGAGTACGCGGCCGAGGCGAAGCGCGCGTATGAGGCAGGTGCCAGCGTTGTGCATATTCATGCGCGCGAGGACGATGGGTCACCGTCGCTTATGGTCGAGCGGTTCAAAGTTATTAGCGAGGCGATTCGGGCGGCGTGCCCCATTCTGCTGAATTTCTCGACGGGCGCGATCGGCGTGCCGATGGCCGAGCGCGTCGCACACATTGTCGAGCTCAAGCCGCACATCGGCGCGCTCAATATGGGTTCGCTGACGTATGCGAAGTATTCGCCGAAGCGAAAGAACTTCGTTTTTGATTTTGTGTTTCAGAATCCGTTCAGCGACATCATCTATCTCATCGAGCGGATGAACGAAGCGGGCGTAAAACCGGAGCTCGAGTGTTTCGACATCGGGCACACGGCGTCGGCCGATCCGCTTCTGGATATGGGCGTTTTGAAGGGGCCACTCGATTTCAGCTTCATTATGGGTGTCGATGGCGGGTTGCCCGCGACGGCGCGGCACCTCGAGTTCCAGGCGTCGCACATGCGTCCTGGATGGACGTGGAAGGTCATCGGGATTTCGCGGGACACGTGGATGCTGGTGTCGGCGGCGCTGGCGCTCGGCGGGCATGTGCGCGTCGGGCTTGAGGACAATTTTTATTTGCCGAACGGGAAAATGGTGCAGTCGAACGGCGACTTGGTCGCGCACGCGGCGCGGATGGCGCGGGACATGGGGCGCGAGGTGGCGAGCGTCGATGAGGCGCGCGTGATGCTGGGGATTGGGAGGGCGTGATGGGGATGGAAGAGGGGAGCAACCACAGAGACACCGAGTTTGAGAGGTCGGAAGAGGAATTCCTTCACAAAGAGATCACGCAAGCGATCCTTGGGGCCGCGATCGAGGTGCATCGAACCCTGGGGCCCGGCCTGTTGGAATTGGTTTACGAAGAAGCGCTTTTCGCAGAGCTGACCGCGCGGGGCATAAGGGTTCGCCGGCAGGTTGAGATTCCGATTAAGTATAAGGGTTCGGTTCTAAGTGGCACTTATCGACTCGACCTGATCGTCGACGAGTCCGTCGTGGTTGAACTGAAGGCAGTCGAGGAACTTCTCGCCGTACATCGCGCTCAACTGATGACGTACTTGAAAATGAGCGGCACCAGAGTTGGCCTCCTAATAAACTTCAACGTTCCAATTCTAAAACGCGGAATCATGAGGATCGCGCTATGATCGGCCTTCTTTCCGATTTCGCTTCTTCTCTTCTGGGCTCTCGAACTCTGTGTCTCTGTGGTTTCTCTTCATGAACCCGTTTACCAACGTTGTGTATGAGGTCACCGGCGGCGCGGCGTGGGTGACTGTCGGCGACGCTTGTGAACGAGTTGATCCATGCGCTAGAGCGCGCGGCGGCGGACGAGGCGGTGCGGGCGGTGGTGCTCACGGGTGCCGGGAAAGGGTTTTCGGCGGGGGGCGATTTGTCGCAGATGTCGAGTGGCACGGCCGGTGACGAAAGCGCGCTCGAATTCAAGGGCGGTTTTCCCGAGCTGCTTGTCGTGATGACGAAAGTTGGAAAGCCGACGGTCGCGATGGTCAATGGACATGCGATGGGCGGCGCGATCGGGCTCGTCGCGTCGTGCGATTTCGTTGTGGCGTGCGACGAAGCGGCGTTCGCGTGCCCCGAGGTGGACGTCGGGCTGTTCCCGATGATGGTGATGGCGCCGCTTTTTCGGTGCGTCGGGCGAAAACGTGGGCTCGAGTTCGTGCTGCTCGGCGAGCGTGTGACGGCGGCCGGTGCGCGCGACATGGGGCTTGTGACGCGCGTGGTGGCCCGCGATCGGCTTCGCGCGGAAGTTGAATCGATCGTCGCAAAGATTTCTGAGAAGAGCCCAATCACGTTGCGACTCGGTCTTGAGGCGTTTCATGAGCAAGAGGGGAAGCCGCTCGACGAGGCACTTTCGTATTTGCAAGGGATGCTGGGGCGTTGCCTTGCGACGGAAGACGCGATGGAGGGGATCTCGGCGTTCGTGCAAAAGCGGAAGCCAGCGTGGAAGGGAAGATGACATGGACGGAACAATGAAGGAACGGGTGGCGCGGCTTCAAGCGGAGCGGGCACGGATCAAGGAGATGGGTGGGCCGGAGCGCATTGCGAAGCAGCATGCGCGCGGCAAGCTGACCGTGCGCGAGCGGCTTGCGAAATTCTTTGATGGCGGCGAGTATTTCGAAGTCGGAATTCTCGGGACGCAGATGGGGACCGATGGCGGCGACAAACCGCCCGCCGATGCGTGTGTGTGCGGATACGGCAAAGTCAACGGGCGCATGGTCGCGACGGTCGCGTACGACTTCACGGTCAAAGGCGGTTCCATCGGTTACACCGGCGAAGCGAAGGCGACGCGGATGCGCGAAATCGCACTCCGGCAGCGCATCCCTATCGTTTGGTTCATCGACTCGGCGGGCGCACGGATCGACCCGCGCGGCGGGCAGCACACCGATCAGATTTCCGCGTTTGCTGGGACGGGGTATCTTTTTCGCGAACAGGTGACGATGAGCGGCGTCGTGCCGCAAGTTGCAGCGATGGTGGGCCCCGGCGCGGCGGGGACTGCGTATATTCCGGGGCTTGCAGACTACGTTCCCATGGTCAAAGGGATCGGCTCGATGGCGCTCGCCGGCCCGCCACTCGTTAAGGCGGTTACCGGCGAAGATATAGCGGAGCAGGATCTCGGCGGCTCGAAAGTCCACTGCGAAGTGTCGGGCATGGGCGACGTCGAAGTCGAAAACGACGACGTTTGCATCGCGCTTATCAAAGATTACCTGTCGTATTTCCCGTCGTCGTGCAACGAGAAGCCGCCGTTTGTTGAAACGATTGATCCCGTGGATCGCCGCGATGAGGCGCTTATCGACATTGTTCCCGACAATCCGCGGCGCGGCTACGACATGAAGAAGCTCATCGCGATGATCGTCGATGGCGGAAAGATGCTCGAAGTGAAACCCCGCTTTGCGCGCAACATCATCTGCGCGCTTGCGCGGATCGGCGGGAACGCGGTCGGCGTCGTCGCGAACAATCCGATGCAGTTGGGCGGCATTCTCGACATTGACGCGTCGGACAAGGCGGCGCGCTTTATTCTGACGTGTGACGCTTTTAACCTTCCGCTCGTTTTCTTGCAGGATGTGCCGGGCTTCATGGTCGGCTCGAAGGTCGAGCACGCGGGGATCATTCGGCACGGCGCGAAGATGTTGCATGCGATGGCGCAAGCGACGGTGCCGAAGCTGACGGTCGTCGTGCGAAAGGCGTACGGCGCAGGCTACTACGTCATGTGTGGCCGCGCGTATGAGCCGGACATGCTCGTCGCGTGGCCGACGGCCGAAATTTCCGTGATGGGCGCCGAGGGGATGGTCGGCATAGCGTCGCGGGCAATGGGCGGCGCTGAGATGCCGCCCGAGACGCGCGAGGCGATCCTCGGGATGATTCGGCAAGCGATCGACATCGAGAAGAGCGCGGGGTGGGGTTACATCGACGACGTCATCGACCCGCGCGATACGAGGCGCGTGCTCGCGATGGGGCTCGAACTGTCGAAGAACAAAGTCGTCGAGCGGCCGTGGAAAAAGCACGGTGTGATGCCGGTGTGAGGAGGGCGTGATGGCTGATGTGACGTTTGGGTGGAGTGAGCAGCATTTGATGGTGCGGCAAGCGCTGCGGCAATTCATGGAGAAGGAGTTAAAGCCGATCGTTTGGGATCTCGAGGACGGAAAAGTGTTGCCGTACGAGTTTGCGCGAAAGCTCGCGAACACGTTTGGCCTCGCGGAGCTCGTGCGTGGGATGTGGGCGCGGCGCAAGGAAAAGAAAGCGGCGGGCGACCGCGAGGCGGCAGCGGGCGAAATCGCGGCATTTCGCGATCCCGCGATGAGCGCGCTGCTTGTCATCGAGATGTGTCGTTACAGTCCCGGCGCGGCGCTCGCTTTTGGTGCGTCGCTCGGGCTTTGCGGGCAGACGATTCTCTCGAAGGGGACCGACGATCAAATCGAGCGATTCGCCATCCCTGTGCTCACGGCGGAGAAGGTCGGGTGCTGGGGGCTCACCGAGCCCGAGGCGGGAAGCGATGCGTTCTCGATGCGAACGACCGCGCGGCTTGACGGCGATTATTATATTTTGAACGGGTCGAAGACGCTCATCACGAACGCACCGTACGCGGACACTTTCGTTGTTTACGCCCGCATGAAGAGTCCAACGCCGGACAACGCGGCGCGCGAGGCGATCCACGCGTTCATTCTCGAGCGTGGTATGCCCGGGCTTTCGACGGGGCAGCCGTTTAAGAAAATGGGAATGCACGCGTCACCGACGGGCGAAATTTTTTTGAGCGATGTGCGCGTGCCGCGCGCGAACTTGCTCGGAGGAAAAGAAAAAGACCCGTCTCGAGATCAGGCGGTGGGCGTGCTCATGGGCGAGCGAACGGCGATGCCGTCGATGTGCCTCGGGATCGTGGAGCGGCTGCTTGACGAGTGCGTGCGCTATTCGAAGGAGCGGAAGCAGTTTGGGCGCCCGATCGCGGAGTTTCAGCTCGTGCAGCAGAAGATCGCGAATTTGTTTGTCACGCGCGAAATCATCGAGATGTATGTGCACAAGATGATCTGGATGCAACAGAACGGCATCAAGTCGATGAAAGAGGCGAGTGCGGCGAAACTTTACTGCGGGCGTGCGACGGTCGAGGCGGGGCTCGACGCGGTGCAGGTGTTCGGTGGCGCCGGCTACATCCGCGACGCGGGGGTCGAGATGATGGTGCGTGATGCGAAGCTTTTTACGATAGGGGGAGGAACCGATGAAATCCAGATTGGCTGGATCGCGCGGGAACTCCTCAAAGATTGATGAAGGAGTGAGCTATGGCAGAAGTGACACAGGCTGCAGGACCGGATCCCAACCTTTTTTTCGCGAATGAAGTTCCGTCGGCGTTCACGAAGGCGCTTGCGGATGTGAATGCGAAGATCCAGAAGCTCGAGCGGCTGCGCGACGATATGAAGGCTGCGGAGTTGCTCATTCGCGTGAATTTGACCGGCGACGGCGGTGGGCAGTGGGACATCAAGGTCGCGAGTGGAACGGCGAGCGTGGGTCCGAAGAGCGATTTGCCGCCGCATGTTGCGGTGACACAGACGGTTGACGATTGGCGCGCGACGTTGACGGGCGGCGTGACGTTTGGGCTCGCGCCTGGGACGGCGGGCCAGAAGCCAAATCCGGCGCAGCAGTTCACGCAGTTCGCGCAGAAGAGCAAGGTCGACAAGATCAAGACGCTCAACGGGACGATTCGGTTCGTGGTGACCGATATCCCGACGCGCGGCGAGTGGAAGCTCGACCTCACGTTCGGTAGCGCGGCGCCGGAGCCGAAGTGTACCGTGGCGACAAAAGACGCCGACGCGAAAGAGATGGCGAGTGGGAAGCTGAATCCGCAGGCGGCGTTTATGGCTGGGAAGATGCGCGTTCAGGGCGACATGGGACTCGCCATGCAGCTCGGCACGTTGCTGATGTAGCTCACCAGTCGAACTCGTCGACCCACGGTGAAACGGACACCGTGTAAAGGTTGTTGGTCGCGCGGAGGCGTTCCGCGAGCACCAAGCAAAACGCGCGATAGACCTTGGCCGATAGGACGGCGTTGCTTTGGAGGAGTTTTGCGAAGTCGCCGCGTCGAATCACCGCGAGATCGGTTGTCGCGTCGGCGATGACGCTCGCGGAAGTGACCATCTCATCGAGCAAGGAGATTTCTCCAAACACTTCGCCTGATTTGAGCTTTGCGATTTCGACAACTTTGCCGAGATCGAGCTTTGCAACTCGAACCATCCCCGACAACACGATGTAGAGTGCGTCGCCAGGTGCGTTCTCCTTGACGATGATCTCGCCTTTCTTTTTTCGAATGACAGACGCCAACTGCACGAGTGCGCCCGCTTCTGCGTCGTTGAGCGCGGCGAACTCTGGGACCGATCGAATGATGCTGCGGTCGAGGTTCATGAGAACGAAAACTATCACGACGACCGTGTGGAACAAATCTCGCGGGCGAAGACGATGTCAGCGAAGTTTTCGGAGGAGGACGTAGAGCGCCCCCACGCCTCCGTCGCTGGGGCGTGCGGTGCAGAATGCGAGAACCGCACGTCCCGTACGGCCGCGCGCAAGCCAGACCTTAACCTCATCTTTGAGCACCGGAATGTGGTCTTTCGAGTGCAGCCCGCGCCCATGAATGATGAGCACGGACCGGCGGTGTGCGGCGCGCTCGCGGTCGATGAAAATCGCGACAGCCTTTCGTGCCTCGTCGCGCGTGAGACCGTGGAGATCGAGCGTCGATTGGATCGCGTAGTCGCCCGCGCGCAAGCGACGCAGAAGATGTGCATCGATGCCGTGTGACGCGCCCTCGATGTATTCGCTCGTGTCGGCGAGATCGAATTCGCCGCTTCCATCGACGAGATCCGCGAGCGCGGCCTCCACTTCGGCGTCGTCGTTGATGACGCGCTGAAGAGTCGGTTCGCGTTTTGCCACGACGCGATTCGTGCCAGGGACTATTTCAACGCCGTTCATCGCTTCGGCGAAAAGGGTGTCGTCGTCTCTCTCCGGACCGCGCGCGGATTTCTGGGAGTCACTGGAAGAATTATGCGCAACGTCCGGTTTGTCGGGCTCGGAGACTCGCTTCTTCGTCCCGACCTTCAGTTTCGAAAACGGTTGATGGAAGCCGGCGTCCTTTCGCCGCATGGCTACCCCAGGAAGACGGAGCGGCGTACAGCGAGGAGCTCGTCGATCATCGCTTGGACGCGCGTGCGAACGATTTCGGTGAGCTCGGCGAGGCGGTCCGAACTTCGCTCGATTGACGCTGCAGAATCGGTGAGTGCGAGCGGTTCGCCAAACCGGATGAAAAACTTGGTGGGAAGCGGAACGAGACCGAGCGGGCCGAGCCACGGAAACGTTGGCGTCACCGGGAAATACGGAAGTCCGAAGAGTCGCGCCAGCCAAGGGATCTGCGCGAGCAGCGGGTGCGCCTCCTCGGAGCCGACCACAGCAACTGGAATAATGGGGACGCCAGCCCGCAGGGCGACTTTCACGAATCCGCCGCGGCCGAACCGCGTGAGACGGTAGCGTTCAGCGAAAAACTTTCCGAGTCCGCGCGTTCCCTCTGGGAATACGAGCGCGATTTCGCCCGCTGAGAGCAGTCGATGTGCGTTGTCGGGCGTTGCGCGCACGACACCGATTCGCGAAAGCCAAGTGGCGACCGGGGGACGACGGAAAGCGAAGTCGTCGCCAAGCGGCCGAGCGAACCGGGCGCCACTTGTCGCACGACGCACGGCGGTCATGACCATGGCGCCGTCGTAAGGAAGCGTTCCGGCGTGGTTCCCAACGAGGAGAGCTCCGCCCTGAAGCGGAATGTTCGATTCGCCAGTTACCGTGCAGCGAAAATAGTGGTCAAACAGAAAGCCGAGAAATGGGGCGAGTCGTTCCGCGTACGCGCGATCGAAACCGAACGGATCGACAGCGATCCCGGAGCCGACGGCATCGTTCCGCGCCGTTGACGCCGCATCGCGTAGGACCGGGTCGGCACGTGGTGTTTCCGACGTGGCCTCCGCGGGCGCGCGACGAAGGGTGGGCTTTCGGCGGATCGTCGTTGTCCGATGTCGAACGCGATCGCTTGTTGCTTTCGCCGCAGCGGGCTGCGTCATGGCGACTGCGACGTTGGGCGGCTTCGCTGTTGAGTTCATCGCCTCCGCCATAGCGAGAAAAGGATCGTTCCCAAGCGTTTGCGTCGTTCTTCCCGGTAACCGCTTTGTTGTTCTTACCGCCACGTTGATTACCCCTTCACGCGATTTCGTCCCGCCGCCTTGGCCTCATACAACTGCTCATCCGCCGCGCGCACCAGATCCGAGGCCGCCGCCGTTTCGTCGCCGAGCGTGCCCACGCCGAGACTAATGGTCACCGGGATTTTTCGCTTCTCGAAGTGACACGGCGTTTTCTCGACCAGCCGACGAATCTTCTCGGCGAACGATAAAGCCGCCGGGCGTTCGGTCTCAGGCAACAGCACGGCAAACTCCTCGCCGCCGTATCGCGCGAGCGTATCTTCCTGACGAATCTTCTCGCGAACGACCAGCGCGAGCTGCCTGAGCACGGTGTCGCCAACGACATGCCCGAACTCGTCGTTGACAGCTTTGAAAAAATCGACGTCAAACAACACGAGCGAAAGTTTTCTTCCGTATCGACGACACCGCGACACCTCGCGCTCAAGCGCGTCGAGGAAGTAGCGTTTGTTGTGGATTCCCGTGAGACCGTCCATCGTCGTCAAGCGATAGACTTCCTCATGGTATTGGTTCTCGATGTTTGTGCCCGAAAGGAACTTGAAAATCGTCCGGCCAATCTTGACAAGGTCGCCGTCCGCGAGCGTCACCTGCGTGACGGGTTCGTCGTTCACATAGGTGCCGTTCGTGCTCCCGAGGTCGTGAACGACGACGCCCCGGGGGCTGCGCGTGATCTTGGCGTGATTTCGGCTCACCGAATCTTCGTCGATGATGATGTCGGCACGTGCGGAGCGGCCAATCGAAATCTGCGGGCGGTCGACGCTGAAGCGCTTGCCGAGCTCGCTGCCGTAAATGACGACGAGACACGATTGCGACAAAACGGGACGGTCCGAGATCTTGCTGATCACCGTGACGCGTGTTTTTGGTTTGTGCTTCCCCGCGGCGGCCACGATGTCCCTTGTCTAGCATGCTGCGGTTTGGCAGGAAAGGACGGTGGCTGCGAGTTACTGCTGCAGGTACGTCACGCCACCGCTGCCGAGGAGCGCGAGGTCGAACGTGAAGAAGATGTCCGGGTAGGTGACCCCCGTGCGCTTCAGGGCAAATGCGTTCACGGACCAGCAGTTGCACGGGCTTCGGTAGGAAAATCCACCGGCGATTTCAAGAAACACTTCGGCGATGAACGAATAATGGATGAGGCCGTACACTGAAAGGCCGCGAGCGAGCGTGATGTCGAGGCGCCCGGAGAGCTCGTTAAACGTCGACGAGGCCGGGAGTGGCGCGCGGAGCGGGAGTGAGAGGGGCGAGAATAGGTCGTCGTACACAAAGCGTTCGCGCTCGCCGGTAAGCATATAAAGGTAGCTGAGCCCAAGGCCGAAACGCCAGACGTTCGCTGAAAATGTAAAGGATTGTTCGGCGAGATCGGCGGATTTTGTCGTGACGTGGAACGCGGATTCGATTTTCCACTCGACGGCGGTTGCGCCGGAAGCGATGCGGAAACGGTTTTGCGAGCGAAAGTTCCCGAGCGACTCGGCGGCGAGATCGATCGATTGGGCGAGGTGGGTCTCGAACGAAAACGTCAGGCCCGCGGCGCTCGTGGCGCTGAACCGGTTGCGAAGGCCGAAGGCGGCGCGGTGGATTGAGGCGAGCCAGTCGCGGTCATCGGCGGCGGCGTTTCCTGCGGGACCGGCACGGAGCGCGTTCACGGGCGTATAGAGGTACGACAAGGTGGGGATGACGTGGTGACGAAAGGGGCCGAGCGTGCGCGTGAGTTCGGTTTCAACGTGGCCGGTGATGGCGACGTTGCTTTGTGTTGCGGGGAAGCCATCGATGTCCGCGAACGACGCCGCTTGCGCATACGTCGCAGCGACCGACACGTCGACGGGTCCAAGCGAAAATGGCGCCCCGAGGGTGAGTGTCGCGAAAACGCGTTGCCATTGGCTCACCGTCTCGTTGGCGTCGCGCGTTCCGTTCGCGTTCGCGTCGACAAACGCAGGGCCCGGTTTCGTCGCGTGAAGGACTTCGGCGGCGCCGCGGATTGTCAGCGGGCCGACGAGGCGAGTCGGAAAGAACGTCAGCTCTGCGCGCGGGAGTCGAGACGGCGCGATGGCGTTTTCGTCGGTGAGCGGGAATTTGGCCGCCGTGCCGCCGCGCAGGTCTTGGAAGAAGTCGCCGAGGAGTGCGAGGCGGAACGTCTCAGGCGTCCAGGCGATCTCGGTGAACGAGCGCGTGAACTCGGCGTTGCGGTCGCGGATGGCGTACCCGAAATCGTTGAGGTGGTGTGTATCGCCGATGACCTCTGCCTTTGCGAGTAGCTCAATCGTGGGCGCGAGGCTCTGCCGATGCGAGAAGTCGATTGCGAAGCGCGCGTCGTTGTCGGCGAATGCGTCGCGGATCACAGAACCCTGAAGGCGCCCGCGATCGCGGTCGGTGAACGCATAGCGAAACTCAGCGCCGCCCCGAGGTCCGCGTTCCTTGAAGTAATCGAACGACAGTGTGACGTCGGTCGAGCGCGAGGTCGCGATGAAAAAATCGTCCCCGAACATCCAGCCGTCGCGCGGCGACCAGGCAGCCCGCGGCATGAGGAATCCTGTGCGCCGGCGCCCGAACGGCACGTACGACGCCGGGAATCCGATGATGGGCGAATCTCGAATTTGCAGTGTGGGTGCCTCAAGCGTCGCGCCCTCGTCTGGGTTGACCACGGCGCGTCGCGCGCGAAAGCCAAACGACGGTGGCTCGTCGGGTCCGCAGTCGCAGGGTGTGAGCGTTGCGCCGTCGAGTACGAGTCGCTCGTCGGAAAGGCGCGTGATGCGCGCGGCTGTAAGTTTCATCGTGGTGCGGCCGACGCTCTTCACGGACCAGGGTCCGAGGCCGCGCAAGGCTTCGTTTGAAACGCCCGACTTGACGTAAATCGTCGCGTTCGTTCCTTCTCCCCAAGCGCCCGAGAGCGGGATTCGTACTCTGTCCGCGTAGATGATGGTGTCGCGCTCGACGATGCGCACGTCGCCCGATGCCACCGCTTCACCGCGCGCGCGTTCGATTTCGAGTCGCTCCGCAAAGAGCACGGTGCCGCCGCGCTCGAGCTTGAGGTTTCCGGTCGCGACGACGGTGCCGCGTCGGTCGTTGTAGACGAGCGAGTCGGCCTCTATTTCCAGGTCGCCGGATTTTTCTTTGAAGAGCTTGAGGCCCGATTGGGCCGAAACGGTTTGCGCGAGCGTCATGGTCCCCGCGAACGCAACGTAGAAGATGCCATGGCCCATCATGTGTCGGCGATTCTATGGGAATCGCGGGCCAAAGACGAACGTGCGTCCACGTCTCTCGCGTTGCCTACTTCGTCACGCAACTGTCGAGAACTTGCGCGACCGTCACCGCGCCTGGGCAGAGTCCCTGGAGGATGACGCCCGCAGCGATGGCCGTTGCGAGCGCGATGACAAGCGGAATCGCGGTGGCCTTGAGAACGCTGCCGGCCCATCCGGGCGCGTCGATGGCCTGTGCGCGATGACGGAGGGAGCCGGCCAAAACAGCCTGAAAGGCCGCTTCGCCGAGAATAACGGGGGCCTCCCAAACGAGATAGATGCCGACGCCAAAGAAAATCGCGACGGCGACGCCAATAACGATGATGATGATGACCCCGTGCGGATCGTCACCGAGGTCGAAGATCGAGCTGCCGCGTGAGGATGAGCTTTCGGTCCCGCTGGCGGTCGCGTAACTGACATCCTCTAAGGTGTCTACAACTTCGTGAACAGCAGAGCGACGCGCAAGAGCGGAGCTCGATACATACGAAATCCACAGACGAACCGCGACGAGAAAAAAGATGTACGACGTGATGACGCTGACGCCGTATCGAATCGCCATCGACGAGACCCCCAACCGAAGAAAGACCCAGCTCGTCAGGACGCCGAGGGCAACGATTGAAAAAAGGATGACGAACATATGCGCCCGAACAAAGAAGTTTCGGTGCAGCGCTTCTCGAAAGCGGGATTTCGTGCGCCTCAAACGCGTCATCGCGGCAAAAGGGTATCACACGCAGCCGAGGCTTCGGTGGGCACGCCACGCGGACGGCTACGAGCGAGCGAAGGTTGGTCGTTCAGAACGAGGCCAGGAACGATTGGAGCTGCGGCCGTGCCAAGCGTGTCGCGTAGCCGCGCGGGAAATTGCGAACGACGTTGAACTTGTACGAGAGATTCGTCGCGACGTGAAAGAGTGGCGTCCGCCAATTGCCGACGAAGCGCTTGCCGATCGACTTGAGCGAATACGTTTGTCGCGCGGCCCAGTGCTTCCCGTCGAGCAGCTCTTGGACGCCGAGCCGCTTCGGCTTGAACACCACGTGGCTCCCCGTGTAGAGCGACCAATCTTCGGTGAGAAGCCGGCCCGCCGCCCGCATCTCCTTGAACTGCCCCGTCCCCGGAAACGGCGTCAGGACGCCGTAATTCGGCACCGCGACTTCCGCCATGTCGTAGAACGCGACGGTCTTTTCGAATACATCGGGCCCATCGGTATCGAACCCGAATATCGTGCCCGCAACGATTCCGATCCCGTGGTCGCGGTAATTCTTGATGAGCCGCAGATAATCTTTCGTCTTGTTAAAACCCTTGTTCGCCTCGGCCAGCGTCTCTTGCAGCACCGACTCGAGGCCGATGAACATTGAGAAGCACCCCGATCGCTGCGCGAGCTCAAGCAACTCCTTGTCGCGCGCGACGAGGAGCGTCGATTGCCCGCCCCATCTCTTTTTGAGCGGGATCATCGCCTTGAAGAGTTCCTTGGAGTATTTGACGTTTCCCATGATGTGGTCGTCGATGAATAGAATGTGCTTCTGTGGAATCGAGCGCAGCTCCGCGATGACATCTTTCACGGGGCGGTGCAAATATTTGCCGCCGAAAAACTCGTGAACCGAACAGAAGTTGCAGCGGTACGGGCATCCGCGCGTTGTCTGAACGGGCGCCATGCCGAACGCGACATTGATGTTGAGCAGGTCGCGCCTCGGCGGAATGTACTTTGAAAGGTCCCAGTCGCGCACGTTTTGATACAGGCGCTTCATCTCGCCGCGTCGAAAATCTTCGAGAAGCGTCGGCCAACTTCGCTCCGCTTCGCCGACAACGACCGCGTCCGCGTGCAGAGCGGCCTCGTCAGGCAACGCGCTTGCGTGCATTCCACCGATAACGACCGGCGTCCCGCGCGCGCGAAACCGGTCGGCGATTTCGTAGCCGCGCGTCGCCTGCGCCGTAAAAATGCTGACGCCCACGAGATCCGCGTCGACGTTGAAATCGACCTCCTGGTGCAAGTCGTCAACGATCTGCACGTCCCAATCACGTTCTGGCGTCAAAACCGCAATGGCGGGCAACCCGAGGTGGGCGAGCTGGCGCCCTTTGGTTGTCTTAACCGAGCTGTTTCGCGGGCTGATAAGTAACAGTTTTCGCTTCACGGGTACGCTCCCCCTCTCCTCGGGTAACGATTCGTCGACCTTCTTCTACCACGATTCGGGGGCGCCACCACGTTTAATTGGCTGCGAGGGGAAACGCACGATGCGCTGCATTTGGACGGTTTGAAGCACGACTGCGACGAAGACGATCGGCATTCCGACGACGTACAACCAGAAACCCGCCCGGAGCACACCAAACAACGCGAGGACGAAAAACATGAAAACGAAGAAGTCTTTCTTCATAAGGAGCTTGAGTTTCGAAAGTGGGTTCGTCGAGCGGCGTTCATCGGCCTTCGTGTCAAATTCCCATGCGAAGAGGTTGAGGTCGCCCGAGCCGATTTGGATGAGTCGCCGGTACATGAGCGCCGTCGCCGCAAGCGACAGAGCGAGCGTGACACCACCCAGCGCTGCGTAGAAGTTGTCGCCCGTTTCGCGCACGGCGCCCACCGTCATTCCGACGAAGAAGACGATGTTCGAGCCGTCATCGACGAGTGTGTCGACCCATTCGCCGGTTTTCGATCCGAGAAACTTCACGCGCGCGATTTCGCCATCAACGCCATCGATGATCGAATTCCACTGAAACAAGAAGGCACCGAGGAGCGGCGCGAAGTAGCCGCCCTGCGCGACGAGCACAGCGGCCGCGATCGCGAGGAGCGCGCAAACCGCAGAGATTTGGTTTGGCGTCACGTTTGTTTTAGCGAGGCGACGCGTGATGGCGAGCGAGACGTGGCGATTGATGTTGCTCGAAACGACGCCGTCGTGAAGTGGTTTTCGAAGGCCGTCGAGGAGCATCTTCTCGGCGATCGGCTTTGACCCAGGCGTATCGACGTCTTGCCAGCGCCCGCGGCCGATGTCGACCGTCGCCATTTTTCCAGCGCCCGCGAGCGCGCGGCAACCGTCGGCGAGTGAACAATCGCCGTCACGCGTGGCGGCTTCGAGCGCAACGAAGAGTCCCGGCGTCGCGCGAAAGAGCCCCGTGTCGATGGCGTTGAAGTCGCGCAAGTCCTTTGCAATCGCGGACACGCGGCCGTCGTCCGCAACAACGACTTTCATCGCGTCGTCCATATCGTAGACGTCGTCAATCTTGCGATCGATCGCGAGGACGGCGCCGTCCGCAGGGCACGGCGTCGCTTTCAGCCCCGCAACGAGCGTCGGCTCGAAAACGTGATCCGACATCGACAAATAAAACTCGCTGTTGCCGACGGCCTCACGCGCCGCAAGCACCGACACGCCGTTTTTCTTGCGCCACGCGGGGTTGTCGACAAACGTGAGCCGCAGCTTAAGTCGCGGCTCGCGCGCAAGCGCTGCGCGGATTTCATCGCCGCGATGCCCGACGACGATGATCGCTTCTTCGACGCCCGCGCGCTGAAACTGCACGAGCGCGCGCACGATGAGCGGTACGCCCAAGATTGGCACGAGCGGCTTCGGCAGCGTCTCGCCTTCGAGCCGCGTTCCCGCGCCCGCCGCAAGCAGCACGGCCTTCTGCGGCACCGCACGCGTTGCCGACACGGGCTCCCTCGTCACTCCGCGTCCTCGCCCTCGTAGTAGTCGAGGCCCAAGTGCGTGATCAACGTTTCGCCCATCATGTGGCGAAGCGTGTTTTTGAGCTTCATGTGTTGAATGAAAAGGTCGTGCTCCGGGTACAGCCCCTCGGCGTGCATCGGGCTCTTGAAGTAAAACGACAGCCATTCTTGAATCCCGTGCATCCCAGCGCGTTTTGCGAGGTCGCTGAAAAGCGCGAGGTCAAGGACGATCGGCGCCGCGAGGATCGAGTCGCGACACAAAAAGTTGACCTTGATTTGCATCGGGTAGCCGAGCCACCCCGCAATGTCGATGTTGTCCCAGCCTTCTTTGTTGTCGCCGCGCGGTGGGTAGTAGTCGATGCGCACTTTGTGGAAAAAGTTTTTGTAAAGGTCGGGGTAAAGGTCGGGCTGCAAAATTTGGTCGAGCACCGACAGCTTCGACTCTTCCTTCGTCTTGAACGACCCCGGGTCATCAAGAACTTCACCGTCGCGATTCCCGAGGATGTTCGTCGAAAACCATCCATTCAGCCCAAGCATTCGCGCCTTGAGCCCCGGCGCGATGATCGTCTTCATGAGCGTTTGCCCCGTCTTGAAGTCTTTGCCGCAAATCGGCGTCTTCGTCGTCGCCGCAAGCTCGAGGAGCGCCGGCGTATCGACCGACAGATTTGGCGCGCCGTTCGCGAACGGAACACCCAGCTTGAGCGCCGCGTACGCGTAGATCATCGACGGCGCGATGTCGGGGTGGTTCTCCTTGAGGCCCTTCTCAAACGCCGCGACGGTCGCGTGCACCGCGTTCGGCTTATGGAAAACTTCGGTCGAGCCGCACCAGACCATCACAATGCGATCGACGCCGTGCGCACGCTTCCACGTCTCGATGTCGCGCATCAGCGACTCGGCCGCGTCCATCTTTGTCGCGCACTTCTTGACGTTGGGCCCCGACAGATTTCGCACGTACGCCTGATCAAAAACCGCTTTCATCGGTGCGACGCGCGAAAGCTCGGCCTTAAGCGCCTCGACAAGCACTGGCTCAAGCACCGCCGCCTTCTTCGCCGCTTCGTACAGGTTGTCCTCGAAAATATCCCATCCGCCAAACTCGAGGTCGGCGAGCGGCGCGAGCGGCACAAAATCACGAATCAGCGGCGCGCGATGCTCAGTCCGCTTTCCGAGCCGAATCGTCTGCATTTGCGTGATCGACCCGATCGGCTTCGCGAGCCCCCGGCGCACCGCCTCGACGCCGGCGACAAACGTTGACGCGACGGCCCCCATCCCTGGCGTTAGAACGCCGAGTTTCCCCTTGGCTTCGACTGGGCGCGGGTTTTTGGTGTTGGACATTTGTCACTCCTGTAGCAAAAGGATCACGCTTTTTACCGGGTTTCCCAAAAAAAGTCAACGAAAACCCTTCATTCTTGGAAAGTCGAGCAATCGATATGCCCGCTCGCAAAATTAACGAGAGCGAAACGGGTTTTTTAGAACCATTGTCTCGGTGCGGGCCGGGCCGACGGAGATGAGTGAAACGTCGACGCCGGCGAGCTGTTGCACGCGGAGCACAAACCGCTTGGCCGCGATGGGCAAGTCGTCCATCGCGCGAACTTCGCGAATCGTTCGGCCGCTCGTGGCGTCCCAGCCGTCCATGTCCTCGTAAACGGGGGTGACGCGCGCGAGGGCCTCCGCATCGGTCGGCAGTTCGTCGACCGTCTTGCCATCGATCTCGTACGCAACGCAGAGGCGGAGCTTGGGGATCCCTTCGAGGACGTCGAGCTTCGTGAGCGCAATCGACGAAAGCCCGTTCAGCCGCACCGCGTGCCGAATCGCGACGAGGTCGAGCCAACCGCAGCGTCGTGGGCGCCCCGTCGTCGCGCCAAATTCGCCGCCAACCTCGCGAAGTTTTTTGCCGAGATCGTCGTCAAGCTCCGTCGGAAATGGGCCGCTGCCCACGCGCGTTGAGTAGGCTTTCGAAATCCCGACGACCGAGTCGATGCGCGTCGGACCAACGCCCGCGCCGGTGCACGCGCCGCCGGCGATTGTCGACGTGCTCGTCACGAACGGGTAGGTGCCGTGGTCGAGATCGAGGAGCGTCCCTTGTGACCCCTCGAACAGCACCGATTTCCCGCGGCCGATCGCATCGTTCAAAAAAACCGACGTGTTCGTGACGTGCGGCGCCAGCGCAGCGCCAAGTCGAACGTATTTGTCCTCGATGTCGGCGAGCTTCACCGTTTCGGCTTTGAGGCGTTTCAGTTCACCGTTGTGCGCTTCGACCACGTCTTTCACTTTTTCGCGAAGCCGAAGAGGCGCGATCAAGTCCGCGACGCGAATCCCGATTCGCGCGGCCTTATCCTCGTAACACGGGCCGATGCCGCGCCCTGTGGTGCCAATTTTCGCGTTCCCGGCGCGTTTTTCGCGGGCGGCGTCGAGGCGCCTGTGCGTTGGGAGAATGACGTGCGCGAGGGGTGAGAGGAGTAAGTCGCTTGGGTCGGACAAGTAGCCGCGCAACTTGAGCATCTCGATTTCGCCAAACAACACTTCGGGATCAACGACGACGCCGCTGCCGATGACGCAGCGCTTGCCGCGATGGAGTGCGCCCGACGGGATGAGATGGAGAACGGTTTTTTCGTTGCCGACGACGACCGTGTGTCCGGCGTTGTTGCCGCCCGAAAAGCGCACGACGATCTCCGCGAATTCGGTGTAGAGGTCGACGACTTTTCCTTTGCCCTCGTCGCCCCACTGCGCTCCAACAACCACCACCGAAGCCATGCGGAGCTTCTTAACCCAATCGTTGCCGCCGGTCCATCGCCGCGGTCGTCGCCGCTTGTGCCTGATTCCCGGATAACGGGCAACATTTGCGTGGGGCGGGCGGGGCCTGGGCTTGCTCCGGCTCGCGGAAGTCCTCGGGTCTGACATGAAATGTGAGTCTGCACGAAATGAATCAAACATCACGAGAACGGCAATCCCACGCCCCATCGGCACTTCATACCCTGCGGACGCGACCCGGAGCAAGCCCAGCCCCCGCCCGCCCAACTAGAAACAAACCGTTTCCCTGGAACGGCGGTTAGGAGACTTGGGGGTCGATCGATCGTCAGCCGACACCCAACGGGTAAACCCTTCGTACCGCCCCAAACCTAAAGAATACGTCCCCGGAAAGCGGTCCGCCCGGATATGCGTAGGGTCGGCAGGGGCGCCGCGCAGGCGCGCATATTCCGCGAGAAGTCTGTCGGCAAGCCAGCGGCTATTTCCGCTGCCTTCAGCGGATGCTCCAGTGGAATTTTCGCTGCAATCGGCGCGAAAGCCTGCGGCTTGAGCTTGCAGCGAAAATGGGGAGACCGACGGTCACGGAGGTCGAACCCCACCCTCTCGTCCGCGCAGCGGAAATGGCAAGGGCGCCCGAATGGGAGCCCGAAGTCAACACCGGGCCGGCGCGAGCGGAATGGCGTCCGAGCTAAAGAGACAGAGTTTTCAATTGCCAGTGAAGGGCAAGCGCTCGATCGAACTTGGTGTCGCGGCAGTGCCGCGCAGCCCGCAGCCCCACCTTTGCGCAGGGTCTGCAGCGCCATATCGGCTGGGACCACCGAGCTTTCGCGAGCCTCTGAACCTTGGATTGATCGCACGTCTCAAATCAGACCCGAGGACGTCGGTGCGCCGAAGCGGGCCCCTGTCGACCCTCACGCATTCGAGCGAGCGAACCGTTTAACCGGGGATGAAGGTAGAAACGATTGGGATCTTTCGTTCCCTTGAAACCCGCGACCCTATGGGTTAAACATAACGTCTTTCCTTCCGGAGGGGTTATGGGGCTCACCGCAGAACAAATCGCCGCCAACTTTGCCGAGGTTGTGCCCGCGATGACCGAGGCCGAGGCGCGCGCCGAGGCGAACCGCTGTTTGTATTGCTACGACGCGCCGTGCACGCGGGCTTGTCCGACGCACATCGATGTGCCGGCGTTCATCAAGAAGATTGCGACGGGGAATCTGCGCGGATCGGCGCGGGTGATTTTGGAAGCGAACGTGATGGGCGGCTCGTGCGCGCGAGCGTGTCCGGTCGAGGAGTTGTGCGAGGGCGCGTGCGTTGAGGCGATGCACGAAAAGCGGCCGATCCAGATCGCGCGGCTGCAGCGGCACGCGACGGACTGGGCGCTCGCTCGAAAGGAGCTGCCGTTTCGCGCGGGTGCCGACATCGGGCGTAGCGTCGGTGTTGTGGGCGCGGGGCCAGCGGGGCTTTCGTGCGCAGCGGAGGCGCGGCGGCTCGGGTTTCGCGTGACGGTGTATGAGGCGCGCGAACTCTTGGGCGGGCTCAACACGACGGCGATCGCCGACTACAAACTGACGGCGGCGACGGCGCTTGCGGAGGCGGAGCTTGTGAAGGGGCTGGGCGCGGAGTTTCGCTTGGGGTGCGCGGTTGGGCGCGAAGTGACGTGGGACGAGCTGCTCCAGAAGCACGACGCAGTGTTCGTGGGCGTCGGACTTGGGGGAACGCGGCGGCTTGGCGTGCCGGGCGAGAACTTGAAGGGCGTCATGGATGCACTGACGTTCATCGAAGAACTCAAGTTGAAACCGAAGCGCGACGTTTGGGTTGGACGGCGCGTTTGCGTCGTGGGCGCGGGGAACACGGCGATCGACGCGGTGACGCAGGCGAAGCGGCTTGGCGCTGACGTGTCCTTTATCGCGTATCGGCGCGGCGAAGCGGAGAAGCCGTGTTACGACTTTGAGTACGATCTCGCGAAGAAGGACGCGTGTCTTTTTTATTGGCACTTGGCGCCGGTGCGAATCGAGGGCGATGGACGCGTCGAGCGCGCGGTGTTCAAAGGGGCCGATGGACGCGAGGTCGCGTTCGAAACGGACATGGTCATCGTCGCGATCGGACAGGCGCCGCGAAGCGATCTTCTCGGGTCGGCGCCGGGCGTAAAGCGTGATGAGAAGGGGCGCGTCGTTGTCGACGCTGTGACGAAGCAGACGTCGAACCCGCGCATCTTCGCGGGCGGCGACTGCGTGAATGGCGGCAAGGAAGTCGTGAACGCGGTCGCGGATGGCAAGGCCGCCGCGCGCGGGATTGAGAAGATGGGAATAGGAACGGAAAAACCACGGAGGCACGAAAGCACGGAGGTTTCACGGAGCGGAAAAAATGGCTGATCTGAGGATCGATATTGCGGGGGTAAAGTCGCCGAATCCTTTTTGGCTTGCGAGCGCGCCGCCGACGAACACGGGCGACCAGGTTGCGCGGGCGTTCGACACCGGCTGGGGTGGCGCCGTGTGGAAAACGCTCGGTGAGCCGATCGTCAACGTTTACTCGCGTTACGGCGCGGTCGATTTGAACGGCGTTAAGATGATGGGCCTAAACAACATCGAGCTCATCACGGATCGCACGCTGGATGTGAATTTGCGCGAAATTCGCGACGTGAAGCGGCGTTACCCGAAGCACGCGCTCATCGTGTCGCTCATGGTCGAGTCGAAGCGCGAGGCGTGGCACGACATTGTGAAGCGCGTCGAAGACACCGGGTGCGATGGACTCGAGCTCAACTTTGGTTGCCCGCACGGAATGAGCGAACGCGGCATGGGAAGCGCGGTCGGGCAGGTGCCCGAGTACGCGTGTCAAATCACGGGCTGGGTCAAGGAGGTCGCGCGAACGCCGGTTTTCGTGAAGCTCACGCCGAATGTGTCCGACATCGTGTTCCCGGGGCGCGCGGCGAAAAAGGGCGGCGCCGACGCGATTTCGCTTATCAACACGATCAACTCGGTCATGGGCGTCGATCTCGACACGCTTGCGCCGAACCCATCGGTGGGCGGCAAGTCGAGTCACGGCGGGTATTGCGGGCCGGCGGTGAAGCCGATCGCGCTCCACATGGTCTCGGCGATTGCGAAAGACCCCGAGATTCAGCTGCCGATTTCGGGCATTGGTGGCATTTCAACGTGGCGCGACGCGGCCGAGTTCATGCTGCTCGGCGCGACAACGGTGCAGGTCTGTACGGCCGTCATGCACCATGGGTTTCGCATCGTCGAGGATATGATCGACGGCCTGTCGAACTGGCTCGACGACAAAGGTTTCGCGCGCGCGCAAGACATCGTCGGGCGGTCGCTGCCGCGCGTCGTGAAGTGGGAGGAGCTCAACCTTAACTACCAACACGTCGCGACGATCGATCGCGCGAAGTGCATCGAGTGCGACCTTTGCTATATCGCGTGTTGGGATGGTGCGCACCAAGCGATTCGGCTCGATACGACGAGTGGAATGCGACGCCCCGTCGTTATCGATGAAGCGTGCGTCGGTTGCAACCTCTGCAAGCTCGTTTGCCCGGTCGAAGGGTGCATCTCGATGTCGCCGCGCGAGACCGGCGCGCCCGGCGTTACGTGGAAGGATTACACAAAGGGCGCGAAGCTTGCCCCGCGCGCGCATCACGACAATCACTGAGTCGCTCAGAGATTCACGCATGTAGGGAAATCCAGGCGCGGGTCGCCGAGCGAAAACGAATTGGCGGGGGTTTTTTGTGGGATCGGATTGGTACGACAGGTGCTTAACGCTTGGTCCGAAGGGGATCGAAGGAGGGCGATGATGACGAACAGTGTTAAATGTGCGGCATATGGTGTGGCGGTTTTAGGTGTGCTCATGGCGGCGTGCATGTCGGCCGCGAGTCGCGTCGAGCGCGTCGACCCGAACACGGAGGTCGACCTGTCGGGCTATTGGAACGACACCGACGCGAATATGGTCGCGAAGGCGATGATTAAGGACTGCGTGGTTCGGCCGTGGTCGGCGACGTTCAAGCAGGACAAGGGCCGTCAGCCGGTCGTGCGCGTCTATCCGGTGCGGAATCGGTCGTCGGAGCATGTCGATTACCGGTTCTTTACGAAGCAGCTCGAGCAGGAGCTGATGAACAGCGGTGTCTCGAAGATCGTCGCGGATCGCGTTGAGGCGGCCGACAACCGGGCTGAGCGCGACGAGCAGGCGAAACACGCGTCGGCCGAGACGAAGAAGTCTCACAAACGCGAAACGGGGAGCGACTTCGTGCTGAACGGCTGGGTTGTCACGCAGAACGACGCGGCCGATGGGCAAGAGGTGCGCGCGTACGTCGTGACGCTTGAACTTTCGAACACGGAGACGAACGAGAAGGTCTGGATGAAGGTCCACAAGATCAAAAAGGTCGTGCAGCGATCGTCGATTGCGCCCTAAGGAAGAAAAGAAATTACTTATCAGGAATGCAGGAAAGCAGGAGGGGGCGTGGCTTTCGTGAGCGGTCGATTGGGGATTGCGCTTGCCGTCGGGTTTGCATCTGCGTGCGCGACGCAGAGCCTAATGGTGAAAGCGGAGCGCGAGGTGCGCGCGGAGATGGCGCGCGGGAACCATGAGCGGGCGCTCAAGGTGTTGCGTGACGCGAACGGCAAAGGGTTTCGTGCGCGCGACAGCGTCGCTTACTACATGAATGAGGGGATGCTCCTTCATTTGACGGGGCGTTACAAAGAATCGAACGCGGTGTTCGCGCGGGCGCAGCGGATGTCGGACGATCTCTACACGAAGTCGGTGTCGAAGCGGGTTGCGGCGACGTTCACGTCGGATGCGACGCTCGATTATCGCGGTGACGACCACGAGCGCGTGCTCATCAATGTTGTCAAGGCGCTGAACTATTTGCGCATGGGCGAGAACGGTGGCGCGCTGGTTGAGGCGCGAAAGATCGACGAGCGCCTAAAAACGCTTTCGGTTGATCGATTTCAGAAGGGGGTTTATCGGCGCGACGCGTTTGCGAGCTGGCTCATGGGGTTGCTCTTCGAGATGGAGGAGTCGTGGGACGACGCGCGCATTGCGTATGTCAAGGCGCTCGACGTTTACGAGGAAGATTTTAAGAGATTGTTCGGGATGCCGGTCCCGCCGTACGTCGCCGAGGATGTCGCGAGGGCCGCGGTGCTCAGCGGCGATGAAGTGACGGCGGAGCGCATGCGGGCTCGCGCGATGCCGGCGCGGGGCGTCCCTGGCGCAACGGCGTTGGGAGCGGACGTCGAATCGATGGGCGAACTGCTTGGCCGAAATGGCGAAGTCATCGTCATCCATTTCAACGGGCGCGCGCCCGAGCGCGGCGACCTGTACATAGACTGCGCGTTTCGATCGACCGCTGCGTGGTCGTGCGCGCTCGAGCCGGGCGGCGAGTCGATGGTTCGCGCGGCACACGATCTTGCGGCGTTTGGCGGTACGCGCTTGCGGGTCGTGTTCCCGACGCAGACGATGTACGAGCCGCAAAACCGCGACGTGACGCTCTACGTCGGCGCGACGAAGGCGAAGGCGCATGTCGCGCACCCCGTTGCGCGCGTCGCGAACAAAGTTTTGGGCGATAGAATGCATCTGATTTTTCGCGACACCATCGTGCGCGCGGTTACGAAAACGATCGCCGCCAAGGCAGCAGCGGCGGCCGGTCGCGCGGTGGGTGACGCGATTGGCGGAAAGAAGAAGGGATGGTTGGCGTCGCTCTTTGGCGCGATTTTCGGCGGTGCGGCGAGCGTCGCGATGGCCGCGGTCGAAGAGTCGGACAAGCGGTCGTGGTTTACGCTTCCGGCGCGGATCGAGGTTGCGCGGGCGATTGTGCCGCCGGGCGAACACGATGTTGAGTTGCGCCTGCCGTGGGGCGCGGCGAAGCGACTTGGCCGGGTCAACGTGCGAGCGGGCGAGCGCGTCGTGTTGACGCACCACACAACGCCTTGATTCTGGTCGAACCTATTTCGTTCGCGAATTGTGCTTCGCGCGGAAGATGTGCCGGCTCGCGCGGTTTTGCGCCTGCTGAATGCGGCGTTTTTCAAACGGTGTCACGACGCCATCGGCCGTGGCGCGCCGCTCCATGCGCCGAACCTGCGCCTGTTCGCGTTCAAGTCGCACCGCTTCCCGCTTTGTCAGCGACCCGCTCGCGACACCCTGTTGAATGCGGCGCTCTTGGTTGACGTTCCGCCGCTCGAAGCGCGCAATGGGGCGCGGTCCCGCGGCTTCGGCCACCGTTGAAACGCCAACAAGACCGAGTATCGAAAATGCCATCGATTTGATCATCATCATGTCCTCCGGACTCAAGGGTTAAGCAAGGGCGGAGCCAGGCGACGTGCACGGGAAAAGCCTGTGAATTCAGGATTTGGGAGACGTGCGGTGTTGTGTCATGTTGTCGGGTGACAAATGAACATTCCGGCAAAGTTGAATTGGGGCGAATGGGCGCTGCGCGTCGCGGTCGCGTTTGAATTTGGTGGCCACGGAATCGAGGCGCTCCGCATCAAAGAGGAGTGGATTCCTTTTTTCACCGTCTTTGGAGTTTCGCCCGAGACGGCGCGCGATCTCATGCCCGTTGTGGGCGTTGTCGACCTTGCGCTCGCGGCGAGCGTCCTCGTCCGGCCGCTCGTTCCCCTTCTCGCGTGGATGGCGTTTTGGGGATTCTTCACCGCACTCCTTCGGCCGCTCTCGGGCCTATCGTTCGTTGAGTTCATCGAACGCGGCGCAAACTGGGGCGCACCACTCGCACTTCTCCTCATGGTTCGTGCCCGCCGAGCCGCTGTCGCACAGGCGCCGCCGATATCCGACTCGCGCCGTCTAGATTGAACGATTCGCGCGCGCTACGTTACTAATGAGGCGATGACCAGCATAACCAATCCCCGGACGATAATTGCGCAGTGCCGCGCGTTTGCGATAACCGTCGCCCTCGCGTCTTGCACTGGACTGCCCGTCGGCACGTCGCCCACCGTCTCATCCCCAACCGTTGAAACTGGCTCGACCGTCACGGCCGGGCTCGTCTCGACGGTTGTGTTGTCGCTTGATTTTACGTCGCCGAAAGGTGACCCCGCGGTTGTGGTTGTTGAGATGCTCGACGACGAAGGAAACGTTGCCGCGAAACAACAGATTCGATTGAGCGTCGATGCGGGCGTTCGAGCGGGCACGTTAAAGGTGAACGGACCTGTATGGGTTGTTAAGGGATCACACGCCCCCAATCGGATTCGCGTCACGCTGTACGATGTTTATGGAAACGCGAGCGGCTCGACGACCGCGACGTACGCGGTTGTTGCGGCTGACGCAGGCGCGAGTCAAAAACCGGAGATCTCGTCGGTGTCGCAAGCGATTCACGACTGCCCCGTTATTGCAGGCGGCGTTGGCGCGTGGGCGGCCGGCACGGGCAGCGGTACGTGGAACACGAATTGGTGTGGCGGCGGCGCATGGGCCGAGGGGACGCGCGGCGACCCGATGAACTGCTGGGATGAGTGTTGCCGATCGCACGACTATTGCTTCGGGCGTGGCGTCGACGGCTACGAGACGTGCCACCAGCGCGTCGGCGACATAACGACCGACTGCATTCACAACTGCGATCGCGCGCTTGAGACGTGTTGGACGGCGTGCAACACGACGGCTTCGGCGAACGCGCTCACGTGGGCTCAGCAGCTTGGATTCAGCAACTGCGCGGATGGAGCGCCGGCGACTTGGTGCGCCTGGTACAACGAGTGGACGTGCAGCCGAACGCTCGCCTGCACACGGCCGCAGCCACCCCCCGCAGCGGGGCGGCCGTCAGCGTGCTGCGTCGGCTCGGCGGCCGAGTGCGCGGCCTGCGCGGGGCGCGACTGGGGATGCGGCTGGAATTCGAACTGGAACGACCCGTACACTTTTACGCCGAGCGTGCCGCCGGTTGCGGGGTGCGGCGGCGAGTGTCGCGGAAATCCCGATTGTGGCGATCCAGCGTGCGCGTTTTGTGGCGCGCGGCAAACGGACGGGAAGCGGTACTGCGAGGCGCGACAATGCGGCTACTCGTGCCGGCGCGACCCGGCGTCGGGCGTGAACACGCAGAGCTGTTGGGGGATTCGCGATGCGGATGGCGGCGCGTGCGAACTTTGCGTTTTCGCGTACGCCGATTCGTACGTTGGAACGTGTCAGCCGAGGACCGACGGGCTCACGAATCTGTTACCGGGTGGAATCGACGCGGGGGTTTGGGACGCGGGAGCGGTTGCGGGCGCGGATGCGGGCGCCGGTGCGGATGCGGGTGCGGACGCGGGAGCGGATGCGGGATACCCGGTCTACGATGCGGGCGCCAATCCGTGCGGCGACTACCCCGATTGCAACGGATACGACAACTGCGCGGGGACGCCGATCAACGACCCACGCTGCCTTGATGCGGGAACCGCGTACGACGGCGGGTGGATATGGCCTGACGCGGGCATCTACGACGCCGGTCCATAGCGACTTTCGCATTCAGTGACTGTCCCGCTATATTCAGATCGCATGACGACAAAACAATCGCTCAAGGTTCGCATTCGCAAGCACGTCGGCGCCGTCGCGATTGAGCTCGGAGTCCTCTGTCGGGCATGTCAGGATTCTGATCTGATGCGCGCGCGGGTGAATATGTGCGTTTTGTTGTGGATCGCCGCGCTGCTCGTGGCCGCGGCGTGCGGCAAGAAATCGGCGGCGCCGTCGGAGGGGACCGTCGTCGCCCAAGGTACCGTGACGCCCGCGGATGGCGGCGTTCTCACAACCTCAGACAACGCATTGACCCTGACGATTCCACCCGGCGCTGTCTCGACGTCGACCAACATTTCGATCCGGACAATCGCCAAGGCGGCAGCTGTTGGCGGTATGGCTTACGACCTTCAACCGAGCGGCCTCGCCTTCAACGTCCCGGCCACCGTTCGCTTCGCGCTCCCCGAAGCGTCGCTGCGAGGCCCGGACGGCGGCGTTGTGATGTCGTTCCCGCGGTTAACAAATGCGACCGGCACAACCGAGTCGCTCGGTGACGCCTCGGTCACAGTGCGGTTACGCGCGGATGCCGGCGTCGTCGTCAGCGGCGCCGTGAACCATTTTAGCGACGCGTGGGCCTTGCTTTCGCCGCTCATCTTGGATGGGACATCGCTCGCTTCCGAGCTAGCCGTCGGCGCGTCGACGCTCGGCGGCGTGTCGATCCTCTCGCAGATCGCATTTGTAAACGACGGCAACAACATCTCAACGCCAAACCTAGCCTTGGGGTCGCTGAGCGTCACGACGAGCTCGGTGATATTGGCCGTCTCGAACATCATCCGGCCCGCGGGATCGGTGCTCGAGCCCGGCGACGTGGCCGCGTTTTCCTTTACGATCGCCTGTGTCGACATCGGCGAAGCGACGTGGAAGGCCACCCTCAGGGTGACTTTCGACACGTCGGCGACGCCGGCCGGCTTTCCGTTTGTCGGGGAACAAACGTTGGAGTGGGAGAACTTCATCAAGTGCGTGAGCAATGCGGACGGAGGTGAAACACCCGAAGAGGACGCGGGCACGGATGCGGGCGGCGGCGCCGCGGGTGACGGCGGCTCAACCGCTGACGGCGGGGGCGGTGACGCGGGTGTCGTTTTTTCCGGAAGCGTCTGCGGAAGCACGACCGACCCCGTGGGCGACATCACGACGAGCGGCGTTGGCCCCGACGCGGGAGATCCGCGAATGATCGATATGCTCGGCGTCAAAACAATTAAGTCGGGTTCGACGTATCAATTCCAGTTCGATCTCGCGATCCCGCCCGTGCAGACGGCGCCGTCGGACGTCACGAACATCGAGTGGGACGTCATCCTCGCCAAATCGGCTGGCGACGCACCGGCACCCAGCGACCCAATGGTACGGCAATGCGTGACGCCAGCTGGGAAGTGCCCCATGAAGTTTTATCCCGCGAACTCGTCCGACAGCCACAGCGTTATCAATGGTGGCGACGCGACCTTCGACGGCGGAACGCTCACGCTGACGGTCCCAGCAAGCGTTCTCGATCCGAGCGGCCCGTATGTGAACGTCTTTTTTAGCGCGATCCTCGACAGCAACAACCGCACTGTGTTCGACGCGCTGGCGGCACCCGTGACCGCGTGTAACCCGTGACCGCGTTACCAGGTGTAGCCGAAGGAGAGAAGCGGAAGGCCGAGCGGCATGACTTTCAGAAGTTTTTCAACGCCGTCGTAGATCGGCATGAGGAAACTGACGTCGCCGTACATGCGATCGCCGCGAAACCGTATCCCGTATAGGATTCCGCCCGCCTGAATCGGCTTCTCGTTGGCGACGAGGACCGGCAACCACCCTTCAAGAATGATGCGAATTGTCTTCGACACCTTGAAGTTGCCGCCCATCGAGGCGAGCAAGAAGCCGGTCGAATCACCTTAAGATAAGGGAGCTTCCGTTGCTCGCCCTCGGGGACGCCGGTCTCCCGGCGAGCACACCGGGCATCCGGCAGCCGAGTGGGCGGCCGACCGGCTGGGCGGGCGTGAGCAATCGAGCACGACCTCGTTGCAGGCGTCATCTGCATGTTCGTTACTCGGAAGGATCACGCACCCGGCTGCGGGCTTCTGATAGCAGGCGGTCGTAGGCAGGGTCGAGGGGCTCCACGAGCGTCGATTCCAGCATCGCCTCGATGTCCCAAAGCACCCGCTGCTCCGCCTGGTCAGCGAACCGTTCGTCCTCTCGCTTGTTGAAGCGGGCGATCCAGGCAAACAGCACCAATGCCTCGTCCTTGCTTAGCTTGAGCGACACAGGTTCATCCATGGTCAAAGGATAAGAAGCGCAAGGGGGGGTCGTGGTCAATCGACGTGCGCGGGGCGTTGAGAATCGGTAGCCGAGTCTGGGGAACGCGGCAAACCTTCGTGCAGTCGTGAGATTTTGAGACACAGGTGCCGGGCCGGACTGGTGCTCCGGGTTTTTAGAGCTGCGCGTGAAAGGGCTTTGAGAAACCGGCAAAAGTTGGAGCCGGGTCGCGAGCGCGGGCGAGAACGGGGGCCACGGAAGGCAGGCCGATGTGCTCGAGGAGTTTTCGTCGCGATCTGCAGAGGCGCCAGTGGCGCGTCTGCGCGACGAAAACGGGGAGGGCGACGGAACGGAGC
>JACPTQ010000024.1:4373-42920 GCA_016192705.1 Deltaproteobacteria bacterium | reverse complement strand
TCGCGCCGGCAAGCCACTGGCTTGCCGACAGACTGCTCGCGGAATATGCGCGCCTCTGCGGCGCCCCTGCCGACCCCACGCAAATCCGGGCGGACCGCTTTCCGGAGACGTATTTTCTGGGCTTGCGGGCGGTACGAAGACCGCGGGGTGTCGGCTGACGATCGATCGACCCCCAAGTCTCTTAACCGCCCTTCCAGGAAAACGGCCGGGTTCTGACTGGGCGGGCGGGGATTGGGCAAGCAGAGGCGCGCGTATTCTGTGAGCGATGGTTGGCAAGCCTGTGGCTTGCCAACGCGAACAGAATCGCGAAGGCGACGGAACGGAGCCGCAGCGCACCTTTGCGCAGGGGATGAGGTGCCGATGGGGCGTGGAATTGCCGTTCTCATGATGTTTGACTCATTTCGTACAGACTCACATTTCCTGTCAGACCCGAGGACTTCCGCGAGCCGGAGCGAGCCCAGACCCGACCGCCCCACGCTGGTCTTGGCCGCTTATCCGGGAATGGAGGAATACTATGCGGCTCCGTTGGTCGCAAGTGGGGGATGTATGGTAATCAATTCGTCCCATGAATGTGCATTTGAACACGCTGTTTCTGATGTTGGCTGATGCCGCTGAAAAATCGGGTGCGGCGGGTGCGGTGGCGACCGCGGCGCCCAAGGCGCACGCGCGATCGGGCGACCTCTTTGACCTTGTGATGTTGTCGGTGCGCGAGGGCCGGTACGTCGTGTTTGGCGTCTTGATTTTGCTCGTGCTGCTCTCGGTCGCGTCGTGGTTCATCATCGTTTATAAGTGGACGATTCTGCGGCGCGCGAAGCGCGAGAGCGAGGCGTTCGTCGAGCAGTTTTGGCAGTCGCGCCGGCTCGACGCGATTTATCAAGCGACGGGCGAGGGGACGTGGAGCCCTGTGGCATCGCTGTTTCGCGCCGGGTACGTCGAGTTGTCGCGCTTGAAAAAACCCGAGGGGAGCAGTGGTGACGCGGCCGAAGTTGAGGGCGGGCTCGAAAACGTCGAGCGGGCGCTTCGACGCGCGTCGGGGTCGGAGACGACGCACCTCGAGCGGCTCGTTCCGTTTTTAGCGACGATCGGATCGACCGCGCCGTTTGTCGGGCTCTTCGGAACCGTGTGGGGCATCATGGATTCGTTTCGCGAAATCGCCGTGCAGCAAAAGGCGGGGCTCGACACCGTGGCGCCCGGAATTTCGGAGGCGCTCATCGCGACGGCGATCGGGCTCGTTGCGGCGATCCCGGCGGTCATGGCGTACAACTATTTTCTCGCGAAGATCAAAGTTCTCATCACCGAGATGGAGAATTTTTCGAACGACTTTTTGAACATCGTGAAGCGGCATTTTTTTAAATAGCGATGAAGGTCATCGACGGAAAGGCTGCAGCGGCGGCGCTTCGGGAGAAGTTCAAGCAGGACGCAGCGGGGCTCGGCGCGCGGCTCGATGTCGTGCTCGTCGGCGACAATGCGGCGTCGACGGTGTACGTGCGGAACAAAGAGAAAGCGTGCGGCGACGTCGGAATTGTGTCGCGGGTGCATCGGCTGCCGACGGCGACGACTGAGGCGGCTGTCGTCGATCTCGTGCGAGGACTTTCAGCGGATCGGGAGGTCGACGGGATTCTTGTGCAGCTGCCGCTGCCGAAGGGGATTTCGGAGCGGGTGGTCATTGAGGCGATCGCGCCGGAAAAAGATGTCGATGGGCTCACCGCGGTGAATGCGGGGCGATTGCTCTTGGGGGCGCAGGGGCACGTGCCGTGTACGCCGCTCGGCGTCATGCACCTTATCGAGACGACGGGTGTCGCGATCGCGGGAAAGCGTGCGGTGGTGGTTGGGCGGTCGAACCTTGTGGGAAAGCCGGTCGCCCAGCTTCTTCAACGCGCGGACGCCACGGTCACCGTTTGCCATTCAAAAACGATCGAGCTCGCGGTTGAGATCGCGCGCGCGGAAATTGTCGTCGCGGCGATCGGCAGGCCCGAGTTTGTGCATGGTGACTGGATTCGAACGGGTGCCGTCGTCATCGACGTTGGCATCAATCGGCTCGAGGATGGCCGGCTCGTTGGCGATGTGGCGTTTGACCGGGCGGCCGAGCGCGCTGGGTGGATCACACCCGTTCCGGGTGGCGTGGGCCCGATGACCGTCGCGATGCTTCTTTCAAATACGCTCGCCGCGGCGCGCGCACGCCGTTAGCTACTTCAGCAACGTGTCGAAGTGGATGCCAATCGAAAATGAAAAGGTGTCGAAGTTGGACGAGAAGGCGCCGTTGCCGGTGACGGTTGGCGTGCCGCCGATTTCGGGAACGGGGTTCGGTTGCACGACGGCGCTGTCGGTGACTGTTCGATCAACCTGGAAGATGTGGGCATAAGCGAGCGTGAGTTCAATCCCGCGCCACACGACCGACGCGCCAACCGAAACGCCGACCCGATCGAGCGACGCGAAGTCGAGCGCGGTGTATTTCGGTGGTGGCGCGGCTGTTTCGAAGTAAGCGCCCGCGCGCAACGTGAACACGTTTGGGATGACCTCAAAGTCGCCGCCCAGGCGGTAACTCCACGTGTCGCGCCAGTTCGTCGGGATGTTGATGTTCGAAATGGGGAACGACGACGTGCCAAGATTGACGAACACGCCGGGGAACGACGTTTTGTAGGCGTCGAGCACCGACCACGCTTCGAAGACGACGGCGGCCTCGATGTTGAAACGCGGCTGCATCCAAGCGACCCCGGCGCGCACCACGACCGGGTGCGACACGGTGAGCTTCGCGCTGTTGCCACTGATCGTGATGCCGGGGGGCGGTGACGATGTGACGGTTCCCGTTGCGCGCACGAAGATCGGTGGACGCGCAGAGAGGCCGAAGACGAAGTCATCGACGAACTCCCAGCGAACACCGAGGACTGTGTTGAATCCAAAATGGTCGGCGACTTCGACCGTCGACGGGATGTCGTTCGCGGGGTCTTCGCTCCCTGCGATGAGCGGGATCTTTTCGCGAAACTTGATCCGTGAATCGACCCACTCGACCGTCGCACCGACGGCGACGCGTCGGTTGATGCGCCACGCTGCCGCGAAGCTGTATTGGATGACAACGAAGTTGGACTCGATGAGCGAATAACGTTGCCCGCCACTCTCCGGGAAGCGCACGCGGCCGTAAGAATTGGGGCCATGCACGCCGATCGCGAATGTCCAATTCTTGAGGCCAAACTGCGACGAGACCGTGATGAACGGCACCCAAAAGACACCCGCGTCGTTCGTTACAGGTGCGAAAGGCGCGCCGCTAAAAGGATCGTTGCCCGCGCGCGCGAAATCAGATTGGTGCGTGATGAAGTGCGAGGCGAGCGTGAGGCGCGTGCCGTCCTGGAATGCGAGATTGGCCGGGTTGTAAACGATCGCGGTGCCGTCGTTGGCCGACGCGATGAATGCGCCGCCGCGTCCGAGCCCACGCGCACCGTGGTCGGGGATCTCCCAGCCGGCGGCGAGAGAGATCGAGGAAGATGAAAGGAGTAACCACAGAGCCACAGAGCCATGGAGCCATGAGGAGGAAGAAAAAAACGAAAAACGCATTATGGCACGACGTTGAAGCGCGACTTGGCTTTCGTCTCGACCATGCGCTGAACCTCGGCGTTGACGTGCATCGAGCAGAATTTCGGGCCGCACATCGAGCAGAATTCCGCCGATTTGAAGGCGTCCTGAGGAAGCGTCTCATCGTGCATCGCACGCGCCGTCTCGGGGTCAAGCGAGAGCGCGAATTGCCGATTCCAATCGAAGCCGTAACGCGCCCGCGACAGCTCGTCGTCGCGATCCCGCGCCCCGCGCCGATGCCGCGCGATGTCCGCCGCGTGCGCCGCGATTTTGTACGCGATGACGCCCTGTCGCACATCGTCTTCGTTGGGGAGCCCCAGGTGCTCTTTGGGCGTCACGTAACAGAGCATCGCCGCGCCCGACCAACCGGCGATCGCCGCGCCGATCGCGCTCGTGATGTGGTCGTATCCGGGCGCAATATCGGTCACGAGCGGCCCGAGCACATAAAACGGTGCCTCGTGGCAGAGCTCCATCTCTTTCTTAACGTTCATTTCGATTTGGTCCATCGGCACGTGCCCCGGCCCCTCGACCATCACCTGCACGTCGTGCTTCCACGCACGCTCGGTGAGCTTCCCGAGGACACGCAACTCCTCAAACTGCGCGCGATCCGACGCGTCCGCGAGACACCCCGGCCGGAGCCCGTCGCCAAGCGAAAACGCCACGTCGTACTTCATAAAGATGTCGCACAGCCGATCGAAGTACGTGTAAAACGGGTTTTCCGCGTCGTTCAGCACCATCCACTCCGCCATCAGCGCGCCGCCGCGGCTCACGATTCCCGTGACGCGATTCTTCGCAAGATGAATGAAGTCGTACAAAACCCCCGCGTGAATCGTCATATAGTCGACGCCTTGGCGCGCCTGCTCCTCGACGACCTGGAACATCAAGTCGACCGTCAGTTCGCGCACACTCCCGGCGCGCTCGATCGCCTCGTAGATCGGAACGGTCCCGATCGGCACAGCGCTGTTTCGCAAAATCGCCTCGCGAATCGGCGCAATCTCTTGCCCCGTCGACAAATCCATCACCGTGTCCGAGCCGAGCGCAACCGCCGTGCGCAGCTTCTGCACCTCTTCGCCGATCACACTTGTCACCGCGCTGTTGCCGATGTTCGCGTTGACCTTGCACGTCGCCGCGATCCCAATCGCCATCGGCTCAAGCTCCGGGTGATGGATGTTCGCCGGAATAATCATGCGCCCGCGCGCGACTTCGCTCTGGATGAGCGCCGGGTCGAGCCTCTCGCGCTCAGCGACCGCCCACATCTCCTCGGTCACAACGCCGTTCCGCGCAAGGTGAAGCTGCGTCACGTTTGCGCCGTGCCGCTTCGCGAGATACCCCGCGCGTTTCTTCGGCAATCCCTTTTCCCACCCCTCTGCGATTCGTCCCTGCGACTTTGGTCCCATGCGCCATCCTTTCCTCGTTTCGACGCGCCGGCCGCGGAGTGTAGCAGCAATCCGCCCCGTTGCCACGACCGATCGCAGCGTCAAAGTTCCTTCAACGGGCGAGTCCCGTCGGGTCGGTTTGCGTTTTGTGAAGCGACCCTTAATATTATCTTGAGATGGGGACCGCGGAGGCGAAGCTCGAACGTCAGGTCAAGCGACTCCTTGAGCAGCAGCGCGCGATCGTCGAGCTCGCCCGACGGCACGCGGAGTATGCGGAAAACGTTGACGCTGGGCTGTGTGCCATTACGGAGGTTGCGGCGCGCGTCGTGGGCGTTTCGCGCGCGAGCGTCTGGATGCTCAACGAAGACCACACGGAGCTCCGGTGCCTCGACCTTTTTGAAGCCGACAAGGGAACCCATTCGAGCGGGGTCGTCCTCTACGCGCGCGATTACCCCGGCTACTTTGCGGCGCTCGAGTCGGGCCGTGCGATTGATGCCCACGACGCACGCGCCGATGCGCGAACGGTGGAGTTTAGAGACGGCTACCTCGTACCACTCGGGATTACGTCGATGATGGATGCGGCGGTTCGCGAGGAAGGCCACGTTGAGGGCGTGGTTTGTCATGAGCACGTTGGCGATGCGCGCAGTTGGACGCCCGACGAAGTGTCATTTGCCGGGGCGCTCTCGGATCAGGTGTCGCTTATTCTGGGGGCCGCGGCACGACGGCGAATTGCGGATGAGCGCGAGAAGATGCGCGAGCAACTCCTCCACGTGCAAAAGCTCGAGAGCGTCGGGCTTCTTGCGGGAGGCGTCGCGCACGATTTCAATAACCTCCTGGCGACGATTCTCGCGAACGTCGGTTTTGCGCGGCGCACGCTCGGCGACGACCACGCGGCGCGCGAACCGCTCGATGATGCGATTCTGGCGTCAAAGCGGGCCACGCAACTTACGCGACAGCTCCTTGCGTTTTCGGGGATGGGACGCACCTCAAAGGAACCGATCGACGTGGCGACGCAGGTGCGTGAGATTGGCGAGCTGCTCTCTTCGACGAAATCTAAGAAGGTGCGCGTCACGTTTGATTTCGAGCCGCGCTTGCCGCCCATTGAGGCCGACCCGGGGCAGTTTCAACAGGTCATCATGAACATGATTCTGAACGCCGCTGAGGCGATTGGAGATCGGTCGGGCGAAATCGCAGTGTCCGCGCGGTTGGGGGAGTTAACCCGCGCGGAAATGGAGCGCCTTTTCTTATCCGATGGCGTTCGACCGGGCCCGATCGTTATCGTTCGGATTGCTGACACGGGCCCAGGGATTTCGAAGGAAAACCTTGGAAAGGTTTTCGACCCGTTTTTTTCTACGAAGGGAAAGGGTCGTGGGCTCGGACTCTCGGCGGTCATCGGAATCATTCGCGGAAACCACGCCGGACTTCGCGTTGAGAGCGAAGTTGGGAAAGGGACAGCGTTCGATATTCTGTTCGAGCCGAAGCCTGGTGCCGTCGTAAAGGCCGAACTGCCTTTGGTTGAGGCGCCGCGTGGCGACGGAGTCGTGCTTGTGGTCGACGATGAGCCGGCGATTGGGCGCGTTGCGCGGCGCGTGCTGACCGCGCAAGGTTACCGCGTTCTTTCGGCGGCCAGCGGCCGCGCCGGGTTGACGGTGCTTGCCGCAAACGCCGATGTGAGCGTCGTGCTGCTCGATCTGACGATGCCCGACTTGAGCGGGTCCGACGTCCTTCGCGAGATGAAGGTCATGGGACGTTCGGTCAAGGTCGTTCTCATGAGTGGATACGATGAACAGCAAGTTCTTGAGTCGGCGGGCGGAGAGTCGGTCACCGCGTTTTTGCCGAAACCGTTTACGCCCGAGCAGCTCGTTGACGCCGTCGGTTCCGTCGCGCGGGGAATCGGACGGGATGTGAAACTGGCCTAACGATAGAGATTCGCCCAGATGGCGCTCGCCTGCTCCCATAGTGCGGCGACGTCTCCCTGCGGATTGACGGCCACGCGCGGCTTATCCCCATCGGAGACGCTTCCCGGGAGAATCCCGGCATCGCCCCAACTGTTCGTCGCAGCGCTGTATCGCGCGAAGTAGATTCGATAATTCGATCCGTTGTGGCGCCGCCAAACCGCGGTGGCGTTCCCGAGTGCGTCGCCCGCGATGCGTGGAACTTCAACGCTCGCATCGGCCTTGTCAACTAAAACCGGGGAACCCCAGGTGCCCGCGTCCGCTGAGTAGCGGCTCGCAAAGAGGTCGAAGCTCGTCGTTCCGCCATCGGCTTGCGGCCATACGGCGACGACGTTTCCCGCGGGGTCGGTCGCGAGACGCGGCGGATAGATGTTCCCCGTGACTGGAGCCACAACAACTCCCGCATCACCCCACGTGCCCGATGACGCCGCGTAGCGGCTCGCGAGGATGCTGTAATACGACCCGTCGATACGGACCCAAACAGCGACCGCGTTCCCCGCGATGTCGATGCCGACGGCCGGGTAGTAAGCGCCTTGGCCGCCCGAGGTTTCGTCGACGAGCCCCGCGTCGCCCCAAACACCGGTTGCCACGTTGTAGTGGTTTGCGTAAAGCATCCATGTCGCTTCGCTGCCGACCTGCCAACGAAAAACAGCGACGGCGTTCCCCATGGGGTTAACCGCAAGCTCGAACTGGTTGACGTTCCCGCCGTCCGGCCCCATGAGCCGCGCGGCGCCCCAGGTCCCACCATCCGCGGTGTACCGGTTCGCGTAGATCATGTAGTCGGTAAAGCCACCGTCCGCGGATCGCGTCCAAACAACGGTCGCATTGCCGTACGCGTCGACCCCGACAAGCGGGACAACGGCGTTTCGATCGTCGGCCTCGATAAGCGTCGGCGTGCCCCACTGCCCATTCGCAACGCTGTAACGGTTCGCGTAAATGCTGGTCCACGTGCCGTCGAATTGTGACCAGACCGCGACGGCATTCCCCGCTGTGTCGACCGCGACCGCGGGTGCGCCCGACCCCATCGTTCCGTCGATAGCGCCTGCGTCGCCCCAAATCCCGAGTGCCGCATTGAATCGCTTCGCAATCACACGGTAGACCGGGTTCACGTATTGGTACAGCAACGCGAACACATTCCCCTGCGGGTCGATCGCGACTTCAGCGGAATTCCCAGCCCCGAGCGACTCCGCGGTTCGCCAACACTTTGTTCCCGCGTCGCCACACGGGTTTGTCGCACCCGCGTCAGCGCCAGCATCCGCACCGGTTCCCGCATCGGCTCCCGCATCCCCCCCCGCGTCCGCGCCCGCATCGCCGCTTCCGCCGTCCGCAACCGCTCCCGCGTCAGCTCCCGCGTCCGAACCCGCGTCGACGACGGGTGGCGCACTCCCCGGCGCTGGATCGTCTTTGCACGACAATGCGAATGTAACGAACAGCACTGAAAAAATGGTTCTCTTAGACATCGCCATCTCCTTAATTTCCCGGTCGCAGACTCTTAAGCGGATTGAATTGTACGGGCGGCCCATGCCAGGTGGTCGCAGGCGAAGGACAGTGCGCCTCGGCCGCGGCTTTGTCGTTGACCCAGTTGTCGATAAGGCGATTCGCAGCTTCCGCTCCGCCTTTTTCAAAAACCATGTGTACGAGTCGGCACCATTCATGCCGCGTTTGTTTCACCGCGAGATTGATCGCCTTTTGGGAATTAGGCCGCAGATGGTCATCCTTGTTTAATCCACCCCTATCAACTTCGGGATGCGTGATCTCTGTCGGCAATTCCTTCCAGTGACCCAATTTGGCCTCCTTGATGCAGTTTTCCTTGTCGCTCTTGGGATATGTCCCCGTGATGATCCCTTTTCGCTCCCTAGAGCGCGGTGTGCCCAAGCTCAGTTTGACCTTCACGACTCGTCCTTTCAGGGAAACCACAGAAGCTGGGGGAGTCTGAGAAAGCACCGAATCGAGGGGGGTTGAGATACGGCCAGGGATTCGGCCGACGAGAACTGCGTCGCCTATCTCGTCCCACGTGGTGAGGGGTTTCCAGTTGGAAAGGCGTGAATCGACAAGCTCGGTTATCCCCGATTCGACCCAGTTCGAGTGAGCGTAAAAATCCTGAATCGTGTGAAGCGCCGCGCCGAACTCGTCGGCACCCGCGAGCTGCTTCTTTGACTTCACGATCTCCTGTACGGCCGCTTTGAATTCCTTACGAATTCGCTTCGTCGACCCCTCGTAATCGCAATCATCGAAGTGAAGATCCTGCGGCCGCTTCACGATCTGTTTCATGACGAAACCCTTTGTGATGACAATCTCCTCTTTGTGCTTTTTCGCCGTTATCTCGCTGACGACGCCAGCTTTCAAAAACTTGAGCGCTTCCTTCGTGGTCTCCTCGTGAACCTTAAAATGGAACGCACCCGCACGCGCCGAAACGAGGGTCATCGCAACTGTTACAACGAGTCTCATTTGTCTAACCGCATCCTAAATCGAACACCCGTCTGCGGTTGTTATTCGTTACCGATACCGATGCCTTGCGGCGCGCTGCAGTAGGCTCTCCCGTCAACAATCTTGCCGGTCGAGTCGCACCAGACGGAGAGCGTTTTGCCCGAAGTCATCGCCGCCGTCACCTGCGCGACCCAACGCGCGAAAACCGTCTCAGGAACAACCCGCGCCCCCACGTTGATGGGTTTTCCGAGCTCCGGGTAGTTGCGATTGAACGTTAAGTAAAACGATGGCAGAACGCCGCGGCCAGGATAGAGGCACTTCGAGAGCGCGACTTCAGCGTGCTCCGTGTTGTCGCCACTCATGAACCATTGTCGCACCGCGGTGACGCGACACTTGTGCACCTGCATTTCCTGTGGCGGCGGGGCTTTTTTTTGCGTCGTGACCAGCCGACGCGAATCGCGCATGAACTGCGCCGACGCGGCACCGGCGAACCCCAGAAGGACGATTGCGGTAGCGCCAAACAATGTCATTTTCATTTTCATGCGTGCTCCTTATTTACGTGGTTTCCAAGACTTCACGAGGTCAAATTCAACCTGCGACGACGACGCCTTCGTCCACTCTTCCGGGCACGCCGCGCCGGCCGCTTTTTTGTCAGCAACCCAAGTGTCCAACAACCGCTCTTTCGCGCCGTCGCCCGCTTCGCTCATCAAGTTTACGAGTCGGCACCACTCATGCCGCGTCTGCTTGACCGCAAGCGCACGCGCTTCAGCATGTCCCTTGCGTGGTGGGTCGTCCTTGTTGAGGCCGTTTCCATAGGCGCTGTCGCTCATCTCCTTGACCATATTTTCCCAGTGCCCAAGGTTGGCTTTCCCGCCGATGCAACTTGAAACGATGTTGATGCCAAGCGGCACTGCCCCCGTGATGATCCCTTTTAATGTCGCGCCACCGACTACCGCTGTGACGACTTTTCCGTTTCGCGAGACCTGCGTTCCCTTGTCGAGCGGGAGCGCAACGAGAACCGTGTCGCCAAACTGGTCCCAGGGTCGCATGATTCTCCACTGTCCGAGTCGCGTGTCGACGAGGTCGGTCAATCCCGTTTCAACCCAGTTCGAGTGCGCGTAAAAGTCTTGCACGGTGTGCAGCAGCTCCCCGAATTCCGCCGTCCCGGCGAGCGCCTTTTTCGAATTCCGAAACTCCTTAACGAGCGCCTTGTATTTTTTTCGAATGTGTTTCGTCGAACCTTCGAACGCGCAATCGTTGAAGTGATACCAGTCGATTCCAGCCCGAGCGACGTCCTCTTCTTTATTCTGCGCGTTAATCGCGGCGCGCACCTCGGCCTTGAGGAATTTCAGCGCCTCGTTCGTAACCTCCTCGTGGAACTTGGGCTTAAACGCCGCGGCCGGCACGGCCAGGAGGGCGATCGCTACGTTTACAACGACTCGTCTCATTCAGTGACGCCGTGTGATGCCCTGTTCTTGTAACAAAACTTCGCCTTGGTCATTTCGTCCGCGCCCGTTTTCGCGTCGAGGCATTTCCGATAATTGTCGCGATTCGAATCCGTCAGAAGACTCGTTGAATCCCTCGCAACCCTCCAACGGATCTGACCAACCTCGGACTCAATCTTGATGAGGTATCCATAGACCTCAGTGACCATGCACGTTCTGTCTTTCTTAGCGCTCCCGCAATCAATCGGGTCACCGACTCGAAACGGGTTCAAACGCACGCCGCCAATCGTCCCAGGCTCAGACCCCGAGTACTGTTCTGGCGGCTGAATCTCCGATAGCAGTGCCCATACAGCGCCGCCCCGATCGAGCTTCACGTTTGCGAGCTTGCCGTGGCGATCGACAATCTCGCCTTCGAATATATTTTTCTTCCCGCCCTTATCGATTCGCGGCGCCTTTACTTTTTTCACCGTGGGCTTTGGCGCGACCGGCGCTGGCTTAGCCTTGGGGAGGAAGTCGGCTGAAATCGGGGCATCTATTGGCCTCGCCGTCATCAGTTTCTCTGGCGGCGCGAGTACGGAGAGCGGCGGCAAACTTGGCCATCGGAACGGCGGAACCAAATCGTTAAATCCGTCTTGACCGGCGCAAGTTTGGCCAGGGTATTTGGCGCAAATCGCCGTCAGCGTCGCGTCCCGCTCGTTTTCCAAAACCTCCTGTGATTTAGGGGGCTCCTTCTCGCAGGCAACATAATTCTTGGAAGCTGGCGATCCAGGCTTGTACTTCATCCACTTCGCAATGATCTTGTCGACCTCAGAACCCGCCGTCCCCGGATTGGCCCGAGAAAGCTCAAACGCGACCCAAAGGTCTTTCGTGGCGTCGTGTGCCGCCGCGGCCTCCGGTTTCAAGTTACTGAACTCAAGCGCAAATTCGCCGGGTTGTTTGGCCGACATCTCCTTCCAGATGATGTCCCCATTCGTTTTGTAGGTCCAAAAAAGCGGGAACGCGTGCCCGTGCTGCGGACTGTCTTCGGTGCAGAGGTAAGACTTGATATCGAGGATCGTTTTGTACCCATCCGTGCTGTCCCGTGAAGAGTGCTCTGGGCTGAACGAGTCCTGGAACAGGTGGACGGCCCTGCCGAAAAAGAAATACGCGCGGATCGCCTTCCGGTGACTTCGCGCTACGCCGCCGTCGGTAAATGGAATCATGTCGGAGTTTTCATTTGCCGCATCGATGAAGTACTTCCGAAACCGAGCAATCGACTCATTAATCGCTTTTACGGCGCCCTTGTCTCCTTTCTCGGTGCTCTTTCGCAAAAAATGGTCGTACTGGACCCGGTCGACGTTCTGCGCAACTGAGTCCCACCACTGCTTCTCCTGCAGCTTCGGCAAAACGAGGAACCCCATGATGTCGACCCACCGCTGCCCCATCACCGCTGACCAGACCTTGAGGCTCTTGGTGTCGTACTGATCACAACCGGCGCCGCAATCGGCCGACTTGCCGGTGACTTCGTTCTCGCTCGGGTTCAGGGCCGTGCCGCCCGTTGCTTTGGCGCCCGCGACCGTAAGCCACTCGTGCCCGATGGGGGTCGCATCTGGGCCTCCGCTCTGCGTGAACGCGCGCGCATCGCTCATCGCGAAGACTGAGGAGAGAAGTGCGGCAACCGCGAAAAGGGAATTCATGTTTGATTTACGTTTCATCTTTGTTCCCCTTACTGCGCTGGAATCTGTTGCAGCAGCATCGGCGCCGCCGCATCGAGAATCGCCTTCATTGTTCCGCCCGCTTCATCGCCGACCGCGCCGATCAAGAATGTGAGGACGTCCTTGATGAGGACGCCCGGCGACTTGTTCCCGAGCGACTCGCGCTTAGCGGGATTGCTGAGGAGTTGAACCCCTTCCGCAATGAGCGCATTAACGAGCTTTCCAGCGAATCCACCGAGCTTGAATTTCGTGTTTAGGAACGTTCCGAGCGGAGTCGCGAAACCCTTGAGCAGCTTGTCGACCGCGGTTCCCGGTGAGCTCATCGCCGCGGTGTCGAGAAGCGTGTCCGCGAACGCGTCGACAACACCCGCGAGGAGGTCGCCCACGGCCGGGTCAGAAATCCCTTTTCGCACGGCCCGCTTCACGAGCGCACGAAACGCACCGACGACCTTCGCGACGATTTGGCCCTTCCATTTGTCCCAACCTTGCTTCCCCTCTTTCACGACCGACACGATGAGCCCAAAAACCTCGTCGTAGCCAGGACCCACGATGTCTCTAAAGTCGACCGGCCAAAGCTCGAGGAACTTCGGTCGCAGCATCGCCGCGAGGAGCGAAATCCCTTCGGCGAGCGCAGCGGGCGTGTCGGCCTCGACGATCTTGTCGATCTGATCTTCGGTGAGTTTGTCGATCGCGTCGCCAAACTTGAACGCCTGTCGCATCGCGCGCGGCAAGTTGTCGCGCCAGTCGAGGAAATCGCGAATCGGCGCGAGGAACCGCTGGCCAAACGACTCCATCCCCGCGAGCGGGCTATTGAACGCATTCGCGTTTTGGAACGGCCCCGTCGGTCCAAAGAAATACGATGCGAGGAACCCGGCAAGCGGCGCCATCGGCTTTAAGCGCTCTTCGCCGTACTCCGCGAGAAGCGAGCCAACCTTCGAAAGAAGATCGCCTGCGCTTGGCGCCTTTCCCGCAGCGATGATGTCGAAGACGGCCGCCATTCCGCTCCCGACAAGTTTTCCTTCGGCATCCCCGAGCGCCCCGCGCGCCTGGTCGCTGATGACGGTGCCGGCGAGCTTCACCGCGCCCTTCAAAAGATCGCTCGCCGACGGCGCCCCAACCTTGTTCGGATTGAAGACGGCGTCGACCGCCCCCTTAAACACGACGAGCACCGCGCTTCGCAGCGAATCGCTCCCGTACTTGATCCCCCCGAGGAGTTCCTTGACCCCTTCGGTGACGGCTGACGCGACCCCGTGCACCACATTGGCGAGCGGCTTTTTGTCGGCCCCAAGGAGCTCCGTCAGCGCCTTCGTGAAACTGCCGATCGCGTTTTTCACCCAATCTTCCGCTTTCACGAACGACAAGACGACCGGCAACACAATCGGGACGATCGTCTCGCCGATGATCTTTTTGAGCGCGCCAACTGGGTTGGTGCTCAGTTCTTTGAGGTCCTTTTCAAACTGCCCGCTCTGGATCTTGTTTTTGAGGTCGTCGACCGCGGCTTTGAATGCCGTCAGCGTCGTTCCAGTCAGATTCCGCTCGACCGCCGTTCCAAACCCCGCGACGAGCGCCGCGCCAAGATTCTTCAACTGGTCCGTAAAGCTGTACTCGTTACCTCCGCCTCCGCCCTTACTGAGCAGCTCTTTCTTTGCGTAAATGAGCGCGCGCACCCAAAAGTACGCCGCGGGGTCGTTCTTATTGATTTGGCTTTCAAGGATTTCCTTAATCGCGGAGAGGAGCGTCGCGAACCCCGCCGTGACAAAACCCGAGTTCCCATACGTCACCGCTGCATCGATGATGTACGTGATGATCCCCATGACGACCGCGACGATCGGGTTATCGAGAAGCTCCTCGACCGGCAGCTTTGCGAGCTTCTTAATTTGCAACCACTCGGGCAAGTTCGCGACGACGAGCCCCTTCAAAAGCGCCTTCACCGCAAACTCAAAAATAAGTTCCCACGCGATGTCGATCGCCGTCACGAGGATTCCCCCGATGAACGGCACCGACCCGGCCGCCGAGAGGAGCGCCGATTTCGCCGCCTGGAGCCCCGTCTTAAGGAGCTGCACCGACCAATCGACGAGCTTATTGCCGAGCATGACGATGATCGACTCGAGCACGCTGACGAAATTCTTCGCGAACACCTTCGACAGGCACCCGCGCTTGTTGTCGAGCCGCGACCCCTTCGCGATCTTCATCTGAACCGTGCGGTACTCAGCGTCCTCGCAATCGGCCCCCTGCTCGGGCGTGAGCCCCGCGGCCTTCGCGAGCGTCTTCATCATGTCGGTGATGCCGGCCGCGTTCATCAGCATCCCCAGGATCTTTCCGATAATCGGCGCGAGCGACCCCATGATCCCGTCGGTCGCATCGCCCATGTCTGGCGTCTCCCGCGAGCCGCCCCAATACTCCTTTTTTGACTCCGTCTCCCTCCAATGGTTGCTGAAAAACTGCAGGGCATTGTCGAACGGCTTGGCAAAGCAAGTCCCGGACGGATGCGTTGCCCATGTTGCAAGCGCGTCTTTGTACCGCGAGTGCTCGCGCACGACCTGAAAGATGGGACTGCGAAGGTAGGGGAGGTCTCCGGTTTCTGAGAAGAATGCGGAGTTGACCCAAAACTTTTTCGTCTCGAGGCTGGCGTCCTTCTTGAACGTCCCGAATGTGCCGTCTTTTCCCCAGATGGCGTTATCACAAACGCTCGGTTTCTTACCGAAGTCGGATACCGACGTAATGAGGTAGCATCGCTGCCACGCCGTGATCGGCAGCTGCCTCATCCAGTTCGTCACGCGATTCGAGAAGTCGCCTTGCTCGATGCCGAAAAAGTCGGTCGCGAGAATGATGCGTGACGCCTGATCGAAGCAGGCCGGCTGGTCTTTCCAGAGCCCCGTCCCAAGGACGCGCGCCGTGATCCAGTTCGCGAGCGTTCTCGGGCCGAGCCAAACGCCGGTACCGGCCGAGCCGCCGATACCGGGCCCCACGACGCGGCCGCCGTAAAGGTCTGGCCCGCTGCAGACGCCGTCCTTCTTGCCATCGACGCAAAACTCGGCGACGGCTTTCCGCGCGCACGCCATGCACGCATTTCGCTCGCCATTAAGCTTGGGAGCCTGACAGACGTCCCACATGTCGTTACAATCGGCAAAAAAGTACCCGAGCTGCCGTCCTTCGATCGTTCGATAAAGCTGAAACAGCCAGTCCTTACTTTTGGCGAGGTTTTTGACCGCCTTGTAAATCGCTGCGCCGACGGGATCGCCGAAAAACATGTTCGTCGCGATCGGTGGCGGTGGCGCGAACGAACGCTCCTTTAAGAAGTCGACCATCTGCCCGTATTCGAAGGCGTCAGTCCACTGCCCGACGTACCGCCGAAGAACCTCTCGCTGCTGTCGCCGCGGCGCCCCCGCGTTTTGGGCCGTGACTTCCTCTTTCGTGGCGCCTGGTACGTTATCGACGTCAACGTTCGTTTTTTGGCCTTTGGCTTTCTCTGCCGCATCGAAGACGCGCGCGTTTCCGCCCTTGCGGTAGTGGCCGACGAGGCGGTCGGTAACGGTCGAGAAGCCCTGGCCCTTCATATGATCGAGCCCCTTCGCGAGCTTGCTGAGGTCGAACGAAAGGAAGTACTCCGAAATGCGTCGATTCAGCTCGCCCGTTGGGAACTCGCAGTAGATTTCAGATTCCTTTCGGCCGGTTGCGAGCGACGGTTGCGGATCTTTGAAGACCTTGCCGACCGAGAACGAGTACGGCGCACAGAGGAGATGCGGGTTGACACGGCAGTAGAGCGGCATCCTCGTCCACCCGAGTGCCTTGAACGCCGCCAACATCTTTGGATCCGAGCCCTTCTTGGTCGCGTCGTCGATCTCCGCGGTGTCGTGGCACGTGGGTCGGAGTTCGGGTTTGAAGCCTCCAGGCGGCTGAAACGCGGTCTTCGACAGCATGCATCCGCCCAGACGCGTAAAGTTCTGGTTGGAACCGAAGCCCTGGGTATCGATGTGAAGCGTGGGCACTCCACCAAGCTTTGCGCAGTACGCTTTTCCGTCGATGACCGCGGGCTGATAGAGCCGCTTCCCGTCCTTGTCGATCACCGCGTCGTAAACCGCCATCTTGATCTGGTTGAAAACTTTTGACGCCTCGAGCATCTCTTGCTGCGAGCGCCCGTCACTCACCGGCTTGAGCGGCAGCGTCGCCGCCTTTGTGCCCCAACTCGATTCGTTGAGCGGCGCAACAACCCGTGCGAGGTCGGCGCGAAGCATCTTTTCGAGCTGCAGGTGCGTGACCGTACAAACTTCGATCACTTCGTCGCGCTTCGGCGGCTCATAGTCCTTCTGCTCTTTTTTCCCTGGTGAAGCCGGCTTCCCGAACTCATCGGCGAACGCCTGTTTGAACTCCTCGCGCTTCGACGGGTCTTTCGCCTCCTTGTCCCAGTCGCCGACCCCATCGATCTGCGGCTTGCCGATCGTCATCTTCACGATCTTCGCGTAGCCCGGCATCTTGCGCGCGATCGCGCGACAGCCGCCGTCGACGAGGATGTCGACCGCCTCGGCCTTATTCTTGGGTTTCGTGTGGAGAAACGCTCGGTCCGCGGTGTATTTGACGAACTTCACGATCTCGGGAAGCAGCATTTGATACCGTTCGTGCGGCGGGATGCAGTTGTCTCGCGCGGCTTTCGCCTTTACGCGGGCGGCGGCACGTTCCGCAATGTCCGGGCGCTTCTCGGCGGCGTCGCGCTGCGCGTCGGCGGCGTCGTTTTGATCCGCGGCGGTCCTCTCGGCGTCGGTCAAGCAGGATTCGTCCGCGAGGCTCGTCGGCGGCTTCTCGCCCGCGGGGATTTCCCCCTTTTTTTCCTTCTCGAGAAGCTCGTCGCAGATCGGCTTTTGAACGCCGCCAAAGACCAGCGCCACCGAGGCGCTTAACGGCTGAACCGCGATTGCTGTCGACTCCATCACGGCGGCTCCACCCGCCCCGCGCGCGACACGTCGCGATCGGGCTGCCGGTGCGCGCCGGGTTGCGAGCGCACTCGAAGTTCCAACGCCCTTCATGACAGCCACGACGTCGGATGAGATGAGATCCGCGACACTGAACGATGGCGCGACAACGCATCGCCCGTCCTTATCAACAGCGCCAATCGGGTAAAGGTCTCCGAGGCCGGGATAGTTTTTCCTTTGACGTGCAAAATCCCTTAGTGCGTTCTCGCGGCTCCGGTCTTCGAAGAGACCATAGGGCTTGAAAACACCCGGCCCAACCGCGTACGGCTTAACTTCCATGACGTCGATGAAAGCGGTGCCGCCACCGCCGGTTCCGGGCGTCGCTTGGCCGCCACCCGGTCGCGGCATTCGGCCTGGTCCGCGTCCCGTGCCGGCGGGCGGTTCACCAAACACCACAACCTCGGCGAGGCTCAGCCACCCCTTCCCGAGAAGCTGAATCCGTACGTACCGCGCGCTCCGCTGCGCGCGAAACGCCATCGATTCGCCGATGGGGCTTGTGATCGACTCGACAAGGGTCCACTGCACGTTGTCTATCGACGTCATGAGATTGAAATTCGAGAGGCGCTGCATGCAGCAGTCGGTCCGGTTGTAGATCACGATGCGATCGAGGGTCGCGACCACGCCCAAGTCGACTTGCCACCACGCCTCTCGATCGTTCCCCGTGTGGGTCGTCGAATTCGCCGCAAAGTTTCCGTTCGTATTCCCGTCGACCGCGCGACTTGCGACCCCGCCATATCCGGTGCTCGATTGCGTTGCAGTTTTGCCACGCGCGAGATTCGTGACGCCGGTCATCCGAACCTGCGTGCTCGTATCGATTCGACCACGACTGATGTCGCGCCCGCGCCCGGTTCCGACATTGTCCTTAGCGGTTGCAACGCCAGTCAGCGCTAAAACACCGATTGAAACAACCCAAAACTTCGTTCGCATCACTCCCTCTCCTCTCCCATCTCACGCTTCAAATGTCGCCGAATCTCGGCGTCGACCGCCTTGTCGATCCCCGTCTTTTTCCGCACCTCGCGGACGCGTCGCTCGCGCAGGCCCGGATTCCCGAGGTCGCTCTGGTCCCCAAGCTCACGCAGCGTTACGTCGATGTCGTCGTCGATTTCATTCGTAATCGCCGTTCGCACATGCGCAGCCGCCTTTTTTCGTCGCGCAGCCCCCGTCAGTACGCCTGGGTCAAACCGATCGAGCGCATGGCGAACCATTCCTGGCAACCGGTCGTTCACGCGTCGCCACGCCGCCCACGGGATCGCGTGACGCTGCACCGCGAGCGTCATCTCTTCGCCAAGCTCTTCGCGCAAAAACTTTCGCCCGTTCTCGCGTGCGAGCGCTTCCATATCGGGCGGGAGTTTCACGCGGTCCATCGCGCGATCGGCGATCGGGTCGAGCCCGTCTTTCACGCGTTCGAACGCCTCACGCAGCTCCTTCGTCGTCCCCGGAAACCGCTCGGCCTTCTCGCGAAGCGGCCCCTTCGCCATCTCTTCGCCGATCCGCCGGTCGATCTCGTTATTCGCCGCACTGAGCGTCTCTTTCGACGTCAGCTCCTTCACGAGCTTCGCAAAGGCCCACGCCCCTTTCGCCTGGTCCTGGTCCATGCGCCGCCGGATTCGTCGCCTATCGATCTCCCAACTCGGTCGCCCCCACTTAAAATCGATTTCGAGCCGGTTCATCGCCCACGCCTCGTACGACGCCGCCGACGTTATGCCCCAAATGTCGCCCGTGTGCTCGGCGCGGTCGATCTCCTCCTGGCTCTTCGACATCGCGAGGTGCGTGAGCTCGAGCCGGTACTTTTTGCGAAGCGCCCAGTAGATGTAGCTGTGCACGTCGCGCCGAATCTTCTCCATATAAGGAGGCTCGTATTGGTCGGTGAGTTTTCGCGGCGTCTCGCGCCCGCGCCCGCGCACCGGTAGATCGAGCGCCCGCTCAACCTCGCGCTGCGCCGAATCCTCGAGCTCTTCGGTGAGCGCCTGCTGAATCCGGTCGTTGAGTTCGCGCTCGTGAGCGCCGCCGAGATCCGCGACCGCCTGCTTGAGCGCATCCGTCGGGTTGCCCGACGCTGGAACTGCACTGGTTCCCGGCTTTCCCCCAAGCGCGACGAGCCCGCGCTTCGGCATCGTCATCTTGAGGTAGGTTTCGCCGGTGCCAAAGATGACGTCGTCAACGACCTTCGTCGTGTAAGGCAGCAAGATATGGACGATGTCGTCGACCATCGCGTCGGCTTTTTCCGCGCGCTTTTTGGGATCGGGTTCCGACGCCTTGAGCTCGGCAAGCCGCGGTCGCCAAACCTTTTCAAGGATGTACTTCGTGTACTTCTGGACTTCCTTCCGCGCGATGCCGAACGGCCCCTGGATTCGCTTCGGTAGCCGGTCGTTCGCGGAGGCTGGAACGGCGAACGCCGTGAAACCAGCGAACGTGAGCCCCGCGACGAACCAAATTCTTTTGGTTACCCCGCCCATTTGAAGTACATGATACTACTAATGTCGAATAAATCTGTCTAGTATTATTGGATTGACTTTGTCGAGCTTTGCGATGCGAGTTGTAGCGCGCGAAAAAGTCATCGGGAGAATCCCACATAGGCGCAGAAAACCCTACATTATCGATGGGTTATTTCGACACACAATGAATATTATTCTGCGTCTCGCGTCTATACTGAGCGCAACAGTCATCGATAGTTAGAGTTGCTCGGGTGACCGCCGTGACGAACGGCAGGAGGGAGACCGCGATGTCAACTTGGACCACGCTCGCATTGTCGTTCGTCATAGCGCTGCCGCTCGCTGCGCGGGCGCAGAATTGCGACCAGAAGCAGTTCGCGGATCGGACCGCGTGCGGCGTCGCGTACGACAAATGCTACTGTCAAAAATGTCCGACGACTGCGAAGTGCGGTGGCACGACATACGGCTGCACGGGGTTAAATCCTTGTCGCGACGCGCGGACTATTTGCGGTGACAAGGCGCGCGGGAATTTCAACGCGTGCGCGCGTGCGGCGCAGGGTCGAGCCGTCGCGCAGTCGGCCGCCGAAAATGCCGCCGCGTTTAATGGCGCTGCGCAGCGGGTGAACGACGCAAAGAAATGGCTCCCGGGTTCGCTGCAGGGCTCGGTCGGTCAAGTAGCGGGAGCAGTCGGTGATCTCAAAAAGTCGAACGTCAAGATGACGGGCGGCGTCTGGGCGCGGATCGTCGACGCGGTTCGCGCGATCCTGCGCGGGCCGAAAGCGCTCGCCGAGGCGATAAAGAAACTTTCGCCCGTAGAAATCCTCAAAATGGAAGAGCAAAAGGCGTGGACGGGGAATTGAGGAGGAGAGCGATGAACGGAAGAACGAGGCTGGTCGCGGTTGGTTTAACGTTCTTGTTCCTTGTCCCCGTGGGCGCCGTCGCGCAGGGTCGGGGTCGCGGCGGTTACCAGCCCGCCTCGCGCATCGAGACGAAGGGCACCGTGTTTGACTGGCAGGATTATCTGAGGCGGTACCCGGACTTAGGCCGAGCCGGAATTCGGACACGTGAGGCCGCAGAGCGGCACTGGCTGACGTACGGCATTCGCGAAGGGCGACAGGGGCATCCGAGCTTTTCGCCGCGCGAATACATCGAGCAGTATCCCGACCTGCAACGGGCGTTTGGGGCTACCAATTACGCGCGGGCAATTCAGCACTGGATTGAGTACGGGATTCGCGAAGGGCGCAAGGGGGTCAAGGCGGCGTCATCGCGGCCCCCAACGCCGACGCCTGCAACGCCCGCAACGCCACCGCCGCCATCGTATCGGCCGCCGACGACTACGCCGCCTCCGGGTTCACCCGGTTCGGGCGGGATGTCACAACGTCCTGGAGTGGGGCCGGGTCCCGGCGCGCCGGGAAGATACCAGGGCGGCGACGCGAATCAGTCGCGCGGCGAGCAGGTTCGGCGACTCGTTCGTCAAAACACGAGCCCCAATCGAACGCTTCCCGCGAGCGTCTTCCAAGAGCTCGAGAAACGCGCCGCCGCTGATACCAAAGAGCCGGAGCGGACGCTCGATGAAGTCGGCCGCGTCGCTTGGAACGCTTTTCTCGCGGTCTTTACGCGCGATCTTGGCTGCAAATCGGCGAGCGATTTTCGCCTCGGTCAATTCTCGGGCGTGCGGAACGAGGCGCTTACAATCGCGCTCCTCGGCCCCGTCGCGGAGTGGACCAACGCACCGGCGATCGAAAAACGGATAACCGCTGAGAAGGCCGCGCTCGCGAGATTGCCAGTCATCCAATCGACGCTTCAAGCGTGCCTCGTCGAGCCCGTGCTTTTCGATGTCTTCGCGAAGACGATCGCCGCAGTTCCCGATCTCGCGCGACAACTGTTGAGCCCTCCGGTGCTCGCGAACGCGGTCAATCAGCTCGCAAGGTCGGGCGGCACGGCCAGCGGATTCAAGAATTGGCTGCAAACCAATTTGAACAAATTTCTCGCTGAAACCGGTCTTAAGCGCGAACTCGATGAAGTCATCTATAGAGAAGTGCGGCTCGTCCTTCGGCGCGCATTTTCACATTACCTCGGCCAATACCGCCTCGACGATTTTGTCCTTAACGAAAAGGGGAGAATCTTCACGACCGCCTTCGCGGACCTCGAGAAGGGCGTTGAGGGGGGCGGCTCGACCGGCCTTTTCAGGTACCTGATGAAAAAGGACGTCCACGCGCGATACATGAACGACTTCGGGATCAACGCCGAAATTAAGAAGCGGGGCGACGCCCAGAAGCAATGTATCGACAGCGCGGCGGTGTCGTTCGTCAAGAAAGCGGCGGAGGGGTCGGAGTGCGCAACCGCCGACAAGATTCGCGCGTTTTGGTCGGTGCCCGCGAATAGGGCGGCCGCGCGTGGGGCTTTTCGCGTCGTTGAGTCGTGTGCGGACCTCACAAAGGCGATGACCGTCGTTTTGCGACGGCAGCTCGAGACCGACGCGCGCGTCGACTTCACATCGCTCTTCGCGGCGCTGTCGGGGATGCGGAATCGCTTTGCGGGGCAAATCATCGGCGAGATCCGGCGTACCGCGGGACAACTCCCGGAGGCCTGTCGGTTTGAAGCGACGGGGATCGTCGTCCGGCGAATCGAGCAGGGGGCACTCAAAGAACTGGATGGGTACGTGAAGGCGGCCGAGAACGCGGTGCGCGAGGAAGTCATTAACCTTAATACCTGCCGGTCGGTCGCGACGCGGTATGTCGCGACCGCTGGGCTCGAGATGAATGAGCGATGGAATTCGAATCGCCGAGCTGCGCAAACATGGAGTGCGCCAATGGCGCCGGCGCAACTTGGAAACTTCCTCGACGCCAAGTGCCCGACCCTTTCGCTCTCGCCCGCGCAAGGCTGCCAATATAAAGGGGCGCTCCGGCCGGGTCACCCGGGGTGTCGGCCATGTCTGTATCGAAGGGGCGTTCCTCCCGTTCGTCGTGGTCGACCGGCGGTTTTTGGATCGCTTATGCCCGAGCCGGCTTCTCGGGCCTATGCGCACAGCCGCGCGTTCAATTGGGCCGACGACGAGATCGGCGAGCTTCGAATTGCGGCAGCCGATTTTGGTCCCACTCCGAGCTGTGATCAGTGCAGGAAATACCAGACAGAGAACTCCTATCTTCACAGTCGCCCGGACTGCGTTTTTGCGCCCGAGTGGGATGCGCGCCGCTGCGGTTCGCTCGCGGCGATTCAGCGGATACTCGGCCAAAAGACGCAGGAACTTCGTGCGACGTGTCAAGCGACAAACAACGAAATCCGGCAAACGAATATGGCTCTTCTATTAAAGAAACTTTGCGGCGATTCGATTTCGCAGGCCGACCCGCTCTACCAAGAGTGCCTCGCACTACTCGATGCGGCCACGATCGCCTTTACTGAACCGCTCTCCGAGGAGAAACTGAAGAACCTTCGGTACCTTCTCATGCTGCCGGGCCGACCCTTTTATGTCCCACCGCCGGGGATCAGCCTTTACGGCATGACCGACGCCTTCGTGGGGGGGTTCATCGTCAAGAAGTTCGTCGATTGGGCCGAATACGAGGTCGCGAAACTGGGAACGATCGTTGACGCCGTCGGGACCCAGCGAACCCTTACCGGAAAGCAGTTCAGCTATGGAGGCAAGGCGATTCCACCCGGTGCTTGGGACAACGCGTTCAAGTTCAAGGACATAGCGAATCGAGCCACCGGGTTTTACATCGACAAGGTGAAATTCAAGGACGGCCTTCGAGACGCGATGCGAACGATGCAGTCAATACAGAGCGCCCTGAACCGCGTCGCGACCGATGCCAACGTTAAGCGAGCCTTACTTGACCGGAACGCCGCATACGTTTTGCCGGGCGCGCTTCCGATGCCGCCTTCAATCCGCCGATTCTTCGAGAGCAAAATGACCTTAGAGCCAACCTCCGGCTACATCTGGGCGTTCATCTATCTTGGGAAACTCCGTTGGGCGGTCGACGAGGGTCTCAAGGACACGTTCGCAAAGGAGATCAAGGAGTGCGCTGAGATTCAGGACCTCCTTCTGCATGAGGGGCGACCACACCGGGCGATGATGACGCGCCTCTTTTGGCAATATGTGCTCGCTTCTTCAAAGCAGGACTGGGATTTTGGGAAGGTTCCCCAAGACCAGCCGAGGCTAAACGGTGAGTATGTCCGTTATGTGGCGATGCCGACTCTCGCAAGGAACAACAAGGCGCTGATCATCGAGAACGACGCGTCGATCAAACACCTCATCTCGCACTGCGACACGAAGGACAAGGTTAAGGACCTTTTGCTGCGGGTTTTTAAGGCCGAGCTCGAGCGGTTTCCGTCGCTGCGCGCGGGTTTGTTGGACCCGAGGGGACGCCCCATGACTGAGGCGAGTCGATTGTATTTTCAAAAGGGCAGCAACATCGACGTCGTGACCAGCACGGTTTTGGCGAGACTCGACGACTACAAGAAGGAGTGGGGGCTGACGGCGCTCGCGATCGAAGCGGAGTGCGATACGAGCGACCTCGCGGGGGTGTCGGTTCTCGCGGCGTTCCAGCGCGACGTCGGGCGTTTCCCCGCGTTGAAAAATGAGATTCTGAAAAACGCAAGCGCCATCAACGCGGCGAAGGCGTACTGCAAGGGCGACGACGTCAAGGCCTCGCGACCGGCGCTTGAGGCCAAGTTGCGCAAGGCGATGGCTGATTTCTCGCAGCGGCACGGTATCGGCACGCTGTTGCTGAAATGGGAGTCCACCGCGGTCAAGTCGCTGTTTACGCAAATCTTCCGTCCCGAGTTGCAGCGATACCCGGGCCTCGTCGACCACTTCGAAAAGGAGGGTACGCCGCTCTTCAATCTCGCGCTCCAAACGATCCAGGCGTACGCAGGGAACGATGCGGCGGCGTATCTCCAGCGGCAAGCGGGTGAGGCGGGCGCCAAGGACCGGTACATGGCGCAAGGCGGTGTCAACGCGGAAATTCAGAAGCGGCTGGACGGCGAGAATCGCTGTCTCGGCGAGCAGGTCGCGAAACTGATTGCGGAGCTTCGGCCGAGCTTTAACGCGATCGCGCTCGGCACCAAGGTTGACCAGTGGGTTCTCTCGAACGGGATCGTTGGCCGGATCGCGCCGAAGGCCCCGGACGCGCTCAAGGCGTGCTCCGACGCGAAGCTGTTACTCCGTCCGGTGAGTGAATCGTTTTCGGCGTTTGGTCAGGCTGCGGTCGAGGCGATTAAAGGGCTCACGAACGAAACCAACGCGCGGCTGGCGCGCGAGGCCGACAACATCAATTGGTGCGATGGGCGCGCGCGGCGAACGATTCAAGTGATGAGTGACGCCGAAGTAACGGGGCGGCTTAACTCCGCTGACGCAGTGGCACGCGGCGGGGCGACGCCGTCGTTCGTGAGCTGTTCTCAGGCGGCGCGGCAGATTCGCGATGCGAACTGCAGGAATCCGCCGGGCGATGGCGGCTTTTGCAACGAGTGGTCGGGGCGTGGCTGTGGAACGCATGCGCGCGGGATGATGCAGGCGGCGGCGGGCGAGTTCGAGGCGGCGTGTGGGAAGGCCGACACGGCGCTCGGTGACGCGGGGCGAAAGCGCGACGAGGCGCGGGCGAAGGAGAAGGAACAGCGCGACAAGGAAGCGGAGGCTGCGCGGAAACGGCGAGAGGCGGAGGATCGCGAGCGGAATGCGTCGTGGCAAGAAAAACTCTGGAAGTGGTTTGCCGACGGATTGAAGGGGATGTGGGACGGGGTGAATGGTCTCGTCGATGCGGCGAGAAACCTCGGGCAACAGGCCGGGAATCTATGGAACCAGGCGGCGCAGGGTGTCGGCCAATGGTGGGGTCAAACCTCGGCGGGGATTCAGAAGGGGCTCGAAGAGGCGGGTAAGGTTGTCGGCCCGATTATCCAGAAGGCGGGCGAAACGATTCAGAGCGCGGGGCAGGCGGTTGTGAACGTTGTTCAAGAGGGCGGTAAGATCGTCGGGAACGTTGTGAAGGCAGCGGGGGATTGGATCAACGATCAGGTCACTCAGCTGTACAAGAAGGTCGTCGAGCCCGCGTGGAAGACGATCGAGGCGACGCTGAGCAGTGGGTTCAACCAGTTTGTTGTTCCGGCGCTCGATTGGATTCAACAAAACGCGAACCTGTTGAACGTTATGAAAGGATTCGTGGCCGGTGCGCTCGACATCGCGGCGAAGGTGCCAGGCAAGATCGGCAGCGCGGCAAAGGCGTTGAAGGAGTTCATGACGGGTGTGGGCGACATCCTTTCGATCGCCCACGACGTGTCAGCGGTTGTCTCGCGGCTCGCCGGCCTTTGCGACGATCCGGTCGAGAAGATGCTCAAAGACCCGAACAGCACTGAGGCGAAAGAGATGATCGATCTCATCGCCGATAAACTCATGATTCTCCTCCAAGGGCCGCTCAGGCTGCTCAATTCATTTGTGGTCGGCGAGGCAATGAAACTTATCAAAGGACCGGTGGTCTCCGGCCTTGCAACGTTCGCTGCGGGCGCGCTCGCCTCGGTCACGGCTGGGCTCGGGGCCCTCACGCAGCCGCTCGTCGATTTTGCGATGCAAAAGGGATTTGATGCCCTCATCGAGAATTTCTTGAGCGACCTGATCGGGGATTTTTTATACGACGGGGCGAACATCGGAGGTTTGAAGCTTCCGGGGATGAAGTCGATCCTTCGTGACCTCCTGATTCGTCCGCTTCTGAGCAGCGACACAAAGGTCATTCGGCTGTTCCAAGGCCCGTTACAAGCGGTGTGCCAAAACTTGAAGCTCAAGGAGCTACGCCCCATCCTTCAGAAGGTCGAGGCTGTAACGTCGATCGCAAAGCAGCAAGCGCCGGGCGACGCGGCGGCGTCGGGCTTGGTCCAGAGCTTCTTTGACGTGCTCGCGGGAATGGCGGCGAATGGTGGCCCAACACTGAAGAATGGTCTTGCGCAGATTAAGGATTTGGCAGCGAAGGCGGGCATCGAGCTGCCGAGCCAGTTCCTCGACGTTGCCGGTCGTGCGACCGACGCGCTTGTGAAGCAATTCTCAGGGGAGCTCGTCCTTTGTAAGGGGAAGGTAAAATTCACGGGCGTCAAAATCGACGCGCTCATCCAAGATGTTCTCGGGTGCATCGCGGGCGCAGCTGGGAACGCGCTGCAGCAGACGGCCGTCGTTACGGCGGTGAGCGTACTCGCTGACGGTGCGTCGGGAGGTGTTAAGGCGCTCGATGCGGCGATCGGGCAGGCGGAGACGGAAGCAGGGATTCTCGGCGGCATGGTGAAAACGTTGCTGCCTCAAGACCTTCGGAACATCGTGACGTTTGCGTTCGAAACGGCGGCGCGAAAACTCGGCGAGTTTGTGCGTGGAACTTGCGCGGGGCTACCTCGAAACGCGGGCGAAGATCTCTTGGCGTTCTTTGGACGCGTCGGGGGGTGCGTCGGTGACGCTGCGCAGGCGGCGCTCATCGTCGGTGGCATCGATGCGATCGCCGAAGTGGGGCTCGGTGGCGCCGCTAAGCTCCAGGTCGTCCTAACGTCGATCAAGATTCCCGACATTCAAGGGTTCAAGGGTGCGATGGATGGGCTCAAGAACCGCTTCCTGGGGGCGACGACAGCGGCCGCAAAAGCGTTCGCGGGGAGGATTCGCGGAAACTGCGTAACGAAGGCGTTCGCGCACCTTGGAAAGGTGTCGACGTTTGCGCAGGAGCTTATTACGTGTGTAACAACGCAGGCGACTGAATCGCTCGGCGACACCGGCCGGCAAGCGCTCGTCAACGAAGTGCTCGGCCAGCTCGTCGACGCGGCGAACGGTGGAATCGCCACGCTCAAGAGTCATGCGGCGAATATTCAAGTCGCGATCGAAAACGCACTCGCGATACCGGGCGCGGGCCTCAAGATCCCTGGAGTCGTTTGGCAAATCATCAGCGCGGGAACGGACAGCTTTGCGAAGAGCTTTGCGCGTCGCTTGAAGGCGCTCATCGCGAGCGGCAAGCTTGATTGGAGTAAGTTTGGCGCGGGTTTCCCGGCGAAGCAGGTCGCCGATTGGCTCGGCGATACGGCGATCCGCGGCGCCATCGACGTCGGCTTCGACCTCGTCGTCGGTGCCGCTAAGGGCGCAAACCTCAAAGACGCGGTGATGGCGTTTGAGCCGCTTGCGACGGCCACGGGACTCTCGATCCCGAAGGCGCTTTTCGATCTCGCGGGCGATGTCGCGGCCGACATTAGCACGGCCTACGGCGCGAGCGTCGAGGCGAAGTGTCGCCCGAGCGATACCGAGAAGTACGAAAACATGCTTTCGAAGTTTGCGAAGTGTCTTGGCGACGAAGCGACGATTTCGCTCGAGGACGTACTCGTCCAACTTTTGCGGCGCCTCATCCGCGCGGCGATCACCGAGGCGGGCGCCAACATCGAAAAGGGCAAGTCGGCGATCAACGAGTTCATGGGGAAATACAAGGCGCAGTTCTCCGACGTGACGCGGTTGCAGGCGGTCGTTGCGGTTGCTGGGGACGTTGGAAAAGGCGCGTTCGTGTCGAAGACAATGCCGTGCCCCGACAAACTTGCGAAGCCGATCGGCGGCACGATTGGCGGCGTTGTGACGTGCATCGTCGACGGCGGCGTCGAGGCGTTCGAAATGGCGAAGCTCGAGGCGGCGCGGACGGCGATTCGGCAGGCGCTCCTCAAGGTTGCCGATTCGTTCAAGGATGCGAAGACGGAGCTTGGAAAATTCGCCGATGGCTTCAAGGCATTCAAGGCGGTTGAGCCGCTGCGGACGGTCCTCGACTCGGCGGCCGACGCGGGGCGTTTGACGTTCCTCGAAAAGGCGAAAGTCTGCCCCGAAAAACTGCAGCGGAAGATGGCGGAGACAATTGGCGAAGTCGTGACGTGCGTTGTCGATGCGGCGAAGGCGGCGTTCCTCGACCCGGCGAATCTCATCCGCGGGGGTGCCGACTGGCTGGCACTCAAGGCAAGCACCGGAGTGCAGGAGTTTGTTGTGGCTCTGCGTGCGTTTTTGGCGCTGCCGGCCGTCAAGCTGCCGGGGATTCAGCTTCCAGAATTCGTTGCGAAACTCGGCGGGCTTTTGGGCGACAAAGCGCAGGGTGACCTCATTGGAGCGCAGTTTGGTGCCGCGTTCTCAAGCGCGGTCCGTATTTGCGCGTCGGCCGGCGCTGACAAGAAGGGGACGAACGACATCGCGAATGCGATCTTCGCGTGCTTTGGAAAGGCGGCGTTTGAGAGCCTCCAGATTGCGCTCGTGCGAATTGCCGTCGAGAAGGCGAAGTCGGGTGCGCTCAAGGGGATTAAGGTGACGCTCGGGTCGCTCGCGGGCGCAGCGGGTCTCAAGACCGAAGTCGACCCGCTTCTTGCGCTCGCCGATTCGGGCGCGGTCGCGTTTGCGAAGGAGTTCGAGCTCAAGTGTACGCCGGGCGACAGCGCCGCACCGCAGAAGGGGCAGGCGCCGGCGAGTCCGCCCAAGGAGGCGAGCGGGCCAAAGACGATTCAGGAGTTCTGGGCGTGCTTCCTTGGGGCGATCAAAGTTGCGGGCGGCGCGATCGCGGAGGGCGCGGGTGAAGCGGCGGTTGCGACGGGGCTCAAGGCGATTGGGATCCAACTCGCAACGTGTCCGAAAGATTTGCCGGGGGCGCTTGACGGAATTGGAAAGGCGCTTTCGACGGCGGGTGTTAAGGACGCGGCGGCGGCGATCGACGTCGCGAAGCAGCTTGCGTGCGATGGCGCGGTGGCGTTCTCGGCGTGTGCGAAGTCGTGCGAGACGCTGAAGAAATCCGCAAAGGGCGATTTCAACGCGTATGCGGGCGAGGTGGGCGTTTGCCTCGTCGATGCGGCGAAGACAGCGGGCGTCAACACGGTGTTCAAGTGGATTGCGGATGAGGCCGAAAAGGCGAAGCTCAAAGACGCGGTCGCGAAAGTCGGCGCGCTCACGAAGTCGGTCGGCATCGTGATTCCAGACGCCGTCACGAAGCTCGGCGGCAGCGCGGCTGACACGCTCCAGAAGACGTTTGCGAAGCGTGTTCGCGAGCTTTGCAAGGCCGACTGCGGCATGGGCGGGTCGTTCGACGAAATCCTTGCACTCGCGAAGACGTGCCTCACCGACGCAGCGGCGGATGCGATCTACGAGACGGTGCGCGCGACGCTCCTCGAAATCATCGCCCTCTTTGAGACCGACTATAAGAACGCGGTTGCGAACCTGAAGGGTTTCATCGACGGCTTCAAGGGCGTACCGGGACTCGGCGATCTCGCGAAGATAGGCTCGCTCGTCGTCGACAAGGCGTCGGAGCCAGGCGCGAAGGCGTTCGCGTGGGAGGCGCGGACGTGCGTCGACAAGCTTGAGCGCAACGTCGCGGCGTCGATCGGTGGCGTTGTGACGTGCCTCGGCGATTCGGCGTCGGAGGCGTTTCAGAACGGGCTCCTCTTCGGCGCGCGCGAGGCGATTCGCCAAGGGCTTCTCCTCGTCGCCGACAAAGTGAGCGACGGCAAGGCGGCGATCGAAGGGTTTGCGGTGCAGTTTGGCGCGATGTTGCCGGGCGCCGTTGTGACGCGGCTCAAGAACGCGATCGCGAAAGTGTCGGACGCGGCGCGAAAGCCGTTCGTCGACAAATCGAAAGAGTGCCCCGACAAGCTCACGCGCGAGGACTGGGGCGGCTCGTTCACCAAGGTTGTCGAGTGTGTCGAGGGCGCGATCGGCGCGGCGGCATCGGGAGTCGTGGATGCCGTCAAAGCGGAGATCGACGCGGTGAAGGGCGACATCTCGGCGGCGCTCGGCCAGCTTTCGGCGCTGCTTGCGAACGCAGGGGCCGCGGTTCAGGCGCTGTGGAAAGAGATCGAAGCGAAGGTCAAAGAGGTGGAAGCGTTCATCGCGAATGCGTGGGGCGCGCTCGGACTCACGGCGGACGAAGTGAACCATATCCAAGTGGGGCGCTGTTCGCCGAACATCGATCTCGCGGACCTTGGATCGTTGTTCGACCGGCTCTCGGCGTTTGGCGAGTGCGTTGCGAACGACGCTGCCGGAACAGCCGGTGCGACGATGGATCAGGCGAGCGCCAGTGCGAGTAACGTCGAGGCGTTCGGATGCCGACCCACGCTCGACTTCCGCGATGGCGCGTCGGTTGGTGCGCGACTCGAGCAGTTCGCCGAGTGCGTGGCGAAGGAGGCGAAGGCGAAGGGCGGCGGGTCGTGTGGGGCGTGCCCTGCGTGTGCGGCGTGCACGGCGCCGTCGACAATGCCGATCGTTCCGGGCACGGCGGCGCTCACGGATCTTGCGGGGGCGCTCGCAGGGGACGCGGTCGCGCGCGCGGTCGACAAAGCCACGGCCGAGCTTGAGGCGGCGGCAAAATCGGGACGCCAACTTGTTGACAGGCTCGTTTCGACTTTGCCGGAGCCGCTCAAGACGAACGCAAAGGCCGCAGTGGACGTGCTCGGAAAGTCGATTGACGGCGCCGGTGGGCTGGGCGGCGTGATCGCTGAGATCTTGGGGCCGGCGGCGGCTTTCGTGAATGGCGTCGAGGTGATGGGGTGCAAGCCAAACCTCGACTTGAAGAACCCGAACGGGCTCGCGGGTGCGGCGCATGGGTTCGCGAAGTGCATCGCGGACAAGGCGGTTGAAGCGGCCGAGGCGATCGTCGACGTTGGAACGAACGAATTGAATAGCGTCGAGGTGATGGGGTGTCGGCCGCACGTCGATGTGCGGGACCTTTCGTCGCTTCCGAAGAGGCTCGGTGAATTCGCGAGCTGTGTTGCGGCGATGGCGACGCGCCCTGCGAACTGCGCGGCGTGCAGCGGGTGTGGGCCTTGCGCTGACAATGGGAGACGGCTTCCGTCGGTTTCGATTTCGGTCACGCCGCCGGGCGGTGGCGCATCGGCAGGCGGTGCGCAAACTGGTGGCCCGAGACCGGGCGCGGGAACGGGAGCGGGTGCGGGTGCGGGAGCGGGAGCGGGTGCTGGCGCGGGTGCAGGTGCGGTGCCGGGAGCGGGTGCGGTGGGCGGCGGTACCGGACAATCCCGTCCGGGCCAAGCACCTCCAGTAGGCTCGCCACCTGTTACGACGCCACCGGGAGGACCGGGGTCAAGGCCCTCGCCGATTACCGGTGGACCAGCGACTCGGCCACAACCACCGACGGGACAACCCGGGATGCGGCCGACACCGCCGACACAACCACCGGGAGGACCGGGGTCAAGGCCCTCGCCAATCACGGGTGGACCACCGACTCGCCCAGAGCCGCCTGCGACGACGCCACCACCGGACCGGCCAGGTACGACGCGTCCGCCGATCACGGGCGGACCGCCGACATCGCCCTACCCGACACCGGGCGCAAAGCCGCCAACATCGGGACCGCCGATGGGTACGCCCCCAGGCGCGACGCCGCCCACAACCACGCCTCCAACGGCGAGACCGCCGGTGACGACGCCTCCAACCGCGGCACCACCGACGGCGCCGGGCGCTTGGACCGCGCACATCAAGTCGGGCGCGACGTTTTGGATTGCCTTCAACGGCGTCGTGAAAGCGGGCGCGTGGGGAACGGTCAAAACGGACGGCGTTTACAAGTTCCAGTGGAACGCGAGGTCGGGCTTCACGGCCACGGGATTCAACCTCGGTAGTCGTGGAGTTGGGTCGTGGACGTACAAAAATGCAGACCCGGACAAAGGGCAAGTCAGCCTCTGGGGCGGAGTCTACAGTTTCGACCAGGACGGAAAGGTCCGTCGCAACGGGACCGTGGTTGGCACTCTTTCGAAAACAGCACCAGCCGAGGCGTCGCCGACATCGCAAGGCCCACCGACATCGTCAGGGCAGAAAGCGGTGGCACCGCCGCCCAAGGCCCCTTACGGCTTTTTTGAACGAGACGGCATCGTTTACTTCTCAAACGGAAACAATGCCTTCTGTGCGTTTGGTGATTGGAAACGGCTAAAGAACGAGCGCGCGGGGTACGTATCGCGAACGCCGACGTACAACGCGTTCCCGTCTGGGATGGCAAATCATGGCGACTGCAGCGGTGGGTACCTCAAGAAGAATCCGCCGGCGCCAAGTCGTGGGCGGCCGAGCCCGGGAGTGGGGGGGTGATGCGATGAGGGAGATGAAGATGATGAGAAGATCGAGCACGAGGACGAGCACGTGCACGACGACGACCACGTGGACGGAGACGGGGACGACCACAGCAGGGCTGTTTGCAGCGGCGATCGTGGTCTGTCTTTTGGCCGCAGGAGCGGCGAGGGCGCAAGGGATAACCGCGGCGGAACGGCAGTATATGCGCGTCCTTTGTCCGAGGGCGCAGACCGACGCGCAGGTCGACCAGTGCGGACGGCCAGCGGTGATGCTTGCGTGCAAGAAGCTCGACGAAGAGACGCGCCCAGTGAAGGCGAAGAACATGAAGGCTGGGGATGCCCTCCAAGACGCGCGGAAGCTCGTCAAGGATTGCCTCTACATTGTTACCACCCCGGGCAACATCACGCAGCCGGCGCGCAAGTGGTGGCAGCAGGCTCTCGAGAAGCGAAACAAAGCGGTCGTCGCCTGGGCCAAGGCGCAAGCCGAAGGCGTTGAGCCGACGTATTGGGAGAAGGCGAAAGCGGACGCGTGGGACCAACTCAAGGAGCGAATGTGGGACTGCGGCAAGGTGATGGACGTCTTCAACGCGTTCGTAAGGTACAAGGACGCGTTCAAGGGGATCCTTGAGCCGGTCGGGAGTTGCGCCGCGGAGTATGTGAAGGGGTTTGTGTGCGCCATCCCGGATGCTGTCCACACGGTTTTTAAGATCATTATGAACACGCTCAAGGCGGGCGTTGGGATTTTCCAAGCTGCGTCGCTCTTCGACCCAAACAAATTCCCGATGAAGGCGTTCGTACAGATCAACGAGAACATCAGCCACGAAGATTGCAAAGTCGCGCGACAAGCTGGCAAGGTGAACGGACTCTTGTGTGGCGTCGGGAAGTATTTCTCTGATGTCGCGCGGCGCCTCGGTGCGTGCATGAAGTCGTTGAAAAAAGACGACCTCATCGCGAAAGTCGCTGACGAGATGTGGAAGGGCGGCTGCGAGCTCGCGGGTGGGCTCACGCTCGACGCGCTCATCGCGTTTTTTACGGCGGGGGCGACGCTGCCGGCGACGGCGGCGCGAATCGTTGCGAAGATCGCGTCGAAGATGCCGGACCCGAACTGGCTCGCGGTGAAGGCGAGTCTGAGCGGGTCGCGGGCGAAGCCGAAATACGATCGCGTGTTCAACCTCACGACCGAACAGGGCGGTCGCAAGGTGATCACGGGTCGGATTGAAGGCGCGGTTAACGAAGTGGGATGGCAAGTCGCCAAAGGCGCGTGCCAGGACATTCTGTGATGGAGGCGACGACCATGAAGACGACGACTGCATTCTTTGTCAGCTTCCTTGTCCTTCCCGCCTTAGCGTCGGCTGCCGCAGTTGGTCCGCAGGACGTGGCGCGGCGAGCGGATCAACTCTGTGCTGGCTATGCCTCGAAGAACGTCGCGCAAAAGAAGAGCTGCCTCGCGCCCAAGGTTTACGTTGCTTGCATCAAGGCGACCGAGCCGGTGAGCGTCGCACTCGCGGTTGGAGTCGACCCTGGGAAGGAGATGCAGCGTCGCTTCGTCGCGTCGAGCGTCGAACAGTGTTTGCGGTTCGCTCACGCCGAGTACGCGATCGATAAGATAGAGCGGGCCGTTCGCCACCTGATTTACGCGGAGCGTGGTTGGGCCGCGCTCGGCAAGGAACGCGGCGTTCGCGTGCTGGGGTTTCCCGAGCAGCTCAAGAACTTTTCGGGAGTTGCAAACGCGGTGTGCGAGAACTGGATGGACAAGGCCGGCGAGTTTTGGCAACCGGTCGTCGGTTTCTTGGGCGAATGGGGCTCCAAGGCGACGGCTGCCTGCACGACTGAATTCATGAAGGGGTTTTGGTGCAATGTTCCGCAATTCATCGAGATGGTCGGGGCTATTTCGGCCGGACTGATCGATGAGGCCGGGAAAGGCGTTTGTGCGCGCTTTCAGCTCGCCCCTGGTCCGTGGGCGGCGCTTGATGTTGGCGGACTTGCGATTAAAGCGGTGTGTGGTCTCGCACAGCTCGTTGTGCGAACGCTCGGAAAATGGGGGAGCTGCTTCAAGAAACTTTCGGAAGGCGGCGCCCTCGCGGTCACAAACGCGGTCCTCAATTTCATTTTCACGCAAGGATGGAAGGTTGGTTGCGGAATGATGGGCCAGCTTGCGTTCGATGGGCTCATCATGGTCCTGACAGGCGCAGCAGCTATGCCGGCGGTGATTGGCAAGTGGTTTAGCAAAATCGCGAAGCTCGCGGGGGAGGTCGGGATTGACACGAATCGGATGGTCAGCGCACTGAAGCAATTCGCGGAGCGCGCACCGGGTGCAGCGACTGCGCAGCGGGTCGGCCGACGGGCGGGTGCGATCGCAGATGCGACGAACCTCTCAACGTGGCTCGAGAAAGTCGGAAGAAAGGAGATTTCTTTCGTCGACGCGGCCAAGCTCAATACGGCGCAGTCGTTCGTACAAAACGCGGTCAAGGAGTTTTCGGCGTGCGACCCCGATGGAGCGCCGGCGATTCCGGCCCCGCGGGCGCCGTCAGCGGGTGACGTTCATTCGGCGGCGGTCGAAACGCTCGCCCTTCAGATTCGGTCCGGTTGCTTTGGACACCGTACGGTGGACGAGCGTACCTGCGCGGGGCGCGAGATTTATCGCCGGTGCAATCGCCTTTACACAGAGACGTACGCGATCAGTCCGCAGGATGCGATGCGCATGGGGAAGGCACGGCAACTTGCGACGGAGTGCACGAGAAAACCGATCGTGGGCGCCTGGGGCAGTTTTGATTCGCAGCTCGACCTATACCTCAAGGCGCGGGCTGAATTCGACGCAGGGAAGCGGTGAGATGCCATGAGGTGCCCGGACGCGGACGACGATTGGAGATTGGGCGAATGCCTGCGCCGTCCCGAAGTCACTCGGGCGTTGGGCGGGAATTAGCGACGGGGAGGTGTAGATGAACCGATTCTGTTTGGCCGTTGCGTTTGCGGGGGTGACGCTTGCGCCGTCGATCGCGTGCGTCATTACGTCCGGTGATCGAAGCGATGGCGGGATTGACGGTGGTGGTGGTGCGGGCGCGGGAGCGGATGCGGGCGCGGGAGCGGATGCGGGCGCGGGAGCGGATGCGGGCGCGGATGCGAGCGCGGATGCGGGTGCGGAAGCGGATGCGGGTGCGGAAGCGGATGCGGGTGCGGAAGCGGATGCGGGCGTGGACGGAGGCGCGGAGGACGCCGGCCCCGTTACCTGCTGGACGGCTCCCGCGTTTGTCGAGAACGACAACTCCAATTCGGCCGAGCTCCCACGAATCGCGGTCGACGGGTTTGGAAACGCTTTCATCGTCTGGTATCAAGTTCCGCAGGGGAGCTCGAATTTCCGAGCGTTCGCAACGCGTTACAGCGCCGCGGACGGAGGTTGGAGTGAACCCGTCGCGCTATCTCCGGCGTCCAGCCAAGCCTATACGCCCGAGGTCGCGGCGGACCGCGCTGGGAACGCCGCGGTCGTCTGGTCGCAGAACAACACCATCATGGGGAGTCGATTTACGCCCGCGATGGGTTGGAGCGACGCGGGAATTATCTTGGTGAGCGATGGTGGCACAACGATTCAGCAGCTCGACCCGCGCGTGGGAATCGACGATGCCGGAAACGCCACGGCGATTTGGGTTGGGTGCAACGGGAGTTGTACTGCGTCGAATATTTACGCAAGCCGGCTGGTCGCGCAGAGCGAGACGTGGACGCCGCCCGGGATCATTCATCCGACCGGTGGCCTTGTCGCCCGGAACGCCGCGCTGTCAGTCGAAGGCGCAGGGAATGCGATCGCCGTCTGGACCCAGGGCGGGGAGAAGACGTGGGCGAATCGGTTCAATGTGGCGACGGGCCTTTGGGGTGACGCGGGAGTCTTGTCGTCGTCGGGCGTTTACTTCTCTGTTTTGCCGGCGGTCGCGATCGGTGTCGACGGCAATGCGGTTGCGGCTTGGGGACAAGGCACGGTTGATACCGCGCCGAATGAAACGCGAATTGCGGTCTCGCGCTACATAAGCGCAAGTGACAGTTGGACGTCGGCCGTCACGATCGACCCCGCCGATGCCGGAAAATCGACCGCGGCTCGCGTCGCTGTGGATGGAGTCGGCAACGCGATTGTGCTTTGGGTGAATCTCGGAACGTCGTACTACAATTGGGGTTACGTTTGGGGCAGCCGCTACTCGGCCGCCGACGCCGGATGGGAAGCGCCAACGACGATGTCGGTCGACGCCGGCTACGCCGAAACGCCGCGCATCGGGTTCGATTCCGCGGGGAACGCCGTCGCGCTCTGGCTCCTCGGTACAGGTGGGCCTTGGTGGGTTTGGTCGCGACACTACAACGCAACGTCCGCCAGTTGGGGGCCGGAGGTCAAGGTGCACGTTGCGAAGAACGGTGTCGGGGCGTATGGAGCGATCGACCTTGCGGTCACGGAGTCGGGGCGCGCCTTCGCGACGGGAATGGCTTACGACGACGGGGGTGTCTACAGCGCCTGGGCGAGCACCTGCCCGTGAGGCATCGACGTGACGAAGCGGAACGCATCGCTAGGGGGCGTTGGTCGCCGTCATTTGGACGATGATCGCGTTCGGAATGGTGTTGTTCACGTAGACGTATTCTGCGACAGGCTGGTGGTCGTGCGTGCACGTTATCTCGAATCCATAGCGAAGGGGCGTCGCGGTGAGAATCCCTGTGCGGGATAAGTCGCCACCCACTGTAGCGATGTCGCCGTTTTTTCCAGCGCGATTTGAACCACCGCTGGCGCCGGTGTTGTCCTCGTCGGTTAGATCGCAGTCGTTGCCGTGCCCCTTGTTCGTATCCGATGGATTGCATTTCTTTTTGGTGGGTCCGCCTGTTGAGAGGACCGTGTAGTTAAAGAGCGCGAGCGAGGGATCGTCGCGGGTTGTTTCGAGAATCGTTGCGAGCGTCGGGTATTGGCCCTCGTTGTAAAACTGGTCGAGCGCGAGCCGTCGAAGGTATTGGATCTGCGTGATGCACTCGGCGAGTTTGCTTCTGACGATGTGTTTTCGATAGCCGAACCCAGCAACCACCGTCAGGATCGTCACGAGCAGCATGACGACGGCGAACTCAAGGACGGTAAAGCCGTTCGCGCGGCGACTCTTAATGCGGCGTCTATTTCGGCGGCCGTTTAGCACCAACAAATTTGCCGCAAGTCGGGCACCTCAAATAGGGGTGAATTTTTCCAGCGAAAGTGGTCGTTTGGCCAGAAACTCGGCGTGCCTTTGTGCGACAAGGCGTAATTCGCAAGTCACGAAATCACCCACGCATTTGACACCCCAAACAAGCGAACGCTACCCTCATCCCGCTTGTGTTCGCGACGATGTGGTGCGTGAAATAGTGGGCACCGCGAACGCGGCGAAAGCGGGAGGCAGCATGGCCGAAGAACTCGTTCTCGATTATTTGGTTGATCAGCCGAACATCCCGACGGCGAATGTCGAGACGCAGGTGAAGATTTTGCTTCGCGTCAACGCGTCGAACGCGCTGCGATCGATGGCGGGCGTGACAACGGGGGTGAATCTGTGTCTCGTGCTCGACTGCTCGAGCTCCATGCGGGACGCGGAGTTCCGGGCTGTCATCGCGGCGACGAAAGCGATCGTCGATGCGCTTCGGCCGATCGACACGCTGTCGGTGGTCGCGGTT
>JACPTQ010000024.1:0-4359 GCA_016192705.1 Deltaproteobacteria bacterium | reverse complement strand
TCGCGTTTCAGAACGTCGTTTACGAAATCGTGACGGGCGCGACGATTGCGGACGACGCGACGCGGGCCGAGGTGAAGCGGAAGATCGACACGATTGAGAATCTGCGCGGTGGCGGCACGGAGCTGGAGTTCGCAATCACCAAGGCCGAGATGCTGCTCAACGCGGAGCCCGATCCCGCGAAGGTGAAAAAAATTCTTATCATGACCGATGGGCAGGTGTCGGGCGTTCCCGCGAACTGCTTGCGCACGGCAAGAGAGGCGAGCGAGCGCAAGGTGTCGTTTGATTGTCTCGGGTTTGGCGCCGAGTTCGATTACGGGTTTTGTCAGACGCTCGTCGCGCCGTCGAACGGCTTCACAGACAAGATTGAACGCGTCGACCAGATCGTGCAGGCGTTTCAAAAGCGCGTGCAGAACCTGATGGCGTCGGTCGCGATCAATGCGACGCTCACGCTGTCGTTCACGCCAACGGTGCGCGCGGGGCGGATTTACCGATATTCGCCAGAGATGGCTTTCATGGGAAACGTCGATCTGCCGGGTGATTCGCGCGATTTTGTTGTGACGCTGGGCGCGGTCGAGAAGGAGAAGGAGTACGCGTACGTCGTGACGGCGACCGTGCCCGCGCGCAGCGAGGGGAACATTCGTATCATCAAGGCGACGCTGCGGTACGATTTGCCGGCCCTCAACGTCGCGGGCGGCGAGTCGCAACAGTCGGTCGTCGTGTTTTACTCGGGGAACGCCGAGGAGACGGCGATTGTAAATGGACAGGTGGTGCGCGCGTTTGACGAGGTCGAGATTGCGCGGCTTGTCGAGGAGCTCGATCGCGCGTGTCAGGCGAGCGACCACAAACGGGCGGCGATGTTTTTCGACATCTTGGCGCGGCGATACGAGGAGATGGGGAACCTCGATTTGAAGACGCACTACGGGGAGCTCAAGGCGAAGTACCAAGCGAACGGGCGGTTGTCGCTCGACGACATGAATTACAGCCGCCACGCCTCGACGCAAAAGAAGGACTCAGGAGTAAAGCTCGTCGACGCGTCGAGTTTGATCTGAGATGTGGGGTTCGCGCTCTGTAAACAGGCGCTCCCCATTTCCGCCGCGCACTCAAGCCACTGGCTTGAGCGCCGATTGCGGCGGAAATAAGTGCCGGTGGCCGCGGAAGTCGTGAAGGGCGCGGACGAGTCGGCCGCGCAGGCGACCGCGCGCGTCGCGTCGCGCGGCGTCGTTTTCATCGCGACGGCGAAACTCTACTTTCTCGGCGTCGGCTACGCGATCCAGTTCGGCCTCGCGCATTTGCTGTCGAAGGAGCTCTACGGCGCCTACGGAACGGTCGTCAGCGTTGCGAACGTGCTCAATATGATGATTCTGCAAGGGACGCTGCAGGCGGTTTCAAAGCTTGTCTCGGAGAGCGACAGAACGGCGGCTGCGGTGCCGCGCGTCGCGCTTCGGGTTCAGCTCTTTTTGGCGGGGGGGCTCGCCGTCGCGTATCTGCTCGCGGCGCCACTCATCGCGGACCTTCAAAACAGCGCAACCCACACGAACGTTTTCCGATTGTCTGCGGGAATCGTCTTTGCCTACGGGCTGTACGCGGTTTTCGTCGGGTTCTTAAATGGGCGGAAACAGTTCCGCGCGCAGGCGGGGCTCGACATGACGTTCGCGACGTTGCGGGCTTGCGGGATTCTTGGTTTCGCGGCGCTTGGCTTCGGTGTCTTCGGTGCCATCGGCGGCTTCGTTGGCGCGGCGCTTCTTATCGTCGCGATTTCGTTTCGCGTTGCGGCACGGCACAGCTTGGATCTATTTCGCGAGCAATCTGCGGGTAAGCCAGTGGCTTGCCCGCGCGAGCGAAATGGGGAGCCCGACGGAACGGAGGGCGCACCCCACCTTCTCCCGGCTCACGCAAACGCGCGCGTCGACGCGAAGAAGATTATCAGGTTCATGCTCCCCGTCATGCTCTACACGCTCATCCTGTACGCACTCATGAACGTCGACCTCTGGCTTCTTCGTGCGTTCACCGAGGGAACGCCCGAGGAGGTCGACCGCGTCGCAGGGCTTTATTATGGCGCGCAAAACCTCGCGCGCATTCCGTACCAAGCGATTCTCGCCGTGACGTTTGTCGTTTTCCCGCTCGTCTCGCGCGCAACGTTTGAGAACGACACGGAGACGGCGCGCGGCTACATCACGATCACATTTCGCTACTCGCTTATTTTTCTCGCTGGCCTCGTCGCCGTTGTTGCGGCGAACGCGTCAGATTTGCTCGCGATCCCATATCCTGCGGCGTATCGCGAAGGGGCGCGCGCACTCGAGTCCCTCGCAGTCGGCATGCTCCTTTTTTCGCTTTTCAGCATCGCGTGCACCATCTTGATCGGCGCGGGGCTTTTGCGTGCGGCCGTCATCTCGGGCGCGGTTGCACTCGCGGTGGCCGTCGGGGTGTCGCTCGGGCTTCGCGAAGTTTCGTCCGGCTTTGATGGCCGACGTGCGGCGATGAGCGTCGCAGCCGGCTATCTCGCCGGGTGTTTCGCAGCCGGGTACGCGCTCTTTCGCCAGTTTGGGGCGCCGCTCCAATGGATCACGATTGCGCGCGTCGCGATTGCGGCCGGTGTTGTCGCGGCGGTTTCGATGGTTCGGCCGTCGGGCGGGAAGATCATGACGCTCGTGGCGGCGTCTGGCCTCGTGGTTATTTACGGATTTGTTTTGTGGGCGACGCGCGAGTGGGCACCGGCCGACAGCGCGCGGTTTCGGCGTGCGTTTTCGAAACGACGAGGAGGCGAATCGTGATGCGAAGTTTGGAGCCGCGCGTCTGTGTGGTTTTGTTGGCCGGCCTCGCGATGGCATCGTTGCTTGGCTGCGGAATGAGCGCGACGATGGACGTCGTCGCAAAGCTTCGGCACACCGTGAGTGATTACACCGATCATTTGCGATGGAAGCGTTTTTCTTTCGCGGAGGCGCAGTGCATTCCAGAGAAGATGGCCGAGTTTCGTGCGAAGCGGCGCCGCCCGAACGACGAGATCGTCGAGGTCGATGTGACCGGCATCGACCTTGCGCGCGACAAGAAGCGAGCGGTTGTGCACATCGTTCGGCGCTGGTACGCGCTCCCATCGACGGTCATTCAATCGCAGACGCATAGCGATGTTTGGGAGTACCGGCGTGGCGAGTGGTGGTGGGCCGGCGATGCCGCGGTGCAAACGCCGTCCAGCGCGCGTCCCCGTGCTCGCTAAACGAAGATCGGTCGCGAAACTTAACGCACGGCGGGGAGCTTCGGCGCTCCGCGTTGGCGAAGCTTTTGCCACGCGTCGGTGTTTTCGTTGTACTTCGTGCGAAACGCCTCGTAGTCCGACGCGCCGAGGATTCCAATTAGTCGATCGCGCGCGCCGTCGAGCACGCCCAGGACTTTTTTTTCGGCCTCGACCGGATTCTCCATCTTGCGCCACGCGTCGCGAACCTCTTTGCGAAAGTCTTTTCGAAGCGACTGAATCGCCGCGAGCACGTCTTGCGATTTCGCTTCGGGCCAGCTCTGCTCTTTGGCAACCTGCTTTACGATGGCGCTCTCAACGGCCGTGACCCGCGCCGACATCTGTTGCCACCGCTCTTCGCGACGCTCCTGCATCACCTTTGAAAGAATTTTTTTCACTTCCTCTTTTTTCTTTGGGTCGTTGCTCGCGAGCGCGGCGCTGAGCTCGTTGCCTTTCACGCTCGCGTCATCCGCGCCTGGCCCATCGACCTCGCCCGCGGCCGCGGCAAGTGTTTGCCCGATCCAGTCGATCGACTGACGCAGATCGCGAATATGGCTCTCGAGCACCGCGACACGTGTGTGTGCGGGATCGAGCGCTGTTTCGCGCACGCGCGTTTCTAAGAGAGCGGCAGGTTCTTTCGCGGCCTGCGAACGGCGCGCGTCGCGGAGTGCCTTCACTTCGACTTCGAGTGCCGAGATGTCGGAGCGTGCCCCAGCAAACAGCGTCGCCAAAATAACGACCCCAACGACGGAAGTGCCGGCGACAAGATTTGCGAACACGGATTACGACTCTTTCGGCGTCGGTGCGCGATTCATGTGAGGGAGGCCCAATCCCCGGTTAAGCGGTCCGTTCGCTCGTGAGCGTGGGGGTCGACAGGAGCCCGCTTCGGCGCGCCGACGTCCTCGGGTCTGATTTGAGACACGCGAACGATCCGCGGTTCAGAGGTTCGCGAAAGCTCGGTTGTCCCAGCCAATATCGCGCTGCAGACCCTGCGGAGGCGCGCCTCTGCGGCGCCCCTGCCGACCCCACGCAAATCCGGGTGGACCGCTTTCCGGAGATGTGTTTTCTGGGCTTGAGGGCGGTACGAAGAGTTCACCCGCTGGGTGTCGGCTGACGATCGATCGACCCCCAAG
>JACPTQ010000023.1 GCA_016192705.1 Deltaproteobacteria bacterium | reverse complement strand
ACACGCTTCGCGATGCGGCGATTGAGCGCGTCGATCGCATAGTCGATCCGAGTCGCGTCGGGAAGAACAGCCGACGTGAGATTCCCAAGCGCGTCGTACGTGTAGCTCGTGGTGCCGGTCGGGTTCGTCTTCGAACTCAGATCGCCATTCGCGTTGTACGTGTACGTCGCTGTGCCAAACGACAGCAGCCGATCTTGATCGTCGTAAACGCCTGGGAGCCGATTCCCATTCCCGTCGTACGTGTACATCCCGCCGCCACCCGACGCGAGACGACCAGCCGAGTCGTAGGCATAGTCTAATGTTGCGGCGGCACCGTTTACGGTTTCGGACTTGCGCGTAATACGGCCGAGCGAATCGCGGGTGTGAGTCACGCTGAAGTTTGGTGCGGCGATCGACGCGAGATCGCCGTACGAATCGTATGTGTATGAGGTCGCGATCGAGCCGACGGTGGTGGATCTGTTCTGCGCGTCGCGAGAGATCGTGAGCGCACCGGCGTCGGTCAGAAGCGAATCGGCGTCGTAGGCGAAATTCACTGCGGCGCCGTTCACCGAAACACTCGTCACGCGAAAGTCGTTGTCGTAGCTGTATGCGACAACACCGGGAGCGGAGCCGGTTGCACTTGCGGATGTCAGAAGAAATCCATCGTACGCAAAGGCGACGACTTCGGGAGAAACAGAGGCGGTAGCGGTAGCGGATGCGGGAGCGGTAGCGGAAGCGGTTCGTCCGGCCGTGTCGTATGTGTAACTCACCGTCCCTCTCGGCTGCGTTACGCTCGTAAGCCGGCCACCCGTATCGTACCCAACATCGATCACTTGCCCATCGGGTCTCGTCACCCGCGTCAACTGTCGATCCAAGTTGTAGCTGTACGTCGTCGCGCTCGGTGTCACGACGGCGGGCGGCGCATACTCCGACTCCAAATCAACCGGCGTGTACGAGAAGTTGTGCGCAGGCCGAGCGGGCGGCGTTATCGATGTCGCATTACCATTTGCGTCGTACGAAAGAAGCAGCTCCCGCTGGTCGGGCAGAGTCTCCTTCGTGATGCGCCCCACGGCGTCGTATTCAAAGCGCCGCGTTCGCGACAGCGCGTCGGTCTCGCTCTCGATGCGCCCCGCGGCATTAAAGGAATACGTTGTCGTGCGGTCTCCTTGCGCCTTCGAAATCAACTGACCAAGCACATCGTAAGAATAAGCGATTGGAATGAAACCGGGAAGTCGCTCTTCGATGACATGCCCCTTTGCGTCCAGAATTCGAACCGCGTCGCGCCCCGCCGGACTTCTCTCTGTCACTCCACTTGTCGCGGAGTCGTACGTGCGTTGATACGCCCGCCCGTTCACGGTCATCGTCTCGGTTGCCGTCGCGACGCTCGTCAAATCGCTCGGGTCGATAAGCGTTGCCGCTCGCGATGTCGAAACCGCAAGCGTGAGGCCGCTGGGTGTTCGCACGCTTCCGCTCGCGATTGGCGACTGCATCTTAAAGCGTGGGTCGGGCCCACTGTAACGCGCGCCGTTGTCCCGTCCGCAAACGTCGCCGCGACCGTCCCATCACCGCAACCACCAACACCCCACACCGCCGCCAGTAACACCAAGCGGAACCCACGGCCCTTCGTTATCGCCACCTCATTCGCTCCGGCGCGTTCGGGAGCGCTTTCTCGGCGCGCCGCGAGGCGCGCTCTTATTCTTCTTACGGACTCCGCCGCCCCGGCCTTTTTCGACGGCCTCCTCCGTCCCCGTCTTTGTCGCCAGTCTCGCTGCCCCATTGTTGACAGGGTTGGCCACCTCGTAGAGGATCTTTTGCCAGTACCCGCGTGGCGTCCACCCCTTGGGCCGGTTCTTGGGCCTTCTCCCCAACAGCCACCTTAGATACGACCGTCGTTCAGCTTCGGCTTTTGCGCCACGACCCCCACGTCGTAGATAGTCGCGAATCTCACGCTGCGTTTTCGCGAGTTCTTTTTTGTTTACGAGCCGTTTCTGGACCGATGAAAGAAACCGGAGGCCCGCCGCCTTTGATTCCGTTTCGGCGATGCACCGTGCGAGGCCGTCAATCGTCTCCGTCATTTGCCAGCGACAAATCTCAAAAGCCCGTTCAAAAAGAGGACGCGCCCGCCGTGCGTCGTCGCGAGTGTTACGGTAGTGCCAAGCCAGTTCGAGTAAAGCTTGTACAAACCATGGGTCTGTAGCTACGGCCCGTGTCAGGAGACGCTGGACTTGCAGAACAACTCGGCCATCCGCTGGAAACCCAATTTCATCACAGTTCAACATCGCACGACAGGTGGCCTCCCTGACCATCAGATCTGGATGTACGATCGTCCCTGGCTTGAGTCGGCGGATCATTTCTAGCGCTTGCGCGAAGTTGTCTGAACGCATCAGTGAATCAATTTTAATTAAAACGCTTTTCATTTCATTCCACCTTCACTTCGAGTACTAAGGTCGCGAAACTCAGCCGGCGCTAAATCGGATCGCGCCCACTTCCGAATTCGTCGTCAGTCAGTGGACCCCAGGGTGGCACAAAGCCACGGTGCGGCACCTTACCCTTCGGAAGCAGACGATTCTTATCCTTAAGAGCTTTCAAGGCCCTCTGAGCGTCGCGAGCTTTCTTGCCACCCCCGCCCAGCATTTTACAAAGCTGTTCTGGTGTTTCTTTCTCCAAGTAGGTCGGAAAATCCTTGGCTCGTTTCACGCTCGCTGGTATCTGCGGGCCAATTGGACGCGTCCAATCAGGCTTGGACCCACCGCGAGGCCCCAGGCCCCGGCCTGCGCCGCGTGCGCCTCCAAGCCCAGGTCCACCACGGCCGAACCCACGGCCGAACCAGCCCCAGAAACCACCGCCAGCCAATACCTCTCCCCCCGGGTCGATCCAATTCACCGGGTCATTGACGACGTAGCCGTAGAGATTGGTATCGTCGCCCTCGAAGCGGATGGGGTCTTTCGTCGTCCAGCGGCCGGTTTCGGCGTCGTAGTCGCGGGCGCCGAAGCGGGTGAGCGTGGTGTGCGCGTCGTAGAGGCCGCCGGCGAAGGCGAACGGTTGGAAACCGGGCGCGGTGTCGAGCGTTACGCGGCCCCAGTCGTCGTAGTCAAGGCGCTGGGCAATGGTGCCGGTTGCGGTGTTGACGACGAGACGCACCGAGCCCAAGTGATCGTGGAGGAGGCGATACGTCGCGCCGCCCTTGACCATGAGATCGGGGACGTTTGCTTGCGTCGCGTAAACGAAGCGGGAGACGACGGCGCCGGCCGAGTCGAGTTCAGCAGCGATTCGAAGTTGCGACTCGTAAAGGAAGCCTTGCGTGACGACGCCGTTCACACGCTTCGCGGTGCGACGATTCAACCCGTCGATCGCGTAGTCGATCCGAGTCGCGTCTGGAAGCGTTGCGGTGACAAGGTTTCCGAGCGCGTCGTACGTGTAGCTCGTGGTGCCGGTCGGGTTCGTCTTCGAACTCAGATCGCCGTTCGCGTGGTATGTGTACGTCGCTGTGCCAAACGACAGCAGCCGATCTTGATCGTCGTAAACGCCTGGGAGCCGATTCCCGTTCCCGTCGTAGGTATACGTCCCGCCTCCACCCGACGCGAGACGACCCGCGGAATCGTAGGAATAGTCGAGAGTCGAGAGTTGAGAGTTAAGAGTTTCGGATTTGCGCGTGATCCGGCCGAGCGAATCGCGGCTGTAAGTCACGCTGAAGTTTGGCGCGGCGATCGACGCGAGATCGCCGTACGAATCGTATGTGTATGAGGTCGCGATCGAGCCGACGGTGGTGGATCTGATGAAGCCGTTTTGCGGATCACGGGTGAGCGTGAGAGCGCCAGCTTGCGTGAGGAGTGAATCAGCGTCGTAGGAATACGCGATAGCCGCGCCGTTGACCGAGATCGACGTCACGCGGAAGTCGTTGTCGTAGCTGTATGCGACAACACCCGGAGCGGAGCCGGTTGCGGTAGCGGAGGTGAGAAGGAATCCATCGTAGGCGAAAGAGACGGATTCGGGAGCGGTAGCGGGTGCGGTTGCGGTAGCGGTAGCGGGTCGTCCCGCCGTGTCGTATGTAAACGCGATCGTCCCTCTCGCTTGAGCGACGCTCGCAAGCCGGCCACCCGTATCGTACCCAACATCGATCACTTGACCGTCGGGCCTCGTCACGTGCGTCAACTGCCGATCCAAGTTGTAGCTGTACGTCGTCGCGCTCGGCGTGACGACCGGAGGCGGCGCATACTCCGATTCCAAATCAAACGGCGTGTACGAGAAGTTGTGCGCAGGCCGAAATGGTGGAGTCACCGACGTCACGTTTCCATTCCCGTCGTACGTATACCGAACTTCGCGAAGGTCTGGGAGGACTTCTTTCGTCACGCGCCCGACCGCGTCGTAGCTGTAGCCCCAGGATCGCCCGAGGGGATCGACGACCGACGACAAGAAACCCGCGGCGTTGTAAGCAAGCGACGCCATGCGCGCCCCTTGCGTAACCGCGACGACGCGACCCTCGGCATCGTAGGCGTACTCCCACGGCGTGATGCCCGGCACCTCTTCAAGCGTCACGCGGTCGAGCGCGTCGAGCCCGCGCGTCACCCGCCGCCCGCTCGGCGACGTTTCGACAACCTGCTTCGTCGGCGAACTGCTAAACGCCGCGACGTACGCCCTCCCGTTTACCGCAACCGTCTCACTCGCCGCGGCGACGCTCGTCAAATCGGACGGGTCGATAAGCGTCGCCGCTCGCGATGTCGAAACCGCAAGCGTGAGGCCGCTGGGTGTTCGAACGCTTCCGCTTGCGATCGGCGACTGCATCTTAAAGCGCGGGTCGGGCCCATACGTCCACGCCGTCACCGTTCCATCGGGCGCCGTCTCCGTTCCAGACTCGCCGCGGCGTTCGTTCGTCACCGTCATCGTGCCATCAAAATCGGTGAAGTTGTAAAAATCTAACCCCGACGGCTTCTTTGTTGCGGAAAAGGTCGACAGCCTCCCTTCCGCCGTCCGAACGTTCGACTGCGAATCGAAACCGAACTCAAAGCCCGAGAATTGCGTCGCGGCCCCGACCGGGTCGTCGACACGCGACAAGCGCCCCCAAGCGTCGTACGTGAATCGATAAACACCGCCCCGCGCGTCGGTCACCTGCGCCGCGAGACCGCCCGGGTCGTACGTAAACGTTTGCGTCGCCCCCGCCGGGTCGACGATCCGCGCGAGATAGCCGTTCGCGTCGTACGCAAACTCCGTGCGCTGCCCGTGCGGCGCAACAACCGCTGTCGCAACTCCAGCCGCGTCGCGCTCGATCCGCGTCACGAGGCCGTCCCGGTCGGTCACGCTTGCGAGTGCGCCACTCGACGTGTACACGAAGTCCCACACGACGACGCCCGTTGTTGAATCGATCGTGCGCAAGTGCCGCCCCGCCTTGTCGAAGAGGAAAAGTTCGCTCCCATCTTCCGAGGCGATCGTGATCGCGGCGTTCGTAAACCCTGGATAGCTCGGCTCGACGCGGCGCACGCGGTTATTCCCTGTATCGGCGATCGTGAGGCGCCCCGTGGGGTCGAGCGCAATCGCAACCGGCGCGTTAAGCTGCGCGAGTCGCGCGGGTTCGCGGTCGCCGCCAAATCCCGCGCTTCCAGTCCCCGCAACCGTCGTAATGATGCCGTCCGAGCCGACTCGCCGCACGCGGTGATTCCCCGTGTCGGCGATAAAGAACGACCCGTCGTCCCTCGCGACAACGTCTCGGGGCGATGAGAGGCTTGCGAACCTCGCCGGTCCATCGTCGCCGGAAAAGCCTGCGCCGTAAGTTCCCGCGACCGTGCGAATCCGGCCATCGGGCGTCACCTTGCGGATTCGGTGATTGCCGGTGTCGGCGATATAGACGTTCCCCGCGCGATCAACACTTACTCCCGACGGTGTGTTGAGCGACGCCATGGTCGCGATCCCGTTGAACATCATCATGATCGGGTCTGTTTCATAAGGGTCCACGTCGCCAGAGAACCCCTGCCATCCATTCCCCGCGATGGTGCGAATCGTCCCGTCGGGCGTCAGTTTGCGGATGCGATGGTTGAACGTATCGGCAATGAAGAGGCTCCCCTCGGAGTCGAACCAGACATCGCGCGGGCCGCAGAGCCAGGCGTAAAACTGCGCGACTTCCAATTCGTTGTCTCCCGCAAAGCCGCCGCGAGCCACGTTCTCTCCAACCGGTATGGTGCATGGCACGACGGTTGAGATGTCGGAAAGCAGCGCCTGCCCGAGCCATGGGTAAATCCAGCCATCCGAAAGCACGCGAAGCACCCAACTGTTTCGCGAATCGGCGATGACGAGGTCGCCGCCTGGCGATAGCGCAAGCCCGCCGGGCTGCATGAAGTTGGCTTGGACAAACCGCTGCCGGTAAGCGAACCAGCCGGTTGATGTGGTCAACGTGTCGTTCGAGCGAAGGACGCGAGTGAGTCGCGCGACCGTGTCGGAGATGTGGAGGTTGCCGACGGAATCGTAGACAAGACCCGATGGGGCGCCGACTGCTGAGAATGCGCTTGTCGTGAGCGGCGCATAGAGTAATTCGCCCGGTGAGCCGTTCCCGGCGATGGTTTCGATGGTCCCCGGCAGCCTTTGTGAGGCGCGCTGTTCGCGGCCGTTTCCGAGATAGACGACGCGTGAAATGGGGTTGTAGGAGTGGTGCATGGCAAACGTGAATCCACCGAGCCCCGTGTCGCGCGGGTCGATCGAACCCCCGAGTGGGACGCGGTACGATTGCGAGAAGACGAATTCGTTGCGCGCTGGGGCGAACTCGAACCCGTTGCCCCGAAAACCAAAGGCGCGGCGCAAGTCGCCCGGATCTGCGTAGCTCGCTGGATAAGCATAGTTGATGGTCACGGTCGCGGTTTGGGCACCTTGTACGACGCGGCCGTAGACGTCGAGGCCGTCCCAGACGACCGTGTGGCGCTGACCGGAGGTTGGTGGAAGCGACGACTTGTACGAGCGGCCGGCGACGGAGACCTCGACGTCAATGCGCGCGAGTGACGCGGGGGGCGAGGACGACTCGCTGACGGGAATCGTGATGGCGCGGCTCGAGGCGCGGCCTGGGGCGCGATCGCTTTGGTAAGTCATGGAGGTGCCGGCGCCCGCGACGGTTGTCGTGTGGTTTACGGCCTGGGTCTGGTTGATGACGGACGTTGAGCTTGAAGAGGCGGTGCCACCCGCGCCGCCAACCGCAGTGCTGCCGCCCGCACACATGTCGACGTCGGACGCGAGCGTCGTTCCCGGAGCCTCTTCGCGTGGTGGGGTAGCATCGAGCGGTGGGCCGGAGGTCCAATTGCAATCCCAGGTCGTGAAGTGAGGAATTGGGACGCGCCATACCGACTGGCCGGGGGCGTAAAGCGTCGCGAGCTTTGCGCGTTCGTCGTCGGTGACGCCGAGGGTGGCGAGGGCGGTTGGGGTTGCGGCGGTGCCAGTGCCGTTGATGTCGAGGTTGGCGAGGCCGGCTGCGATCGAGAGGACGCGGATGATGCGGCCGTTATCGGAGGCGATCCAGACGCCGAGCGCGCGGTCGTAGTAGCCGGTTGGGACGGCGATACCGACGGGGAAGTTGAGAAAGTTGTCAACATAGTGGATGAGCGGCTGCGAGAAGCGAACGGTGGTTGCGCCGGCTGCGAGCGCTTCGTCGGCGGTGAATTCGATGGCGTAAGTGTAGCCGGTCGTGGCGGGGAGAGGCGCCGGCATGGCGGCGGGACCGGACGGGCCAACGGTGATTTCGGTTGCGCGGATGGTGAGTTGCGCGGGGGTTGTGGTCGTGCCGTCCGGGTGGACGATCGTCGCGGTCGTCGCGGCGGGGATGAGGACGGTCGCGCGGCGGGTGCCGCTTTCGTCGGTGACAGCGCTCGCGCGGGCGACTTGCATGGTGGGCGCGGCGAGGTCGACGGGGGTCGCGGCGGAGTCGAGTGCGACGAGGACGATGTCGGCGAGGACCGTGAAGTCTTGCGCGACGGGCGCAGCGGGGTGATCGGCGGAGAGGAAGCCCGGCTTCTCAACGCGAACGATGAGCGATGCGTTTCCGTTCACGGCGAGATCAAACGCGCCGTCGGCACGCGTGAGCGTCTGGCCCAACTCGGGGTGGCCGACGATGGTGACGGTGGCGCCGGGCACCGAGGTTGTGCCATCGCGGGCGACAACGCGACCGCGAATGACGGCGGCGCGGATGGGCTCAATCGTGCCGGCATCGACGCCGGTTTGGATGGCCGTTGCGCCTGTGTAAAGGAATTCGGTTGAGGCGGCGACGGTCGTTGTGACCGCGGGAGCGACGGGCGGTGCGACGGTCGCGGGGTCGGGTGGGAGCGGCGGTCCAGGGAGCCCACAAACGTTTGGTGAGCCTGCGCCACCACAGGTCTTTGGAGCCGAGCAGGTCCCGCATGAAACGGTTTGCGCGCAGTTGTTGGTGACGTCGCCACAGTCCTTGCCCGAGCACGCCGCGACGTTGTCGGGACTGCAGCCACAGCGGTTCGCGACGCCGTCACCGCCACACGTCTCGGGCACTGTGCACGCGCCGCAGTTCTGCGTGCCGCCGCACCCGTCGAAGATGGTTCCGCACGTCGCGCCGGCGTCGGCGCAAGTTCGTGGTGTGCAGAGCGTGACCGTCACGACGGCTCTCCCCTCGTTGCCGCAGGTATCACGCGCGATCGCGGTCACCGTGTTTGAGCCCTCGGCGAGAGGAACGCTCGCGAAGAAAACGGAAGCGGAGACGGTTGCGTTTGCGGGAACGGGAGCGGCAGCGGTTACGGAAACGGTCGCAGATGCGTCGTCGACGGTGCCCAGAACTCGAATCGGCGTTGCGGAAACGGTCGCGCCATTCTGTGGCGATGTGATGCTGATGGAAGGCGGCGTGCGATCCGCGTCCTCGATGATCGTCGTGAGACTGGAGCCCGGCTTTCCTTTGAGCTTCACCCGAAGGGTGTTCGTACCGGCGAGCGCGACCGCGCACCGAAAGAGGAACCGCTCGGGGTTGTGATGTCCGCGCTGTGGATTCAAGTCGCCCCGCGTGCATGGCCGCGGCTTCTTGCAGCGGCAGTGGTGACGGTGCTTAGGACACGGCCGATCACCTCGCCCTTCGAAATCGCGCGGCGCGAGGAGCGCGACGCCATTCAGCGTGAGGCGTGCCGCATGAATGTTCGTCGTCTCCGCGACCAGCGTGAAGACGCCGTTCGGATTCTTTCGGGCGAAGACACGCGACTCCCAGCGCTCGTGGCGGCGCTGGCGCTCGAAGCGCTCAGGGCCAAAGGCTACGCAAGCGGTTGCGGAAGCGGACGCGGGAGCGGGTGCGGGGGGAGGGGGGGGCGACGCATGCGCCCTCACGTCACCTGCGTTTGCTGCCACGAGGAGAGCGCCAAACAAGAAAGCGGAGTGCCTCATAAGACCTCCTTTTCTCTCGTCTGTCGTTTAACCGTCAGCGGTTAACTCAAAGATCGGCCCGAATTGATGATGCGGATCGCGATCACCGTCGTCAATCGAAATGTTGGTGGTGTGCGCGATGGTCCGACACCGTGAGCGGATGCGGGTGCGGGGGCGGGAGCGGGAGCGGTAGTGGGAGCGGAGGCGGGAGCGGGGTTGCCTCGTCACGACCTCCTTTTTCGCCCGCGTTCTCGTGGGCTCGCCCTGGCGCTTCGCGCCTTTCGGGCAGGAGCCCACTCGAACATCGGGCTCCAAAGGAGGTTTCCGGTGAATCGTTACTTCGTCACCACAACGGCTTCCCTCGAGCGCCTCGACTGCTACAGGGTCGCCCGCGATTTCGCACGTCTCGCTCAACGCCTACCGATCGCGAACGTCGTCCTTCGCGATCAGTTTCGTCGCGCGTCGCTCTCGGTTTTCACCAACATCGCGGAGGGCGCGGGCCGCGTGGCGAAGGCCGACAAACGAAGGTGCTATGCCATTGCTCGCGGTGAAGCGTGTGAATGCGCGGCGCTGCTCGACCTTCTCGACGATGCACCCACCGAGATCGGTGAGTTGCTCTCTCGGGTGATCGCAATGCTCACGCGACTCGTTGGATAAGGCGCGAAAGGAGCGCACAGACTCGATCGCCGATCGCGTCGAGCTCGGCGACCTGCGCGTCGTCGATGTATCCCCAAATCGCCGCGAGTTTGAGCGCGGCGCGAGCTTCGCGGCAACTCCCGCGAGCGATCTCGAAGAAGCGTGCTTGATCGCGAAGTGACGATTTGCCATCGCCCTCGCTGATGTTGAGAACCGTACTGGCAACGGCGCGGCGAAGTTGATCTTCGAGCGAACGATCTCGTCGACGAAGAACTGTGAGCACTGGCGCGAGCCGATGCGCGAACTCGAACGCAACGTCGTAAGCGATGAACCGATGAGACATGAGGAACTCCTTTCGAAGCCGCCGAATGCGGCCCTCACCAACCGGATGGGGTCGCATGAGGCGGCGAGAAAGGAGGCGCGAACGAAGGAAAGCGGGAGCGGGAGCGGGAGCGGAGGCGGGAGCGGGTGCGGGTGCGGGTACTACCTCACGACGGTTCCCCACGACGAGACTCGGCTTGAAAGATACGAGGTGCTGTTTGGCACGGCGAACGTCGTGACTTTCGCGGTCGGGCCGCCTTGGCCGGACGGTGGCGCCGTGTAGGAGGTCGATGGAACGGCGCCGGTTTGGACGACAATGTTCATCGAGCCCGGCACGTATCCCGACACGCCCGTCAGTTGCTGCGTCATCGGGTCGACGGTCGCGGTGCATGTTGCGGGTGCGGGCTGCAAATCAACGCCCATCGCGAATGTGCCGTCGCCGAGCCATTTGTACAGGCGGCGGCAAAAACCGGCGCGCGAAATGTCGCCGCAGCTTGTCCCTGCGTAAAAGTCGCACGTGTAGCCGTACCCGAGGCCCGAACAGGCGGAGTCACTCTGACAAGCCGTCGTCGTGGGGTCTTCGAGGCGCGGTTTTGGCGCGTTGCAAATGTTAATCGAGTCAAACTGGAAACCGACCAGCGTTGAGCCTCCAAAGACGCACGCCTGCGTGGTGTTCGCGGAAAAAACGGTGAGATAGGCGACGTCATTGTAGATGACCGGCGAGCCTATCACCTTGTCGCCCGCGTCCATTGTGGATGCCATTACCGTCATGGTGCCGCCGTCGGAGAGCCGCTTGAAGATGGCGATTCGGTGCCGGTTGGAGTCTTCGAGGTCGTCGGGGTTTCCGCTGCCGACGACAAAGGTGAGGAGACCTGCCGAATCGTAAGCGATGGCGGGCGCGTCGTAGATCGGTTGGGCGCTCACCCCCGAATCGGCAAACACGTCGTAGAAGAACGCGTTGACGGTCCAGCCCCCATCCGGTTCGGTGGCCTTGGGGTTGGTTTTGGGGGTCGGGTCGGAGCCGCCGATATTCAGCTCGGCGATTCGCCCCGCGGACGTTCCGCAGTAGGCCGTGCGCAAGAGCGTGCCCGTCGTATCGAAGAGCGCGGTGCAGCCTCCGACCGCGAGGCCCGCGTCGGCCCCCAAAAGCTCGATGCGCTTGATGATGGTCGGATAATTCGTCGTGTTGCTTTTCCGCTTCATGATTTCAAGCACCCAGTAGTCTTTGCCGTTGTCGGCGCCGCCATTCACAGCCGTGCCATCCGGTTTTCCACCTGGAATCACCGCGATTGCGACCTCACGATGTCTCTGATCCGACGACGTATATTTTTTTGAGCCCTCGCCATCGAGCGGCGCGTCGGCCGGCCAAACACCCGTGTCGACGAACACTGAGCCGATGAGCGGTTCGCCGGTCGTGTAGCCGATTCGGTTATGCAGCGAACTGTCTGTCGGTGAGAGATCGTTAAACTCCCACAAGAACGCGAACGGCGCGCCACCATACGCCCACGTTGTGTCGGTCGGTTTCGTCACGTCGAGTGCGACGCAGCCGTGCCCCCTGGTGTCGACCGAGACCCCCTCGTAACCACGACGAAAGCACGCCACGAGGACGGTACGCCACCGACATAGGTTCATGCTCGTCGCGTACCCAAAGAGTTCGCTTGTTGTCGTCAGGTCTTCGGGGCACTCGGAGTTGTCGGTCGCGATCTTCGAGAGCTGCACATCGCGCACGACGATGTTTCCATCGAATCCGGCCCACGGCGTCGACGTTTGTAGCTGCAGTTTCCTCTGTAACGACCGCGGAATGAAGGCCCACTCCTCCTTCATCGTGTGCGCATTGACGGCGTGGATCATGCCGCCCATTGAGCCGAAATAAATCATGGTCGGCCGGTCTTTGACGCCCGCGGCGTTCTTGAAGGTTTGGTACGACGCGCTTGCAATGTTCGCGCTCGGCGCGCCGACAACAGCGGGGCTCGAGTGCCAGATGCCGTGCAGCTTGTGCCCGCCCTCGCTCGGGATCCGCTCGCGGCAATCTCCGAGGTTTCCGCCCGAGCCAAACTGTTGTCCCCAGACGCACGAAAGAACCTGGTTGCGAACTTGGGTGCTGGCGACATCGAGGTCCACATTACCGAGGTTGTTGTCGTCAGCCGGCACGACTTCGCCGTTCGACATGAATGTGTAGATGCGGCGCGTGTACGAGACGAGCGTGCCGGCGTCGTTGACGAATGACGCCTGGTTCAAGAGATCGTGGAAATTCGTTTGGCCAGCGTTGCCGCCCGCGCACGATGAGGGGCAGACGCTCGCGTTCACGGTTGGCGTCTTGAGCGGGTCGCTGGGATCGTAGCTCTGCGTGATGCGCTCGAGGTAGCCTTTCCAGTGAATGGCCGCTTCGGGGACTTGGTACGACGCGAAGAGTTTGAAGAGCGTTTTCCCGGGGTCGGGGCAGGCGTCGTTGCCGTCGAACCGTGGGATGAGCGTGCGCGTGGTCGAGGCCGAGCGCGTGCGCGACGTGCGGCCCGCGGAGACGGTGTTGAGGAGCGCTGAGAGCTTCGCGACGATATCGGGGTCGGTCGCGCGGCACGTGTTGATGCCACCGGCGTCGGTGTCGCAATCGGTGTTGAGTTGCACGGCGAGTTGCTCCATGAGCGTTGATTGGCGGCACTTTCCGGTTGCGGTGTTGCACGAATTTCCGACGGTGGTGCCGCTGTTGCAATCGCTGTCGCTTGAGCAGCTCGTCGTGTCGTCGAGGTTGAAGCCGACCACGAACACGGGAATTTTCGTCGGGTCGCGATAGTCGTTCGGCGAGAGCGGCTTCTTCCATGTCTGCACGCCGAGCCAGGCGCCCGCATCCCAGAGGTCAAAGTTCGAGTCTCTGCAATGCCCGGAGACGCGATCGCATGATGTGCCCACGGGGCAGTAATGACACGTCGTGGTGCCGTTGCAATCGGCGACGGCGTCGACGTCGCATCGAACGTTTTCAAACCCTGCGTCGTAGCACGAAGCCGGGCCGAGCGGGCTGCACGGGAGCGGCGTATAGTTTTGGCAGCGCGCGGCTTGGCCGGTCGTGCCCGACGTGTACCCGCAGCTCATGTTCGCAGCAACGTCCGAGAAGAGGATGACGTATTTGCGACGGCACTGCGCGTACGGATCGACGCCGCCGGTTTTGACCATCGGATCGTTCGCGAACCAGTTTTCGAGGTCTTTGAAGACGGCGGCGATGGGGCTGCCGCCGTAGGGGCGAAGCTTCATGATGGTCGATTTGATCGCGGCGTTTGCGTTCGCCGTGTTCGCGCCCGCGTCGCCCGGTGGAATCATGCGGCCGCGCCAATCGGCGCAGTAGCCGAGCCCCGCGACGCAGCAGTCGGTGCACTCGGAGCCGCAGTCGCCCTCAACGGTGCACGCGGCGGCCTCGCGGATGCCAACGTTGCCGGTTTTGTTGGTGAGGGTGTCCGTGTCGTACCAGAGGAACGAGTCGCTCGAGTTGTAGCTGTAGCCGCCGGCGTCGCCGCCGCCCGCGTCTTGTTCCTGGTCGAACGTGGCGAGCACGAATTTGACGCTGGTCGAAAACGTGTCGATGAGGCCCGTGCCTTGCGATGTCCCCGCGCCCATGTAACACCCCGGCCGGCAGTCCTTTGTGTTGTTCGAATCGTTGATGTTGCGCTGGGGGTGCGTGTTCCAATTCGTGGCGTCGACGCCGGCGTCGTCGCAGAACTTGAGGTTGTAGCCGCTCCACGTGCCCGAGAGGATCTCTTGGATCGTGATGAGGCGCGTCTTGTCGGTGCTGTTCGCGAGTGCGCAATCGGAGCCGCCGTAGCGCGCGGCGGTTGTGCGAAAGTTTGACGAACCAGAATTGTCGACGACGACCACGACGATCGGCATGAGCGAAGTCGAGACGTCATCGTCGAGCGATTGTGCGCGGGCGCGCGGCGAAGAGAGAAGAATCACAGCAAGAGCAAATTGAATAATGGGCACAGAAAAAGTACGCATTATATTCTTCCTCTCTCTGCGTCTTTGCGTCTTTGCGTTGAGTCTTTTCCCGTCCATTAGAAACAATTCCCCATTTGGACGATTTCGGCACGAATCTGAGCGACGCCAAATCGGTCGCTCGCGGTTGCGCCTGGATCGCTCCAGTTAACGCCAGCGTCGAGAACGCGTGACGGCAGCGCGACGCCGGTCGAGAGGTAGTCGAAAACCCAGTAACATTTTTTTGAGCCGGAACTGCCCACCCCGATGCTCTGCCCCGCGACAATCGGAATGGAGCGCGGCTTCGAAACAACGACCTGAAACGCCGGCCGCAAATCCGAACCGTAGCCAAGCGGTGCGTAACCGGCGCCCGCATCTTCACCGAACACACCCGACGGGATGTTTGTCGAGGGATAGGTGAGCGTCATGCCGCCGTCGGACGCGTTGATTTGGCGAATGATGAGGTTCGCGTCGCCTTGTGAGGCGTGGCGTTGCACGTAAATGAGCCCGGCCTCGGCGATGTAGTGCGCGAGCGCGGCGATGCGTTGGCTTTGCGAGATGAGCTGGTCGGTGCGCGTCGTGCGGAGCGCGAAGATGCCGATCGCCGTGAGCGTGACGAGGATCACCATCGACAAAACCAGCGTGTAACCGCCCGTGCGCTGATAACGGCCGTTAATAGTACCAACCATAAAAAAAGTTCTCCAAGACCGCTTCAAGCGTGAGGGTTTGCACAGGCGCGGCGCCCGCGTCCGACAGCGCCATCGACGTTATGGGACCGTAGTATTCGCCGATTGCGTTCAGGTTGTTCACGGGGCGCGCGGTGAACGCGTAATTGGGAACTTCCGACGGCGCGCGAATCGCGATGGCGACATGAACCGTGCGCGCGAGGTGCGGGTTCAAATTGACCTTGGCTGTTTCGTCGGCGCCGGCGATCGGGTTGTTGTCTTCGTTGCCCCGGTGATTATACGGGTTCGGGTTCGCGGGAATGACTGAGTCGCCGCCGCCCGCACCGGTATCGAGGTCGGCCCACACCTGTAGGTCGACCATGTTGTCGGCGATCATCCAGTAGTTTGACGGCGAATATGGGTTGCCGGCCGAATCGAGGCGCTCGCGGATGAGAATGCGGTTTTTGGGGTCGGTCGCGCAGCCGAGGTTTGTGGGCGTTTCGATCCGATAGCGGATGTACTCAACGGGGTTGACGAACGCGTCTTCGGCCATGTCGCCGCCGTGAAATCCGCAACTCGTCGACGGCGCCGCGGAAATTGTGATCGTGGGCGGACTTGCCTTCGTGCCGGCATTCCAGGCGACGACGGTGATCACGGCGAACTGGTATTTGCCAATCGTGTCTTCGACGCGCAAAAACATGTTTGGCGCGAAGAGGTTGTTGAACGCCGTCGACGTCGTTGGCGACCCCACGCAGAGTGGATGCGTGTCGTCGGTGCCACAAAGCGTGACGGTCGTGCCGTTGACCTTCGCGCGATACTTTTCGGAGCTGCGGAAGTTCGCGGCGATTGTGACGCGGTCGGGCTTGATGTTGGTGTTGACGGTGTTCATGTTGACGACCGATTGGTCGACGCCGTCGGCGATGGAGATGCCGCGGATGGGGCTTGACGCGCCACCGACGGGGCTTCCCGCGCAGAGGTTTTTGTCGGACGTGGAGTTCGGCGTTGCGAGGTAGCCGGCGCGGCGAAGGTCGGCGGAAATTGTTTCGAGCACGAAGCGCGTCGATGCCTGGCTTTGCGCGATGCGTTCCTGGAGGAAGAAGACGCGGCTGTTTGACGTGAAGAGGAAGTAAAGCGCGATCGCAACGAACGACGCGACGAGGAGCGTTATTAAGAGTTCGGTCATGGTGAAGCCGCGCCGTCGCATTAGGGTTGCCCCGGCTTTTGTTTGCGCGAGATCGTTGTCGAGACGATGAGCGAGTTGATGCGTTGGAGGTTCGAGTAGACGGCGTCGTTCGGCGAGTTGCAACACGAATTGATATTGGGTGTGCAAAGGGCTCGCGTCTCGGACCGGTCTTTTCGGTTCCAGGTCACGCGTGCCTCGGCGAGAAGGAGCTCGTTGTCGGTTAGCCACGTCAATCGGTAGTGGATGCAGTAGCGCGGGGGGCCGTACCCGGTGACCGTCGCCGGCAGGCCGGACGGTGTTGCGTTCGGGCGCATTTCGCGGTCGACCATATAGTTGGTGCCGCCCGATTCGATCCCGGGAAGAACGCTCACGGGGATGTTAAGCCACGTTGTCGTACCCGGACCCGGCGAGAGGGCCGCGTTGGCCGGTTGGAGAAGCGGCACTTCGGTCGCGCTTGACAGGTCGGACTTCACGTTCCAGTCGTACGTGTCGCGTTTCAGCATCTCGAGCATGCGGCGCGCGAGACTCGTCGCTTCGGTCGTTTCGCGCGATGCCGTGTTGGCCGCGAGCGTCGAAAACTGCATCGCCATGATCGCGAGCACCCCGACCGACAAAATGAGCATCGAGATCATCACCTCGACAAGCGTAAAGCCCGTTACATAGTTTGGGTCGCACAAGTCAGTCGCCACGTGGGAGCACTTCGCGGCTCCGCGCTCGCGCACTTGCGGTGCGCTCGCTCTTCGGGCGTTATGCAGGCTAGGCCAAGAAATTTGTGGTGGTCGCCACGCCCTCAGAGTCGCCGCTGCGCGTCTCCCACGCGGCGACCTTTGTGTATCCCAAACAGGAGCTGCTTCATCGCGTTGCCAAGGCAGGGGGAAGTGTTGTCCCGTGCGAACGCGGAGCCACGCAGCAGTCACCCGGCGTCGCTGGGACCTGTTGTTTGGCCGACCGCTACAAGCACGCATTGGTTGTCACCGCCACATTGTTGTAACGCGCCGGCCGATACCGCGGCACCACGACCTGCATCGGGTTTCCGATGGCGGTCACCGACGACGCGCCGCTTTGCAGGTACTCTTGGACGTAAACCACCGTCGCGTCATTCGCCGACGACTGCGTGAGGTTCGTCGTTTCGCCGTTTGGCTTCACGCAAAACTGCACCGTCGTTGCGGCGACGCACCCGAGCGACATCTCAGCCGCATCGGTCGTCGTTCGACACAAGCCGATGTCTTTCAGCTCGCGAAACTGAAAGTTGTCCCAGCGCTTGCCGTCGCCGGTGAGCGGGTTCGCCGGGCTCCCCGGGTCTGGGACGAGCGGCGAGGTTGTCCCGCTGCAGTCGGTCCCGCTGTACTTGAAAACCTGGAGCTGGCCACCCCCCGCGAGCGGGTCGATGGCGCCGATGGTGTTTGAGCTCGTGAGATCGATGCGAAGCGCCTTGTTCATGATGGCGGCGCGCGCGCGGGCCGAGTGAAAGCCGTTCAAGACCGCTTTCAAGCCTTCTTGTGCGCGAAACCCGCGGAGCGTACGCGAGACGACGGGAAACCCAAGAAGCATGATGAGCCCGATAATGACAATGACGATGAGCAGCTCAAGGAGCGTGAATCCTCCACGGCGTTTGCAACAGCGCGCTTTCATACCGTCCCCTCTCTAAGGAGAGCAAAGGCGGATCCGACGCCGATCATGCGTAATTGTTTAGCAATTTCTCGTGCCACCTCGCTACTTTTTGCGGGGATGAAAGAAGGTATCCCGCCGAAGTAAGGCGATGTAAGGAGACTCTTGTTTGCGAAGTGCTAATATGGGCGGCTTCATGAACGCGAAATTGAATCGTGTCAGGGGGGTCTAAGATGAGAGTCGAATCGCTTATCGTATGTGGAAGTCTGCTGTTTGCCGCGTGTGACGGTGCTGGTCACGGACAAGGGGATGCGGGTCGAAGCGGAGCGTCCGGTCCCGAAGATCCGGTGACGAGCATGGATGGTGGCGCGAATGCCGGAGCGCCCGATGCTGGGGGCGGCGGCGGAAGTGGCGGTGCCGCGGATGCTGGCGGCGGTGGCGGTGGAGCAGGCGGTGGCGGCCCACCCGATTGTCCGGCGGTTTGTTTCACGATGGATGCGCGACCCGAATCGCGGCCGACGACGGGCGGAACACCGGCGCCGACGCGGCTCACCGACTGCAACGCGGGTGGAATCGCGCGCGGGCAGTGTCCTTCCGGTTGGCGATGCGGGCGCGAAACCACTTGGTCAACCATGACGTTTCCGGTTTGCGAGCCGAATCGAGCGAGCCCCTACACGCTCGACCAGGACCTTCCGGCGCCACCGGTCCCGACTCGACCGGTCGACGTCACGCTCAAGTTTACGCTCAACGGGCGCCCATGGCCGGCCGCCGCAGACGCGAACCCCGTTGGCACGATCACCTTTACGCCGGAACCGGCCGGTCCGTCGTTGACGAAGGAGATCTTGGCGACGTCGCCATCCGAATTGCGCCTCGCGATGGAACCGGGGGCGTATCGCGTGTCGCTTGCCTTCGCGAACACCGAAAAGAGTCGGCTGGCGTTCCCTCCCGTGTCGGCAACGGGCCGCCTCGTTGTTCGCGCACCGGGCATCGCGGCCATCCCGTTTCAAGGTGTCGCGGTTTCGTACGAGGTCACTTTGAACGGTGCGGCGATTCCAGCGCTTCCAGCCAACAGTTCACTGTGGGTCACCTTTTCGAGTTGGAGAGGACCGACGGTCATTGAAATGCTCGGTGCACGCCAAACGCCGCGACGCGCGATATTCCTTGAGCCCGGGCGTTATACCGTCGGCGTTCAGACGAACGGCGAAACCGCCTCGCTGAATCTCCCTGCAGGCGCGACGACCGTCAATGACGCCTGGGATTTGGCAGCGTCTCCGGTTGCCGCGTCCGCACGATTCGATCTGAGCACGGTGGATGTGTCGGGAGCGGTTCGCTTGAACGGCCGTGACCTTGGTGCTGCCACGCGCTCCGGTTACGTCGACTTCCTCGGGAACGGCGTCATGGCGACGCGATTCGCTGTTTCATCGACGCGGCCCGCGCGTTATCAGGGGAAAGTTTTTCGTGGTGCGTACGACGTTTTTTACGACGGCATGTCGAGCAACGTCGCGGGAATGCCGAGGGGTGGCACGCGCGTAGAGCGGGGTGTCACGGCCGGTGGGACGCTTGACGTCGATCTTGTGAGCGTCGCCGTTTCGGGCGAGGTCACGCGCAACAACGCCGTCGTCCCCGATTCATCGTCCATTCGCGGCGCCGTCACCTTTCGACCAAAGAGCGCTCCCATTTTGTTTTTCCCGGTTTCGTTCAATCTCCCGGCTCGTGGGCGCGCCACGTTTTCGGGTTCCGTGTTCGCCGGGACGTACGACGTCTTTGTCGAGGGGCACGACGCCAACGTGCTCCCAACGCTCAAATGGCCCGCGCGAAGGGATTGGCAGCCGTCGGCGACGCCGCTCGCGATCGACATTCCCACGCGAAAGCTCGACGTCACGGTCAAGTTGAACGGCGCACAACCCGCGAATGCAGCCGCCTCGGCGATTTCGGCGCGCGGATCATTTTCATTTAATCTCAACGGCGCGCCCGCGACGGCCGATGCGCCGCTCAGCGCCTACGCGTTGGCGCCCGCGACCGGACCGCTCAAGGCGAGCGTCGTTTTGCCGCCGGGAAACTGGACAATTCGGTATGGCAACGCTGCGGCCGACTACACCGGCATGCCGCAGGGGAACGTCCGCTACGGCGCGATCGACTTGGTCGCCGACTCCGCGATCACGTGGGACATCCGCGCGGTCGATGTGTCTGGGACGCTAACCGTCGGAGGTCGTCCGCTTCCGGCGCCAGCGCGCTCAAACCTCGATCGCGGAAAAATCGGCTTTTGGAACGTTCAGGGCGGTGGCGGAATCGTGTTTTTCCCGATCGCGACAAGCGGGGCCGGCACTTATCGCGCATGGCTGTTCCCCGGTGTTCACTCGGTCTCGTACGTCTGCTTCACCTCGCTGGACTGCGACGCCACCATAGCGGGCCAAAGTCATCAGCTCTTGTTTGGAATCGAGTTTAACTGATCGCGCGGGACGTTACGGGCGCAAGATCGCGGCCCAGTCCTGCTCCTTTGCCCACGATTCATACGTGTGCCAGCCGACATCAGGGTACTCGCGACGAAGCGCGGCCGGGTCGATTTTGTAACCGACGCGCTCAAACCACTCGTACATCGTCGCGAAGTCGGCGCTCATCGCGCGAATGTTCTCCATCGGTACTTGGAAGTAGGTGAGCTTCTTGCCAGTTGCGCGCGACAAAATCTCCGTCGCCTGGGCGCCGGTCAGGTCGTCTGAGACGAGGTCGACGCGCTTTCCAACGAAGCGATCGCGATTCTCGATGGCGAGCACCGCGAACGACCCGATGTCGGCGAGCGCAACCTGCGCGAGCTTCGTCGTCGGCTTGAGCGGCGTCGCGTAAATCCCCTCGCGGAGCTGCTGCAGCGTGAAGGCAACGACGTTCTCCATGAAGTAAACGGGCGCGAGCACGGTCGCTGTCGCACCGATTTTCGTGATGTGTTGCTCGACGCGCCACTTGCTTTCAAAGTGCGGAATCCCGGTCGCGCAGTTCGCGTTCCCGACCGACGTGTAGACGAGGTGCACGTCGGCTGCCTTGGCCGCATCGGCGACCGTCACGCCCTGCGTCGTCTCGGCGTCCATACCGGCCTCAAACGGCGTTGACATGGTGAAAACCGCGTCGACGCCCTTGAGCGCGCGATCGATGCTCGCGCGGTCGGTGAGGTTCCCCGCGACAACTTCGGCCCCGAGTGACGCGAGAGTTTGCGCCGCCGGAGCGTCAACCCTTCGCGTGAGCGCTCGAACCTTGTGCCCGCGCGCAATCAGTTTTCGCGCAACCGCTCCGCCTTGTTTCCCAGTAGCCCCCGTAACGAACACCGTTTTTTTCGACATGGCTGGTTCCTCCTGTGTTCATTGAGGTAATCACTCGCCATCTGCGCGTCAAGGGTAACGACCCTGATTCCCGGATAACGGGCAACAATTGCGTGGGGCGGGCGGGGGCTGGGCTTGCTTCGGCTCGCAAAAGTCCTCGGGTCTGACATGAAATGTGAGTCTGTACGAAACGAATCAAACATCATGAGAACGGCAATCCCACGCCCCATCGGCACCTCATCCCCTGCGGATGCGACCCGAAGCAAGCCCAATCCCCGCCCGCCGAACCAGAACCCGGCCGTTTTCCTGAAACGGCGGCTAAGGGACTTGGGGGTCGATCGATCGTCAGCCGTCACCCAGCGGGTGAACTCGTCGTACCGCCCTCAAGCCAAGAAAACACGTCTCCGGAAAGCGGTCGACCCGGATTTGCGTGGGGTCGGCAGGGGCGCCGCAGAGGCGCGCCTCCGCAGGGTCTGCAGCGCGATATCGGACGGGAATCTCCCAGATTTCACACGCCTCCAAACAGTGGCTCGAGCGCTCGTTCGCGTCCAGACCCGAGGACGTCGGCGCGCCAAAGCGGGCGCCTGTCGACCCTCACGCTCATGAGCGAACGAACCGCCTATCCGGGGATTGGGGGCTAACGACGCCCGTCATGCCGAGCGCTCTAAGTTGATCTAAGGAGATGTAAGGCTGCGATCGGAGCAAGTCGTGGTATACGGTTCGGCTTCAGGCGGATTCGAACGAAGCATTTTAGATGCGGGAGGCGAACGATGAAATTGGGCGAGCTTTGCGTTGTTTTGGTTGCCGTCGGTGTTGTTGCTTGCGACGAGGAGCCGTCGCGACAGCTTCCGGGTTCGGGGGGCACCGGGCGTCCGCCCGCAAATCCGGTCGACGCGGGCGGTGGTGGCTCGGGCGGTGGAGGCGGAATCCCCGCCCCATTTGTGCCGGACGCGGGCATTCCGACAACAGCGGTTGATGCCGGCTCGCCAACGACGCCGCCGCCTATCGACGCCGGTGCGCCGATTGTCGACGCGGGCGGTGGAGGCTCGGGTTCGTCGATCACGTCGTGCACGTCGTTCATGATCGTCGGGCCGTGCGCGTCGTGCGTGAGCCAGAATTGTTCCAACGAGGCGACGTCGTGTTTTGGCACGAATTGGACGCAGCTCGATTTCTCGGGTGGCAAATGCCAATCGTATTTCGAATGCACATGCCGCTGCGCGCCGCGCGATGGCGCCTGCAACGCACGCTGTCCCAACCCGGACTTTGCGTGCATTTCATGTCTCGCGGGTATTCAGGTCTGCCAACGCTCCCGTTGCGCTGGGATCTGCCCGTAGATCGCCAATCTTGGAAGTGGTGCGCGAGAACCGATAGACTTGGGGGGAATGCGGTTCTCATCGGTTTTCCCGTGTGCTTTTGCGGCGCTCGCAGCGTGCACAACGACGACCAGATTGGGCGGTGGGTGGACGGGCGACTTGTCGTTGCGATCGATGGGCGGCGAGGTTGGGCTCGCGCACGTCGATCCGGGCGAGGTGGTGCGCGGCAAGGTGAGGCGCAATCTTGACTACGTTTCGGTCGACGTCGAGCGCGTGTCGTTTCCAGAGTTGCCGGAGGCGGTTCGCGGAAACGACGCGGCGCTTGGTTTCGAAGTGCGCGGGCTTTTGCCGGACGGAAAAACTCTCAAAGCGGTCGCTGGGCTTATGCAGATGCGGGGCGCCGGGACTGGGCTGTACGCGGACCATGCGCTCTTTATCGAGCCGACGCTCTATCCGGGCCGTGTGGTGGAAATTCAGATTTTCCTTCAGGCGATTCCACGCGATGAGGCGAGTCCTGTGCGGGCGCTGCTCCTTGCGGCCGGACAAGCGACGCGACGGTTTTCGCCGACGGCCGACCCAGCGCTCGACGCCGCGCGAAACGTCTTCTCATCGGTCTTCGAAGGGGCCACGGCGAGTCGCCCCGTGTGGCGATACGTCTTCCAGTTTTTCCCAGCCGATACGGTCATTGCCGATAAGCCGGAGACGCTTTTCACCGCTGCGCGGCACATCGTGTTGGTGGCGCCGTCGCCCGATTCGCGCGACGCGAAGGCGGTGCCGTCGCCCGACGTCTTGCGCGCACGATTGAAGCTCGAAGGGAATCGACTCATCGATCGCACGACGGGGCGTGATTACCATGCGTCGCCGTACGTCGTTATCAACGTGACGCGATTTCGGCGCGCTCCGGTGATGAAGGAGAGCGTTGCGAAAGCCAAACGCGACGTCGAAACGGCGCTCGCGCAAAAGAACGCGGATCTCGCCGACTCGTTTGAGAAGACGTTGCGCGACGAGATTTCGAAAAGCGGACTTTCGACGCGCGAAAAACACCTCGAAGACGCGTGGCGCCTTTTTTTTCAGTTGGGCATCGAAGCGTTACGGGCTGCGTCTTCAAACGACGGGGCGCGCGGTGCGGCGGCGTCCGTGAAACAGGCGCTCGCACTTCTGGATCTCAAATCGAACTTTCGGGATCTCTTAGAGCTGTATGAGATCGAAGAGATTCGGTTTCGACTTCAGGGCCTTGTGCGCGCGTTGCGTGCGGATGCCGAGAAACGGGGCGTTCCGATTCCGTTGGCACTTGCGAAGGCTCTTGCGGAAGATGGGGCGCGCGAACGCGAAATCGCGGGCGCGGAGAAATCAGAAGAGGCGAAGTGGAAGGCGCTCCTCGCGAGAGCGGCGGTCGGCTGGGTCGAGGTCGAGCACACCGAACGGGGGGCGCCGGAGGAGCCGGAGGCCACAATTCGTGCGCGGGCGTTGGATGCGGCGCGCGTGCGGGTTGTCGAGAAATCGATTGGCGGCGGTGCGGGCGGTCGTTACGTTGTGTCAAACGCGGCGGGCGAATCAGGTCCCGAAAATCGGCGTGTCGTCGAAGACTTCGACGCGCTTATGGCGGACGCGATGATTGTGGATGAGGAGATTCTCGCGGCTGAGTTTCTCCCGGCGCGTGGGAACGAGCGATCGAGCGTGCATGTGAGGCTTCGGGCGCGCGCTGCGCTTCGCGGGCCCCGTGCTGACGCGGGTTTTCGTGTGACGGCGAAACTTTCGAGGCGCGACCTTCGCGAGGGCGACGCGGTCGAAGCGAAGATCACGACGACACGCGACGCCTATCTATACGTCTTCAGCGTTGACGCCGATGGCACCGTGACCGTCGTCATACCCAACAGATTTGTAGAAGTGCCGTTCGTGCGCGCGGGCGAAACGTATATTTTTCCCCCAGATGCGCTTCGGCGACGCGTTCGGCTTGCGGCTCGCTTGCCTCGAGGACGCTCGCACGTCGTTGAGTCGCTCAAGGTCATCGCACTCCGAAAAAAAATCGCGCTGTACGACGACGCCGGACCGGCGACAACGTTTCAGAGCCACGCGGGTGCACGGTCACTCTTTTTGTCATCGATCTTGAAGCGACTCGCCGCAATCGATTCTGACGATTGGCGCGACACCCGCGTTTCATACACCATCCGCGCGAAGGAGTGACGCGGGGCCGCCCCGAAGTTACGACCTACGGTGTGAGCGCGCATCGAAAGCCGACGGCGAAATCACGCGTTCGGGGGTCGACGCCGGCGGACCGAGCGACCGTGGGCAAGAGCGAGTCGAACCAGCCCCCGCCTTGGATGATTCGCTCCAACTTATCCCGGCTCACCAGGCTGGAGGTCCACTCCCAGACATTTCCCACGAGGTCATGAACGCCGTCGACGCTCTTCCCCAGCGGTCGCGAACCGGTCGGGCATGTTCCACTGCGCGGCTTGTCAGGGTCATGGGACCAGCATGTCTGCATCGCGGGCTCCTCGTTGCCCCATGGGTACTTTTGCGCCGCCTCGCCGCCTCGCGCTGCCCAGACCCACTCGTATTCCGAGGGGAGGCGCAAATTGTATGCGTGGCAATACTCGTTCGCCTCGGCCCACGTCACGCAGTTCATCGGGTGAAGTTCGAGATCCTTGTTGCGCGGATCGTTACAATACCGGCTCCATCGCGCGCGTTCGTCCGGGCGGATTCCGGGCCAATTCACCTTGAGCGCGGGGGGCGCGCAGGGCTTTTTGGTGAGGCGGCTGCAATGCGCGTATTGACCAACCGTAACCTCGAACTGATTGAGGCAGAACGGCGCGATCGTGATTCCCGTCGGATTTCCTGGCCACTTCCACACTCCGCCCGCAATCGGGAGCATCATCGGGGGACACTTGATCGGAGGTGCGGCTGGCTTTCCAGTCGGTTCGTCGGGGGCGCGGACAATAGCGTCGATGTTCGGCTGCGTCTCCCAGCCCTGTCCAATCGCGAGATCGGGTGGCCCTTCGACGGTTGGGGTCTGCATTCGGTTGGTGACAAACTTAGTTAAGACGCGTCGGGAAAAATCGCCGAGCTCCTTAACGGTGACGGTGCCGTTGCCGTCCGCATCGGCCCAGCCGCGCAATCCGCCGAGGACCAGGTAGCTGAAGGCCGGCCGATTGCCGCCCGGAAGGGGACCTGCGAATTCGTCGCTCCGTGCGGCGGTGAAGAGAACAGTGCGCTTGTCGGGGACTGCGGGGATTTCTTCCGCCACAAGCGGCTGAGAACCTGGGATGAGTGGATCGCCTTTCGTGGACCGCCCGCTGAAACAAGTGTCGAGGACGATCATCGATTGAGTGGCGCGGCTCGACGCGGCGATCTTGAGGACATCAGATCGGCGTACGCTTTGCGCAAAGAGGCTGTCGACGGCGGGCCGCGCATCAACCCCGACGAGGAGCCCATCCTTGCCGCCCTTGGCCAGAGCGCCGTGCCCAATAAAGACGAACCAGAGCGTTCCACCCGCCTCGACGCGACGCGCGGTCTCCGAGAGTTTCTCGACGACGGTCTTGGGTTGGACCTCCGCGTCTCTGAGCTCAAACACGTTGTGGCTGGGCACCCCGCGACTGCTGGTAAGGTATTTTTTCCAATCGTCCGCGTTGTCGCCAGCGCCGGGGACCTTCGCGACGAACGAGTATTTCTCGATCGCGACGATGAGCGCGGCGTCTTTCGCGCCGCCACCCACGCGTTTGAAATCGCGGAATTCAGGCCACGCTGTTTTCGCGAAGGCGAGCGTATGTTCGAGCACGAGTGCGATAAGCGTTGCGGCCGCCAGCCTCAAAACGAGCCGCCCCAGCCGAGCACGAGGCCACGCAAGCGCCCCGCGTCGAGCTTTGGCGCCAGCGTCAGCGAACCACGGGACACATTTTCGTTCGCGCGGAGAATGCCGGTGGGCGAGAGCGCAAGCGCTTCGTTTCGCGCTTGAAACGCATCGACCGTCATGATCGCGACCGAGCCGATCCCAAGGACCGTCGTCGTCGTGATGAGACCGGTCGGGATTTGGCTGCTGACACCGACGAGCGTGAGGATGAACCCCACGGTCATTGAGGCTCCGTAAAAGCCCCAGCCCATGATTCGAAGGAAGGCGTTCTCGCGAAGTCCCGACCGCTCGCGAGCCGATGTGGCCCCCGCGGCGACGAGCGGGACCGCACCGGCGGCGATCAGGAGGGCGGACCCGCCGAGCGGCAACGATGGAACGAGCTTGCCGCCCTCATTGGTGGCCTCGCTGGCGATGCCGAGCCCGAGGATGAGCACGGACGAGATAAGTCCGGTCACGCCGGCTTCGTACGCCCAGCCGGGATCGCGCACGCGGCGCGTGATGATGGGTGCGGGGCGGGTAGACGGGAACGGCGTTAAGGTCGGTTGTACGACCGGCGTCGGTCGTGACGGGCGGCGCGTGAGCGAAGGCGAAGTTGGCGGAGTTTCGCCTGCGAAGAGAAACCGACACACGCTATTCATGCAGACGCGATTGCTCGGACAGTCGCGGCACTGCGCCTCTGCGCGCGAGACCCATAACGCGGTGGCCGAAACCAGAACAGAAAGGCCGGTTGCGAAGCGAGTGAACCGAATGCGCTTCATTCGCCACTCATACTAAACAATCGCCAAGCGAACTTAAAGCGCGTGATCGCGAAAGAACTTCTTGAGACGGAGGTTGACGACGTCGGGGAATTCGACCGGGGTGTAATGCGTGCCGAGTTTCACCTCGAGCAGTTCGGCGCCGGGGATGCGGTCAGCCATGCGCTTCGCAAGGCCGGGTGGCGTAAAGAAGTCGCGCTGACCTGTAATGATGAGCGTCGGCGCGGCGATCGTTGGGAGGACGTCTTGCGCGTCGTGGTCGGCGAGTGCGAGGAGGATCGCGATGTACAACCGAAAATCCATGTTGGCGTACTCCGCAGCGAGATCGCGGAAGAGTTGCTCGTGAAGCGATGGCGCCGCGAGTCGAAGCGACTTGAGCAGGCCGAGGATGCGCGGCTGTCGCACGAGCGCTTGCAAGAGCGGCTGGAAGGCGCCCACGCGTGTTTCGGCGAGGCGAAGAAGGCGCGGCAAAACGAAACGCGCGAGCGGCCAGTTGAAGGCGGTTTTGAAGGGGTGCCCGAACGTGCCGTTGATGAGGACGAGCCCGCGAAACCGGGTGGGCGCGCGCCGGTAGAATTCAAGCGCGACCTGAACGCCCATGCTCCAACCCATGAACACGGCGGCGTCGATCGATTCGGCCGCCAGCACCGCTTCAAGGTCGCGCACGTGATCGTCGACGGTTACGCGGGTGCGATCGGCCGGTGCCGCTGACCGGTAAATGCCGCGGTAATCCCACGAGACAAAGCGCCGCGTCCCCATGAACTCTTCGATCTGCAAGCGCCACGCGGCGAATGTGCCCCCAAGGCCGTTCACGAGGACAACGGGCGGTCCAACGCCCGCGGTCTGAACCGCGAGCCGCGTGCCGTCGAACGACGTGATCTCGCGCATCTCGCCGAGCATCACAATTTAATCGCCTTCGCCATTCCAGCGAGGGCGCGACGCGCCGCTTCGAGGTCGCGCACGAGCCCGGCCACGCGCGACGCAATCCACGACCGCGCCTCGGTTAGCGCCTTCACGATTTCGTCAAGCCGTTTGCGCACGTCGGCGTTCGCCCTCGCGATTCGTTCGGACGTTTCCTTCTCGATGAATTTTGCGCGCAGTTCGCGGACGGTGTCGGCGACGCCTTTGATCTCGCCGACAATCTTCTCCGCCGCGGCGTCAAGCGCCCCTAGCCCGTCCCGAGTCGCCGCGCGATCGGTCGCTGGAATCCACTCGTTCTTAAACAACACCTCTTTAAACCGGTCGACGAGCTCCGTGAACGACTCCGACCAGCTCGCGCGCGACCGAACTCGCCAAAACGTTTTTCGCGCCGACCTCGCCCGATCGAGCGCGGTCGCTACCGCGCCTCCGCCGCTTTTCGAGAGCTGTTTGGTCGTTGCCCCAGCCAGCGCAATTTTTCGGATAACGGCATCCGTGGTCTCATGGGCATTCGCGAACAATCGAACGAGCGCAGCCGTTGCCACGGCAAGTTTGGCGACCGGTTCATCCTTTCGGTCAACAAAAAGCCCCGTCGCACGCCGTCGCTCGCGAATCGCTTCGGGCGCCGTTCGTTCGAGCACCGTTTTCTCGACCACTTTGTCGCCGAGACTCGTCAGCGCCGCGCCCTTCTCAGCCGGCTTCTCGCCTTTCTTTTCCCACTTTTCGGGCACCTTAAACGAATCGCTCGCCGCCGCCATTTCGTCATGCACGACCACGCGAAACTCTTCGCCCTCCTCATAGGCGCCGACGCGCTCGTGTGTGTGCAGAACAACAGTCGCGCTCGACTTGGCGTCCCCTTTCCATCCTCCGTCGCTGACCTTCGCCCACGGTTTCCCTTCGCCGAGCTCCTTGAAATAAAGGCCCCACTTTACAAACGGCCGATCCTCGGCGTCGACTTCCGCGACTTCAAATTCGATCGTCGTTCGCCACTTCTGATCCGCCTTTTTCCTGGCGCGCCCAAATTTTTTCGGTTTCGACACCGTGAGGATCTTCACGCCCGGCGCATTTTGCGGGTGCGTCTTTAGCGCGATCCCGGCGCGACCCAAAATGGCGCGAAGCTCATGCACTTTCCCGAAGTCGGCTTGGCTCAACCAAAACGCCAGCAATGAATCCTCAAGATCGCCCTCCGTCGCGTGGAGAACGGTCGGGTTATGTTCGGCCGCGATTTCCCAAACCTTGGCGAGCTGAGGATCGAGTCCTTCGAGCTTAACCGACGCCGCCGGAATTCCTTCACCCAGATTAACCGTCGCGTCGGGAGCACCTTGCGCGATGGCGATGAGTATGCGGAGCGTCGTCTCTGCCGGCGTTTCGCGCGTTGACGGCTTTGGCCACGCGCAATCCTTTCCAAGCGAAAGACAGTCGAGCGCCGTTGCGAGCGCCTCGCGGAGCGCCTCGCCCGGGTCCGACAACTCGGATTCGCCATGGAATCCAACCGCCTCAACCTTTTTGGGGGAGGGCGCCCAGACGCTTTCGATGAGCGTGTGCGCATAGATGTGGCGCGGGTTTGACGGTGCGAGCGGATTCCAGGCGCCGCCGTCAGAGGCCCGAAGGCCAAACCACTCGGGAGTTGAGAATTCGACCGCCGACGGAAAGAAGACCGTTCGCACGGGAAAGATCCGCGTCTTTCCGTGGTCTTCCTTGAACCAGCGCCACACCGCGCCCATTTCAACCGTCGCGTGAATCGCCTCCGCGATTCGTTCTTTCGCCCCAAACCGAGCGTCGGCGACATTGTCATCGGGACCGCCGATCGACAACTCGACCGCCGTCGCACCGCCCGCAACGAGCGCGACCGGTTTCGACGCCGCTTCGTACGGGCCAAGCGCAATCGGGTCGCTGTACACCGTGAGCCGCGTCGGCAACTCCGCCTTGGCGCGAACGACAACCGAGCCGTTCGCAAGAACCGCTTCCGCGACCGTTGCGCTGAATTTCCCGCTCGCGTCGGTTTCGCCCGACGGATTTAGGCCGAGCGCGTCAACCTCGGCGGTGACACCGATGCCACCCGCTGGAACATAAACAGATTTCAACGGATGCCAGTAACGGACGCTGACCTCTAGCTGAGTTTCGCCGCGCGCAATCGACGAACCGCACGCCACGAAAACGAAAAGAGTTGTGGTTAATGATTTCACGTCGCGCATCGTGCCCGACGTAACGCGTGAATTCAAGCGCGGTGCTGGGTCGAGCGACTCTCTAGAAAACGACGCTGACGCCGAAGACGATGTCGAAGATCGCGACGAAGGCCGAGCCACCGCCGCCAAATGCGCCGCCCAGCATGATGTTGAAGACCATCCCGGCGCCGATCGAATCGGTGAACATATAGTAGAAGGCGGGGCCAAACTTGGGGCCGACCGAGATGATCGTGCTGCCGCCGCTCACGAACCCGAAGTTGAGCGCGAGCTGCGCCTTGATGCCGAGGTTGACGTTGTGTTTGTAGAGCGACTTGATGCGGAACTTGATGCCGCCGGGCGCGAGTTCAAGGTTAACGACGCCGCTCGCGAAGCCGAGGCTGAAAGTCGGCGTGTACGCGAGCACATCCGAGAGGCTGTAGTTGAAGTCGCTGCCGAGCTTGAAACCGGCGCCGGATCCGCCGCCCGCGGTCGCGATGGCGACGCCCAAATACATGTCGAGGTCCATCGTGCCTTTTTTGATCGAGTAGGTCGCGCTGGCCGGGCTTGCGGCCGAGAGCGCCACGGCGAATGCGGTTACGGGAATCAATGTGCGCTTCTTCATCTTCAACACCCTCCAACAGTGTCCCGCTCGCGAAAAGACAGGCGGGATTTCCAAAAGCGCCGCGAAACTAACAGGCTGCGGGACCACTTGGCAAGCGCGCTCTGCCTGTGTAGATTACGCGTCCCTTTTCGAGACGGAGGCGCGCGATGGCTCATCAATACATCTATACAATGGTCAATCTGCGGAAGGTCGTTCCGCCGGGAAAAGAAATCCTCAAGGGAATTTACCTTTCGTTTTACCCGGGCGCGAAGATCGGCGTCATCGGGGCGAACGGCGCTGGGAAGAGCTCGCTGCTCCGCATTATGGCGGGCGTTGACACCGATTTTATCGGCGAGGCCGCGCCGGCCAATGGGACGCGCGTTGGGTATTTGCCGCAGGAGCCGGTTTTGAATCCCACGAAGGATGTGAAGGGGAACGTCGAGGAGGGGGTCGCCGAGGTGCGCGCGCTCTTGACGCGGTTCGACGAGGTTAACGCGAAGTTTGGCGAGGGGCCGAGCGACGACGAGATGGAGAAGCTGCTCGCCGAACAGGCGCGGCTGCAGGATGCGATCGATGCGGCGAATGCGTGGGAGCTTGACCGGACGATCGAAATCGCGATGGACGCGCTGCGATGCCCGCCGGGAGATGCCGACGTGACGAAGCTGTCGGGCGGCGAAAAGCGTCGCGTGGCGCTCTGCCGCGTGCTGCTCTCGAAGCCAGACCTGCTGCTTCTCGACGAGCCGACGAACCATCTCGACGCGGAGTCGGTCGCGTGGCTCGAGCGGTTTCTCGCCGAGTTTCCGGGGACGGTCGTCGCGATCACGCACGATCGTTACTTTCTCGACAACGTTGCGAAGTGGATTTTGGAGCTCGATCGCGGCGCCGGAATTCCTTGGGAGGGGAACTACACGTCGTGGCTCGACCAGAAGAGGGCGCGTCTCGCCGTCGAGGAGAAGCAGGAGTCGGCGCGACAGCGAACGCTCGCGCGTGAGCTCGAGTGGGTGCGGCTTGCGCCGCGCGCGCGACAGGCGAAGGGGAAGGCGCGCTTGAATGCGTACGAGGCGCTCTTGGCGGACGCGGGGAAAGAGAAGGTCGAAAACATCGACATCGCGATTCCGCCGGGGCCGCGGTTGGGCGACGTCGTTGTTGAGGCGAAGGGGCTCGTGAAGGGGTACGGCGATCGGCTGCTCATCGACGGGCTCAACTTCGCGGTGCCGAAGGGGGCGATCGTTGGGATCATCGGGCCGAACGGCGCCGGGAAGACCACGCTTTTTCGGATGATTGCGGCGCGCGAGACGCCGGATTCGGGGCGGCTCACCGTTGGTGACACGGTGGCGCTCGGGTATGTCGACCAGTCGCGCGAGGCGCTCGCGGCGGAAAAAACGGTGTACGAGGAGATTTCAGGCGGCGAAGATTTCTTTGAGGTCGGGAAGCGGCGGATGAATTCGCGCGCGTACGCGGGTGGGTTTGGCTTCAAGGGGACCGACCAGCAAAAGAAAGTGCGCGACTTGTCGGGCGGCGAGCGGAATCGCTTGCATCTCGCGAAGACGCTCAAGCAGGGCGCGAATTTGCTGCTCCTCGACGAACCGACGAACGATCTCGACGTCGACACGCTTCGCGCGCTCGAAGAGGCGCTCCTCGAGTGGGCTGGGTGCGCGATGATCGTTTCACACGATCGCTGGTTCCTTGACCGCATTTGCACGCACATCATGGCGTTCGAGGACGACGCGAGCGTTTGGTTTAACGTTGGCACGTATCAAGACTACGAAGCCGACCGCAAGAAGCGCCTCGGCGCCGACGCCGACACGCCGCACCGCATCCGCTACAAGCCGCTTGTGCGCGGGTGAAAGGACTTATCGGCGCGCCTTCGCTGGAAACGCACCGTACTGGATCGGGTCGTTCGCGTCGTCGCCGCGCTCTGAACGAAACGCCGTGAGGACGGCCCCGCGGCGCGATTTTTTGTCGGCGACCGCCATCACGACGTTGCCACTTTTTAATCTGCGCGCCTCACGCGCCGCAACGACGATCGGCTTCACGCGGTTCACGGACGTCCGCGTGACCCAAGGGCCCGAGCAATCGACCCGATAAACAATTTCGCCGTGCCGCGTGATCGATTGAATCTTGTTCGTCTCGCGGCACCCCGTTTGAACATCGCTCTTATTCACGATGTCCTTGAAGGCAATGGTCGCGGAATTTCCGCTGACGCTCACGCGCGCGATGGTCCGGCGAATTCGCTCAAGGCCGCCCTTGGTCACGCGGTTGATCTCGCTCCAATAGTCGCGCCGCTGGGGCGGTGGCGCCCCCGCGCCGTTTCGATATTCGCCAAGGTTGACGGGCGGCGGGTTGCCGAATGTCGACGCGAGAACCGACGGGTCCGTCCCTTGCCGCTTGGCGTCCATGTACTTTCGGTATTCCGTCGTCTCCGCGCGCATCGCCTTCCCAACGGCAAGGTGCATTTCCGTCTTGACCGACGTCTGGTCCGGTCCGATCGCGAGCGTCGCGTTTTCCGCTTCGGCGCCAACCGGATCGCGAAGCGCGATCGCGAGTCGAACGAGCAAATCGGTGAGCGGGCGCGCGACGGGGCCGGTCAAGCAGTAGAGCGCTGTGCGGCCGCGCTTGAGGCACGCGTCGACGTAAGCGTCGCGAAGGGAACGCGCCTCGTTGCGAAGCGCCGCCGTGACGCCACTCGAAAGCAGCGCGCGGTCGAGCTTGGGCTTCTGCGCGGCGTACCGCTGGTAAAAGGACGCAAGCGCCTGTTCGTCGGCGAAGCGCTCCGCACGCGTTTTCGTGATCGTTTCGACGTAGACTTTCTTGAGGCGCGGGTTGAGCGCTTCGACTTCTGCGACGAGGTGCGCGCGACAGGCGTCGAATCGAGTTGTAAATCCAGACTTGATGTCGCCCGGGAGATCGAGTGCTTCGACCGCAGATTTCACCGCCTCTTGTGGCACTCGACGCGCGACGTCGGCGACGTCGGCCGAGATGCTGATGGCGAAGCGGTACCGACGCCCGTTGCTGCCGCTCGACCCATAATGGGGGCGCCCCGTCGCGCTCTCGCACTCACCGGTCCCAACACACGCAACGACCAGGATTCCGACGGTGAGCGGGTCTGGCGCCGCGTCGTTGACCGTGCTCACGAATTGGTCGGTCACGTTGTATGCGCCTCGCGCGCCTTCGGTGCACATGAGGCGCAAAATGTTCTCGCCCGGCGAAACCTTCGTCGAAAGGTCGGTGGAACGCGGCGAGTAGATTCTCTGGCCACGCTCGGTGCGCGTCGTGCCGCAGAACTCGGTACGCTGAAAGTTCAAAAAGAGGGCTCCGTATTTTCCGTCGTCGCCGCCACGCGAACCAGCGCGCGCTCCGGAGCCGCCACTTCCCGAGAAAAGCTGAGAGCAGCCGACCATGAACGTCATTAAACCAACGAGACTTTTTTTCATGAACAACCTCCTTTTTCTATTCGACCTTCTATAAAAGAGACGACCACGGCAAACCTTTGTTGCATCAAAGTGCCCTGACATCGCCTTACGCGGATCTTTCCGCGCGCTAAGCAATTACGGGCGTGAATGTGTCGTGTCAACGGTTTTGGCGGTCGGGCATTGGAATCCCCTGATTCCCGGTTAACGGCCAAGACCAGCGTGGGGCGGTCGGGTTTGGGCTCGCTCCGGCTCGCGAAAGTCCTCGGGTCTGACATGAAATGTGAGTCTGCACGAAATCAATCAAACATCATGAGAACGGCAATCCCACGCCCCATCGGCACCTCATCCCCTGCCCAAAGGTGCGCTGCGGCCTCCGTTCCGTCGCCCTCGCGATTCTGTTCGCGTCGGCAAGCCACAGGCTTGCCAACGATTGCTCACAGAATACGCGACCCGGAGCAAGCCCAATCGCCGCCCGCCCAATCAGAACCTGGCCGTTTTCCTGGAACGACGGTTGAGAGACTTGGGGGTCGATCGAACGCTGGCCGACACCCAACGGGTGAACCCTTCGTACCGCCCTAAAGCCTAAAGAATATGTCCCCGATAAGCGGTCCGCCCGGAATTGCGTAGGGTCGGCAGGGGCCTGCAAAGGCGCGCCTATTCTGCGAGCGGTCTGCAGGCAAGCCGGTGGCTTGCCTGTGCGAGCAGAATGGCGAGGGCGACGGAACACCCGAGATCTTTGTGTGCTCGGAGTTGCAAATGCCGGTTGTGCTCGACCGAACTTGGTGTCGCGGCAGTGCCGCGCAGCCCGCAGCCCCACCTTTCCGCAGGGTCTGCAGCGCGATATTGGCTGGGGTCACCGAGTTTTCGCATGCCTCTGATCAGCGGCTCAATCGCGCGAGTCAGTTCAGACCCGAGGACGTCGGCGCGCCGAAGCGGCACCTGCCGACGCTACGCGCGGAAGCGAACTGGCTGCTTATCCGGGGATCCAGGTTGGAATCGACTCGCAGCGTGCGAGGTTTTGGCGGGCACGCGCAAATGCTGGGTCGATGGCAAGCGCTTCGCGAAACGCGGTGCACGCCTCGCGGTGACGTTGTTGTCGGAGAAGCGCGACACCGAGGTTGTTCCAGTGGCCCGCCGAATCGGGGTCGTTTTTTGCCGCGTGCCGAAAACTCGCCTCGGCCGCCACGAAGTCGCCGGCCGCGATTTGAACGAGCCCCAACTCGGCGTGAGCCGTCGCATCACGCGGATCGCGCGCGAGCAGCTCGCGAAAAAGCGTCGCGGCTTCGGTTTGCCCCGCGTTTCCCTCGTCACGAAGTGACGCGCCGAGCGCAAGCAAAAGCCTTCGGTTTCGCGCCTTGCGACCCGGGGCCTCGGCAAGCGCGGCGCGCCAAACGGCTTGGGCTTCGCTCTGCCGAGCGCGGTCTTCGAGCAGCATGACCTCACCTCGAAGAAGCGCAGCCGTCGCGGAGTCGGGCGCAAGGCGCGTCGTCTCGCGGAGCCCACGACGCGCTTCAGCCAAATTCCCAGCGGACAGCGCAAACTCAGTTCGCGTGGCCCAAAGCGACGGGACTTCGGGCGTAAACGCGATCGCCCGATCAAGAGCGGCAAGCGCTCTTTCTGGGTTTGTCCCGCGATAGGCGGAGGCTCGGTTAAGCTGTTCGGCGGCCGCCGGAAACCGCGGGTCGTCGAGCGGATTGACGAGGAGGAGCGCGGAAGCGGCGCCAAGGATCACCGCGAGTTTTTTCCTATTTTCGACGAGGACAACGTGAAGCGCGAAGCCGGCCCAGATCGCGAGAAAAGGCGCGAGGGGGAGCCGATACCGCGCGGTGACAACAAACGCGAGGACGGTCAAAATCGTCGGAACGGCAAGCGCGACGAGGATTCCTTGAGATATGCGGCGTCGCGTGGCCATCACGAAACCCGCAACGCCAAAGACGAAGAGGAGGCTAAAGGGAACCGGATAGGCGTAAAGCGTCGGGGTGTCGGGGCGTTCCTCCTGAAAGTCGTAGTTGAGCGGCACTTCGTATGCCATCGCAAGCCGGTAGACTTTGATGGCGATGAGGCGGAGGGCGCCAAGCGGATGGTCGACGATCCATCGAATGGCCTTCGCGCGAAAATGGTTGGACGCTTCATGAGTTCCGAGCGGCCGACCGGTCTCCTCTTCGGCGGCGCGCCGTCCCTTTTGCGTTATCGAGACCACAGGCCCGTCGAGCTCAACGGGTGGGCGAAAGGCGCCGTTCGCGCCATCATGAAAGCCCACGTACAGCATTCCGCCTGATTGCGCAGGGAACGGGTTTAAGCCGGCGCCCGCGAGGTGGGAGCGAACCGAAAACGGGACGAGCGGGACCACGAAGCCGAGTCCGAAAAGGAGCGCTCGCCCAAAGCGCTTTCGTGCGAGCTGAAGAACGGCAACGAGAATCGCCGAGAGTGCGAACTGCGGAACCGCGAGGGACGCAAGCGAGAGAGCGACGCCGGCCGGGATTTCGGCGACGGAGCGACGCGCGCGCGCCCAAAGGATGAGCGAACCCGCAACAACCAAAAAGAAGACACCGACTGAAACACCGAGAAGCTTTGTTTCGTGAAACGCGGCAGATCCATACAGGGCAAAGAGGCTAGCGCCAATCAGGGGCGCGAGGGGTGCTTGGTCACCGAAAAGGTGCGCGGAGATTCGATAAACGAGAACCACGGTGGCGAGACCGAGGAGCATCTGAAAGATGTAAATGGCTCCGAACGAGAGCCCGATTCCCTTGAGGCCCGCGAGAAGTACCGGGAAGAGAGGCGAGCGCACGGTGTACTCCTCGTCGACGAGGTGGCCGCGCAGCATGCGGTTCGCGAAGGCGTCGTGGACATACGCGTCGGCGATTGGGGCGTCTCCGTAGGGGAGCGACGCGAGGTAGTCCGCGAGGTACGAGAAGCGGATGATGGCCGCGAGAGCGAGCAAGAGGAGGAGGTGTCGACGTTTCATCGTGCGGCGAACGCCATGCGTTGAACATAGCGTCTCGTGCGCGCTTCGGAAACCCAGCGCCGACAATTTCGACATCGCGTTGACGAAGACTGACGCGAGACCCGGGGTGGCGGATCAGAAGTTCGATGATTCCTCGGTAATCCGCGTGCGGCTCTGTGGCACTGGATTCGCATTGCGAACCAGGGATGCGACTTAAAGCGATGCAACAATGTTTGGGTCTTATCGCGGCGTCGTTGGTTATCGGCTGCGGATCGACGCCTTATGACCCAGGGGGCGAGGCGCCGCTCGGACCGCTTCATCCGGTTGTTCCCGACGGGTCGACGGGCGGGGGAACTACGCGCGATGCGGGTTTGCAAAGGGATGCGGGCGTCGCTCGTGATGGCGGGTTGGCGCGCGATGCGGGCGTTCATCGTGACGCAGGAGTTGTGCGCGACGCAGGAACGAATCGCGAGTGCGGCGGGTTTGTCGGCCTTCAGTGTTCGTCGCGCAACGAGTTCTGCCACTTCGCGATCGGCCGGTGCGGCGTCGGCGATGATCTCGGCCTATGCGAAAACGTCCCGAGCGCGTGCGCGGAGATCTACGCGCCGGTTTGCGGCTGCGATGGGCGCACGTACGGCAACGACTGCGAGGCGCGCGCGGCCCGCGTGTCGCTCAAGAAGATTGGCCGCTGTGACACGTGTTGGAGCGACAACGACTGTCGCGACGGACTGTTCTGTGACGTTCCCGAGTGCCCGTGCGACTTGGACGCAGGGCCGTGCATTCCGTGTGATTGGGCGGAACCGCCTTCGTGTGAGGCTTGCGACACGCTGACGACGCAATTGAAATGCGACGGCCACTCCACGCGCTGTGTGTGGACGGGTGGGCGTTGCGTGGGTCGCTTGACGCCTCCGCCCCCGCGACCACCGCACCCCGACGCGGGGACGTGTCTTGGCAAGGTCATGGACCGCTGCGTGACCGGTGGTGGGTGCGAAAGCTCGCTGACGTGCGTTTATCCTTCATCGCAGAGCGTTGGTTACTGCACGAAGTCGTGTTCAGCCGACGCCGATTGCGGCACCGGAAACGTTTGCAACGAAGGCTTGTGTGCGAAGGCTTGCTGCTGGGCGTGCGCGGTTGCCGACCAGTGCAACATCGGCAGCGCGTGCCAAATCCCGGGCGCCGCCCTTTTCTCGTGCCAGTTTCGCGCCGACGCGGGCTCGACCATTGGTGGTGCGGGCGCGTGCGTCGCCAACTAAAAGCGATATCCAATTCCCATGTACGGCCAGAGGTGCATCTGCCCAAAATTCTGCGACGACTCGAGCGCGTCGCCGCCGCGCGATGAGAGGTAGCGGATCCGAAACTGAAGGATGAGTTTGAGTTCGAGGTTCGGCGCGAGCGAAACGCGGGCGCCGCCGGCCAACATGAAAGCGATGAACGGGTTTCCGCGAAACGTGCCGGTCGTGTCGCCCGCGGTGCTTGCCAAGTCGGCGCGACCATCGTCTCCGCGAAGCACGAGCGGCGACCAGCCGAATTCGAAAAACGCCGGGCCCCAGACGCCGCGCACGAATGGCCCCGTCCAAAGCTCCCAGTACGCGCCGGCGCTGCGGCTCACAACGGTCGCGGTTCCGTCGGCGGCCGGGCGGCTGTAGTTCGATCGCTCGCCGCTCCCCGCATCGAACGCGACGTAAAGCCCCGCTTCGAGCCACGGGACGAATGCATACGAAAACGTTGTCCGCGTGACGACGCCGACTTCACGCACGACGCGGTCGTCGCGACTCGGGTTCTCGATCTGTTGTTCGCGCATGAACGGCGAGAGCGCGAGGTCGATATTGAATCGATTGGACTTGGCGGCGAACGCAAGACTTGTGTCGACAAGAAGGAGGGCAACGACGATTGTACGCATGGATTTGGCTTAGCATGAACGGGACCGAGACTACACAGTTACCCTGATCCCCGGTTAACGGCCATGACCAGCGTGGGGCGGTCGGGGTCTGGGCTCGCTCCGGCTCGCAAAAGTCCTCGGGTCTAACATTAAATGTGAGTCCGCGCAAAACGAATCAAACATCATGAGAACGGCAATTCCGCGCCCCATCGTCACCTCATCCCCTGCACAAAGGTGCGCTACGGGCTCCGTTCCGTCGCCCTCGCGATTCTGTTCGCGTCGGCAAGCCACAGGCTTGCCAACGATCGCTCACAGAATATGCGAGCCTCCGCTTGCCCAATCCCCGTCCGCCCAATCAGAATTCGGCCGTTTACCTCGAACGGCGCTTGAGAGACTTGCGGGTCGATCGAACGCTGGTCGACGCCCAACGGGTGAAACCTTTGTACCGCCCTCAAGCCCAGAAAACACGTCCCCGGAAAGCGGTCCGCCCGGATTTGCGTGGGGTCGGCAGGGGCGCCGCGCAGGCGCGCATATTCCGCGAGCAGTCTGTCGGCAAGCCAGTGGCTTGCCGGCGCGAGCGGAATGGCGAGGGCGACGGAACGGAGCCCGCAGCCCCACAATTGAGCAGGGTCTGCAGCGCGATATC
>JACPTQ010000020.1:38448-38927 GCA_016192705.1 Deltaproteobacteria bacterium | reverse complement strand
TGTCGGAGTTAGCAGTGAAGCATCGAGCGTTCGCCAGAAGACGTATGCGGTCGTCGGCAGGAACAAGAGGGTGCCGGTGACGACCCCAGGCGAGTATTCCCTGAACAACCGCGTCGTCACGAGGTGGAAGATGGCATTCGTGGCCAGGACCCATTGAATCGCGGTGGCCAAGAGGGGCCACACCGACTGCGGAGGCGCTTTCTCAGCGAACGCGGCGATGGCGATCACAAAAAACACCAGCGGGACGTGCGAGTAGACGTACCATGCGCGACTGGTGGCTCCGAAGTGGCGCGTCGCCCACTCGGGAAAGCGCGGGTACTCCTCGGCGATGTGGGCGGCGAAGGCAAGGACAGGTAGCCAGTACACGGAGTGATATTGGCGCTCGGCTTCGCGGCGGGTCAAGCGCCCCCTCGCCGCACGCACAATTGCCCCAATCCCCGGATAAGCGGCGAATTCTCTGCAGCGCGTCGGGTTGGCAG
>JACPTQ010000020.1:0-38380 GCA_016192705.1 Deltaproteobacteria bacterium | reverse complement strand
GTTTCACGGCGTGCGAAAACTCAGAGATTCCAAGCGATATTGCGCTGCAGACCCTGCGGAGGCGCGCCGTTGCGGCACCCCTACCAACCCGACGCAACTCCGGACGAACCGCTTACCCGGTACGTATTCCTCGCCCTTGAGGGTGGTACGAAGCGTTCACCTGCTGGATGTCGGCTAACGATCGATCGAGCCCCAAGTCTCTTAACCGCCGTTCCAGGAAATCAGACCCGAGGACTTCCGCGAGCCGGAGCGAGCGCAACCCCGACCGCCCCACTGAAGTCTTCTCCGTTATCCGGGGATCCAGGATAATTGCGCTCGGCGGCAAGGCGCGGACGATCGAGGCGAGGTCGTCAAGACGGGAGCGGATGCGGGTGCGGTTGCGGATGCGGTCACGGGCGCGGTAAAGGTTGGGAACGTAAGGGAGGCACGGATGGGTTGTCGCGCGGAGGCACTTCTTGGGCTTGGGCAGTCGGTGTGGTTCGATTCGCTCGGGCGTGGGCTCATCGTGTCGGGCGAACTCGCGCGGTTGCGGGACGAAGAAGGCGTCGTCGGCGTCACGAGCAACCCGACGATTTTCGAAAAATCGATTCGCGAAGGGAAAGAGTACGCCGAGGAGATCGCACGGCTTGCGGCGGCCGGAGCCAGCGCAACGGAGATTTATGAAGCGCTTGCGTTTGGCGACATTCGCGCGGCTTGTGATGTTCTGCGCCCGGTTTACGAGCGGACGCGCGGCGTCGATGGCGTTGTATCTATAGAAGTGTCGCCGCACCTCGCGCACGACACGGCAGGAACCATCGCCGAGGCGCGGAGTTTTTGGGGGCGCATCGGGCGCGACAACCTCTATATAAAGGTGCCGGCGACGCCCGAGGGGGTACCGGCAATTCGGGCGCTCATCGCGGACGGGATTTCGGTCAACGTGACGCTCATCTTTTCGGTCGAGGCGTACGGTGACGTCATGCGCGCGTATATCGACGGGCTCGAAGCGCGGGCGGCGCGCGGGCTGCCGCTTTCGGGCGTGCGGTCGGTTGCGAGCTTCTTTGTGTCGCGCGTCGACTCGGTCATCGACAAGCGGCTCGCGGAGATCGCGGCGAAGGCGACGTCGGCGGCGGAAAAGGCGCGTGCAGAGGCGCAGGTCGGCATCGCGGCGGTTGCGAACGCGCGGATCGCGTATGCGCGCTTCAAGGGCGTCTTTTCGGGGGCGCGATGGGAGGCGCTCGCGGCAAAGGGTGCGCGCGTGCAGCGGCCGCTTTGGGCGTCGACTGGAACGAAAAACGCGGCTTACTCGGACGTGAAGTATGTCGATGACCTTGTTGCGAGAGATACGGTCAACACGATGCCGCCCGCGACGCTGAAGGCGTTCAACGAGCATGGACGCGTCGCGCTTGCGGAGATGGACGCGTGCGGAAATATCGTCGGCGACCTTGCGGCGCTTGGGATTTCGACCGATGCGGTTTGCGCGGAGTTGCTCAAAGATGGCGTGCGGCTTTTTGCGGAGTCGTTCGACAAGCTCATCCAGGGGATCGACGAGAAGCGGCGCGCGGTCAAGAGCGACGTCGTCACGCGCGTGCGACAAAAGGATGCGACGCTTTGGAAGTCGGCGCCGGACGCGGTCTCGGCCATCACGAATCGGCTCGGTTGGGTGTCATGCGTGCCGTGGGCGCGGGAGCGCGCGGGCGAATTAAAGTCGTTTGCCGCGGACGTGCGCGGTGCGGGGTTCACCGACGCGGTTGTTCTTGGGATGGGAGGATCGAGCCTTGCGGCCGAGGTTTTTTGGCAGACATTCCGGGAAAACGCCAACGGGCTTCGACTCCATGTGCTCGACACGACTTGTCCTGAGGCGATCCGGGCGACCGAGCGGCGCATCGACGCGAAGCGCACGCTGTTTGTTGTCGCGAGCAAATCGGGCACAACGATCGAAGTCGATGCGCTTTGGCGTTATTTTTGGGAGCGAACGTCGATGCGAGGTGACGCTTTCGTCGCGATTACAGATGCGGGAACGCCGCTCGAGCGCCTCGCGAAGGAAAACGGATTTCGGCGTATCTTTGTGAACCCAGGCGACATTGGCGGGCGATATTCGGCGCTCTCGTACTTTGGCCTTGTCCCGGCGGCACTCGCGGGTGTCGATGTCTCGGCGCTTCTTGGGCGTGTTCGTGAAGACGACGGAGCTCTGCTCGGGTCGTTTATTGGGCGCCAGGCGACGATGCTGCGGGACAAGTTGACGCTCGTCCTCTCGCCCGCCCTTTCCGCGCTCGGACTTTGGATCGAGCAACTCGTTGCGGAGAGTCTCGGCAAAGAAGGGCGAGGCGTTGTTCCCGTTGACGGCGAGTTGCTCGGCGAGCCTGCGGGAAACGGTGGGGTTCGCCCTCCGTGTCCGTCGGGCTCCCCATTTCGCTCGCACGGAGAAGCCACTGGCTTCTCCGCCGATTGCTCGCGAAATTATGGCGCAGATCGCTGCTTTGTTTCCGTTCGGACGATCGGCGAAGTTGAGCCGTCCGCGCTCAAGACGCTCGAATCGGCCGGATTCCCCGTCATGCGTCGGGTGATCGCCGACGCACTCGATTTGGGTGCCGAGTTTTACGCGTGGGAAATCGCGACGGCCGTCGCAGCCGCGGCGCTTGGCGTCAACCCATTTGATGAACCAAACGTTTCAGAAGCGAAAGAGGTGACGTGGAAAGTCTTGTCGGGCGAGGAATCGGCGACCAACGGGCTTGACGCGACGGAACTCGCGGCTTCGATCCGCCCCGCAGACTACGTTGCGCTTCTTGCCTATTTTCAACCGTCACCCGACGACGCTTCGGCCCTTGGCCGGCTTCGCGAGAAGATTCGCGACGCAACCGGCGCCGCAACAACGCTCGGCTTTGGCCCGCGCTACCTCCATTCGACAGGGCAGCTCCACAAGGGCGGCCCCGCGAACGGCGTTTTCATCGTGCTCACGGCATCCCGCGCCGACGATCTCGCGATCCCCGGCCGCCCTTATACTTTCGGGCAACTCATCGACGCCCAGGCCGCTGGCGACGTCGCCACGCTCATTCGCCACAAGCGTCGCGTCGCGCGCGTTTCTTTACCGGCTGTGGGCGCCACGCGTGTTCGCGAGATCGAGGCGCTCGCCCTGCGATTCACGAAGCCGGCCGAATAGCGCGCGCACGACGAGCGCGTGCGTGTCGACATCATAGAGCGGATGAAAGTGCCCCGGCTTATCGAGGCAAATGTTCGTGGCTTCTGGGTAAGGCATCCGCGCGTTCTTCGTCGGCGTCACAAACGGGTCCCAGTGATTGAAAATCGACACGAATGTGACGTCGCGTGGCAACGGGCATGCGTTCAGCGATTCGAGGTAGCGGCTGCCGACGTTGATTTGGCGTCCCGATTCGCCATCGATGCGCGGAAACCCCGGCACCACGCGAAGTGCGCGCGTCACCGCCCAATTCACGTTTCCCACGTGCGCCGTGTAGGTCCCCTGATGCGGCGACGACAGCGTCACAACGCGCGTGAGGCCGCGAATCGGCGTCTGTCGCTGCGCGATCTCACGCGCGATGATGCCGCCCTGGCTGTGTCCCACGAGAAACACCTCGCGCACGTCGGTTTTCGCGAGCACCCAGTCGATCGTGCTTCGCTCCTCGTCCGCGGAGCGCCGCAGGTCTTGTGAATAGGGCTGATAGTCGCAATTGACGGGGAAGAGATCGAGCGGCTCGAGGTCGAGTAGTTTCTCGAGTCGGTTAAACGTCGGGCCCCACTGGAGGTAGCCGTGAAAGAGAAAGACGGCGCTGCGCTGACCTCGGTAGGTGCGGAGGCGACGTGTCAAGTAGGGCTGGTGACGCGGCGAGAAGCGCATCGCGAGCGCGACGCCATGATCGACGAGGTTCTTCGCGATGTACGCCGCTTCGCGAACGGCGCCACCAAGGCGGATGGGGAGTGGCCGGGGCATCTACCTCCCATTATACTTATGAGGGTCATGTGGAAAAGCGCCGTGATGGTCGCTTGTGCGGTGGTGTGTGTGTGCACGAAGACACGAACGAGTCAGCCGTATATCACGGGAGTTTCGCCGACCTACGTTTCAATCGCGGGATTGCCGACGACGTCGATCACGATTACGGGCGGCGGATTCGCGCCAAAGGTTGTTGCGAGCGCGAGCGGCGGCGTTGAGCGGTTCGACCAGACTTTTACCGTTGCGTTTTTTCTCGACGGCGGCGAGGCGGCGAGTGTGTCGGCGACTTTCGAAGAGGTGACGCGTTTGTCGATCCCGGCCGGGGGACTGCCGAGCCTTGCGATCGGGTCGTACCTCCTTCGCGTCGCGACGCCACAAGGCGAGACCGCGGCGTATGACGGGTTTCAAGTGGGGCTTGTGCCGACGGTGATTGTCTCGGACGCGGGCGTTGTTTATGCGGGGTCGACGGCGGCGCTCACGGTTTCGGCGACGGGCAACGGCGCGGCGCTCACGGGCGTTGCTTGCACGCGCGCCTTTGCGCCGTACGTCATCGGCTCATTTTCGACCGATGTTTCAACGACGTGCGACGCGGGTGGCGAGCCGACGTTTCCCGCGGCAAGCGTTGCGACGCCGTTTCTTGTGGCGGTGCCGTCGATCCTCAAGTTTGGGCAGCCAACGTACGCGGATTTCAAGGCGACCGACGCGTTGGGGCGCGAGACGACGGCGCGCGCGACGATCGTCATTAACGCGTGCGCAAACGACTCGGAGTGCATCGCGGCGGCGCCGTTTTGTAGGTGCCCGCAGTGGGACGCGACGTGTGCGACGACTTATCGCCGGTGCATCGCGTGCGAAGTCGACAGCGATTGTTCGGGGACGACGCCGCGCTGCGAGCCGGTATCGCAGTTTTGCGTGCGGTGTCTCGTCAACGGCGATTGCTCGCCGGGAACACTCTGTTCAGGGAATGAGTGCGTATCCGGCTGCATCGAGACGTCGTGCGGGACGCAGAAGTGTTTTGATGGCGGTGCGTGCGTAGAGTGCCTCAACGATGTCGATTGCGGCGCGGATGGTGGCGGCGGGATCATTTGCGATTCGAACGCGTGTCGCGCGGGATGCCGGAGCGACGCGGAATGTCCCGTTGAAATCGGTTGCGCGCAGACGTGTAGCCAGGTGACGTTCACGTGCACCGGGGCCTGCACGGGCGATTCGTGCTGTTCGCTCGAACAGATCTGCTCGAGTGGCGTTTGCGCGCCTGGTTGTTACGACGACACGCGGTGTCTCCCGGGGCGTCGTTGCACGGGGAACCCAGGCGTGTGCGCCGATTGCACGTCGAGCGCGGATTGCGCCGTGGGCAACTACTGCGCGGCGAATGTTTGCGTGCCCGGCTGCGACAGCGATGCGCGTTGCGGCGCGCCGACGCCGAAGTGTGACCTGGCGGCGAAAGTGTGCGTCGAATGCCTTGAAAAGATCCATTGCGGCTCGGGAGAAGTTTGTACCGCCGCCCATGTTTGTGCGTCGGGGTGCTTTACGAATGATGATTGCGCGTCGGAGATTGGGAAACCATTCTGCTATGGGGCCGCAGCGCCAACGACACCGGGCGCTTGCGTCGCGTGCGTGAATCCCGCGGATTGCGACGCGGGGACGTGTGTGTTGAACACGTGCTTTGTTGGATGTACGACCGACAGCGAATGCCCCCCGAACGCAAATGGAAACCGCTGCGTCGACGCGGGTTGCACGACGGGTTGTGCGACGAGCGCGCACTGCGCGTCACCGAAGCCGGTATGCATCGGGTCGTCATGTCAGGAGTGCGCGGATGGCGGCAATTGCTATCCGGCGAAACCGTTCTGCGATTCGCTCGGGTACTTCTGCCGCGGCTGCAACCCTGACGACGACGGCGGCGGCAACGCCGATTGCTCGGGCGGAACGCCTCATTGCAACGGCGACGGTGGTTGCGTGGTCTGTACAAACGCTTCACATTGCCCCGCGTCGACGCCGCTCTGCAAAAACGAAACGTGCGCAACGTGCGCCTCGAACGCCGAATGCGCGTCGGCCATTCCCAATCGTCCATTCTGTGACGCGGGCATGTGCACACCGTGCCTGAGCGACGCCTACTGTCCGACCGGCTTCACGTGCTCCTCGGGTCGCTGCGTCGCACCACGTTGCGAATCGTGCACAGCCGTTGGAAGTCTCGGTGGACGTTGCGCATCGTGTTCCGGCGACGGCGATTGTGATACCGGCTATCGATGCGCGTTGGTTCCTGATTTCGATGGCCGGTATCACTGCATGAAGTCGTGCGCGACGAGCGATGACTGCACCGCCATCGTGGATGGACTTAAGTGCAGCAACCGAACGATCGCGGATGCGGGTGGAAATTCGGGGACGGTTTGTACGCCGAGCGCGAGCACGACGTGCGAAGCGTTTTCTCAAGCGCGGACCTTTGCGAGCTGCCCGGTCACGTGTCTGACGGCCCCGCCGGGGCGGCCGAGCACGGACGATACGCTGTGCGGAATTCCCGATGCGGGCGATGGAGAGTGCGTCGTGCCTTTCCTTGGTACCGGATACTGCAGTATTCGGTGCAGCAACGGCAACGATTGCCCCTCTAAGGAATGTGACAATGCCAAGAGATGCAGCGGTACCGGGAATATAAAGGTGTGTATGAAACCGTGAAGTTGCGTGGCGTGCTCGCTTTGGCCTTTGCTGCGTGCGGCATAGCGCGCACAGCTTCCGCGCGTAGCGTCGAAATGCGCGCGCAGCCCGACATTGTTGTGCTTGGCATCGACAAGCGCGTCGTGCTTGAAATCATCCCCGGCAAGAAACTCAAGGGCGCTCCGCGGCTCTCTGCAACGGCCGGGACGATCGGGCGCGTCGAGTCACAGGGGAATGGGCGTTACCATGCGCTCTATACACCACCCAAGGAAGGGTCGCCGCCGCAAATCGTCCTCATCGCGTTTTGGGACTCCGAAGATATTTCGACCCTCGGCCACGTCACCATTCCGATCCACGCGAACCTCACGATGCAGCTCGAGTCGGCGCCCGGCGCGACGGTTATCGTCGACGTCGGGACCCATCGATCGTCGCCGGCCGTCGGAAACGCCAAAGGCGAGGTCACGGTCACCGTACGCATCGCGCCCGGAGTTACAAAGGCTACGATTCACACAACCTACCCCAACGGAAAACGTACGGTGACGGAGGATACGATCGATGTGCCCTCGTGGAATCGTGTCCAACTCATCGTCGGTGGAACGGAGGCGTTCGCCGACGGTCGGAGCGTGGTCCCTGTGCGCGTTGTTGCCGTCACGCGGTCGGGGCGTTTGATGTCACGCGGTGTCCAGCTCAATTCGACCGCCGGGCGTTTCATTAGCTTGGGGTCGATCGATGGGTATCAAGCGGCGACCTACATCGCGCGGCCGCGCGGTTCCGCGGCAACGGAAAGGATCTCCGCGTCGATCGCGGGGGATCGCCGGTCGTTCGATGTTCGGACACTCGAGCTCAAGCCGCTCGAGCCGTACGACATAACGGTAAGCGATCGGGTGGAGCGTGTTTCGGAGAAAGATACGGACGCGCGGTTTGTGGTTCTGGCGACGCTTCGCAGTCGGAACAAGATCGCGATTTCGGGCGAGCGGCTTCTTTTTCTCGCGGAGCCGGATTGCGGGCGGCCGAAAACCCGCGAGCTCGGAAATGGTCGGTATCAAGCGGTGTTTTCGGTGCCCAAGTCACTCGAAGATATTGTGCGCAAGGCCGGCAAAATTCACGTTAAGGTCTCGCACGTGGCCGCGCGGGGAGCGACGGCTGCGCTCAGCAACGAAGCCGAGTTTTCGGCGCACCGACTTGGGCTGGTGATCGAGGTCGCGAAGGTGACGAAGGTTGAGACGCGCGTGATGGCGGATGGAACGCGGAGAGAGGTAACGGTGGAGGTGCCGGAGCTTAGACGCAGGCCAGTGTTGCCGTCGGCGCCACCGGTTGAAGTTGGGCTTCATCTTAAGCCCGAGACGATTCGAGCGAATGGTCGCCCATCGGAGGTCGTGGTTCACCTTTTCGACGAGGACGGGAAGGCCGTGTTGGGGAAGCGGCTGAACGTAGTGGCGTCGGCCGGGCGGGTCACGAAGGTGGTCGAGAAAGAGAGTGGTTATTACTACGCGGAGTATCAGCCGCCCACGATCGTCGATAAGACGCGAACCGAGTTTCCGGTGCGGATTCGTGTCGCGAGTGACGATGGGAGCGTCGGGTACAGTGAGTCGATTTCGATCGAGTCGAGCCTCGCGAGTGATTTTCCGGCGGCCGAGAAGAGGTTTCGGCTGGGCGCGAGCGTTGGCGGTTGGATTCCGCTTGCGGACTCTTTGGGTTTGGGCGTCGACATCGATTTCCTCATTCGACTCAAGGTGCTCGACAGGAACTTTAGCGTTTTGGTCTCCGCGGGTGCGTATTTCCTTAATGACGTGACGCGTTCGGATCCAACGAGCCCAAAAGTCAGCGCTGATTATCAAGGTAAGCAAGTGTTTTCGGTGGTCGGCGGGATGCTTTATCGGCGCGTGGTCGGACGGCCGTGGTTTTCGTTGCACGCGGGCCTCGCAGGAGGGGCGTATGTTGTAGGAGTGGATATCAACCAGGGCGGCGTGATCACGTCGCAGCTGTCGCTCCTCGTGGGGTTTCAGGTGCCGTTTGGAATTGAATTCAAGGTGGGACCCGGAACGATACCGCTCGCATTTCGTTTTCATCAGACGATTAAACAGCAACCTGATACGAACGTGTCGAGCGACCCGAATAATGTGCAGGCGTTTACGATCGGGACCGGATACCGGATGGAGTTTTGATGCGGCTCATCATCGTTGAAGTCGGGAAGGAGAAGGGGCGCACGGAGCGCGTGCTCGCGCTTCGCGAAGGCGAGATGCGTTTGGGGCGGACGCCGGACAACGAGATTGTGCTCGCGAATGAAGTTGTGTCGCGGCATCACGCGGTTGTTTCGCTGCACGACGGCCGGTGCGCGATTCGTGACTTGAAGAGCCACAACGGAACGTGGGTTAACGGGCAACGCGTTGGGCGGCGCGAGGTGGCGGTGGGCGACCAGATTCAAATCGGGAATTTCGTGATGTGGCTCGCGCCGGACGATGCGGTGGACGCGGCCGATTCGGGACGGGGCGGGACAATGGACGAAGCGCCTTCGACGCAGCGGATGGTGGCAATTCGCGGCGATGCGGGCGCGGGGGCGACGGGGAACCCGATGGTGCAGTTTTTCGACGAATCGGACGAACGGTCGGAATTTAGGACCAGCACGCGCGCGGTCGAGGGAAAGATCGTGAACGCCTATCGGAACCTCGACTGGGTTTCGGTCGAGGACCTCATGGCGCCCGAGGTATCGCCGGTCGGGGAAGAAGATCGGCAGGAGCTGCTCGGGATGTATTTGCTGTCGCGCGTGAGCGAACGGCTGAACGTCACGACGTCACTCGATGAGTTTTTGGGCGAAGTGCTCGACCTCGTTATGGCAATTGCGCAGGCCGACACCGGCGTCGTGCTGCTCGCAGAGGGCGATGCCGTCGAGCTCGTTCCGCGCGTTGTGCGGCACTTTGCGCCGCTTCCCAAGGAGGGCGTTCCGATTTCGCGGTCGGTTCTGAAAGACGCGGTCGCGGGTGGTGTCGCGATTTTCTCGGCCGATGCGCGTCGGGACCAACGGTTTATGGCGTCCGAGTCGATCGTCGCGCTCGACATTCGTGGCGCGGTTTGTGTGCCGCTGATGAAGGGTGGGCACGCGGTGGGCGTGCTCTATTTGACGCGATCGACCGGCGAATTCGACTCCGGGATTCTCGACCTCTTAGGGCCCGTCGCGCATTTGACGGCGAGCGGGGTTGAGCGGGCACGGCTCAAGGAGGCGATGCTGCGCGAGCGGAGTTGGCGCGCAACGCTCGAGCGGTTCGTGTCGAATGAGGTCGTTGAACGGATCGTGCGGCCGGCGAAAGGAGAGCGCGTCGAGTTCTTGGTGGAGACCGATGCGGCGGCGATGTTCGTCGATTGGGAAGGGCTGCAGAGCGAAATTGCGCGGCTGCCGGTGGGCGAAGCGCTGCCGATGATGAACCAGCTTTCGCAGTTCGTCGCTGAAAGCGTGTTCAAGGAGCTCGGGGCGATTGTGTCGTCGAGTGGGCGCGGCGTTCTCGCGGTGTTTGGGTTGCCGGATGCGCGAAGGGATGCGCGGGCGGCGGCGGAACGCGCGGCGGACGGCGTTCTCGGGATGATTGAAGCGCTCGTCGCGACGCGCTGGACCGTCGCGGAAAGACGAGGCGTGCGATTTGCGGCGGTCGGGATCGCGGTTGGCCGCATTCGGGGTGGAATCGTGGGCGATGCGGAGCGGCTCGAGTTTATCGCGGTGGGCGATGCGCTTCGACGAGCGGAAGAGACGGCTCGGTGTGCGGCGACCGGCGAACTGGGAATCAATTGATTTGATAGCAAAGGGGGGGACTTGCACGCGCTGCTGATCAAACGCGAGCGAGAGCGAGCGTGTCCAACTGCGGTGAGCAAGGTGGGGTTCGCGCTCTGCAAAGTTGTGGTAGGCTGCGACCTCCGTTCCGTCGGTCTCGCCATTTGCTCGCGCCGACAAGCCGCCGGCTTGTCGACAGACGGCTCGCAAATAGGCGCTCCCCATTTTCGCCGCGCGCTCCCGGTGTGGACATCGGGCTCCGTTCCGTCGCCCTCGCCATTTCCGCTGCGCGAACAAGCCGCTGGCTTGTCCGCAGAAAGCAGCGGAAATTGCCACAGGCATTCGCGCAGAATGCGGCGAAAATAGCCAAGGGGGGGACTTGAACCCCCGACCCGCGCATTACGAATGCGCTGCTCTACCAACTGAGCTACCTCGGCGCCTGGGGTCGTAACTCTATTTTTTTGCGGGCAGAACGTCAACTTATGAATGCAGGCTGATTGTTGATAAAAGCCGCGCTGCGATGGCGTTTTAAACAAATAAACGCGCGTTCGTGCCGAACCACAAAGGGAAAAACAGACCGTTGGCATGGCACGCCGATTGAATCATCAGTCCCTTACGAATGGTTGAGCCGACCCCCAAAGTTTGTCTCTTGTCGGAGGACTTGGCGCTCGTGCGCGAGTTTGTGAGGTCGACGGCGAACGCGCGAATCAAGCTTGATGTCGTCCAGGCGCCGGGCGAGCTTTATGACAGCCCGGGCCTCGCCGATTATCAGCTTGTCTTCCTCGACGCCGATGCGCCGCTCGTCGAGATCGAGCGCGCCATTGCGGGACTAAAGGCGCGCGATCCTTGGGCGCGTGTGGTTCCGATCGCGCGAGGCAACGGCTCGATCGAGGACGAGTTCCGCTTGAGGAAGCTCGGTATTTTCTATTACTTGACGCGTCCCCTGGAGCGTGATGAGCTTTCAGCCCTTTTTTGGGCGTAGCAGGGTGCTGAAAAAGTGAATTCTACAGGTTGTTCAAAAACGTCCAGATGCAAGGCGGCGCGGAAAGCCGCGAGCTGACGCTGTATTCATATATACGCGGAAGCGAGCGGCGACGCGCCAACGCCGCAGATGGGCGTTTTTCAGCAACCTGGTAGCGGCGATTTCCGTTTGGGGCTCCAAGGAGGCGTTTACCAATGAAAGTGATTCTGTTTGGCGTTGTGACGCTCGTGGCGAATGTCGCGTTTTCGAAGTCGCTCGTGTTTCGGGATCCGGTGGGCGACGATCGGGGGCCCGGGTCGTACGTTTACCCAACGGACGCGGTTTATAAGCGCGGCTCCTTTGATCTCGTGAAGTTTGAGGTGCGATCGAAGGGGAGCGACGTAGAGTTTCGCGCGACGATGCGCGCCCGAATCGAAGATCCGTGGGATTCGAAGAGCTGGGGTGGTAACGGGTTCTCGCTTCAAATGTTGCAGGTCTATATAGATAAGGATCATAAGGAAGGGTCGGGGCATCGGTCGGCGCTGCCGGGTATGAACGTCGATTTCATGAAAGCGAGTTATTGGGAGAAGGTCGTTGTGATGTCGCCGCAAGGGCGCGAGCGGCTTGCGAGCGAAATCGAGCTTAAGGCGAAAGACGTTCGCGGCGATATTGTGATTCCGAAGCGAACGTATTCGAGCGGGAAGACGATTGTAGCCGTCGTTTCGAAGAAGGATCTAGGCGGAGCGGTTCAAGAGAGTTGGGGGTTCCAAGTTCTCGTGCAGTCGAACGAGGGATTCCCGGATAGGGGGGACCTGTTGTCGCGGAAGGTCAACGAAGTTGAAGGACCGCACCGATTTGGCGGCGGCGACGATGGTGATTGCGACCCGCACGTTATCGACATGTTGGCCGGAGACGCGCTTGGAACAAAGGACGAAGTGGCGGCTCAGAAAAAAGAACTTGGATCTTTTGTGTGCAAATCTAGTATTAGATCTGAAATAGGCATGGTTTACTCGTCAAAGAGTAATAAATAGGCAACATGTTGTTTCTACGCGACTAAAGAGTTGGAGTAACATATCAATTGCTCAAATAATAATCAGTATCGTGTTGAGTGGTTTATGGTTGATGCTGCCTCTTGAGTTTTTGAAGTTTATGCTTTCGATTTAAACCGGGGGTGTGATAGGTAGCGGCTGTGGGGCGGGTACTCGCCATAGCAAACCAAAAGGGCGGCGTTGGGAAGACGACGACCGCTGTAAACCTAGGTGCGGCCCTCGCCCAAAAGGGTGCCCAAACACTCGTTGTTGACCTTGACCCGCAGGCAAACGCTACGTCAGGCTTGGGACTTCGCGGACATCAAGGAACAACTTTATACGATGTGCTCGTAGGCGGCGCGGAGCTTTCGTCGGCCGTCGTGGGAACGGGGCTTTCCCGGCTTTTAGTCGTTCCAGGTTCGCGCGACCTCGTGGCCGCCGAAATAGAACTCCTTTCAGCGGACGGGAGGGAACGGGTTCTTCGTCGGGCGATCGAGGCGGTATCGCCACACTTTGACGTGGTCTTGATCGATTGCCCTCCATCTCTTGGGATTCTAACGATTAACGCTCTCACTGCGGCGGACGGTATTCTGATTCCGCTTCAGGCGGAGTACTACGCGCTCGAAGGCGTCGCCGAGCTGCTGCAGGCGGTTGAGCGGATTCAAGCGGCGCTCAACCCTGGTTTAGAAATCGACGGGGTCGTTATGACGATGTTCGACGTGAGGAATAACCTCGCGCACGCGGTGGCCGATGAGGCGCGAAAGCACTTCGGCGACCGGCTTTTTTTAACGTTTATTCCGCGGAATGTTCGGCTAAGTGAATCGCCGTCGCATGGCGTCCCGGCCATTACCTACGATCCACAATCAAAAGGCGCCCAAAGCTACGTGGCGCTCGCGGAGGAAATTGTTTCACGTGGAACATTTTCGCTTAGCGGAACGACGAAAACGGATGAAAGGGTGGAGGGACTCAGATGATAAAGGCACCTGTTCTTGGGCGTGGGTTTTCGGCGCTGTTGCCCGAGACGAAGCGGGGACCGTCGATTCAGGAGATTCCGGTTGACGGACTGATCGCCAGCCAAATTCAGCCGCGAAAAGAGTTTGTGCAAAACGCGCTCGACCAGCTTGCCGCGTCGATAAAGGAAAAGGGGATTCTTCAGCCGATCCTTGCGCGCCGAACCGCGAAGGGGCTTGAGGTGGTTGCGGGCGAACGCCGGCTTCGTGCGGCGAAAATCGCGGGTCTTAAGACGGTTCCGGTCATTGTATCTACAGATCTTAAGGATGGTGCGGCGCTTGAGCTCGCGCTCATTGAGAATATTCAACGCGAGGATTTGAACCCGATTGAAGAGGCTGAGGCGTATGAGCGCCTCATGGATGAGTACGGCTTGACCCACGACGAGATCGCGAAGCGCGTTGGCAAGAGTCGGAGTGCGGTGACAAACATGTTGCGGCTCCTCGATTTGCCGCCGCAGGTTCAGGAGCTGTTGGCTGCGGGCGAGATCAGCGCTGGTCACGCGCGCGCGCTGATTGGGGCTGGTGCGGCCGGGGAACTTATCGCAATCGCGCGCCGAATCGCAAACGATAAGCTCTCGGTGCGAGAGGTGGAGAAGCTCGTTTCTGAGAGCGGTGGTTCGAGTCGGGTGCGGGCAGAACGCGATCCGTCGGCGAACGCAGAGCGTGGGTCTCGACCGAGCAGACCCGAAGTTCGGGACCTTGTGGAGCGAATGCAGCGCGCGCTCGGGACCAAGGTTCGCTTGGTCGAAAAAAACCCGCGCGAAGGTAGAATCGAGATCGATTACTTTTCACCGATCGATTTTGAGCGGATTGTCGACCGAATTTCTGGGAGGTAACCGTGGATTGGGTTTCGGTTTCGCAGCTCAAGGAGCGAATTGGGCAAGAGGTCGAGCTGCGCGGATGGCTTGACGGAAAGCGGTCGAGCGGGAAGCTGCATTTTTTACAAGTTCGGGATGGCTCGGGGGTCGTGCAGTGCGTGATGTTCAGGGGCGACGTTGACGAGGCGACTTTTCAGCGTGCGGATCACCTCGCTCACGAATCTTCGGTTGTCGTTCACGGTTCCGTTAAGGCCGACGCCCGGTCGCCAATTGGCGTCGAGGTCTCCGCAAAGGGATTTGAAGTCGTTCACGAGTCAGAGGAGTACCCGATTACGCCGAAAGAGCATGGCGTCGCCTTTCTAATGGAGCATCGCCACCTCTGGCTTCGGTCGTCGCGACAGCGTGCGATATTGCGGGTTCGCGCCGAGATCATCGCTGCGGTACGTTCGTTTTTCGATGATCGCGGATTTGTGCTCGTCGACGCGCCGATCTTCACGCCCGCCGCTTGCGAGGGGACGACGACTCTTTTCGAGACTGATTACTTTGGTGAAAAGGCGTACCTCACCCAGAGCGGGCAACTTTATATGGAAGCGGCCGCGATGGCGCTTGGCAAAGTGTACTGTTTTGGCCCAACGTTTCGCGCCGAAAAGAGTAAGACTCGCAGGCACTTAACAGAGTTTTGGATGGTTGAGCCGGAGGTCGCGTACTTCACGTTAACTGAAGACATGGTTCTCGCTGAGGAGTTCCTTGAGTACGTTGTGTCGCGGGTCCTTGAGCGGCGCCGCCCGGAGCTGGCACTCCTTGAGCGAAACACCGCAGCGCTGGAGAAGGTGAAGGCGCCGTTCCCACGACTGTCGCACAGGGAGGCGGTGGCGCTCCTGCTGGAAAAGGGCGTACCGGCCGACGAGAACGACGATTTCGGCGCGGAGCAGGAGACGGTTCTCGCGCAGTCGTTCGAAAAGCCGGTGATTGTTCACCGCTATCCAGCCGTGTGCAAAGCCTTCTATATGAAGAAGGACCCGGCCGACCCGTCGCGCGCGCTTTGCATGGATGTGCTCGCGCCCGAAGGCTACGGCGAAGTGATCGGCGGCGGTCAGCGCGAGGATTCGCTCGAGGCGCTCGAGTCTGAGATTCGACGGCACGCGCTGCCGATGGAGGCGTTCAAGTGGTATCTCGATTTGCGGCGTTACGGGTCGGTTCCACACGCGGGGTTTGGGCTCGGAATCGAGAGAACCGTCGCGTGGATTTGTGGACTGCCACACGTTCGTGAAACGATCCCATTTCCGCGAATGCTCGAAAAGATTACGCCGTAAGCTATAATCAACGCGAAATCAAAACCAGGGAGGAATTATGGGCGGATACTGCGGCAAAACCCTCTCCGTGAATCTCGCAGCGGGCACCGTGAAAGACGACCCGGCCCCGGCATCCGATCACCGCGCGTTCATCGGCGGCGCGGGGCTCGCGGCAAAGGTCTACTTCGATCGGTTCAAACCGAAAGTCGGCGCGCTCGCGCCCGACAACCCACTCATCGTGTTCGCGGGGCCACTCACCGGAACGAAAACGCCCGGTGCGTCGCGGTTTGCGGTCGCGGCACGCTCGCCGCTCACGCGACTTTGGGGCGAAGGGACGTGTGGTGGCGATTTCGGGCCTGAGCTGAAATTTGCGGGGTACGACGGGATCGTATTCGATGGAAAGGCTAATGCGCCGTGCTATTTATTGTTCGCGGGCGGTAAGGTGGAGGTTCGCGATGCCGCCGATCTTTGGGGGAAAGAGACGTTCGAAACGATGGAAATCCTCGGAAAACGCCACGGAAATGGGCGACGCGCCCAGACGATGGTGATTGGACCGGCCGGCGAGCGATTGGTTCGATTCGCGGCGATTTCAGGCGGTCCCCACGATCTCGTTGGACGAACGGGAATGGGCGCTGTCATGGGATCGAAAAACGTCAAGGCAATTGTTTGCGTCGCGAAAGGCGCAACGGCAATCGCGGACCCAGGAAAGTACAAGGCGGTCAAGGCGACGGGCGTCAAGAAAACAACCGAATCGATGGTCGCGCAGTCGCTTCGCCTCATGGGGACCGACGCCGGGATGAGCCTCGGGATGATGACGGGCGACGTCCCGATTCAAAATTGGAACATCGGCGAAGACCACCCGCTCGCGGATGCGCTCGGCGGCCCGCGCATGACTGAGGACTACTTAACCGACCGCCACGCCTGCTTCGCGTGTCCCATTTCGTGCCGGCGCGAAACCGAAGTCAAGGATGGGCCGCACAAAACCGCGCGCGGTGCGGGGCCGGAGTATGAGGCGTGTACGACGCTCGGCACGATGATTCAGGTGGCCGACCTCGCGGCGGTCATTCGTGCGAACGACCTTGCGAATCGGCTCTGTATGGACGTCATCTCGCTCGGCGCGACGATCGCGTTTGCGTACGACTGCTTCGCGCATGGGATTCTGACGAAGGCGGACTGCGATGGACTCGAGCTGAAATGGGGCGACCCGGCGCCGGCGATTGAGCTCGTGCGGAAAATCGCGTACCGCGAGGGCGTCGGCGACTTACTGGCCGAGGGATCGCGCGAAGTGGCGCGGCGACTCGGGCGGGGCGCTGGCGATCTCGCGGTCGAAGTGAAGGGGCTCGAAGTTCCGATGCACGACCCGCGTGGATTTCACGGCATGGGGCTCGCGTACGCGACGTCGAATCGTGGCGCGTGTCATTTGGCGCATTCTGTTCACCCGATTGAACAGGGGATGATCAACATGAGCGACGCGGGGTTCGAGGCGGACTACGTGGGGCAAACGAGCGAGGGAAAAGCTAAGCTGGTTGTGCTTGGCGAAAACTTTGGAATCCCGATGAACTCGCTTGTGATGTGCCACTTCGATTCGTGGTGCTATTCCGCGGACGATCTCCTCGGTTTTTTGAATTCAGTGACCGGCTTTGATTATTCGCTCGCGGAGTACATGGACGTCGGCGCGCGCACGTGGATGATAAAGAGGACGTTGAATTTCCTTTGGGGCGCAACGCGCGCGGACGACCGGCTGCCCAAAAAAATCATGACGCCCGTTTCGGATGGCGCGGCGGCGGGGTCGGTGCCGGACATGGATCTCATGCTTCGCGAGTATTACGAACTCCGCGGCATTAACGCCGATGGGCGGCCGTCGCGGGCGGCGCTCACAAAGCTGGGTCTCGCCCTGGCCGCGGATGCGTTACAATCTCCTTGATGGGGCGGGACAACAAAGCGAGCATCAATCACGAGGCGAGATGGTGGCGGACCGACGGCGATCGTGTCGTTTGTGAGCTTTGCCCGCGGACATGCGAAATTGGCGACGGGCAGAGCGGGTTTTGTTTTATTCGAAAGAACGAGGGTGGACGCCTTATTCAAGCTGCGTATGGCCGGTCGACGGGATTCGCGGTAGATCCTATTGAAAAGAAGCCACTCAATAATTTCTACCCAGGTACACCCGTCCTGTCGTTCGGAACCGCAGGCTGCAATCTCGGTTGCAAGTTTTGCCAAAACTGGTCGATCTCAAAGGCGCGCCTCGACAATGCGATGTCGAGCGAGGTTTCGCCCGACGAGGTTGTCGCGCTCGCCGAGCGGCAGCGATGCCCGGCCATCGCGTACACTTACAACGACCCTGTGATTTGGGCCGAATACGTCATCGACGTCGCGCGCATTGCGCGCTCGCGCGGAATCAAGAACGTTCTCGTAACGGCGGGCTATGTGACTGAACGCGCGCGCGGCGAGCTGTATGAATTTGTTGATGCGGTGAACGTCGACCTCAAGGCGTTCACGGAGGAGTTTTATCGAAAGACAACGCTCTCCCACATTGAGCCGGTCAAGGAGACTTTGCGCTGGCTCGTGCACGAAACCAACGTTTGGACGGAGATTACGACGCTCCTCATTCCGGGCTTGAACGACTCGGACGACGAAGTTCGCGCGCTGTCGACTTGGGTTGCGAGCGAATTGGGGCTCGACGTTCCGGTCCATTTCACGGCGTTTCATCCCGACTTCAAGATGACCGACCGACCGCCGACACCCGCGGCGACTCTCACGCGCGCGCGGCGGATTGCGTGCGAAACCGGCCTCCGCTACGTTTACGTGGGAAATGTTCATGACATCGAAGGTGAAACGACGTACTGCCCGGCTTGCGGAGTCGCCGTGATTGAGCGCGATTGGCATGCGATCTTGTCGTATCGGATCGATGCGGCCGGGAGATGCGCAGGGTGCGGCAAGGCGATCGCGGGCCATTTTGATCCGAATCAAGTGCATCGAACGTCGGGGCGTCGCCACATTCTTGGGCTCGTCCACTGATGCTCGTGCGAATTCTCGGTTGGCCGCTTGAATCGACGCTGTCGCCCGCCATTCACGCCGCCGCCTTTCGCGCGTGCGACTTTCCGTGGGAGTACGCTGCGCGGCCGACGCCGCCTGATATGCTTCGCCAAGAAATTGCGCGACTTCGTGACGCCGATTGTCGTGGCGCCAACATCACAATCCCCCACAAGGAAGCGGTTCTCGGGTTGGTCGACGACGTCGATGCCTCGGCACGCGAGATCGGTGCTGCGAATTGCGTGGTTCACGAGGGTCGGAAGCTCATCGCCTACAACACCGACGCCGAGGGGTTTGCGCGGGCTCTCGCTGAAGTGGAGTTCGACCCGCACGATAAACACGCGGTGATTTTGGGTGCGGGTGGGGCTGCGCGGGCGGTTGCGCGTGTGCTCGCACGGGCGGGCGCTGACCCCATCACCGTTGTCAACCGCTCGGCACCAAGGGCCGACGCGATCGCGGCGCTTTTTGGAATCACGGCAACGATGAACTTCGACGCAGCGCTTCGCGGTGCGGAGCTTGTTGTCAACGCCACGCCGATCGGCTGGAAGGGCGATGCGTTTGATGCGTTGCCGCTTGAGCTCTTGTCGCGAAGCGCGCTGGTCGTCGATTTGGTTTATCGGTCGACGGCGCTCATCGAGATGGCGCGGGCCGGCGGCTTGCGAACGCAGGACGGTCTTCCGATGCTTGTTCACCAGGCGGCGCTGTCGTTCGAGCTCTGGACGAAACGCGCGGCCCCCCTCGAAGTGATGCGCGAGGCCGCGCTCGCGGCTCGGTAGGGCCTGGCTTGATGGCATCAAGCGGTCGCGCAGTTTTCGGCCACGCGGTCATGGGCGGCGTGCTCACGGCGTTCGTGGAGGCGGTGGCTGCGACGGTTCGTGGCGGTGACCTCGCGCCGGTCGTTTTCGTTTACACGCTCGGGCTTATGGCGCCCATTCTGTTCGGGTTCGCGATCCTGATCTCGCAGGTGTCGCAATTCTGCAGCGCCCATCTTGACGAAGGCGCATACCGATTCTCTGTCGCCGTGGCGTTCGGCGGCGGTGTTGCGGCCCTGACGACGTTCGCCGTGCGACCCGTTGGCGCTGCGGCTTCGCCTGTTGTTGCGCTCAGTGGGCTTTGTGGTGCCGCGCTTGCGTTTCGTGCTCTGCGTCGCATTCGTCTTGTGGTGCCGCGATGGTCGGTCCGCGTGTTGTTGATGTCGCTTCCGGCCGCCACGTGGGGACTTTTTTCACTCTACGACTTGTCGCCGCCGCCACTTCCATTTTTCGCCGCGTGCCTTATCGCTGCTTTTGCCGCCGCGTCTTTTTTGCCCAGCCGATGGGCGATCGCGCTCGGTGAACGTTGGGGATTCGTCGCGGTCATCGGAGTGTTGGCGAGCGCGGCTGGAATAACGCTCGCGACTTTCGACGGACAAAATGCGGCCGCGGAGATGATCAATCGCCACGGGTTTGTGGCGACTCGTCTCGTGTCCGTTTGGCAATCACTTGCGGATCGCGATCGCGACGGGTTCTCGACGATTTTGGGCGGTGGTGATTGCGACGATTCGAATCCGAAGGTGGGGCCGGCTGAGTGCGCGATGCGTACGGGGAAAGAAAGAGAAGATTCACCACGGAGACACGGAAACACGGAGGGAACAAGGGAAGACAAAAGAACGGGAGCGGGGCCGGATGCGGGTGTGCTGCCCATTGCTGGCGAAAAACCGAACATCATTTTGATTACGGTCGATGCGATGCGCGCCGACCATTTGGGTGTTTATGGGTACGCGCGCCCGACGTCGCCGAATCTCGATCGGTTTGCGCGTGACCACGCCGTCGTTTTTAAGTGGGCGTTTGCGGCCGACACCAAAACAAAACCGTCGGTGCCGGCGCTTTTTGCGGGGCGTTACGCATCGACGCTCAACTGGACGAAGCCACGGTACGTTCCCTTACGCCCAGGTAACCGGCTCATTGCGGAGCGCCTCCGCGAGGCCGGTTATCACACCGCGGGAATCGCGACGCACACCTACTTCGCGAAGTACAACCACATCAACCAAGGTTTTGAGCACTGGGACACGTCACTCGTCTCAACCGACGACGAGGTCGCGTTTGGTCGCCCGACGTCTCACCTCGTGACCGACAAGCTGCTCGCCTACCTTGCGTCGCCAAAGCGCCCGGCGCGTCCGCTCTTCCTTTGGGCGCACTACTTTGACCCGCACCAAAAATACCTCGCGCACCCCGAGTTCGCGTCGTTCGGCGCCCGCACCATCGATCGATACGACCAAGAAATAGCGTTCACCGACAAACACCTCGGCCGATTGTTCGACGCTCTCGCGCGCCGCGCCGATTGGGGGCGAACGATCGTCGTCGTGACGGCCGACCATGGCGAAGCGTTTGGCGAGCACGGCCATAGATTCCACGGGGAGACGCTCCACAACGAACAGCTTCGCGTGCCACTCATTTTCCGCGTGCCCGGCGAATTGCCGCGCGTCGTCGATCGGCCGGTGAGCCTCATTGATATCGCGCCGACACTCGCATTCCACGCGGGTTTGCCGCGCGATCCACTTTTTCACGGCACGAATCTTTTCGAGTCGAACGCCGCGATTCGCCCCGTTTTCGCGGAGCTTCTCCCGGAGAATCACATTCAGGGCCAAAAGGCGATGATCGACGGCGCGTTCAAACTCATCTATCATGAAGCGCGGAATTCGTTCGTCATGTTCAACTACGTCGTCGACCCGGCCGAAAAGAAAAACCTCGTTCGATCGGACGCGGCGCGATTCGCATCGATGCGCGGCACGCTCCTCAAATGGACGACGGGCCTTCCGAAATGGTCCGAGATGGGAGAGCCTCCGTGACGCGTCGGTTTGCGAATGGGATTCGCCCGGCGTTCGTTGGCGGCGCGCTTCTCTTTGCGGGCGTCGTTTCCTGTAAAGCGACGGACGGCAACGTCAAGCGACCACCACTTTCCATTCACGCTGTGAAGCTTCCCGAAAAGCCAATCGCCCCACGCCCCACGCCCCCCGGCATTCCGGCGCGCTACGAAGACGAGAAAGCGTTTTCCGTGTGGGGACTTCTGAAGCGACGGTTCGAAGCGGAGAAGGGTGGATTTGTCGCGCGGGTCAAAGGCTACGTCGTTGAGGCGCCGCGGTGCGTTTCGGGGATGAAGCGCTGCGATCGGTACCACTTGGTGCTTGCGGATCGCGAAACGCCATATCCGGGCGACGCGCGCGTTGTTATCGCCGATATTCCGTCGTCCGAGGCCGCGACGCCGCTTCTCGGCGCTCGGATTATTGTTGAGGGCGAGTTTCGCTTGCAGTCGAAGGACTACTTCGCCGCACCCGACGGACTCATCTCGTTTCGAAAGCTGTCGAGTTTGACCAACAACTGATTTCGTCCCCAATCCCCGGTTAAGCGGTTGGTTCGTTCGTGAGCGTGAGGGTCGACAGGAGCCCGCTTCGGCGCGCCGACGTCCTCGGGTCTGATTTGAGGTGTCGGCTGACGATCGATCGACCCCCAAGTCTCTCAAGCGCCGTTCCAGGGAAACGGCCGAATTCTGATTGGGCGGACGGGGATTGGGCAAGCGGAGGCTCGCATCCGGAGGGGATGAGGTGCCGATGGGGCGTGGAATTGCCGTTCTCATGATGTTTTATTCGTTTCGTGCAGACTCACATATCATGTCAGACCCGAGGACTTTTGCGAGCCGGAGCGAGCCCAAACCCGACCGCCCGACGCTGGTCTTGGCCGTTGACCGGGAACGAGTAACTGATTTCGCGAACGGCGCTCGCCCCCGTATAATGCGAACGGAATGAGTCAAGGGTCGATGGCCGTGCGACTGGGCCCGTGGGCGCTCGTCCCCTTGGGCGGCGCGGTGCTCATCTCGGCGCTTGTCGCGTCGAACTGGCGCGAATCGACACCGCATCTTGCGCGGACGCGCGCGGCAGCGTTTGCGCGGGCTTGGGTCGGCGCGACCGACGATGCGCTTCGGACGGTGTTAGCGGAAGCCGCGTCGAAAGGTGCGGGTCCGTCTCGCGAAGCGCTGCGGAAATTGGGCGCGGGCGTTCCCGACCTTGAGTGGCTGCGGATTTACGACACGCAGCGACGGCTGGTCGTTTCGCTCGACGAGACGGCTCCGGCGACGTGGACGGGCGATGGTGCGCTGGGTGGTGGAGCGTCTGGGACAACCACCGCGGCCGTTGGCGAGATTGCGTGGGCGGCGCTTGAGTTTCGGCGCTCAGATGGGAAGCGGGCGGACGGCTTTGCGATCGCGGGTTTCCGCGTGGTTGCTCTGCCGGCGGCGAGTACCGCGACGCTTATCGTGGGCGTGACGTTTCTCGTTGCGGGCCTTTTGTCGTTTGTTCTTATCTTGGTGAGGCTTGGCACAACCGTCGTGACGCCGATCCGAGCGATTACCGGCGTCGCGGAGCAGTTCGCCGTTGGAAAAATACCCGATCGCATCAGCGGCGGACGCGAATCAGATGTCACGGCGGATTTGGCGCATGCGCTTACAAAAATCGTCAGCGCCACCGAGGAGCGCGTTGAAAAGCTCGTCGTGCGTGCGACGGGGGTTGACGGCGCGGCGCACGAAGCCGATCGCGTTGCGGAACAGGTTGTCGGTGGCGCCGCTTTGCAGCGGAGCCTCATCGGCGAGGGGGAGCAGACGCTCGCCTCCGTCGACGAGATTTTGCAGACCACGCTTCGAAGTTTGGCGCAGCTCGTGAAGACATCCGAGGAAGCGTCGGTTTCGGTATTTGAGCTGACGAGCGCAATCCGTGACATTGCGCAAGGAGCCGACGGGCTGACGGAGTCGGCGCGCAAGGCGAAAGAGGCGACGCGTGGGGTTGGCGAATCGATTGCGCGCGTGAACGATGCGGTAACCGATTTGTCGGGTTCCGTCGAAGAGACGATGCGGCGCACGCGGGCGATGGATTCGACGCACCGCAAGATTGAGGGGACGGTTAAGGAGGCGCTCGATCTGGCGCAGATGACCGCGGAGGCCGCTGAGAATGGGATGGACGCGGTTGATGCATCGACGGGTGGGACGCGGCGGATTCGCGAGGCGTTCGAGTTGTCGCGCGAAGGGATCAAGCGGCTCGACGCGCATTCGCAAAAGATTGGTGAAATCGTTGGGTTCATCGATACGGTTGCGACGCAAACGAATTTGCTCGCGTTAAATGCGGCGATCATCGCGGCGCAGGCAGGTGAGCATGGGCGTGGGTTTTCGGTTGTGGCCGCGGAAATCCGAGAGCTGGCTGAGCGAACGGCGGTGTCGACCGGGAAGATCGGCGGGCTGATCGAGGCGTTCCAGCGCGATACGTCGTCGCTGATTTATTCGATGGAGGAGGGGGCGCAGATCGTCGATGAGGGCGTCACGCTGTCGAACACGTCGCGCGCGGCGCTTGAGCGGATTCAGGTGAGCGCGCGGCAGTCGTCGCAGGTGGTGCGGGCGATGGAGGAGGGGGCGCGCGAGCTGACGCATGAGGGGCGGCGGATCACGGAGCTGATGCAGGCGGTGACGGATAAAGCTGGGAACATTAGCGCGGCGGTCGCGGAGCAAACGCGCGATTCGGGGCGGATACAAGAGTTTACGCGGGTTGTTGCGGAGAGTACCGAGGCGATGAGGCGGGCGACGGAGGAGCAGTCGCGCGGGAGTGTGATGATTGCGCAGACGCTCGAGAAGATTCGCGAGGTGGTGCAGCAGGTTGCTGGGACAAGCACAAATCGCGAGGCGGTTGCGCAGCGGCTTGCGGAGTTTGTGCGGGGGCTCAAGGCGGTAACGGAGAAAAACGCTGATGCGGCGCGGGCGCTGCGTGCGGCGATGGAGACGCTCGACCGCGAGACGGGGGTTTTGCGAGACGAGATTTCGCAGATGGGGCGGCGGAGCGGGGGCGGGCCAGGTGGTTCGCGACGGTTGCTCGATCGTCCGAAACCGCGAGAGATTGGAGACCTTGGTCCCGCGCGGCTTCCGTCGCGTTAGGCGTTTGCTGAAAAACGCTCATTTGCGGTTACTTGTTCGGGCCGGTGTCTCGGAGGCGCTTGAGCTCTGCGAGGCGGATCGCGAGGTCACGTTCAAAGCCAGAGTTTCGTGGTTTGTAAAAAATCTCGTCGGCAATCTCGTCGGGGAGGTACGTCTCGGGAACATACGCGCCCTCATGGTCATGTGGATATTGATAGCCATGCCCATAAGCCAGCTCACGCATTAACTTCGTCGGCGCATTGCGCAGCTTCGCAGGAACGGGGAGCGCGCCGCGATCGCGAACAACGGCGCGGGCAGCGTCGTAGGCGGTAATGACGGCGTTCGACTTGGGCGCGAGGGCTAGATAGGTCGCGGCTTGCGTCATGGCGAGGCGTCCCTCGGGCAAGCCGACGAGCTCGAACGCATGGAGGGCCGCGACGGTAATCATGAGGGCGCGCGGATCGGCGTTTCCCACATCTTCCGACGCGAAGATGACCATGCGTCTCAAAATAAAACGCGGCGCCTCGCCGGCTTCCAACATGCGCGCCATCCAGTAGAGCGCGGCATCGGGGTCGGAACCGCGAAGGCTCTTAATGAACGCGGATACGACGTTGTAATGCTCTTCCCCGGCGCGATCGTAAAGAAGGACGCGCTTTTGGAGTGCCGCTTCGACGTCGGCGATTTCGATGGTGCTTCGTGCTGCGGTGCGCCCAAACGCAGCCGCTGCATCAAGGGCGCTTAGCGCACGGCGGGCGTCGCCGTCAGCGCCTGCGGCGATTGCGCGCGCGGCATCGTCGGTGATCGATTGGTTGAACGCGCCGATTCCGTGCGTGGCGTCAACCAGCGCGCGTCGTATCAACGTTTCGAGGTCGTCGGCGGCGAGTGCCGCGAGCACGAAAACCATCGTGCGCGAGAGGAGGGCGGCGTTCACTTCGAAGCTCGGGTTTTCGGTTGTTGCGCCGATGAGCGTCACGGTGCCGCGTTCGACGTGCGGCAAAAGCGCGTCCTGCTGCGCTTTGTTGAGACGGTGGATTTCGTCGAGAAAAAGAATTGTGCGCTTCCGATACGCCGCACGCCGCGTCCGCGCCGCCTCGACCTCCTCGCGAATCTCTTTGACCCCGGCGCTCACGGCCGACAGCGGAATAAACGTCGAACCCGTCGTGCGCGCGATAACGCTCGCAAGCGTCGTTTTCCCCGAGCCAGGCGGTCCCCACAGGATCATCGACGCGATTTCGTCGCGCTCGACGGCCGATCGGAAAAGCGTCCCCGGCGCAAGGAGCGTGCGTTGCCCGACGACGTCGTCCAGCCGCTCGGGGCGCATGCGCTCAGCGAGCGGAAACCCGGCTCCGGCGCGGTCGGCGGCCTGCTCGAAAAGGTCCACGCGCGAAGGCTAGCGCGCACCGGCGGCGAAAGCCATAGAACCGCCGCGCATCAACCCTGCACACGAGGTCGCCCTCAATTTCCTTGACGCTCTCCCGTCGTGCGTACTACCAACGTCGCGTTCTGGGCCTTGCATTCGCCCGACAGAAACGACGCACGCATGGGACGGTACATCATTCGCCGCATTCTCGGGTTTTTCCCGACGCTTTTTTGCGTCATCACGGTCGCATTTTTCATTATTCGGGTCGCGCCGGGCGGGCCGTTCGATCGCGACAAAAAGATTCCACCCAAAGTGCTCGAAGCGATCGAAGAAAAATATCATCTCGATAAACCGCTTTACGTTCAGTACGTCCTCTACCTAAAACAAATCGCGAGCTTCGATCTCGGTCCCAGCTACAAATACCAGGAGATGAGTGTCAACGAGATCGTCGGACAGGGTTTCCCCGTGAGCATGCAACTCGGACTCGTCGCGCTCTTTTTTTCGCTCATGATTGGCCTCGGCGCCGGACTCATCGCCGCGATTCGACGAAACACGTTTTGGGATTACGGTTCGATGGGTTTTGCGATGCTGGGGATCGCGATTCCGAATTTTGTGATCGCGCCGATTCTCATCCTCTTTTTTTCGCTGGGCCTCTCAATTTTTCCGCCGGGCCGCTGGGAAAGTTGGGAAAGCGTGATTCTGCCGGGATTCTCGCTGAGTCTTGTTCATGCCGCGTACATTGCACGCCTCGCGCGCGCCGGAATGCTAGACGTTTTGACCGAGGATTTCATCCGCACCGCCCGCGCGAAAGGTCTTCGCGAGCGCCTCGTCATTCTTCGTCATGCGCTCCGCGGTGGCATCACGCCGGCGGTTTCGTATCTGGGCCCCGCGGCGGCCGCCATGTTGACGGGGTCGATCGTCGTCGAAAAGATTTTTCTCATTCCGGGGATGGGCCGCTATTTTGTCGACGCGGCGTTGAACCGCGACCTGACTTTGGTCATGGGTGTCGTCATCGTCGATGCCGCCGTACTTCTCGTTTTCAACCTTATCGTCGACATCCTCTACGGCGTCCTCGACCCGCGCGTCCGGTACGACTGAGGCGATGATGAACGCGCGTGTCACCAACGGTAAGCCGATCGTCGACAACTTCGACGAAATCCACGGAACCTCGCTCTGGGCCGACGCGTGGCGGCGCCTTCGCAAACACAAGCTCGCGGTTGCGGGCGGCGCGTTTCTTGGTTTCGTCGTCGTTTTCTGTTTCCTCGGTCCCATGGTTGTCGGATGGGTCTGGGGTTACACGTACGAATCGCAAAACCTCGCCTACGGCGCGCAGCCGCCCAGTTTCGCGCACTGGTTCGGCACCGACTTTCTCGGCCGCGACCTCATGGTGCGCGTGATGCACGGAGGCCGCATCTCGCTCATGGTTGGCGTCGTCGCGACGATCGTGAGCCTATTTATCGGCGTGACGTATGGCGCGATTTCGGGTTTCGCGGGTGGCGTCACCGACAACATCATGATGCGCGTCGTTGACGTCCTCTACACGCTTCCGTACATGTTCATCGTGATCCTTCTCGTCGTGATCTTTGGCCGGTCGATTTTTATGGTCTTCGTCGGCATCGGCGGCGTGCTGTGGCTTACGATGGCGCGGCTCGTTCGCGGTCAGGTTCTTTCACTCAAACACCGCGATTACGTCGAAGCCGCGCGGGCCATAGGAGTCCCGAACCTCACGATTATTTTTCGCCACCTCGTCCCGAACGCGATGGGCCCGATCATTGTTCTCTCAACGCTCACCATCCCGTCGGTCATGCTTCAGGAGGCGTTCCTCTCGTTTCTGGGACTCGGCGTGCAGCCGCCCGCATCGAGTTGGGGCCTCCTCGTTGCGGAAGGCGCGCAAAGCATGGTCTTTTACCCGTGGCTTCTGGTCTTCCCCGCGGCGTTTCTCGCGCTCACGCTTCTCTCGCTCAATTTTTTGGGTGACGGGCTACGCGATGCGCTCGACCCCAAGACGAGGAAAGACTAGCGCATGGCGGAGGTCGGCGACGTCATTCTCTCGGTCTGCGATTTGCGGACGCATTTTCGCGGCGAAGAAGGCATCGTCAAGGCCGTCGACGGCGTGTCGTTCGATTTGCGAAGGGGCGGCGTTCTCGGGATTGTCGGCGAATCGGGGAGCGGAAAATCGGTCACGAATCTGTCGATTCTGCGGCTCATCCCGGATCCTCCAGGACGCATTGTTGGAGGCGAAATTCTCTTTCACAGGCAAAACCTTCTTTCGGTGACCGATGCCGAGATGCGCAAGGTTCGCGGCAACCGCATCTCGATGATCTTTCAGGACCCGATGACATCGCTGAATCCGTACCTCACGGTCGGCCGGCAATTGACCGAAGTGCTCGAAGAGCATTTCGCGGCGTCGCCCGCGGATGCGCGTCGCCAATCGATCGACATGCTCGCGCGCGTCGGGATTCCCGAACCCGAAAATCGGATCGACCAGTACCCGCATCAGTTTTCGGGCGGGATGCGGCAGCGCGTGATGATCGCCATGGCGCTCCTTTGCAAACCAGAAATTTTGATCGCCGACGAACCGACGACCGCGGTCGACGTGACGATTCAAGCGCAAATCCTCGACCTGATTGGCTCGCTCAGGCGCGACCTCGGGACTGCCGTCATTCTCGTCACGCACGACCTCGGTGTCGTCGCCGGAATGGCGGACGAAATTCTTGTGATGTACGCAGGCCGCGTTGTTGAGCGCGGCACGGCCGACGACATTTTTCACCGCCCCAGCCACCCGTACACGCTCGGCCTTTTGAGGTCGATTCCGCGTCTCGACACGAGCGAGTCGCGTCTCGTGCCCATTCGCGGGACGCCCCCCGACCTCGCGCGGCTCGACGCCGGCTGCCCGTTTCGACCGCGTTGCGATTTCGCCGAGGCGCGTTGCAGCGAAAGCTACCCCCCGACCCGCACCGTCGGCGCCGCGACGCACGAGGCTGCGTGTTTCGTCGATCCCGCGACGGCTCCTACGACGACCCCTCGTGCCGAGGTCGAGCCATGAAGACGCTCGTCTCAGTCGAAAACCTCAAAATGTACTTCCCCGTAACAAAGGGGCTCTTCATCAAGCGCCGCGTTGGAACGGTGCGCGCGGTCGACGACGTCAGCTTTACGGTCGAAAAGGGCGAAATCCTCGGGCTCGTCGGCGAATCGGGCTGCGGAAAATCGACGACGGGTCGCGCCATTTTGCAGCTCTATCGACCAACGGCCGGCCGCGTCGTGTTCAACGGCACCGAGCTCACGCGCCTCAAGCCCAAGGCACTCGTGCCGTTTCGGCGCCACTTCCAAATAATTTTCCAAGACCCGTACGCGTCGCTCAACCCGCGCATGACCGTCGGGTCGATCGTCGCGGAGCCGCTCGTGACGCATGAACGCGCGCTTCGTCGTCGCGCCCGCGAAGATCGTGTTAAGGAGATTCTTTCGCTCGTCGGCCTTTCGCCACGCATGATTCGCCGCTACCCGCACGAATTCTCTGGTGGCCAGCGGCAACGCATCGGCATTGCGCGCGCCCTCGCGCTTCACCCCGAATTTGTTGTCGCCGACGAGCCGGTCTCGGCGCTCGACGTTTCGGTCCAAGCACAAATCTTGAACCTCATGATGGAGCTGCGCGAAAAACTCTCGCTCACGATCCTCTTCATCGCGCACGACCTCTCGGTTGTGAAGCACATGAGCGATCGCGTCGCGGTCATGTATCTCGGCAAAATCGTCGAAATCGCGCCGTTCAAAGCGCTCTACGCGTCGCCGCGGCACCCTTACACAGAGGCGCTCCTCTCGTCCGTGCCGATCCCTGACCCGCGCGTCGAAAAGTCGCGTGACCGCGTCGTGCTGAAGGGCGATGTCCCGAGCCCACTCAATCCACCGTCCGGGTGCCACTTTCATACCCGTTGCCCGATCGCCGAAGAGCGCTGCCGCATCGAGGCGCCGGCGCTCGTGCAGATCGGCGGCTCAGGAACCGGTCACTTCGCCGCATGTCATTTCGCGGCAGAATAAACGAGGCGGGGTTCGCCCCGATTGCACGCGAAATTATTCTAGCCAGTTTACAAACAAACTGACGGACGACGCTTACTTTCGGCCTTTGCGCCCGTACGAACGAAGTCGCTCCGCGAGCTCGCCGACGCGTTTCGACAGCGACTCAAGACGCTCCGACAACTTCTGGACCTCTTCCTTCGAAGGCAGCCCAAGCGACTCAAACAACTTCTCGAGCCGCCCGCCGAGCTTCGTCTCAAGCTCTTTGCGAAACGCCGTCGCATGCTTCAAGATGTCGGCTTCTTTCATCTTCGAAACCTTGTCGACCGCGCCCAGCACCTTGGCGGAAAGCTCGTCGAGGCGCTTTTTGCCCTCTTCCTGCGACGCCTTCCCCTTCTCGAGGATCGACTTCGCAAACTTCTTCGCCTCGTCTTCGAACGACAAGATTTTCGCCTTGCCGTCTTCGACGCGCTGCTTCACGATTTCCTGAAAACTCTTTTTCTGCGCTTGTTCACTCATTTTTTTACCTCCAGTTTCCCCTTTCGACGCACAATGTTAACACGCCGCGTCATTTTGTCAACCCCCTTTTTGTCTTTCTCAAACGGTCTTGCTCCGCTCCCCCTAAACAGGCGATTCTTTGACGCCAGAATCCCCAGTCGACTAGCATAGTTCCGTGACTCTCGGGGGCGAACACCTCGGCGCTTCGCGGGCTGCGACAGCGCCCCAGCGCACCGTGCTCGTCGTTGACGGCGACCGTGCCGTTCGCGACGCGCTCGCGGACTTTGTTCGCTGTGAGGGGTATGCCGCGAAGACCGCTGCTTCAGGTGAGCGCGCGCTGGCGATCGTCAAGGATGAAGAGATCGCCTTCGTGGTCGTCGACCTCAAGTTGCCCGGCCTGAGCGGCATCGAAACGCTTGTCCGCGCAAAAGTCCTGAATCCTGACATCGTCGCCATCGTGATGATCGGGCTCGGCTCTTCTGTTGATGCCGCGGTTGACGCCCTCAAGGCGGGCGCCTTCGCATACATCATGAAGCCGTTCAACGCTGAGGAGCTCTTGAGTGCGTTGAAGCGAGGCGGCGATTTCCTCGACGCGCGGGCGCAGATCGCCAACTTGCAAACGGATCTCGCGGAGGCGCGGGCCGTTGAATCGTCCGACGCCGAATTGGAAATGGGCGAGGGGCCAAGCGTCGATCGCGCCCAGCTGCTCGGCGGCCTTGCCGAGACGGGGCTCCGCCTCGTCGGTGGCGAAGTCGCGATCATTCATGTTGCGGAGGCGATCGAAGGGTCGCTCGCTGAAGTCGAATGCGTTGAGGCGAGCCGACTCGTTTCGTTCGACGCGGTTTCGAACGACGCCGGCGATTTGGCGATCAATTCACTTTTGCGTTACCACGACGAGGATCGGAGCCTTGTCGCTCTGGGTTCGGCGACGCGGCAGTTTTTCGAGCGACCGCCCACCGTCGCGGTATCGGCGCTTGTTTCCGTGCCGATTCGAATCCACATGCGACTCATCGGCACGATCACGGTCTACTCATTCGACCCATCCGTTCTGTTTTCGGAACGCGAGCGCGAACGCCTCGCCTCGCTCGCCGCCCGGGCCGCGCGGTACGTCGATTTTTCTGGGCGCTACCTTGCGCTCGATCGCGCAACATCACACGCGCTCCTTCGGGTGCTCGCGGGCGCAGAGAATCTGTTTTTGCCGAGCGACGCCGTCTCATCGGACCGCGTTGCGCGGATCGCGCAGCAATTCGGCGGCTGGCTCGACCTCGCCGATGAGGACCTTGAGCAAGTTGTGTGTGCGGCGCGACTCCACCGCATCGGCGAATACGTCACCGCGCGCCAAACCGCAGAACCGAATAAAACGCCAGATCCATCGCGGTTGTACGCATGCGCCGAGGAAGGCGAACGCGTCACGCGCGCGTTTCCAAGCCTAGCGCGGGCCGCCGACTTCATTCGCTCGCAGGGTGAACGGTGGGACGGAGCCGGTGGTCCCGATGGGCTTTTGCGCGACGCGATTCCACTCGGGGCGAGGATTCTAGCGGTGTCGAAGGCGTACGCGGATGAGAAGCAACGAAAGGTTGGCGACGGAATCGACGCGATGAAACAGGCCGCGGGGCACGCGCTCGATCCGATGCTTGTTGCGCTCTTGGAGATCGAAACGCGCTCCGTCGAATGAAGGCGGTCGCGGTCATGATCGTGGGAACCGACACGGGGGTTGGCAAAACCTACGTCGCGGTTCGGCTGGTGCGCGCACTTGTTCGTCGTGGCGTCGACGTGGGAGTGATGAAGCCGTTCGAATCGGGAGTTTCGTCGTTTGCGTTGCGGGTCGGTCGACTTGGAGCCGACGCGAGCCGCCTTCTTCGCGCTTCGGGGAATCCAGCAGCCAACCTTGACCTCGTGTCACCGTATCGTTTCCGAGAAGCACTTTCGCCGGCCATCGCGGCAGAGCGCGTGGGCGTCGCGATCGATTTTCGGCGCGTCGCGCGGGCATTCGACGCGCTTCGTCGTCGTTTTTCGCGTGTCGTCATTGAAGGCGCCGGTGGACTCTACTCGCCGCTCGGCCCCCGCGGTCTCAACGCTGTCGTTATGGCGAAGCGGCTTCGCGTCCCGGTGATTCTCGTCGCCGCAAATCGACTGGGCACGCTCTCGCACGTCCTCCTCGCGCGCGAAACGCTCGCCCGACACGGCATCCCGCTTCGCGCCGTCGTCCTCACACAGCCCAGCCCGTCGCCGCGCATCGTGCGAGAAACGAACGCCGCGGCGCTCCCCTTTGCGATTCGCGCCGATTCCCGGATCGGCCATAACCTCGTCCAGGCACTCGGGTGGTAAGGCTCCCGCTCTTTGTCGCGTTTGGTGCGACCATTCTTCTCGCGTCGATGTTCGAAGTCGGCGATTGGGATTTTTGGTGGCACCTTCGCGCAGGCGAATTCGTCCTCGACACGGGGTCCATTCCCGCGACCGACAGCTTCACGCACACATTTTCCGGCGCGCCGTGGCGCTACTCTGAATTCGGTGGCCAACTCCTCCTGGCGCTCGTCCACCGCGCGGGCGGAATCGTCGCGGTCGTTATCTTCAAATGCCTTGTGGTTCTCTTAGGGTTCTCTCTCCTCCTTCGCCTCGTGTTTCGTTCGATCGTCGCTTCTCAAAACCCACCTCCCAACATCGCCGTTCCTATAATGGCCGTCTCCGTCGCGGCGCTCGCTTCCATTTTCCGGCTCACCGAACGCCCAGAAATCTTCATGTTTGCACTCTTTCCTGCGAGCTTGCTCCTCCTTGAGCGAATCGTCAAAACCCAGCGGCGATCGGACGCGGCCGCTCTTGTCGCGCTCATGGCGCTTTGGGCGAATCTTCACCGAAGCGCTTTACTCGGCGCTGGACTTGTCACCCTTTACGCGCTGCTCGCCTGGATCCCAAAAGTCGATCCGCAACTTCGCGCGTCGCGCCGTCTATTGGCGATCGCCGCACCGCTTGCTTTCGGCGCACTTTTCTTAAATCCAAACGGCATCGACATTCTTTCGACGGGCGGCGGGCTTTTCGCAGGCTTGATCGGCGGTGACCTTCCCTACACAGAATGGGCGCCACCGACGGTCGATTTTTTTGTGCGCGATTCGCCTCAGTCTGCCGTCGTCATCGTTGTGGGTTTTCTCGTCGCCGTGTTCCGATTTCACGCTGTTCCGCGTCGTGTGTTTTTTCTCTTCATCGCAACGTCGATCGCTGGGATCGCCTCCGCGCGGTTCATCCCACTCGCCGCGATGAGCGCCGCGTGGGTTGTCTCGTCGGGCCTCGCGTCCATTGTCGTCCCGCGATTCGTCGCGGCCGGAGCGCTCGCCCTCCTTCTCGTCGCCGATGTTCGCCTTCTCACATCGCGAACACCTTTTCCCGGTGCGCGCCCCGTCGGTATCGGACTCAAGGACCCGTGGTTCCCAACCGCAGCCGCCGATTTCCTCGATGCGACGCGCCCACGCGGCAAACTCTTTCACGCCTTCCATTTTGGTGGCTACCTTGGGTGGCGATTAAAGAATTCGTATCCCGTTTTCATCGACGGCCGAAGCGACACGGTTTTTCCGCGCGATTTCATTTCGTCGGTTGGCCGCGCAGCCCGCGATGGGACTACGTTTGGCGAGCTGACGCGAAAATACGATGCGAGCATCGCGCTCGTCTCGTGGTCCAATCGCTCACCCGATTGGTCATTCCTCGCATCCTTGCCCGATTGGCGACTCGCGTATTGGGATGACGTGGCCGCGCTCTATGTGCGCGAGACCGATGAAACGCGCGATTGGCTTCGGCAACACGCTTTTCGTGCACTGACCGTCGAAAACCCACCGGCGAGAATTGCCGCCGCTGACGCCGAAACACTTGAGCGACTCCGCCGAGATGTTGACCGCAATGTTGCGATCGCGCCACGCTCCGCGCGCGCGCATTACGTGCGTTCGCTCGTGTACCGCAGGCTTGGAAATGAGGTTGTTGCAGGCGAGGCTGAAAAGGCGATGACCGAAATCTTGAAGAGTCGGGGAGTGGAGTAAGCTAGCCGGCCATCGCGAGCGTTGCTTCGTCCTTGAGTTCGACGGTGACCAATTTCGAAATCCCCGGTTCTTCCATCGTGATGCCGATGAGGCGGTCGGCACACTCCATTGTCACGCGGCTGTGCGAGATGATGATGAATTGGCCGTTGGTCGACATTTCGCGCACCATCGCGCTGAAGCGGTCGACGTTGGCGTCGTCGAGCGGTGCGTCGACTTCGTCGAGCAAGCAGAACGGCGTTGGCCTGACGAGGAAGAGCGCGAACAAGAGGCTTACGGCGGTCAACGCTTTTTCACCGCCTGAGAGGAGCGTGAGGTGCTGGAGTTTTCGACCCGGCGGCTGCGCGATGATTTCGACGCCGGTTTCGAGCATGTCGTTTTCGTCGGTGAGCGCGAGCTTTGCGCGCCCGCCGCGGAAGAGCCGCGGGAAGACTTCCTGGAAACGCGCGTTGACGAGCTCGAACGTTTCGCGGAATCGCTCGCGACTCGTGTGGTTGATCTTCGCGATGGCACGCTGCAGGGCGAGCAGCGATTGACGGAGGTCGTCACGTTGCGTGGTCAAGAATTCCTGGCGCTTTTGGAGATCCGCGTATTCGTCCATCGCTGAAAGGTTGACTTCGCCCATGCGCTCCATAATCCCGAGCAGCTCCGCGAGACGCGCGCGGGCTGGCTCGTCGACGATCGGCGCCATGTGGTACTCCGCAATCGCGTGCGCGAGCGGCGCCTTCCACTTGGTTTGAAGCGTCTCGGAAAGTTGCTTGAGCTCGAGCCCAGTTTGCGCTTTCTGAAATCCGCGCTCAGTCAGCGTCGACTTCTCGGTGTCGATTTGCGCGCGAACGTCGCGAAGTGAGATCTCGATTTCGTTGACCGCCTCGACGATTTCTCGAAGCATTGCATCTGCGCCGACGCGCGCCTCGGCGAGCGCAGCCGACGCGATCCGGCAAGCGGACAACTTTTCACCCGTCGCCGCGAGCTGTTCGCGGTGCGCCGAAACCGTCTCAGCAAGACGAACACTTTCGTGCTCCGCTCGCTCGCATCGCGCCTTCGCCTCGCCCAAAGCAGCGCTGAGTCGCGCGAGCTCACGTGACAGCGAATCACGCCGCTCGGCCAATGCGGTCACCTGAACCCGCAGGGCCGTCTGTCGCTCTCGCGCCGCTTCGAATTCGACGCGCGCCGTTCGCTCCGTGTCGACGACTTCGCGAAGGTCCGCCTGGCGCTCCCCGCGCGCCCGCTCAGCGTCGACGAGCGTTCGACACTCCGCATCGATCTGCGCGACGAGCTCGCCGATTCGCGCTTCAACCGCCTGCCTCTCCTTTCGCGTTCGATCGAGGTTTGTCGTGTGTTTCGCGACTTCGGCCTCAATTCGCGAAAGTTCTCGTTCTTCCTTCGAAATGTCCTGGTCTCGAACGCGCGCCGCCTCGCGAACGAGACTCAAATGGCCCGTCAAATCAACGAGCTCACGTTCATCGGCCGCTTGTTCCGCCTTTCTTGCGTCGTGCGATTCCCAAAGCCGCGAAACCTCTTCGCGCAACTCGCGAATCTCGCGCCGCCGCACGAGCAACCCGCCGCCCGCCTCCATTCCGCTTCCGCCCCAGTAAACGCCGTTTGGCTCCGCGACATCACCCGCGCGCGAAACGAACGTAAACGCCGCGAAATCGTCCGATAGGATCGCTCGATCGGGAATCTCATCAACGAGAACAACCCGACCAAAAAGGTGGGCGAACGCTTTGGCATTGCCATTCGCGCCGATTGCGTCCCGCACAAACGTCCAACCTTCCGGTAGAGCCGCCGACGACGAGGGTTGTGCCGGTCCTGAATCACTGGCGGTCTCCGCGGCCGAATCGAGAACGATAAACCCAGCGCGCCCAAGCGACTCGCCACGAAGCTCCGCCATCATCGACCGCGCCGCAGCGTCACTCTCCGTCACGAGATATTCGAGTCGCGGCCCGAGCACTGCCGCCGCCGCCGCCTCAAGCCCCGCGGGAACTTCAATGAGGTCCGCCACGAGTCCACGAACGCCGCTCACTTGCCCAGCCTGGTTCGCCCGCGCGAGCAGTCGCCGCGCCCCCTCCCCAACCCCTTCGTGCGACTCATAAATCGCAACAAGCGCTTCGAGCCGCGACTTCCTCTCCGACAGCCGCGACCAGAGCTCACGAATTTCCGTCTCCCGCGCCGTGACACGCGCCTGAATCTCGTTCGCCCGCTGCCTGAGCTCGTCCTCTTTTCCGCCAAGCTCCAACCGCAACTGCCGAAGTCCGCTCACCGCCCCATTCACCGCGTCGCGCCGCGCCGTTTCATCGTCCGCGACCCGCCGCTCCCCCGATTCGGTCTCGACAAGCGTCTCCAGCCGCCCCCCGAATTCCCCGCGCTGCCGTTCCATCGCACCGATCTGGCTCTTCGCCCGCACAATCGCCTCGTTCGCGCGCGCCTCTTCCTCGCGCAACCGGTCGATGCACACCTTGAGCTCGCCCCACTTCTCCTCAAGCCGCGTCGCCGTCCCCGTCGCCTCCGCAAGCTCACCAAATCGCGCCTCGTGCTCCGCCGCACACGCCCCAAAGCTCGCGTCGACCTCAGCTCTCGCCGTTTCGTTCTGCTCAGCCGCCGCCTCAGCCGCCGCAATCTCGCCCGCGACATCCTTTTGCCGCGCTTCGCCCGCTTCAATCTCACGCGCCAAATGCGCCTGGTCACGCTCGCACAACTTGAGCTCGTTGTCGGCTTCATAGAGTTTCCGGTCGAGCTCCTGCAGCGCCCCATCGCGCGCCGTCTCGTCAAGTTTGGCCGCCGCGAGGTTCCCCTCTCGTGCCACCAAGTCGCGCTCAAGGTCGACGAGCTTTTCGCGTGCCGCCGTGCAGCTCTCCTCGATCGCGTGAACTTCAGCGAACATCCGAAGCGCCTCATGCGCCGCCCCACGAAGCTCAATCCCTTTCGCCTCGTCGCGCACGCGCTTGTACCGCTCAGCCTTCTTCGCCTGCCGCTCGAGCGACCGAATTTGCCGCGTCACCTCGCCCAAGATGTCCTCGATGCGCTGGAGGTTTTGCCGCGTCGCCTCCATCTTTCGTTCGGCTTGTTTCTTCTTCACGCGGTACTTGCTAACGCCCGCCGCTTCCTCGATCAGATTTCGCCGGTCCTCCGGTCGCGCATTAACGATGAGCCCGACGCGCCCCTGCTCAATAATGGAGTACGCCTTGGTGCCAACGCCCGTCCCCAAAAACAGGTCGGTGACGTCCTTGAGCCGCACCGGAACTTTGTTAATCAGGTAATCGCTTTCGCCCGACCGAAAGAGCCGCCGCGTGACCGCGATTTCGACGTAGTCCTTGTACAGGTCGGGGACTTGCCCTTCATCGTTCCGAAACGTCAGCGTGACCTCAGCCATCGACATCGGCGCGTGGCTCTCCGAGCCGTTGAAAATGACGTCCTCCATCGCCTGGCCGCGCAGGTGTTTCGCGCTTTGCTCCCCGAGCGCCCACCGAATCGCGTCGACGAGGTTCGACTTGCCGCAGCCGTTTGGACCGACCACCGCCGTAATCCCCTGGTCGAGCGGAAACACGGTGTGCTCCATGAACGATTTAAACCCAGTGATTTCAACGGTTTTGATCTTCACGTAGCCCTCCTAAATGGCTATGTGTTGTAATGTATTGTAGTTGTAGCAGGCGCAAATCTCCTTTACAAGCGATGCCCAAAAACCGTTGCTGGGCGTGCACTTTGCGCAATCCGTCCGCTAGGATCGAGTTGCCGCGCGCCTAAGAGACGCGGACCTGATTCAGGTCCGCACAGGACATGAAAACGGCGCGACCATCACAGCCGCATCCGCGCCTCATCCTTATCACGAGCGGCTTTCGCGCGTCCAATTTTTCATCTACGATAACCGCATGCTCCTCGAGGTCATCCCCGTCGGCGCCTTTCAGTGCAACTGCTGCATCTACGCGTGCGACGCGACAAAAGAAGCGGTCATCATCGACCCCGGCGACGAACCCGAACGCATCCTCGACGTCGTTCGCCACTACGACCTCAAAGTGAAAGCGCTGCTGCACACCCACGCGCACCTCGACCACGTCGGCGCGACCGCAGCCGTGAAACGCGCGACGGGCGCCGAAATCTGGCTCCAC